>CABZMN010000024.1 GCA_902526825.1 uncultured Candidatus Actinomarina sp. | reverse complement strand
ATATATATTGTTTTTTAAATTATTATGAACTTATCTATTCTTAAATTATGAAAAAAAATATTAATGTTGAAGTAAATAGCATTAGATTAGAGGAAAACACCGAGACACCAATTATGCTTTTACTTGACCCTAATAGTCAAAAAGTTTTACCAATCTGGATAGGTACTATTGAAGCAGTATCGATCGCTTATGCACAAGAAGGAATAAAACATCCAAGACCACAAACTCATGATCTAATTATTGATATTATTGAATCTCTAAATGGAAATATTGATGAAGTTGTTATCTCAGATCTTCATGACAATACTTATTTTGCAGAAATTATAATTCTTGGAGACCAGGGTAGAGTTTCCTTATCAGCTAGACCAAGTGACGCAATAGCTCTTGCATTAAGAGCAGATACTACAATTTCTGTAAATGAAGATCTTTTTTTAAACAATTCAATTGATCTAATTAATGATAAAGTTAATGAAATTGAGGAATTTAAGAGTTTTATTGAAAATATAAATCCAGAGGATTTTGCATAAAACCTTGATTATATATTTTTTGCTAGTAAATTAACCTTATGCAACAGGGTTACACAGGACCAGAAGTTTGTAAGATTACTGGAATATCATACAGACAACTTGATCATTGGACAACAACATCACTAGTTGATGCTTCAATTAGAAATATAAAAGGGTCTGGATATCATAGAATTTATTCATTTCAGGATATTATAAAGATCAAATTAGTTAACAAATTGAGAGAAGCTGGAGTTAGTCTTCAAAAAATAAGAGTTGCTCTTAAAAATATTAAACAAATTTTAGGGAAAAATATTAACATTTCAGATGTCTCAATTTTTTCTGATGGTAAATCAATATATGTAATAACAAACAACAATGAAATGTTAGATTTGATTAAACAGGGACAAGCTGTCTTTGGTATTTCACTAGGGCCAATTCACACTGAAACGGAAGCAGAAATTCATTCTCTTTATCCAGAAAAAATTTCTGCAACGAATGCATGAAATTCGCTCATCCCTCCGAAAAAACATTTTCAGAACACTTAGATTTATTTGAAATTGAATGGATATATGAACCCGTTAGTTTCCCTTTAGAGTGGGGTAGTGGGTCAATAAAAAAAATGTTTACACCTGATTTTTACTTACCAACGCTCAATTTGTTTGTTGAGATCACGACAATGAACCAAAATCTTATAACAAAAAAACGAAAAAAGTTAAAAATGGCACGTAAACTTTATCCAAATCTTAACTTTAAACTTTTCAATGAAGAAGATTTTTACAATATACTCAGTAAGAATAATTCAGAAATTATTCAAGAAACTATAGCTAGCTGATTCTTCTAACAATTTATTTGCATTATTTATACCTAAACTTTCTGCAATAGTAATTTCTTTTGATATGCTTGTGTTGCTCATTAGTCTGTTATCGGTATTAATCGTAATTGGAAAGTTTAGTTCTAATAATTTTTTTATCGGATGATCTTTATAGTCAGAGTACATATTTGTGTGTATGTTTGAAGTAATACAAATTTCCAGTGGTATATTATTTTCATAAATATATGTTGCTGTAGGACCAAATAAGCCTGTTTCCAGGTCAATATCTTCAATTATTCTTACACCATGGCCGATCCTTTTTGCACCATTATCTAATGCTTCTTGAATAGAATTAACTCCATCACCTTCACCAGCATGTATTGTTAAATTAACATTGTTTTCAACCAACTTATTGAATTCACTACTAAATAATGATGGTAAATAATTTAATTCAGGTCCAGCAATATCGAAGCCAATTATTTTGTGTTTATAATCAATGGCAATTTGAGATACTTGTTTTACATTATCTAAATCATTTCTCATCCCACATAAAATGAGACCAGATTTTATACCATATAACTCTTCAGCCTGTTTAAAACCAGAATTTATAGCATCTATTACATCTTCTGCAGTTAATGAACTGTTAACCGAATATAGGGGAGCGTATCTGCTTTCATAATGTGTAATACCGTTATTATGCATATCTTCTGCTGCTTCAAATGCAATTC
>CABZMN010000023.1 GCA_902526825.1 uncultured Candidatus Actinomarina sp. | reverse complement strand
CACCAACATCGAATGCTAAAATTTTCATATTTTTAAAGATTCTAAATCTAAATAGCTACTAGTTGAACGAAAATATCCAACATTAATACATTTTGTACTGCCGACTATCCATTCATATGCTTTGGGTTGGTGTATGTCTCCAAATAATGAAAATTTTGGCTTTATGTCTTCTATAAATGTTTTTAAACTTTTCCATCCTTGTTCTTTTTTATTCGTAATAACATCTGTTATCAATTCATCAATATACGGTGGTGCATGAGTACATATAATGTCAACATCACCTAATTTATCTAATTTAGTTTTAAACTCTTCTTCTGTAATCTCTCCTCTTGCATTTATTGGTGTTGGAACTCCTCCACCTGCAAAACCAAATTTTATGTTTTTATAATCAAGGACTTTTCCATCAACATTTATAACGTTTTTTGTTTTAGTTTCTTCGAGTATTTCGAGACTATCTACATTGCCAGGTATCAAAAATACTTCAAAATTTTTAAGTATCTGGAATACCTCTTCGTACTGCTTGTATATCGAATCCTGTATTTTTTTCTGTTTTAATTCCCTATCTTCTGAAAATAATTGTTCCCACATTTTTTTTCTTTTAGAAAAATCATGTTTTTTTCTGAGCTGAATTAACTCATTTACATTTTCTTCTCCAAACACATCTTTTGCGATACCATCTCCATTTCTGTAATCTATCCAATTAATTAAATCACCCAAAATTATTAATGGACCCTTATTTTTAGGTAAGGTATTTAAGGAATCTAATCCATGATGAATATCTGATATAAAAATCATTGTTAACTTATGAGGTAACCGCTCCTGAATCAGCTCCTGAAACTAATTTTGAGTATTTACTTAATACTCCAGATTTGTATCTTGGTTCTGGAAGTTTATAGGACTCAAATCTTTTTTTAATCTCAGATTCTGTCAATTCTATATTCAACTCCCTTTTTGATAAATTCAAATTTATAAAATCACCATTTTGACATATTGCAATAGGCCCTAGATCAAAACTTTCTGGTGTTACATGGCCAATACATAAACCTGTAGTTCCACCCGAAAATCGACCATCAGTAATCAATAGAACATCTTTTCCAAAACCTGCACCTTTTATTGCAGCTGTTATTTGGAGCATTTCTCTCATACCTGGACCACCTTTCGGCCCCTCGTTTCTAATCACAACAACATCTCCTTTATTAATCTTGTTGTTGAATAACGCATCTATAGCGTCCTGTTCACTTTCAAAAACATTTGCAGGGCCAGAAAATTCATTTACTTCAATACCCGCTGTTTTTACAACCGATCCGTTTGGTGAAAGTGTCCCATTCAAGATAGCTATTCCTCCTTCTTTTGAAATTGGATTGTCTGGGAACGAAACTACATCTTGACTTTTTGGAATATTAATATTTTCTAAGTTTTCACCAACAGTTTTTCCGGTAACTGTCAGGCAATCAGGATCTATGAGTTTATTTTCAAGGAGGATTTTGGATACTACTGGAACTCCCCCAATTTTGTCTAGATCAACCATATGATATTTTCCAAACGGTTTCATATCTGCAAGATGTGGAACTGATTTACCTAGCTCATCAAAAGTATTTAGCTCAAGATTAATTTTTGCTTCATAGGATATAGCTAACAAATGCAATACTGCGTTTGTACTACCTCCAAGAGCTAATACTGTTGTGATTGCATTTTTAAACGCCTCTAAAGTCATGATGTCTCTTGGTTTGATATCTTCTTTCAATAAATAATTTAATTGTAAACCTGATTCTTTTGCTGCTGTTCTTAACCTTTGATCTTCAGCAGGAATTGAAGCAGTGCCAGGTAAACTCATCCCAATAGCTTCTCCAACAGAAGCCATT
Source organism: uncultured Candidatus Actinomarina sp. (assembly GCA_902526825.1). GTDB lineage: Bacteria > Actinomycetota > Acidimicrobiia > Actinomarinales > Actinomarinaceae > Actinomarina. The sequence continues at coordinate 207 of CABZMN010000023.1, read as the reverse complement.
GTGTTAGCTGTAAACATCCCTGCACAAGAGCCTTGTCCTGGGCAGGCATTGCATTCTATTTCATACAGCTCTTCTTCGCTAATTATCCCTTTTTCGAATGCACCAATTCCCTCAAAAACATCCACAATAGATATGTCTTTTCCTTTGTAGACTCCAGGAAGGCTGCTTCCACCGTATAAAAAAATTGCTGGTCTATTTATTCTTGCC
>CABZMN010000022.1 GCA_902526825.1 uncultured Candidatus Actinomarina sp. | reverse complement strand
AATTTTTATGGCCTTATCAAATATTTGTCGTACATTTTCAAGATACCATTCATCGGTGTATTTTGACCAAACTTGGTAGTTTTTGTCATATCTTAACCATAGAAAAGTGACGCCATTAAACATCTGAAAAATATCGTCAGCTAAATTTCTAGAATCAATATCCTTTTGCTCTTCACACAGACTGTACAAAACATCAAAGGGTTCATTTTGGATCCATTTTCCACTTGATTGAATATCTCTCACCTGAAACCATGCAAAACGGATAGCATCACCTAGCTCAACACATTTTAGAGCTATTTTATTTAAAAAAGTTTTTATCGCATCTTCAGATTTAGGTTTTGACTTCATAAAAATCTGAAAATCATCTACAACATCTTTAAATCCCTCTTGAAATAGTGAACCATAAATATCTAGTTTATTTTCAGGAAAATGATTGTATGCCGTTGCGGTGGATACGCCAGCATGTTTAGCAATCTCGGTTACAGTAATTTTTTCATGTGGAATCTTTGAATTATTAAACAAGTCCACAGCACTGTTAATTAGCTTTGAATGTATCTGCTCGTATGTCTTTTGTCCTCTGAGTGACCTACCATCTATATTTATATTATTAGCACTCATTTAATTTACATTCTCAATCTTTGTTAATAAACCGGATATAACGAGTCGTTGTCTAGCAGAGTATTTTGGATGACATGTTGTAAGGGTTAATCTGTCATCCCCCCGATTATAGAGAACATACTGACCTTCCTCAGGGCTTACAATTTGAATTTCGTCAACGATATAAAAATATTTGTTAGGACCAAAAGATAAATAAATTTCGTCCCCAATCTTAATTTGATCTAATCTGCTAAAAGGAGCTCCATAAGTTGTCCTATGACCTGCAATACCAACATTGCCACCAGAACCTGGAAGATTAGTTTGAATATAATGTCCAGGCCCAAACTGAAGGTCATTTTCACCAGTACCAGAAACAATATATTGTTTTACTCTTATATCAGGAATTTCAAGAAGTCCAAAAACCTTTGGTTCATATTGTTGAGAGTCAACGACTTGATTTATAATTTCAAATTCATCAAAAAAGTTAAATACCGGATTATCAGATTGAATAATTCTTAAAGGATTTGATGATTTTAAAACATCTGGTTTCTCTTCATCAGTTTCTCCTAAAAAAACTGTTTCTAAATATTCTTGAGCATTCTTTTGATACACATCAGATAAAAACACCTGCTGGGTTGCAAAAATTCCAAATCCCATCCCAGTAAGAATAAATAAAGTTGCAAATGATGTAGAAAATCGCTTTATTGACTTTCTTTCAAAAAACTTGCGTTTTATTTGTTTTGTTTCTTTTTTTGGAACTTTTTTTACTTTTTGTTTATTTTCGTTAGATATATTATCAACTGTGTAAACAATTTGAAAATTTTTAGAAATTAATCCTAAACGCTCTTCTAAAATATCTCTAGATAGGACCTGGTTTTTCTCTTCGCATATTTTTTTTATATTTTCAATTGCAACAAGTGTGTATTCAAGCTCGCTATTTAGTGCCTGTATTTCTGAAGAATAATTCACAAAACTTTTTGCATATGGTGCAAACTTATTTATATCAATATTAATTTCAACTTTAGAAGTAATTAATTTTTCAATTTTTGTTTTAATTTTATATGAATTTTTATAAATATCTTCCAGAGATATATCGCTATCAAGTAGTCTTTTTTTTCTTGAACTTGTAAATAAAATTAAACCTGAAACTAAAAATATTAATCCACCCGCTATGGCATAGTCTAGGTTTATTCCTGTATCTGCCAATTCTATTGAGTCTTCAGTGAAACGGTATCTTACTCGATAATTTCCATCTGTAAAAAATATGTCTTCTTCAAAATCTTCCCAAACTACTAAACTATTATCGGTTAGTTCGGTAAAATCATCATCTTCGTCACCATCAAAATCATCGTCATCATTATTTGTGTTGTTATCATCATTTTCTGAATCATCGTCATCATTATTTGTGTTGTTATCATCATTTTCTGAATCTTGATTATCGTCTGAGTCTTCATCAAGACCGATTAAAGAAGTTGTGGTAGTGATAATCGGAATCGTGGTACTTGTCGTTGGGTCAATAATTAAATTATCATCTTGACAATCAACAGTGTTTTTAAATCTACCAGTTACTTTTAATTCATTTGTTTTATCATCTCTAACTTTGAATTTAATTCTG
>CABZMN010000021.1 GCA_902526825.1 uncultured Candidatus Actinomarina sp. | reverse complement strand
ACAAGCCTTGCGTAAATTAACTGGCTCAATCAACAAATCAGGTACAACTGTAATCTTTATTAACCAAATCCGTGAAAAAATTGGCGTTATGTGGGGATCTCCTGAAACAACCAGTGGTGGTAGAGCTCTTAAATTCTATTCATCTGTAAGGATTGATGTTAGAAGAATAGAAACATTGAAGGTTGGACCAGAACAAATAGGAAACCGTGTAAGAGCCAAGATTGTTAAAAATAAAGTTGCTCCACCATTTAGGGAGGCAGAGTTTGATATTATGTTTGGCCAGGGTATATCTCGAGAAGGTAGCCTTTTAGATGTTGCAGTAGAGCACGGTATTGCTAGAAAAGCAGGAGCTTGGTTTACATATGATGAAGTACAACTTGGTCAAGGTAAAGAGAATTCTAAGCGTTTTCTGAGAGAGAATCCTGACCTTGCTCTACAGCTAGAGACAGATGTTTATAAAGCTGTAGGTCTTATTGAATCAGATGAAGTTGAGGTTGTTGAAGATGAAACAACTGAAAATGAAGATGAATCTGCAGAAGAGATTAAAAACAAAAAATAACTTAATTTTCCTAATTATTTTTTTATAATTTGTTATGTGAAAACTTCTATACACATAGAAAATAAAATTAGACCAAAAGCATCTAGAAATGGTCTTAAATATCATATAAAAACTTTTGGTTGTCAGATGAATGAGCATGATTCAGAAAAAATAGCTGGAATATTTAACAATGATGGTATGACAAAATCTGATGATATAGATAATGCTGATGTACTTTTTGTTAATACCTGCACTATCAGAGAAAATGCGGATGATAAATTATATGGAACATTAGGGCATTTAAAGAAATGGAAATCACTTGAACCAAATAGACGATTACTTGTGGGTGGTTGCGCCGCTCAAAAAGATAAGGAATTAGTACGAGAGAGAGCACCATGGGTAGACGTTGTTATTGGAACGCACAATACGACAGAAATAATTAATTTACTTAACCAGGCAGAAGACTGGGGTCCGATTACAGAGATTATTGAAGAAACAACGGATATTGAAACAGAAATCGCCGCTGTACGAGAGTCAAGTGTAAGTGCCTTTGTTACAATTCAAATTGGTTGCAATAATAGTTGTACATTTTGTATCGTACCTTCTGTAAGAGGTATAGAGATAAGTCGAAGACCCTCAGACATTATCAATGAAATTAGAAGTCTTGCTCATGATGGAGTTAAAGAAATAACGTTACTTGGTCAAAATGTAAATTCTTACGGTAGAGATTTAATGATCAATAATAGGAGAAAACCATATTTCACTGAACTTCTTTACAAAATTCACGAAATTGATGGTATTGAACGAATTAGATTTACATCACCTCATCCCAAAGATTTTAAAATAGAAACATTAAAAGCCGTTGCAGACTTACCAAAAGTAGCGAATCAAATTCATATTCCACTCCAAAGTGGGAGTAATAAAATATTATCTTCAATGCATAGAGGTTATAACCAAAAGAGATTCCTTGAAAAGATAGATTTAATTAAATCATTAATTCCTAACGTGTCCATATCTTCTGATGTAATTGTTGGCTTTCCTGGTGAAAACGAGGACGACTTTCAACAAACAATGGATGTAGTTAATTATGCTGAATTTGATTTGATTTATATGTTTAAATTTTCACCAAGACCTGGAACAGTTGCATCCGATTATGTCGATCAATTTGTTGAAAAAGAAGTTATAGATGATAGATTTATGAGATTAAAAGTTAGACAAACTGAAATCAGCGAAAAAAGGTATAAAAGATACCAAAATACGAAACAAACGATGCTTATAGAGAAAGTCTCAAAAAAAGATAACAATATTCTGACTGGTCGTATAGAAGGTGGTCACATAGTTCATCTCGAATCTAGTAGTGAAAATATTGGCAAACTTTTAAATGTGAAAATATATGATACAACACCTTTTTTCTTGAAAGCCACTTTGTAATCTTGCTTTATTTTCTTACAGGGATTACTGCATCAGGAAAATCAAAACTTGCTCACGAAATTGCTATTGAAAGAAGCTTTGATATAATTTCCCTGGATTCAATGGCAGTTTACAATGGATTGGATATTCTCACTGCTAAACCAAATGATGTAATGAGATCACAGGTTTTATATTACGGTCTTGATATAGCTGAACCTGATCAAAATTTTTCTGTAGTAGATTATCTCAATTACTTAATCGAGATGGAAATCCCAGAAAAATCCTTTGAAAAAGATTATCTTGTTGTTGGTGGCACCGGTTTGTATTTTCGTTCACTTATTAATAGTTTTGAGTTTAGACCTACTGATCCAGCTATAAGATCTGAATTAGAACAATTGAATGTTGATCAATTACTAAAGTTTCATGAAATGTATGAAATTAAAACACCTGATGTTGAAATTAATAAAAGAAGGCTTATAAGGAATATTGAGGATTCAATTTTAG
>CABZMN010000020.1 GCA_902526825.1 uncultured Candidatus Actinomarina sp. | reverse complement strand
TCAAGTTTAGAATCAAGATCATTAATAAATCGGTTTACTTCTTCTAGTTGTGATTTGATATCATCATATTTTTTATTGAAATTTCTATATTGCAGAATATTAAGTTTTGTTTTGTTAAATTTTAAAACTTCAGACAATTCCTTATGAAGCTGAGCTTGTTCAGCCTGTTTTCTTAGTGGATCAATCTGTTTTTTTATCTCACGAAGAACATCTTTTGCTCTTTTAATTTCTTTTTCCCCAGATTCTATTCTTTTTAAAGCTTTGTCTTTTTTTAACTTATATGGGAGTATCCCAGATGCTTCTTCAATAGTAATTCTATGGTCTTCAGGCTTAGCATTCAGAATTTCTGTGATTTGGCCTTGAGAGATAATTATGTGCTGTTGTTTGCCTATACCCACATCATTTAAAAATTCTTGAATATCAAGCAGCCTACAAGTTAGACCATTCATGAAATATTCTGAAGTACCATCTCTGTATAATTTTCTTCCAATAGATACTTCACTTGAATTGAAATTGTTATTATCGCCTAGGTCAAAGACTAAATATACTTCAGCAAAACCTTTTTCTCCAAGTTTTTCTGTTCCTGCAAAAATTACATCTTCCATTTTGTTCGTTCTTAGAGTACCCGGACTTTGATTACCTAATACCCATGAAATAGCGTCAACTATATTAGATTTTCCAGATCCATTAGGACCAACAATAACATTGGTGTATTCAGATAAATTTATTGTAGTTTTTTCAGCAAATGACTTGAATCCACTCGCAACTATTGATTTTAAGTGCATATATTTAACCCTGTTGTTATCTATAAGGATACTAAATATTTATATTTTTGCTTTAATTAAAAAAAAGATTTATTCCTTGATATCAGAAAATGCATTCTTTGCAGCCATTTGTTCTGCATTTTTCTTCGATTTTCCAGTTCCTTTTCCTATAACTTTATTTTCAAGAAACACAGAAGCTTGAAATTCTTTATTATGATCTGGACCCTTTGATAAAGTTTCATAATTTACTTTTTTACCTTTTTTAGCAAAATGTTCTTGAATACGTGTTTTGTAGTCTTTTTCACCTGGATTTTTTGATAAATTTTCAATCAATGGATATATATATTTTGAAACAAAATTATTTACTTCTTTTAGTCCCCCATCAAAATAAATTGCAGCAATTAACGCTTCAACAGCATCCTCAATGATTGAACTTTTATCTCTCCCACCAGTGCTATCTTCTGCTTTACTTAACAATAAGTAATCACCTATCTGAATCTTCTTCCCAAGTTCAACGAGAGCATTTTGATCTACAGCGCCAGATCTTATTTTTGTAAGACTGCCTTCATCTAAGTTTGGATAATTGTTAAATAGAAATATTGATAAATCGAAATCGAGTATGGTATCACCGATGAATTCATATCTTTGATTAGTTTGTGAAGTTGGATCTTCATCAATATAAGACTTATGAGTTAGAGCTATTTTTAAATGTTTAATATCTTTAAATGAGTATCCAATATTTTGTTCAAATTTTTTTAAATCTTTTACATTCATAATTCACTTGAAACTTCTGTAAATTTATTAATGAATCGCTTTTCTACAGCTCTACTTGTAAACAATAATGCGTTCTTAATAGCTTCAGAGTTTGAAGAACCATGGCCAATAATTACAAGTCCATTAACACCAAGTAAATAAGATCCATTCGTTGAATTTGGATTAAGCATACTTTTTACAGGTGATATTGCATTTTTTACAGGTACTAGAAGAGGTTTGAATAAATTTTCTTTTAAAGATTTTGAAATAAGATCTTGCTGTAATTTTGCAACTCCCTGCAAAGTTTTTAGTACAACATTCCCTGTAAAACCATCTGTAACAAAAACATCAACTTTTGAATTTGCAAAATCTTTACCTTCAACATTTCCAATAAAATTTAATTGCGATGATTTGAGAAGTTTAAATGTAGCTTTTTCTAATTCTCTTCCTTTTGAGCTTTCCTCACCGTTGTTGATAAGTCCAATTCTTGGATTTTCGATATCAAATAAAAGTTCTGATAATTTTGAACCCATGATTGCAAATTGATAGAGAACTTTTGGCTTTACTTCTAAGTTTGCCCCTGAATCAACTAGTATTACCTCTTTTTCTTTACCTGGTAATACAGATGCAATAGTAGGTCTTGTTACACCTTTAATTTTTCCTAATACTGATATTGCACCAATAAGTGTTGCCCCTGTTGAGCCTGCAGAAAATACCGCGTCAGCTTTTTTTTCCTTTACTAAATTTAATGCTCCAATAATTGAGGAATCTTTATTTGATCTTATGGCTTTTGCAGGATCATCATCCATTGATATAACTTGTGGATAATTTATAACCGGTATTTTTTCATTACCAAGATAGCTTTTTATAAGATTTTCGTCACCTGAAAGAATTACATCGACTCCTTCTTTTTTGGCAAGAATAGCTCCCTTTACAACTTCTTCAGGAGCAGAGTCACCACCCATTGCATCAACAGCAATCGTACTCATGATTAATTAATTTGATTCAGGGTCTTTAACTTGGCGACCATTATAAGTCCCATCAACAGGATTAACCCTATGAGATTGTTTCGCAACACCAGTTTCAGGATCAATTATATAATGCGGTTTTGCAACTTTATGTTGAGCTTTACGCCTTCTTGTCCTAGATCTTGACATTTTCTTTTTAGGTACTGCCATAATTATTTCCTTTCAACTTACAAATCTAGCTCACTTAGAGAAGAAAATGGACTTTCTT
>CABZMN010000019.1 GCA_902526825.1 uncultured Candidatus Actinomarina sp. | reverse complement strand
AAGCATCAAACCATCAAATTGAAAATATTGGTAAAGAACTAAGAAATATGATGCCCTTTTTAGATGCTAAAGATATCAAAAAAGATATATGAGTTCTGACCAGTTAATTATTTTTGACACTACCTTAAGAGATGGCGAGCAAAGTCCCGGAATTGCTCTTACGCCATCTGAAAAACTTCTTATTGCTCAACAATTAGAGAAACTAAAAGTTGATATTATAGAAGCTGGTTTTGCTGCTTCCTCCCCTGGGGATTGGGAAGGAGTTAATCTAATTGCAAATAATATAGAAAATTCAACTATTGCCTCTCTAGCTAGGTGTGTTCAAGAAGATATTGAACAAGCTCATGAAGCAATAAAAGTTGCAAAGAAATCAAGAATACACGTATTTACCTCTACTTCTGATATTCACATGGAACACATGCTCAGAAAAACAAAAGAAGAAGTTTTGAAAGATGCTAAGGAGTCAGTAAGATTTGCCAAAAAACTTTGTGAAGATATCGAGTTTTCAGCACAAGATGCCACAAGAACAGACCATGATTTTTTAATAGAGATATTAAAGGTTGCTGTTGAAGAAGGTGCAACCACAATAAATGTTCCTGACACTGTTGGGTATGCGACACCTAGTGATTATCTAGAACTATTGAAAAAAGTTTACAGTGAAGTCAGGGGTAAAAATGAGGATGTAATCATCTCCACGCATTGTCACAATGATTTAGGTCTTGCGGTTGCGAACTCATTAACAGCAATAAATGCTGGAGCGAGACAAATTGAAGGTGCAATAAATGGAATTGGAGAAAGAGCAGGTAATACATCTACAGAAGAAATAATAATGGCAATCAAAACCAGACAGGATCAATATGGTGTTGAAATAAATGCTGAAACTACAGAAATTTCAGAAACGTCCAGACTTGTTTCAAAACTAACTGGATACCCAGTTCAATACAACAAAGCGGTCGTAGGAAGAAATGCATTTAGTCATGAATCAGGAATACATCAGCATGGTTATTTAAGAAATACAATGACATATGAAATTATGACTCCTGATTCGGTTGGACAAGAGTCAAAAATAGTGCTTGGTAAACATTCTGGTAGAGCTGGTTTTAAAGACGCTTTAGAAAAACTTGAAATTGAGATTGATGAAGAAACATTCAATGTAAGTTTTGAAAAATTTAAAAAGTTAGCAGATAGAAAGGGTGAAATTGTAGAAAATGAACTTCGAGCAATTATTGGTCAAGTTGAAATCAATGAAGCACCAGTGAAACTAGTATCTGTATCAGTAAATAGTAAGGACCAATTTGCATCAGCAAAAATTACTTTAAGTGTTAATGGTGACAATAAAACACAAGAAGCTGAAGGTGATGGAATGATTCATGCAGCATTCAAAGCTGTAAAAGAAATATTACAGTCTGATGCTGTATTAATAGACTATAGAGTTGAAAGTATAACTAAAGGAGCTGATGCCACAGCTGAAATTGTAACTATTATAAATGATGGACACAATCTTAAACAAGGAAGAGCTGTATCAACTGATGTGGTACAAGGTTCAGTTGAGTCTTTCTTGAATGCATTGAATAGGTAATATGAAAAAATATAAAATATCAATTATTGGTGGAGATGGTACCGGGCCAGAAGTTGTTGATGAAACAATTAAAGTTTTGGAACACACAAAATCAAAATTTAATGTTGAATTTGATTTTATTGAAAATGATTTAGGTGGAGATAGGTATTTAAAATCTGGGGACCTAGTAACAGATTCAGACATCGAACAACTTGGTAATAGTGATTCAATACTTTTAGGAGCTATAGGGCATCCGGACGTTAAACCTGGAATTCTTGAACAAGGAATTCTTTTGAAATTACGTAAAGAATTTGACCAGTACATAAATCTTAGACCAGTTGTTTTATATGAAGGCGTTGAAACACCACTGGCAAATAAAACCCCAGATGATATCAATTTTGTTGTTGTACGTGAAAATACGGAGGGTTTATATGCTGGTGCCGGTGGCTATATTCACTATGGAACAGATAAAGAAGTTGCAACTCAAGAATCTATAAACACACGTAGCGCCATACAAAGATGTATTGAGTATGCTTTTGAATTTACAAGTAAAAATAATAGAAAAAAAATAACACTCTGTGCAAAAACAAATGTTTTGACATATGCTCATGATTTATGGGAAAGAGTGTTCTATGAGGTTGCAGAAACATATCCAGATATAGAAACTGACTATGGCCACGTTGATGCAGTTTGCATGTGGATGGTAAAAAATCCAGAGTGGTTTGACGTGATAGTTACAGATAATATGTTTGGGGATATTATTACAGATTTGGGTGCAATGATCCAAGGTGGAATGGGTATCGCTGCAGGTGGTAATATTAATCCAAACGGAGTTTCAATGTTTGAGCCAATTGGAGGATCAGCTCCAAAATACACAGGTAAAAATGTGATCAATCCACTTGCATGTATCGCTGCTGCATCAATGATGCTTGATGTATTAGGTGAGAAAGAATATGCTAGTGAATTAGAAAACTCAATTATAAAAACTGCTCAAAATCTTGACTCTCTATCCGCTGGGAAAATGGGTATGGGTACCTCAGATGTTGGTGATATGGTAAAAGACTTTATCTTAACAAATGGTGAATGAAAAAACCTATCTGCAAAATCTAATTTTAAATAGAAGAATTGTTAGAAATTATATTGAATCTGACGAAACTAATCCTGATTTATCTGATATACCAAAGCTAACAATAAAAATACCAACTGCGGGTTTTTCAAGAGGTATAGAGATTGTTTCAGTTGAAAATAAAGAAAGTATTCAAAAATTAGCAATTTATGCAAATGAGGAAACTTATATAGAAAAAGGATTTGGTAAATGGATCTCCAATTCTAAAGCAATTTTTTTAATCTTGATAAATGAGGCTGCTTATCACGAAAGATATAAGATGATGGATAAAAAAAATGAGACAAGCTCAAAAAATTGGAGTGTACCCTACTGGTATGTTGATGCAGGTGCAGCAATGATGAATTGTATGCTGTTAATTGATGAAACTGGATTAAAAAGTGGTTTTTTAGGTTCACATAATATGGAAGTTACGAAAATCAAGTCATTAT
>CABZMN010000018.1 GCA_902526825.1 uncultured Candidatus Actinomarina sp. | reverse complement strand
CGTGCAAAAGCATTAGGTATACCTGTTGAGCAAGTTTTAGAAGAAATGAGTGCAGATAAACCAGCAGCAGAAACCCAGGAGCCGGTTGTTGAAGAAGAACCAGTTGTTGAAGAAGTAAAATCAGATACATCTGAAGAACCAGCAGCAGAAGCTCAAGAACCTGTAGTAGAGAGAGTTGTCGAAAGGGTCACGGAAAGAGTGACTGAGAGAATTATTGAAAAAGTTGATGAGAATATGCCTGAGAATAAAGAACTTGTTCAAGACATTGATGAAGAAAGAAACAAGGTAGAGGAAGAGAAAAAAGAGGAAGTAAAGACTGATGAGTAAAATTCCTCTCTCATATAAAAGAGCTGACTTTGCTAGTGACCAAGAGGTTAAATGGTGCCCAGGGTGTGGTGATTATACAATTCTTGCTTCTGTACAAAACTTTATGACTGAATTAGGTATCAGAAAAGAAAATATTGTGTTTGTATCTGGCATTGGTTGTGCAGCAAGATTTCCTTACTACATGAACACATACGGTTTACATTCTATCCATGGTCGTGCTCCTGCAGTAGCTACTGGAGTTAGTGCATCTAATCCTGATCTTTCAGTTTGGGTAGTATCAGGAGATGGTGACGCCCTATCTATTGGAGGAAACCACTTAATTCATGCATTGAGAAGAAATGTAAACATGAAGATTTTAATGTTTAATAACCAAATATATGGACTTACCAAAGGACAGTATTCCCCTACCAGTGAAGAAGGAAAGAAAACAAAATCTTCTCCTTTTGGTTCTGTAGAGCTTCCATTAAACCCAATGAGTTTAGCCTTAGGAGCTGAAGCATCATTTGTTGCTAGGTCTATTGATATGGATAGAGATCTTACAGCAGAGGTACTGCGAGCAGCATCTGAACATGAAGGTTCAGCTTATGTTGAGATTTATCAAAACTGTAATGTGTTTAATGACAAAGCTTTTGAGCAGTTAACATCTAAGGAAGGAAAAATAGCAAATCGTATAAATCTTAAACATGGTGAGAAAGTTATCTTTGGGGCAGAAGATGAGAATGCTGTAACGATTCGTGATGGAGAAGCAGTCATTGTCAAAAGATCAGAGATAGATGATAGTGAGATTTATGTTCATGACATTACAAAAGATAACCCTTCAATTGCTTTTTCATTATCAAGATTATCTCATGGACCTTATGGACCAACACCAGTAGGTATCTTTAGAAAAGTTGAAAGAGATACTTACAATGATGAAGTCAGAGAACAAATTGACTTATCTATTGAACAAAAAGGTGAAGGAGAACTTGATAAGCTTATAAGATCTCTTGGAACCTGGAACGTAAATTAAATTATTCGTCTAGATAATCTATTTGATCGGTTGGCATAATTAAGGCAGTGCTCGCATTCACAATATGTGAAACAATCCTTTTAAGATAACGATAAAGTAACGTTGTTGCGACTGGATATTGAACTTTTTCCTTATTTTCAAGGAGTGCAGTAATCTTATCATCAAGATTTGTTGACAGGGATGATCCAAGTGTTATTAAATCCTGTACTTTTGACTCATCGTCAAGATTCAAACAGGACTGTAAATATACAATAAGTTTTCCTATGTCATTTCTCAACTCAATATAATTATCAAGCTCATCACCTTGCGTAAATGTATTTCCAGTTTCTGCGATTTCAAATAAATTTTTACAATAATCGCCAATTCTCTCAATATCTTTTGACATGGTCATATAGGAGAGAAGAAGGGGGATGTCTAGACTTCTTGAGTTGACCGCGGAATGAATAATCATTTCTCTTCTAACATCACGATGTAATTCATTGATTTTTTTATCTGTTGAATATAGGTCATCTCTAACTGAATCTAGGTTTGTATCTCCAAGAAGACAGTTCATTGCAAGATCATAAATTCTCATACTATTTGTAAGCATCTCACTTAATTTTGCATCAATACTATCTAATGATTCACTACTCATATTTCTCCTTTAATTAGATATTACTACTCCCAGTAAAGGAAGTAACAAAAATGTTACCAATACATACAAAATTGCAATATATCTTCTTTTAGCCACCACATTGCTGAAAGTCACAGCTAAGTTAACTGGTAAGTTCCTGATAAATTTGACCGGGTAGACAATCATGACTCCTATTGTGTTAAAAAATACATGATGCAATGCAATTGTTAATCCAGCAGTATTATCTACAACAAAGCTTGCTAGAACTGCAGTTATTGTAGTTCCAATATTTGCGCCAAGCGTAATGGGAAATGCATTTTGTATGGATAAAATGCCTGAACCAACAATTGGGACAAGTATAGATGTTGTGATACTTGAACTCTGAACTGAGAAAGTAATAAGAATACCAATCAAAATTGCAAATAGTCCACCACCTTTTGCAAGTGCTCTATCTAAGCCCATTTCAATTTGATTCATCATCAATGATCTCATATTTGAAACTACATTTTTCAAGCAAAGAAAGATTAACCCAATAGCTATAACTATCAACAAGACTGCATAAACTCTATAAGAGTTTTCACTCAGATTGTTAATGAATGGGATTGACGATAATCCATCCAAAATATTGTTAGAACCCCATTTAATTGCTGCCTTAATAGGACTATTTGGCTTGGTAGCTGTGAAACCAGATGCAATTACAAACTCTGTACCGTTTTCGGCCATTTTTGTAATGAACCCAGTTATGTGATCTAGTGGAAACAAAATTATTACAACAAAAACATTAAAAAAATCATGCATTGTAGACGCTGCAAACGCTCTTTTAAATTCTCCCTCCCTTCTAACATGGCCAAAAGAAACAAGAGTATTTGTTACAGTTGTTCCTATATTTGCACCCATGACCATAGGTATTGCATACTCTAGACTAAGGACACCACTACCAACTAAACCAACAATTGTTGATGTTGTGACAGATGAGGATTGAACTAAAACGGTACATAATATTCCAACAAGTAACCCAGCAAATGGATTTGAAACAGATTCAAAAAGTTGATCATATTCAGACACATAGAGTTGGAACAGCTGCGTATTTTGCAGCTGGTGATGTAGACAAATTTCCATTAAAAGACGGAGAAGAGGTATGGATTCCAGAAAGACTTTATTTTAATGCGTGGTCAAAATCTAGAATTCAAGCAAGACGAACTCAAATGTATGAGGCTGGCATATTAACTGAAGACGAGTTTAATGCATTTAATCCTATCGGAAGTGATA
>CABZMN010000017.1 GCA_902526825.1 uncultured Candidatus Actinomarina sp. | reverse complement strand
CATTGTTTATGAACCAGAAGATCAAGGTCTGGAAGCAGTTGAAGCACTCGACAAGTTTGATTTTTTCTATGACAACAATCATAAAAAAGTTGAGCCCACACTCCAATTTGTACATGATAAAAGAAGCTGCTTAAGCGGTTTTGGACGTAAAATGGATCTTGAATTAAATCACTACAGAATTTGTATTCAACCTAACCCTCAAAATGATCCTTATTGGGAGAATGATAGAAACATGTTTGGTGAAGGATTTTTAATGGGACATATGAATGGAGTAGCTCATGAATATTATCATCATGTTCAGCAAACACATGCTTTTGAAAAAGCTCTTGCAATGGTTAATGACTGTTGTGGCATAAATGATCCTGTAGATGCACCTGCTTGGTATGTTGAGGGACAAGCAACAGTTTTTCCAAGTTTATTTATGAGAGATAACTTTGATGAACTTCAAATTGTAAAAGACTATGGATTTGAAGGAGCCTGTAATGGAGATCCAGAATATAACATGGATACTACTGAGGGAGTTTTTATTAAATTAGCGGGTTGTAACCTTACTCAGAAGTATTTGTTTTATAGACAAGAAGTGATTGGGGAGGATAATGGTGAATGTAGAGGTTTTTCAAACAAAGAGGAATATAGAGATACAACTTTGTGCGCAAATAATGGATGGGAAATGATAAATTTTTATATCGCATATCTTACCTCTTTTGAGACCTTGTTTATCAGATTTCACGAAGATATATATGATTTAAGATTTCCAGAAACTTTAAAAAAACATACAGGGATGAATTCGGAGGAGTTATATATAAGTTTTAATAATTTCATTTTGGATAATCCATTGCCACCAGAAGGATTTTTTCCAGAAGAACCTCTAAACGAATTAGTTGATTTTTGGTCAATTAATTCTGGATAATAGAAATTAAATTAGTGTGGACGACCTTTATAGAAAAAAATCTTCATCTTCTTTTCTAATTAATTCTTTTACACCTAAATCTGAAGACTTATAATTAACTCCTCTAATTATGGCCACGGGTATGTTATCTGATTTCTTCATGACTAATTCTGCAGCTCCAGCTAGCTCATCAATAATTGCTATTTCAGTAGCAAATAATTCATTATCAAAAGCATCTTTTTTACCTATATAGCTTTCTAAAGGTTCAATACCTGATGATCCTATGGCAACATTAGTTTGACCTTTTCTCCATGCTCTTCCAAAAGTATCAGATATGATAATGCTGATTTTTTTTCTGGTGATGTGTTCAATTTTTTTTCTAATATCTTGAGATGTCTTGTCAGGGTCTTCAGGTAAAAGTAAAACTGAACCTTTTTTTATATTTGATTTATCAATACCAGCATTTGCACATATAAATCCATGCCTTGTTCTTGCGATTACAGTGTCACCCCTTTTTCTCAAAATTTCTAAAGACTCTTTTTTAATTAATTCCTCGATGTCTTTGTCTTCTATGTCTATTAATCTGTTTTCAGATTTTGAAATAATTTTTTGGGTTATCACAATGACGTCATCGTTTTCTATAACGACATTATTATGATTAAAACTTTTCATTATTTCATTTACTAAATCGTGCTCTGGTTTAAATTCAGGAAGATTTTTAATGGGAATAATTGTAATGTTATTCATGATCAACAATATACCTAGCTAAATTAATTGCATCTTTTTCAGACTTAAATAATATATTTTCTTCAATTGTATTTTCAGCTTCATCAGAATCACCTGTTTGAACTATAAAGAAAGTTCCAATATCTTTATAAAAATCTTTTACACCTGTTATGTCACTCTTATATCCAAGATCTTCAAAATTTTTCTTTGAAGGACCTTTAATTGCTTTATTTTGTATAAATGGTGAAACAACATATGTATTTTTGTTAAGAATTAATTTTTCCTTTAAATTTTGAATTGAGAGAATTGGTCCAATAGATAGTATTGGATTTGAAGGTCCTATGACAATTTTGTCAGCTTCTTCAATAGCAATGGCAACTTCAGATGTTATATCTGCTTTTTCAGAATTTAAATAAATAATGTCAATTAAGTTAGGTTCAGATTTTAATTCAACAAAATATTCTTGGAAGTCTAATAATTTATTATCAACAGTTTTTATTTTTGTACTAACTAAATCATCTGACATAGGAAATATTTTGCAATTCAAACCAAATTTATCAGAAATTATGTTGGTTATTTGAGTAAGTGATTTACCTTCCGAAAATAATTGATTTCTAAAAAGATTTAAAGCAAGATCTTTATCACCAATACTAAATTCTTTAGGCAAGTATTTTTTAAACTCTTCACTTACAACAAAACTATCATTTTTTTGGCCCCATCCATATTTACCCTCAATTCCAGCTAATGCATAAATTACAGAATCTATATCTGGAGATAGCCTAACTCCTTGTATAGTTTCATCATCACCTGTATTTACAATAATTTTTAAGTCAATATCTTTAAGGTTGTAAAAACCTTTGGCAAGCTTAGCTCCACCAATTCCACCTGACAGATAAACAATTTTTTTCATACTTTGTTACTCTTACCAATATTCCATTAACATTTTAATAATGGTAGATAGAGAAATTCTAGAAGCAATATCAGAATTAGGTGAATCGGATTTAAAAAGATTACGTATCCTAATTGATAATAAACTTGGATCCACAGGTAATGAACAAAAAATATCCTACAGGCAAAAGTTAATAAAATGTGGAAGAGAATCTTGTAACAGTTGCCCTCATGGTCCGTATTGGTATGCTGAGTGGTCAGAAAATGGAAAAAGAAATACTAAATATCTTGGAAAGATTTTAAATGAAATCAATTAGTATAAATTTCAATTCAAACATTTCACAAAAATTATTTTATTTACTTGTTTTAGTTTTATTTTTGAGAGTTGATTTAGTTTTTGAAAACAACACACCTACCGGCGGTGACATGGGAGCTCATATTGTTGCTATTGATACATTCATAAAAGACTTCATGCCAAATTTTCAAATAAATGGATGGTCTAATGATTGGTTTGGTGGATATCCTTTATACTATTTTTATTTTCCTCTGCCAGCAATAATCACCTTTTTTTTAGATCTTATATTTCCTTTCGGAATTGCTTTCAAAATTATGGTTGTTTTGTCGACTATTTTAGTTGCTTACTCTATCGAAAAACTAATGAGAAAAAAATCAAATCAAATTTCAATCTATGGTGCTACAGCAGGATTGTTCTATGTGTTTACCGAGTCGTTTACTATTTATGGTGGAAATTTAGCTTCAACTCTGGCAGGCCAGTTTTCTTTTGGATATTCATTAGCATTTGCAAATTTATCAATTTTTTACTTACTAAAATCAAAAAATAATTTTAGATTTCCAATAAGTTCAATTTTTCTTGCTTTATGCTTGTTGTCACATCTAATTCCATTTATCATTTATTCTCCAATCTATGCTTTTTACTGGTTATCAAGAAAAGAAAACTTTAATCAAAAAATACTGTCAATATCAATTTTTCTAGCACTTGTATCCCGATGGTCTGCCTCATTAATAATGAATTTAGAATATACAACAAATATGAGCTACACTCCTTTTTCAAGAATAGAAGACTTAATAAAACAGGATATTTTACCAATCATCTTTATCTTGATTAGTTTATTGATATTAAAGCATAAAAATTTAATAAAAAACAAGACCTTAAATTTATTTGAACTTTATCTTATTTTCTCATCCATTTTGCTTTATTTTTTTGTTCCAGATGGCGCTCTTTGGAATGGAAGACTAGTTCCATTTTTTAATCTTGGAGTTATACTTTTATTTTTTAAGGCTATAGAAATTTTTATTGAAGATATAAATCTTTACCAACAGGGTTTTAATGTATTGACGCTTCTTTTTTTAGGAGGAACAATTTTTTGTTTGTATATTTTTTATCAAAAGTGGTCAACTCACCAATCATATTTAAATGTTTATGTACCAATCATTTTGTTGATAATTGTATTCGCAGTTCTAAATTTAAATAATGTTGTTATACAGCTTAATATGTTGATTGTTTCTATTATATTTTCTACTATATCTTTCTTACCACATTGGCTTAATTGGAATTTTACAGGTTATGAGGGAAAGAATGACTGGAATCAAGTTCAAAGCCTATACACCAAATTAGAAAATTTAAAACCAGGAAGGATAATGTGGGAACCTAATTCAGATATGAATAAATATGGAACACCAATGACACTGATGACGCTTCCATATTTTACAAAACATACAAGTATGGAAGGTTTGTATTTTGATTCTAGTATTACAACCCCTTTTCACTTTATATCTGTATCTGGTTTGGCAAAAAGACCATCAAATCCTGTAGGTGGACTGTCATACATAAATAACAAATTTGAGCAAGGAGTGGATTATCTTTTTGACCTTGGTATAGATTATTTCATTTCCTATACAGAAGAAATTGAGAGTAAAGCAATGAGTTCTGACAGACTAACCTTTCTTTTTTCATCAGAGCCATTTTCAGTATTTCAAGTTAATTCTTCAAAAGTAGAATTAATTTATCAAGATATTGAAGTTTTTTCAAAAGTAAATAAACAAGAAGGTATTTTAAGTTCAGTTTTTAGGGACACCAACATAACAAATTTTTTTGAAAAAGCTTACGAAAATTTTGA
>CABZMN010000016.1 GCA_902526825.1 uncultured Candidatus Actinomarina sp. | reverse complement strand
ATTGACTCTTATTTAATTAGTTTTCCTTACCTTTTAATTGTTTTACAATTTTTTTATTTAAATCTCTAGGTGAGATAATAAGTATATGAATGGGATATTGACTATATTAATGCTTACCTTTTTCGTGGTAATGCATGAAGCAGGACATTATTTTGCTGCTAGATATTTTAAGGTTGCTGTTTCTGAGTTTTTTGTTGGTTTTGGCCCAAAAATATTTTCTTTTAAACGAAACGGTACAGAATATGGTTTAAAAGGGATCCCATTCGGGGGATATGTAAAGATACCCGGTATGGACGAGTCTGAACAAGTTGAAGGATATGAAGATAGTGAGTTGTTTCATACTTCAAAATGGACGACAAAACTTTTTATTGCCTCTGCAGGTATAATTGTTAATTTTTTAACAGCCTGGATTATGATATTTGCGATCTTTATTACAAATGGAGTTACACAGCCAACCTTGAATATTGAGACGATAGGTGATTCAATCAATCAGCAAGATATTTCTCCATCTCAATCAGCTGGTCTTAGACCTGGGGATACAATAATTCAATTTAATGGTCAGGATGTTGAGACTTGGGACCAACTAGTTTCGATTATCGAAGTCAATCCTGGTCAAGAAGTCAGTATTAAATATCTTCGGGGAAACAGTGTTTACCTAACTTCTGCAATTTTAGAAACGCGCAACATCAATAGCTTAGAAATTGGTTATCTTGGTGTTTCACCAGTAATACAACAAAAAGATGTTGGAATTTTAGATGCAGCACTATTTACTACAAGTTTAGAAATTGAAATGACTATCGCGGCGGTAGATGGAATATTTACTTTACTTAGTCCAGAAAATATAAGAACATTGTTGGGTACTTACTCTGGAGAAATTGTTCCCGACGAAGCTAGACCATTGAGTCCAATAGGCCTTGCCCAGGCTGGAAGTCAAATTGCTGATAATGGATATGTAAATCTTTTCAGCTTACTTGCTTTTGTTAATGTTTTTCTTGCCGTTTTTAATGCAATTCCCTTGATACCTTTAGATGGAGGTCGAGTTTTGTTATCTTTGATTGAAGGAGTAACTGGGAAAAAAATATCAGATAAAAAACTTTATCCTGTTGCAGCTGTTGTAATATTTGTATTCGTTTTTATTGGAATAACAGCATTTTATTTAGATATAACGCAACCAATTAACTTATGAAATATACCAGAAGAAAGACATCTCAAATTCAAGTAGGTAAAGTTGGAATTGGTTCTAATTTTCCTATATCAGTACAGTCAATGACAACTACTAAGACTAGAGATGTAGACGGTACACTTGCCCAGATTTATGAAATTGCCTCAAATGGAGCCGACATTGTCAGAGTTACTTGCAATGAGGTTGAAGCTGCTGAGGGTCTTGTTGAGATTACGCAAAGAAGTCCAGTTCCTATTATTGCTGACATACATTTTCAGTATAAGCTAGCACTTGCTGCAATTGAAGCAGGTGTAGACGGTCTAAGACTTAATCCAGGAAACATTAGAAAAGAATCACAAATTAAAGAAGTAGCAAAAGCAGCATTAAGTGCAAACATCCCAATACGAATTGGGGTGAATGGTGGATCACTTGATAAAGATTTGCTTGAGAAATATGGAGACGCTACTCCTGAAGCTTTGGTTGAGTCAGCTATGACAGAATTAAAGTATCTTGAGGATGTTGATTTTTTTAATATAAAAATTTCTGTGAAACATTCAAATGTACCACTAATGATTGAGTCTTACAGATTGCTTGCAGAGAAAGTTGAATATCCTTTACATTTAGGGGTAACCGAAGCAGGCCCACTTCCAGGAGGACTTATAAAATCCACAGCGGGTATTTCAACACTATTAAATGAAGGGATTGGAGATACAATCAGATATTCATTAACAGCCGACCCAATAGAAGAAGCAAAAAGCGGTAGACAATTACTCGAATATTTAGGACTTAGAGAGAGAAACTCTCTTGATTTGATTGCATGTCCAAGTTGTGGGAGGGCAGAAGTTGATGTTATTAAAGTTGCAGAAGAAGCACAAGAGGCATTGAATAAAGAAGATTTACCTCTTCAAGTTGCTGTCATGGGTTGTGTAGTTAATGGACCTGGAGAAGCTAGATCAGCAGATCTTGGTATTGCTGCAGGAAAAAATAAGGGACATTTATTTATACGTGGTGAGGTTGTAAGGGTTGTAAATGAAAAAGATATGGTTACTTCTTTACTGGATGAAGCACGTTTGATCGTAGAAGAGGGAATTGAATCTAGGTTGGCTGCTGCTGATGACAATGCTGCAGAATTAGCCCAAAAGGATGTTGAAGATTTGTTGAACTCTCAAGGTGATATAAATAGTTTTACGAAGAGAAAAAAATCAGTTGTTGAGATTACTTCAAAACAAGATAATGATTAGTTAACGTAATAGAATATACGTATGGTAAAAAAACTGACACCCATGTCTGAAGATTTTAATCAATGGTATACCGAAATTGTACAACTTGCTGACCTTGCTGATTATTCGCCTGTAAAAGGCACTATGGTTATTAAACCTTATGGGTATGCGATATGGGAAAATATCCAATCTTACTTAGATAAAAGATTTAAAGAGACAGGTCATAAAAATGCATATTTTCCCATGTTTATACCCAAATCATTTATAGAAAAAGAAGCTGAACATGTTGAAGGCTTCTCACCAGAGTTAGCTACTGTTACACATGCTGGTGGTAAAGAATTAGAGGAACCATTAATTGTTAGACCTACTTCTGAGACCATAATAAATCATATGTTCGCAAAATGGATATCAAGTCATAGAGATTTACCAATGCTTATCAACCAATGGTCAAATGTCGTTAGATGGGAGATGAGAACAAGATTATTTTTAAGGACATCAGAATTTCTTTGGCAAGAGGGCCACACTGCTCACGCAACAATTGATGAAGCTAAAGAAGAAGCATTGAGAATGTTGGATATATATGAAGAGTTTGCAAAACAAGCAGCAGCTGTATCTGTTATCAAAGGGACTAAGTCAGATATTGAAAAATTTGCAGGCGCTAGTACAACGTATTCAATTGAAGCAATGATGAATGACATGAAAGCACTTCAAGCAGGGACCTCTCATGAATTAGGACAGAACTTTTCAAAAGCATTTGATATTACATTTTCTGATGAAAACAATAAATTACAACATCCGTATCAAACCAGTTGGGGAGTGAGCACAAGATTAGTAGGCATGATAATCATGGCTCATGGAGATGATAAAGGTTTAAAACTTCCACCTCAGTTGGCCCCTCATCAAATAGTCATTGTTCCAATAATCCGAAATGAAAAAGATAAAGATTTAGTAATGAAAGTTGTAAATCAATTAAACGATTCTCTTAGTGAATTTAGGGTAATCATTGATGATAGATCAGAAGTTTCACCAGGTTTTAAATTTAATGAATGGGAACAAAAAGGGGTTCCATTAAGAGTTGAAGTAGGACCTAAAGATATTGAAAAAAATACAATTCTTGTTTCTAGAAGAGATGATGAGTCTAAAAATTCATACCCTATGGATGATGTTCAAAATACTATAAAAAAACTTCTTCATGAAATTCAAGACAGCCTATACAAAAATTCTCAAAATACTCTTAAAGACAATACAACCCATGTTGAATCTTTCAGTGAATTAATAGAAGTATTAAATAGTAAAAAAGGCTTTGTATCGTGTTTTTGGAAAGAGAATAAGGAAGATGAATTAAAAATTAAAGAAGAGACAAGCGCAACCCTTAGATGCTATCCTTTAGAAAATACTGAGACAGAAAAATCAGTTAATTCTGATTCTGAAAATGGTAAATTTGCTATATTTTCTAAAGCTTATTAAAAATTCTTTATCTTAAATCAAAATTACGTTAAAATTAAATTAACAACTTAACTACAAAATAGTGGGTTCAAAGCCCACTTTTTTTATGAATGGAGGTGATCAAGTGGTTATCAAAAACGACATCTCCCTTGCTATTTCAACATATCTTGAAACTGAACATCTTGAATTATATGATTTAAACATTGCAGGCAACGAATCAATTTCTAAAGTCGAGATATTTATCTTTTCACAAGAAGATCAGGAATTGAGTACTTTTGAGAGACTCAATTATCAAATACAGAGACTACTTGAAGACATAGGACTTGAAAAAGGCACGTATGAATTAATTCTTTCTAGTCCAGGTATTGAGCGTTCTTTAAAAACAAAAAGACATTTTGAACTAGCTCTAAATGAAGAAATAAAAATTAATCTCATTAATCCAAAAAATGGAGAGTACACATTCATTGGAAACTTAGTAAATATTAACGAGAAAGATGTTGAGATTTTAATTGATGGACTGACTCATAATTTTGAATACGAAAATATTAAGAAAGCAAATATTAGATTTAACAAATTTAGTCAAAAAGTAAAAAGTTGAGGTAAATATGAAATTAGGAAGTGATATAAAGCAAGCTATAGAATCTCTTGCCTTAGATAAAGGTGTTGATGTAGATAGTATGTATGAGGCTTTAGTATCGGCCTTCAGATCAGCTTATATGAGAATTCCTGGAGCTGCAGAAGAAGCAAGAGTTACGTTAGATCCTGATAGTGGTGAAATAACTGTATATGCTCAAGAGCTTGACGTTGATGGAAATGTAATTAAGGAATGGGAACCTGATATAAGCGATTCAGACTTTGGAAGAATAGCTGCTCAATCATTTAAACAAATGATGTCAACAAAAGTAAGAGATGCAAAAAGAGCTACTGTACTTGACGCTTATATCGGTAGAGAGGGTGAGTTAATTACTGGTATTGTTACTCAATTTGATCCAAGGTTTAATCAGACAATAATTGATTTACAAGACGCAGAAGCTGTGATCCCATCTAGCGAGCGAATACCTTTTGAACGTCTTGAAAGAGGAAACCGAATAAAAGCATTAATTACTGAGATAAGAACTGAATCAAAAGGCATACCTATTGTTGTCAGCAGAAACAGAGCAGAATTTGTACAAAGAATGTTGGAATTAGAAGTTCCAGAATTAACAGATGGAACTGTTGAATTACGAGCTATTGCAAGGGAAGCTGGAAGTAGAACAAAGATTGCGGTATTCTCAAATGATCCAAATGTTGATCCAAAAGGTGCATGTGTAGGCTCACGTGGTTCTAGAGTAAGGCAAATAGTTAATGAACTCAAAGGTGAAAAATTAGATGTTGTTGAGTGGAGAGAAGATAAAGTTAGATTCATAATTGAAGCGCTTGGCCCAGCTGACATTGATGAAGTTATTCTTGATGAGGATTCAAAATCAGCAAAAGTAATTGTAAAAGATAGTCAACTTTCACTTGCTATTGGGAAAGAAGGACAAAATGCGCGTCTAGCTGCCAAATTAACTGGTTACAAAATCGATATTGAGGGTTTAGGAGATTCACCTCCTGAGGAGGAAG
>CABZMN010000015.1 GCA_902526825.1 uncultured Candidatus Actinomarina sp. | reverse complement strand
ATAATATTATTTCAAAAACTGAAAACCAATTGGACGAACTGGGTACTGTAAATTACTTAGCCTCAGAAGATTTTGAATCTTTAAACACTAGATATGAAGATATATCTACAAACATAGAGGAATTGAATACAACTAAAAAAGAACTTTTAAAATATATAAGCGAAATTGAAGAAGAAATTAAATTTAGAATTGAGAACTCATTCAACACTATCTCTGTCAATTTTGAAGAAGTTTTTGAAAAGCTCTTCCCAGGCGGTAAGGGATCTTTAACATTAACAAACCCTGAAAACTTACTTGAATCAGGAATCGAAATAAGTGTTCAACCTAGAGGTAAGAAAGTGAAAAAATTGAGTTTACTTTCAGGAGGTGAACGATCACTAGCTGCAATTGCATTTTTATTCTCTGTATTTAAATCTTTCCCAAGCCCTTTTTACATACTAGATGAGGTTGAAGCTGCTCTAGATGACGCTAATTTACATAGAATGCTTAATTTACTTGAGTTCGTAAAGGAAGATGCACAGTTTTTAATTGTCACACATCAGCAACAAACTATGCAGGCAGGTGATGTTCTTTATGGAGTAACAATGCAACCAGGATCTGGCTCAAGAGTATTTACAAAAACTAAAAAAGATTTTGAAACTTTAATTGCGAAAGGGGAGTAATTGTCTTCTATCGATCAAAAATTAGCAGACTTAGCAAAAGAGATCGCTAAAAAAGCCTATGCACCATATTCTAACTTTAGAGTTGGAGCAGCATTAATAACTGACTCTGGAAACATATATACAGGTTGTAATATTGAAAATGCTTCATATCCTGCAACAGTTTGTGGTGAAGATGTAGCAATCTTGAAAGCTATATCAGAAGGTGAGACAAAAATCGATACAATTGCAGTTGCATGTATTGATGCAAAAAGCGAGACAGCAATATTTCCTTGTGGAATTTCAAGGCAGAGAATGTCAGAATTCAATACTGAACATGTAATCGTCGTAAATGATAACGATTTTCAAAAATATAAGTTTGAAGAGGTATTACCTTTTGACTTTAAATTTTAAATTATAAATTTTCAGTAATTTTTGGAACTATAGACAAAGTATCTGCGACTAATCCAAGATCAGCAATTTGGAATATAGGAGCTTCTTCATCCTTATTAATTGCAATAATATATTTTGAATCTTTCATTCCAACTTGATGTTGGGTAGCTCCTGAAATACCTAATGCAATATAAACATCAGGTTTGACAGTTTTACCAGTTTGACCAACTTGTTGTGAATATGGCATCCAACCTGCATCAACTATGGCTCTAGTACCTCCAATTGCTGCGTTAAGCTTACTTGCAAGATCTTCTACTAAAGATAAGTTTGAGCTATCAACCATTCCTCTTCCAGCAGATATAACTATTTTTGAATCTTCTAGCTGAGGACCGGATTTTTCTTCGATAAATATATCAAATACCTCAGGATCTTCAGAATTGATTTCAATCGTCTCATAATTTGTATTACTAAGTTCTACTTGAACCTCTTCAAAAGATTTAGGTCTTATTAAAAGAAACTTTTTATCTGAAGTAATTTTTGAATTATATTCACTTTCTCCACCGTTGATTGAATTAGAAGTTATAACATTGCCACCCTCTATCGAGAAGTTAATAACATTTGACACTTGACTGGAACTAAAATCTACTGACAAAAATGCTACTAGATCTCTACCAACATAAGTTGATGGAGCCATAATAAGTGAAATGGATTGTTTATCAACCATTGTTTTTAAAGTGTTTGCAACCGACCCAAGACTCAACTGGGTTTCATTACATTTTAAATATGTGTTTTTGAAACTCTCAGATCCGATATTTGGTGATTCCTCTGTTCCCACTGTTGCAACTTCAAAATCTAGTCCTAGATCTTGTGATTTTGCAATGATTTCCAAAGCTCCACTTGAAAGCTTACCTTCTACTACTTCACCAAGAATTAATGTTTTCATATAGCTTTTAATTCCTTTAGTTTGTCTATTATTACTTGAAAGCCTTCGCCTTCATCTACTATTTTTTCTCCTTGTTTTGTTGTTGAGACATCTTTAATGTCAATAAATTCAATATTCTGAACAGCACTAAATTCGATATCACTCAGAGATATTTTTTCAACTGGTTTAGACTTTGCCGCCATGATGTCTTTAAAGTTTGGATATCTTGGCTCTACACCTCCAGCTGTAACAGATAGTACACAATTTGATGGCATTTGAACTTTTTCTGAACCTGTAGATGTCTGTCTAGTAAGAGAAACAGTATCTGATATCTCTACTGCTTTTATATATGAGATACATGGCAATCCAAGCATTCTTGAGACTTGTTGAGGAATAACACCTGAATATCCATCTGTTGATTCAGTACCAAAAATTGTAATATCAGCTCCAACTTTTTTGGAAAGTTCACTTAGGACATTTGCTGTCATTAGTGAATTTGATCCTGAAAGAGAATCATCCTCTAAAACTAGAGCTTTGTCTGGGCCCATTTGTAAAGCTTGCTGTATACCTTTTTCTGTACCCATTTTCCCCATAGAAATGACAGTTACTTCTGCATCAAATTTTTCTTTTAATTGTAACGCGACTTCTATTCCATATCTGTCTGTATCATCTAAAACTTGTTCATCCGGTCTACTTACAAGTCCTTCCGAATATGTAATATCTAAAGCGGGATCTGGAATTTGTTTTGCACAGACTGCTATTTTCATATTTTCTATTTTAATATTACAAATTTAAATAGCTAAATTAATTTGACCTAAAAAACTTCTCATAAAATTTTGAAATGTTTTTGAGGTTTTGTCTGCAATTTCTATTACTTCTTCATGAGATAATGGTGAATCAGAAATGCCTGCTGCTAAGTTGGTAACCAATGAAAAAGCAGTAACATCAATTCCGGAATGTTTTGCCACTATTGCTTCTGGAACAGTGGACATTCCAACTAAATCAGCACCAATAGTTTTTGCAAAATTGACTTCCGAAGGTGTTTCATAAGTTGGTCCCGTAAACCAAGCATAAACACCCTCCTTGTATTCAAAATATTCTTTAGAAATTTCTTTTGCTAAAGCTCTAAACTTGAAATTATAAACTTCAGTCATATCAGGAAATCTTGGTCCAAATTCATCTAAATTTTTACCTATTAATGGGTTATTGCCTGTTAAATTTATATGATCTTTTATTGCAACTATGTCTCCTGGTGAGTAATTAGCATTTATACCACCAGCTGCATTAGTTACAATTAGATTTTTAATTCCTAAAGTAGCTAAGACTCTTGTGGGTAATACAAGGTCATGAATATCATAACCCTCGTAATAATGTGCTCTACCAGATAATATAGCGGTTATTTTATCCTCAACTTCAACAAAGGTGAAAGTTCCAGAATGCCCTTGTACGGCTGGCTTTATAAAGTTTGGTATTTCCGAATAATCAAAAGTTGCAATTGGATCAAAGCTATTTTCAAAGCCTCCCATACCTGAGCCTAAAATAATTGCAGACGAAACCTCTGAATTAAAGTTTTCCTTCAGATAATTACTTGCTTCATTAATTTTATTTAACATTTTGGTTCTATCAGTCATGATAAATGATTGGCACTGCTTTTACCTGGAAATATGTTTTCGATTTTGTAAATATCTGAAATAGTTGAAGCAATATCTGAAAAAGTATTACCTTCACCAATATATTTCGGTTTTAGATTCTTTTTGTAAATAACAAAAGGTACATATTCTCTAGAATGATCAGTTTTACCATCGGTAGGGTCAGTACCATGATCACCAGTAATAATAATTATATCCTCATCATTTAAGACACTTATTAGCTTATCTAAACCATCATCAATAATTTTTAAACCTTCATAATATCCTGCTGGATCTTCTCTATGTCCATAAAGCATGTCTAGGTCAACTAAGTTAATAAAATAAAAATCATAACGGTTGTCTTCATATTCACTAATCAATATTTCCAACCCATTTTTATCACCTTCAGTGTGAATTGAATTACTGAGAAATTCATCACCAAATAAATCAGAAATTTTTCCAATTCCCAGAGAATTTTTTCCGTATTTAGATAATTGACTAAGAATAGTTTCTCCTGGGGGAGTAATTCCAAAATCTTTTCTATCGTAAGTTCTTTGAAAATTTTCTTTCTCACCAATAAATGGTCTAGCAATTACTCTGCCAATATTGTATTCGTTGCAATATTCTCTTGATATTTTACAAATTTTATAAAGCTCATTTACTGGGAGAATATCTTCATGAGCTGCTATTTGAAAAACTGAATCACCTGACGTGTAAAGGATTAATTTACCGCTTCTAAGATGTTCTTCACCAAGTTCATTAATTATTTCTGTTCCAGATGCATGATAATTTCCTATAAATTCGTGTCCTGATTCTAAAGATATTTTGTCAATTAGTTCGCTTGGAAAACCTTTTGGAAATACTGAAAAATCTTTTTGTGTTATTAATCCACCAATTTCCCAATGTCCAGTGGTTGAATCATTTCCTTTTGATGACTCTGCAAGCTTTCCTACTATAGAGCAAGTAACCTCATCTTTGAGTCCGTTTATATTTGTGATTGAACCAAAACCAAGCTTTTCAAAAGTAGGTAGATTAAGCTGTCCATTTGCTTTTGCTACATTACCAAAAGTATTTGCACCTATGTCTCCATAACTTCCAGCATCAGGAGCTTCACCAACACCTAGGGAATCTATTACAATCAAAATGCATTTAGACATTACTTTTAAGTTGTTCCAAATAACCTATCGCCCATGTCCCCAAGACCAGGAACAATGTACCAGTTATCATCTAATTTTTCATCAATTGAAGCAGTTACTAGCGTAATGTCAGGATGGTTTTCCTTGATTTTGTCTATGCCTTCTGGTGCTGAGATTACTGTTAAGGCATGAATATTTTTCGGATTATATTTTTTTACAGTTTCAATGGCAAACGATAATGATCCTCCAGTTGCTAACATTGGCTCTAAGATAAATACATTTTTATCAACTAAATCAGGAAGTTTTTCGTAATAATTTTCTGGTTGAGCTGTTTCTTCATTTCTTTGAACTCCTATATAACCAAATGAGATATTTGGTATTAATTGTTGAACGCCATCCATAAGTCCGAGACCAGCTCTTAAAACAGAAATGGCAACCGAATTATTTTCAATTTGTACTCCTTGAGTCTTTGTAAGTGGTGTATCTATTTCTTTTGAAAGTGTAGTGAGATGTTTTGTGGCTTCAACGACTAAAAAATAAGAAAGTTTTGATGCAGAATTTCTAAATGTATCAAAATCTGTATTTTTGTCTCTTAAATTAGTTAGGTAATGATCTTTAAGAGGATGTGAAATTTCTATTAATTCCATATTTCTTAGGGTACATTAAATAATTTATCTTTACTAGCACTAATTATTTATAGTAAATATAATTCATAAGTCATTAAGTTAAATATTAACTAATATAGTTAATTGCTAATAGATAAGGATTTAAATGCCAGTAAAAATAAGGCTAGCCCAGAGAGGTAAAAAAAAGAATAGAACTTTTAGAGTTATCGTTGCTGATTCAAGGTCTCCTAGAGATGGAAAATTCATAGAAGATCTTGGATTTTATAATCCACAAGATAATCCCTCATCAGTTGAAATTGATGTAGAAAAAGCTGTGTCATGGTTAGAAAAAGGTGCTCAACCTTCAGAAAGAGCACAGAAAATATTGGAGATATCGGGAGCATGGGCACAGTGGAGATCCTCAAAGGGTGAGGTTGTATCCATTCCCAAACCTCCAGAACCAAAAATAAAAAGTAGCTCAAAAGCACACAACAAGAAAAATGAAGATCAAGCTGATGATACTAATGAAGAATCCGCTGAAGAAGAAAATAAAGGCGAAGAAGAATGAGTGATACTGGAAAAATAGTCAGAAACGTTGTTGAAT
>CABZMN010000014.1 GCA_902526825.1 uncultured Candidatus Actinomarina sp. | reverse complement strand
AAAATTCAACTCAAGAACACTTGGTAAGTCTTGGATTTGACAGACCTCAAGAGGGTGTTGAACCAGAAATTGTGTATGCGACAGATACACCCGAATACCTAGTAAGGGAATATATAGAAATTCAAAAAATACTATACGAAACTTTAGGTCCCTACAACCGATATATCCATTTCATAGTTTCTGATGTTGGTAGCTCTCAAAATGTCTTAACTAAATTAACTGAAGTTAAATATGTTTGGAACAAACAAGAACATCCAGAATTACCTCCCATAAACTGTCTTGCAGGGTCCAGTGGTTAT
Organism: uncultured Candidatus Actinomarina sp.; assembly: GCA_902526825.1. Classification (GTDB taxonomy): domain Bacteria; phylum Actinomycetota; class Acidimicrobiia; order Actinomarinales; family Actinomarinaceae; genus Actinomarina. The sequence continues at coordinate 6,713 of CABZMN010000014.1, read as the reverse complement.
TGGGAAAATCCACCTGATCCATATGATCTGTGTATTATTACATTATCTCATGCCCTAAATCCTCATGGTATGAGAGATTGGGCTTCTGAGACAAAAATAAAAACAGCATTATATTCAGGTTATGCACACGAATATTTTCATGCTTATCAAAGGAGATGGTTCTACGGTGAAAGGCTGATTGATATTATACCTATGTGGTTTATTGAGGGTAGTTCAACCTTACATCAAAATATCTGGCTAAGGGATAATTGGACCTCTTTTTCTGCTTTTCAAGGTCTTAGTTTTGAAGAAGTTGAATATGAAGGTATGGATTTAAATAATTGGTACAAACGAAATAAAGAAAAATTTAGACCTGGTGGAGATTGTATTAATTACTCACTGAAAATAGAAGTAGACTATGGAGCTGATAAAGGCACATGCCGTGGATACATTAAATCTTTTGGTCCGGCTTATATGGCATATTTGACGTCCTACCAAACTGTTTATGTCGACATATATAGAGATTTTTACGAATTAGGTTGGGAAAAATCTTTCGAGAAACACATTAGAATGACGATAGATGAATTTTATGATAGCTGGTATGAATTTATGAGTTCTGATGAATATTTAGAATCACCACCACCAGGATTTTTCCCAGAGGGTAAATTAAGTAATTATGTAGACTTTATATCTAAATGAAAAAATCATCACTGTATTTAATCACTTTAGTATTATTTACTTCTTGTACTTTTTCTGATGACACATCTCCTAAAAATTCTCCTATGGAAACTACAGTAATTACAACAGCAGACGGAATAAGATCAACTAATTATTTAGATTACAGAGAGATAAAACTATTGAGAGCAGAAACAGTAACAGATGAAACGATTGATTTTCTAAATGAATACGTTGAGTTTTCTGAGAAAAAACTGTTTTCAGATCCAAGATTAAAATTTGAGAATATCTATCCAATTATCATTGCTCAATTAGATCGTAATAATTATCAGGCGGCAATTGATTTAGAAACAGAATATTGTGATTATTTAGAAAATAACCATGAATATACATTTGAAATTTCAAAATGTAATCCTGACAATCAGTTTGAAGATTGGGCAAAAAAGGAAGATGGAAGCCTTGGAATCTTAACAGAAGATGGAAGGCCAATGGGATCTGCAATCAATGCGACAAAAAGAGAGGGTAAATGTTGTTATTTATTTGTAAGTGAGAGTCATGATGAGCCTATGCCTTCAATAGGGTACGTAACAATTCATGAAATGTTTCATATTTTTCAAAATTCAAATTTGATAGATCTATCAGATGACAGGAATGCATTGGACAATATTGCTGGAAAAAGACGAGGTGATGATGGAAAAAAATACCCTTTTTGGAAAGAGGGTCCAGCTGTATATTATTCATATCTTTGGTACGCACGGGAGATTAATGACTTCGATTATTTTAAAAACGAAATGAGGAGTGTGTTATTTAGTTGCTATTGTGGTGATGGCCAAGCACCTATTATCGATAGATATTTGAATGGTCCAAAACTTTATGATGTAACTTGGGAAAGTGATGCAGACGTTGGTTATCAAGTTGGTGCCTGGTTTGTGGCATATTTAAATAATATAAATGGTGAGGAGCCTTTATTTGATTTTTGGATAAATACCCAAACTGGAATATTGTTTGAAGATAACTTTTTTGAAATATATGGAAAAGATTATAGAACTTATGTTGATGAGTTTGAGGACTTCATAAGAAATAATGACGAAGAAACAATTATGTCAATTTTACCTACTAGCTAAACTTAAATAATGTTGGCAAAGTTTAAAAATTTAAAATTAACTCAACTTCTTTTAGTAATTATTTTTATATCTTGCACAGCGCCAGATCAATCGTCAGTTCAAGATACAACAACCACAACAGAGTCTGAAGATACAACGACAACTACTGTTGCACCTTCAACAACGACAACTACTGTTGCACCTTCAACAACGACAACTACTGTTGCACCTTCAACAACAACTACTACTGTTGCACCTTCAACAAAATATACAGACTACAGGAATGTTAAGTTATTTAGAGCCTCAACAATATCAGATGCTCATGTCAATGTACTGAACGAGTATGTTGAATATTCAGAGAAAACTTTATTTTCAGATTCTAGAGTAAAACTTCAAAATTTGTATCCAATATTAATAGTTCAAACTGATAGAAATAATTACGAATCAGCAATTGATTTAGAAACAGAATATTGCGATTATTTACTTGAATTTTCACCAACTGATTACTTAAGTGGTAAATGTAATCTCGAGTACAATCCAAAAAAATCTGATGGAAGTATTGGTTTATTCACTGACAATGGACAACCTGCTGGATCTTCAATATCAGGTACACCAGCAGATGACAATTGTTGTTATTTATTTATAAGTGGTTCTCATGACCTACCTCAACACAAATCTTCAATGGCATATGTAACAATTCATGAAATGTTTCATATTTTTCAGATTTCAAATTATGTTGACTTAGGTTGGTCTTATGATGATCGACTTAAAATTTCAGGAAAAATAAGTGGTGATGGATTAGAACATAAGCCATATTGGATGGAAGGGCCTGCTGTTTATTTTTCACATCTCTATTATTCAAGGAATATTAATAACTTTTCTCATTTCAGAGAAGAAATGAGACGCGGTTTATTTAGTTGCTATTGTGGAGATGGTAAGGCAAATATTATTGACAGATATTTGAATGGTCCAAAACTTTACAATGTTACATGGGAAAGTGACTGGGCTGTTGGATATCAAGTTGGGGCCTGGTTTATTGCGTATATAATAAATATTCATGGAGAGGACTCCATATTTGATTTTTGGTTCAAAACCCAAAATGGTAAATTGTTTGAAGAGAATTTCCTCGATGTATATGGAAAAGATTATAGAACTTATGTTGATGAGTTCGAAGATTTTATAAGAAATAGTTCAAAGTCAGAAATAATGTCAATTCTTCCATCAAGTTAAAAATATTAATGTGTTTGAAATATTAAAGAATCTAAAATCGTTTCAACTTCTTTTAGTAATTATTTTTATATCTTGTACAGTACCAGATAACTCGTCAGTTCAAGAAACAACTACAGAATCTCAAGAAACTTCAACAACAACTACTGTTGCACCATCTACAACAACAACTACTGTTGCACCATCTACAACAACAACTACTGTTGCACCATCTACAACAAATTCAAATATAGTTAATTTAGAAGATATTGAAATTACATTTTTTTATGGAAATGAATTATCAGAGTTAGCAAAAAATATTTTGTTAGAAAATATGAATTATGCTGTAGAAAATCTATTTTCTTATCCGGGGGTTAAATTTCAAAATTTACAACCAATACTTATTGTTCAACTTGATAATAATTACGAATCAGCAATAAAACTAGAAACTGAATACTGCGAATATATTGAGAAAAATAATAATAATTATTTCAGGAACTCTAAATGTTCTAGGGATCTAAATAATGACGGGAGTAGAAATATATTCACTGACAATTGGCCATATAACTCTAGTATCAGTTCAAACCCATTTAATAATGAAAGCTGTTGCTATTTACTAACAATGCAACCATATGAACTACCGAACAAAGAAAAATCACTTAGGATGACTTCAATTCATGAAACTTTTCATATTTTTCAGATTTCAAATTATGCAGATGTGACAGCCAACAAAAAAGAACAGTACAAAATATCTGGAAAAATAAGTGGTGATGGTGATGAACATAAACCATGGTGGATGGAAGGTAATGCTGTTTTCTTTCAACATCTTTATCATGCAAGATCGTTAAATGATATTGGGATTATAAAACAAACAATGAGACCGAGTCTTTTCTCGTGTTATTGTGGCGACGAAGGTTTGGACACAATAATTAATAGATTTTTAAATAATGGAATAAAGCTTTATAACTATACATGGGCAATTGATCAACAATTAGCATATGAAATGGGATCGTGGTTTACAGCTTATTTAGTCAATTTTCATGGTGAAGAAAAAATATTGGATTTTTGGATAAATACCCAAACTGGAATATTGTTTGAAGATAACTTTATAGAAATGTTTGGAAAAGATTATAGAACCTATGTCGATGAATTTGAAAATTTCCTTAGAAATAATGATGAACAAACAATTATGTCGATCCTACCTACTAACTAGAATTTATTAATGTTAAAAATATTAAAGAATCTAAAATTAATTCAATTTCTTTTAGTGATTATTTTTATATCTTGCACAGTGCCAGATGAATCGTCAGTTCAAGATACAACAACCACAACAGAGTCTCAAGATACAACAACAACTACTGTTGCACCATCTACAACTACTACTACTGTTGCACCTTCAACAACAACTACTAATTCAAGTATGACTTTAGACCAACAAATTGAAGTAATTCTGACCAATAATGTTGATTGTAAAATTAGAGAGTATATTTCTATTGAAAATCTTGGCGTAAAAGAATATTTACAAAAACTAGGAACAAACAATCCTAAAACAAGAGAAACTGCAGAAATTTGTATTTTATTTTCTGAGGACTTACCCCAATCAATGAAAGATGACCATAAAGAGTTCCATGACAAAATGTTTAATGTTTTAGGAGCATACGATCGATATGTTCATGCATTATATGAAGTGGAGGGAGATAATACAGAATTACTTTCGGCCCTTAACAAATTAGGAGCTTATGGTGGTGATATAAACGACATTATGACCATCTATGAAAGTAGAACATGCCTGGGTGGTTTTGGAAGATTTAATGATTTTAAATATTCTGAATATTCATTTTGCAATCAACCTAATCCTTTATCTGCTAGTAATGAAAAACTTGAATATAAGAAACGATATATTGGAAGAAATGAATTAGTAAATAGATACGGACAAATGCAAGGTTGGGCTCATGAATATTTTCATCATTACCAAAGGGCTCATCACCTGGAAAGAATTATGGGAATGGAAGGTGATTGTTGTGGGTCAGGTGATTTCACTAATACTCCAGCTTGGTTTATTGAAGGGCAGGCAAATTTATTTCCTACATTATTTTGGAAAGAGAACTTTAATGATTTAACCATTTCAAAAGAAAATCAAATAACATTTAATCAAATATTAAATAGAGAAAATGAGTTATATGCAAAGATTTGTGATGCTATTATTTGTGATCTAGATTCAATATATGAACAACATAAAAGAGCTTTTCTTGGAGATGGTGAATACTCATGTTCTGAATTCACTGAATTAGATGACTATAGAGATACCCGTATTTGTGGAAAAATGTATGGATGGGTAATTACCGCAGCTTATATGGGATATATATCAACATATCAAACAGCTTTTGTTGATTTTTTCAATGATATAAATAAACTTGGTTTTGATGGCTCAATGGAGAAACACTACGGTATGACAAAATTAGAATTTTATAAACAGTATTCAGATTTTATGCGTAGTGATCCATCAAATCTTACACCTCCACCTGGCTTCTTTCCTACTAAACTCTCTGAAGAGGTTAACTTTTTTCTCGTAGATTCAGGTAATTAAAATGATTTATAAAAATATATCTTTTATTATTTTTCTTACTTTGTTAACAAGTTGTGCCACGCAGGAAACAACAACTACGGTAGCTCCATCTACAACAACAACTACGGTAGCTCCATCTACAACAACAACTACGGTAGCTCCATCCACTACTACTGTTGCATCATCTACAACAACAACTACGGTAGCTCCATCTACAGATGTAAACTGTGGAAACTTAGCAGATTCACCATTTGTAGATGATGAAAAAATCAGAGTTTTTGCAGCTTCTGACCTCAATCAAGAAACTGTTAATTCAACTTTAGAGTTTGCAAATGAAGCATATGACCTTTGGATGAGCGAAGAGTATTACGGCATTTGTCAAGCAAAAGCGATTTATTTAATGATTACTGGGTCCGATATCGATGCTGGAAGAAAAGCGAATCAAGAATTTTGTGATTTACTTAAAGATATGAAATATAAATCAGCCGAATGGTGTAGCAATGATACTTCTGATGGATATGTTAGAAATGGTGGAGCTGGAATTAATTCAAATGGACCAGTAGAAGGTTTCTACTTTATGGTTATGGGGCCAAGAGGAAATAATTTTGATAATTCTTATAAGACCATGGCTTATCATGAAGTCATTCATATTTATCAGATATCAAATATCTATTCGAGAACCTGGGATGAAGCAGATACAAAAATGGGTAAAAGGACCGGAGATGATCCAAATATTGATGTAGCTTGGTGGGCTGAGGGAAATGCAGACTTTCTAGCAGCCCTATATACTTCTGATACATTCGATGATTTTAGAAGTAAAATGAGGGATCCATTAGAGTCAACAGGGCCCTTTGGTATAAGTAGAAAACAAAAATATTTTGATAATAAACAAAAACTTTACAATATATCTTGGGACCAAGGTGAGATTGTTGACCTTGCATATAGAATAGGTAATTGGTTTACAGCATATTTAGTACATAATCACGGAGAACAATCAATATACGATTTCTGGGAAAATGTCGACAAGGATAGTTTTGATAATACTTTTATAAAAGTATTTGGAAAAGATTACAGAACCTACACTGATGAATTTGATGTATGGTTACGGCAATCTAACAGTGAATTATACAAAATATTAGACCCAATATATGATTCAAAAATAAAGAAGGCTGGATAATTATGAA
>CABZMN010000013.1 GCA_902526825.1 uncultured Candidatus Actinomarina sp. | reverse complement strand
TTAATTCCGATGCAGAAATAAAATTTTTGAATAATGAAGGAGATGCTAATTTAATCATTGACGGAATTTTATATGTTCAATATAAATTTAATAATTATAAGTCTGATGATGACACTTCTATAAATAATATTACATTTCAAGATATAGACTCCTCAGAAAATGAAATAAAAAAGCACTCAGTATTTTGGGTAAGAGACTTAATAAACACACCTGCCTTAGATAAGTCACCAGAGGAATTTATTAATAAGGTAAATGAATTAGTTGACTCATCAGGAATAGAAGTTGATGTTTATGATCAAAAGTGGCTTGAAGAAAATAATTTTGGTGGTGTTTTAGGAGTTGGAAAAGGTTCTGATAGACCTCCTTATTTTTTAGTTGGCAAATACAATCCTGAAGCTAATTATCAAATATCTTTGATTGGAAAAGGTGTACTTTTTGACACGGGAGGATATTCATTGAAGAGTCCTTCTGGAATGGAAACAATGAAAACTGATATGTCAGGAGCTGCAAGTGCATGGGGTGTTATCAATATAATTGCAAGAACAAATCAGGACATTGGTTTAACAGTTTACACACCGATTGTAGAAAATATGGTGAGTGGATCCGCAATAAGACCTGGTGATGTACTTAAAACTAGAAATGGTAAAACAATTGAAGTTATGAATACTGATGCAGAAGGAAGATTAATTATGTCTGATGCTTTGGCATTTGCAGCTGAGACTAACCCAGATTTAATTTGTGATATCGCCACTTTAACCGGAGCTTCTTATGTAGCATTGGGCTTGGATATCGGTGCTATATTTTCAAACAATAGTGATTTAGAAAAAAAATTCATTGAGTCTGCTAAAAATAGCAATGAGAATTTTCATCCTCTACCATTATTTGACGGGTACAGAAATCTAATTGATTCAGATTTGGCAGATATGAAAAATACTGGTGGAAGATTTGGTGGAGCAATAACGGCCGCCCTTCTTTTAAAAGAGTTTATTGGTGAAAATGAATGGATTCATTTGGATATAGCCGGTCCAGCACGCTCAGATAATAGAAAAGGTGCAACAGGATTTGGTGTTCTTTCATTATATGAATTTTTTAAAGATCTAATTTAGTCTTCATTTTTATTTCCAACAATAAATGAAATTGTGTCGCCAGTAGATACAGTTCCACCTTGAGCTACATTAGTTCCTATGACTTTTCCTTCACAATTTACTAAGTCGGTTTCTTCAAATGTATTTTTAAGAAATAGTATGACATTTGTCTCTCTCATAAATTCCTTAACTAAACTTTCTGCCTCATCGATTGTGTATTCACAAGGTGGTAGATTTGGAAGATTTCCAGTAAATTTTTTACCTGATACTTCAAGAATTACTTCTGTACCTTCAGGCATTTCAACTCCAATACATTCGTCTTCCTCATCAGAATTATTATCATTTTCATCTAAATCATTAGTTTCATCCTCACGATTACAATTTTTAACATTTTGTTTTAGGACTAATCCAGGTGCTTCTTCTGAGTCAACGAGATTTATTGTTGGAAGTATATAACCAGAAAAAGCAATTTCTTCTGCATCAAGAACATTTAATCCAACTAATTCTGGAATTTCTATTTTAGGAACTTCATAATATCTATCAATATCAATAGGATCCTCAGGCCATTCTTGAACAGGTAAACCCTCAACGACTTCTTCCATAAATTCTCTCCAAATTGGTGCAGGAACTCTACCCCCCGAAACATTTTTAATGAGTTCACCATTAATCTCTACATTAGTAAGTGGTAATTGTTCCTCAGCAAAACCTATCCAAACTGAGGAAGTATATTGAGGAATAAATCCTATAAACCATGCTTCTCTAAATCCTTGGTGGGTACCTGTTTTACCAGCGATCGGTCTATCGTCTAAAACTGCCCTTGTACCTGTTCCAATTTGAGCTGCAACTTCGAGTGTTTTCCTGACTGCAGCAGCTGCTGCTGGATCTGGAATACTTGTTCTAGTCGAGACAATATGTTTATAAAGTAGTTGTCCATTTGAGTCTTCAATTTTCTCTATCAAATATGGAGGTGCTAATTTTCCATTTGTAGCAAAGGAAGAATATGCTGACGCTAACTCAATGGGTGTAACAGCTCCAGCACCAAGAGTTAAGGAAATTACTGGCTCAAGTTCAGATGTGATACCAATTCTTTTTGCTGTACTAGCAAGTTTTTCTCCACCAATTTCTGATGCCAATTGAGCAAAAACAGTATTGATTGATCTTCGGGTAGCTTCCTCAAGAGATACCATTCCAGATGTATCAAGTAATTTTATAGACCTATTGTATTCGGATTTATCTTGGCATGGTTTGAAAATATATTGCTTCTCAGCTTCAAGATCAATTTGTGTTAAGTTATTCTGTTCGTCAATTAACAATTCATCATTAACAACGGTTTGATCTTCTTTTTTAATATTCTCATTATCCGTATAAATAATTGGAGTGCCTTCTTCATCAAATTGATTCAATACTTTTCCTATTTCTAATAATTTGTCACTATCTTCCTCAATATCATCAAGCCCTTCGGCTAAAGGAAATTGCTCTATAAAGTCTTTATTTTTAATTTCATCTGTATGAGTTCCAATGCATTGAAGTTCAATCGCACGATCTTGAGCAGCAATTTTATTTATGTATCTGTCAGCTGTTATGGATGTACCATAGTTTCTTACAACCCAGTTAGTTCCTACTCCATCAGGAGCACATGGATATCCACAATCAATTTCAGTGGGAGATCTGGAGTCTCGATGACTGTATAATTGCGAACCTGTTTCTAGAGCTGCAAGAAGTGTAATTGGTTTAAAAGCAGAACCTGGATTTCTTTTTCCTTGAGTAGCTAAATTATATTGCTCTTCATCAAAAGGAATTCCTGATGCCATTACTTCAATTGCACCTGTAAAATTATTTAAAAGTGTTATTACCCCTGTCGGTTTTGGTTCATTTTCTTCATCAGAATCCTCATCAATTGAAGATGGAACCCATTTGTTAAGAACTGTATTTGCATGCTCTTGCAATGCGAGGTTCACAGTTATATAAATTTTTAATCCACCTCCACCAGTACAACTTGTATCATCAGATGGACAACCAAAAAGTTTTTTCTTTCTATCTTCTTTTGTATCACCTAAAAAGGCAAACTGAGGGTCATTAAGTAATTGTCTTTTCACTTCAGCTGATACGTGCTCTGCATTGTTTTCGATAATATTTGGTTCTGATATTACGAGAGGAGCCAACTTTGCTGATCTGTGCTGAACATCAACAATGAATCCTTCTTTAAGCATAATATCTAGTACATCATTTCTTCTCTCAAGAACTCTGTCAGGATATTTTCTTGGATTGTAATATGCAGGACTTCGGATAATCACAACTAAGGTTGCAGCTTGGTCTAATGTAAGTTCAGACACCTCTTTATTGAAATATTGGAATGCTGCAGATTGAAGTCCATATGCTCCTGATCCCCAATAAATAGAATTGATGTAGTACTCTAAAATTTCATCTTTTGTGTATCTTCTCTCAAGCTCAGCTGCTACAACTGCCTCTGCTACCTTTCTTCTTATTGATATTTCATCTCCAACAAATGACTGTTTGGCAACTTGAGAAGTTATTGTTGATCCACCTCTAGTTACTCCTCTTAAGTTATCAAGAACTGCACTCAAAATAGCGATAAAATCTACACCTTCATGTTGATAATAATTGCTATCTTCTGCTGCTAACAAAGTATTAATTACAAATGGAGGAACATCAGCTAACTTAATTGGATCACGATTTAAACCATCATGTAATTCATCAAGAATTACATCGTCGCTTGTAATAATTATTGATGGCTCTGATAATGATACAAAATCTAAAACCATTCCTTCAGCTCTTGGAAGAAATCGATCCTCTAGTTCATATACTGTGCTCATTGCAGACTTAAAAGGAAGGAAAACAAAAAACCCTATCCAACCGGCTACTAGGAGAGTAGAAATTATTAATATTATTCCGACTATATATCTAGTTCCAAATCTTGACTTTGATTCAAGTTCGTGAATTTGTGCCATGAAAAGATTTTAGTATTCATAAAATTCAACTTTGCACTAGTCGAATTTATTAATTTATATGTAGAATTAATTAACTATGGAATATTCACCTGGCCTAAGAGGAGTAATTGCTGGAGAAACTAAAATTTCTACTGTCGGAATGGAAGGTACCTCCTTAAGATATCGTGGTTATGATGCAATAAAGCTTACAGAAACCCATACTTACGAAGATGTTGCATCCTTAATTATTAATGATGATCTAAACGGTTCTGATTTTACAACTTTTTTCAAGCATTACTACACAGAATTAGATAGGGACAATGATGTTAATAATCTTTTCAAACAAATTAAATCAAGACTCCACCCAATGGATGTTATCAGAACAATTGTGTCATATATTGGAGAATCAGACAAAAAATCTGATTTAGAATTAACAACTCAAATTTCTGCAGCTGTAGCTTATGTTATAGCAAGTTACAACGAGAATGATACAAGCGAATTAGATGACGAGTATACAGTTGCAAGTTCTATGTTGAGTAATGACGCATCCAATGATCAACTACAAGCCCTAGATGATATCTTGATTCTTTACGCAGAGCATGGATTTAATGCGTCAACTTTTGCTACGAGAGTCACAGGTTCTACAAGGTCAGATTTAACAAGTTCAATTGTCTCTGGAATAGGAACGTTAAAAGGAGAATTGCATGGAGGAGCAAATGAGCGAGCAGTTGAATTAATAAATTCATTTAAAGATGTTGATGAGGCAACATCAGGAGTTATGAAAATGCTTGAAGAAAAGAAAAAAATTATGGGTTTTGGTCATGGTGTTTATAAAATTCAAGATCCTAGAAGTCCAGTTGTAAAAAGCTGGGTTGAGAAACTTGTATCTGATGATGAAGGAAAACTGAAATTTGAAATTGCTAAGAAAATTGACGAAGTTATGGATAAAGAAAAAAAATTGTTTCCAAATGTCGATTTTTATGGTGGTCTTTTACTTTCAGAGTTAGATTTTGATGTAAATTTATTCACTCCTATTTTTGTTGCTGGAAGATCAGTTGGTTGGGCTGCTCATTATTTTGAACAAAGAGCGGATGATACCTTAATTAGACCAGCTGCAAAATATATTGGAGTTGAAGAAAGAGACTAGTTTTTGGATCAACAAAATATTGATAAAATAATTTCAAACTATCTTTCAAAAAATATTTTATTTTCTGAAGAAAATATATTTGCTGCTAAGTTGTCGCTTTTAGACACTTTGGGTTGCGTATATAATGCTTCAACTTACGAAGAGCCAATGAGGTTTGCTACCAGAGACGTTTATGGTGCCAACACAAATCCATTTCAAGTTTTAGAAGATATTAAATCATCCAATGAAATAGCTCGTTATTTTTCAATTTTGACACGATGGTTTGATTATAACGACACTTTTCTTGCTGAAGAGTGGGCTCATCCATCTGATAATATAGGAACTGCATTTGGTTACTTTATTAACCATAAAGAAAAAAATATTTCTCGATTTTTACAATCAATTATTCAAATGTACGAAATCCAAGGTGGCTTGGCTTTAGGTACATCATTAAACAAAAGAGGTTATGATCATGTTTTTTATGTAAAGTTAGCATCTGGAGCGGTATATTCATCTTTGTTATCAGATCAAAATACTGAATCTATATCAAGAACTGTAAATAATATTTTACAAGATGGTGTTAATTTAAGATCTTACAGACAAGCTCCAAATGTTGGCAAAAGAAAAAGCTGGGCAGCAGGAGATGCAGTTTCGAGAGGTATTGAGCTTGCCGAAATAAGCCAATTTCCTGACAGCGCTTATGAAAATATACAAAATGATAAGGTATGGGGTTTTAATAAAGTATTTTTAGATGGCGATCTTTTATTATTTGGCAAAGATCTTAACGACTGGATAATTCAAAATATACTTTACAAAGTTTTATATCCAGCAGAATTTCATGGTCAATCTGCAGTTGAAGCATCTTTTAAATTATCAGATTTATTTAATGAGAAACAAAAAGAAATCGAGGAAATAATTATTGAAACTCATGAGCCAGCTATAAGAATTATTAGTAATAAAAAAGCCCTTAATAATTCTTCTGATAGAGATCATTCACTTGAATATATGGTCTCTGCTGCATTAATTTTTAAAGAGATTACATCAGATACCTATAGTGATAATTTTCATGGAATAGACGAAGTCAATGCTTTAAGAGAAAAAATAAAAGTATTTGAGAATAAAGAGTTTACAAAAAATTATTATGAAATTTCTAAAAGACATATATCTAATGAAATTTACTTTAAGTACAAAGATGGATCATTATCTAAAAAAGAGAAAGTGGAGACTCCAATAGGTCATCCAGATAGACGAGATGAAGCTATACCTTTTCTTAAAGAGAAATTTGTTAAAAATGCATCTCCTTATTTAAAAAAAGAAAAAGCAAATAATTTATGGGAAAACATATTAGAAATCGATATACAATCTGAATTTAAAGAACTTTTAAATATTTTGAACAATGATTAAAGATATATATCTGTTAGTTGGTGGAGAAGCAAAAAGGTTAAGACCTTTATCTGAAGGGATCCCAAAAGCTTTACTGACTATCAAAGGAAAATTACTAATTGATTTAATTCTTGAAAATTTAGTTAAATCAGATTTAGAAAAAATTAATTTAATATGTTCAATTAAGCATGAAAAGTTTTGGCTAGAGTATAAAAAAAATTCCCAATTTAATGTTAACTTACACTTTGAACATGAAAAACTAGACACGGCTGGTTTTGTAGTTCAGAACATAAACAATTTCAGTGATAAATTTTTATGTATGAATGGGGACTTATTAATTGAAATGAATTTTAACTCATTTTTAGAAGTTGCAAACAATTCAAAAAATTCAACTATCTGTTCCATACCAGTTGATGATCCTTCACGGTATGGAGTCCTTGAATTAGATGGAACAAAAATTATTAACTTTATCGAAAAACCAGAAGATATGAAATTTGGAAATAATATAAGTCTCGGAGTATATTGTCTTCACAAAAAAGATATTAAGGAAATAGAAAGTAAATTACAAATACCTTCTTCATTTGAGAAAAATGTATTTCCCGAGCTGGCAAATAATAATTTATTAGATTGTTTTATTGTTGAGGGCATTATGTTGGACGTAGGAACTAGGGAGTCATATATATATGCTCATACAGAAAATCAAAGTAACTGGATATCTGAGTCAGCGAGTATTGGAAAAAATGTTAAAATCGAAAACAGTGTAATTTTAGGTTCATGTTCTATTGGTAACAATGTACATATCAAAAATTCAATAATTTGTGATAAAACAAATATTGACGACGGGACTATTTTACATGATGAAATTGTTAGATCATGAAATTTGAAAAAGCGTTAGTAACTGGTGGTGCTGGATTCATAGGATCCCATTTAGTTGAAGAGCTTGTAAAAAATAATGTAAAAGTATTAGTTGTTGATAATTTACTAACTGGAAAAAAATCAAATATCGATAAATTAGAAAATGTAGAGGTAATTTATGATGATCTTGGTTCTGATAAGTCATTAAAGATAATTGAAACATTTAACCCAGATATCTGTTTTCATTTAGCTGCTCAATCTTCAGTTGTTATTTCTGTTGAAGATCCACTCCTAGATTTTGAGCATAATCTTCTACAACCAATTAAGTTATTACAGAAACTAATGATTACAGATTGTAAAAAATTCGTGTTTAGCTCTTCTGGAGGAACAATATTTGGTGAACCTAATGTCATACCAACATCTGAAAAAGATTATGCTGGAGAGCCAGCTTCACCTTATGGAGTCGCAAAAAAAAAGCTTAACGAATTTATAATGTTGATGTTGGATAATCAAAAGATGTCATATTCAATTTTGAATTTAGCAAATGTTTATGGTCCAAGACAAGATCCTCACGGTGAAGCAGGTGTAATGTCAATATTTACTGGAAAAATGCTTAATAATGAAATACCAATAGTTTATGGAGATGGAAAACAAACACGTGATTATATTTTTGTAACCGATGTTGTAAGTGCATTAATAAAATCCTCGGAAATTGATGAAAATTTATTTTTGAACATAGGCACTAGTAAAGAAACAACCGTGAATGAATTGGTATCACTAATTGGATTAATCACTTCATGGGAGGGACAACCAGATTACAAACCCCAAAGAGAAGGTGAGCTACTCAGAAGTGTTTTAAATAACGAAAAGGCCAAGAAAAGTTTGGACTGGGAGCCAGAATATAATCTAAATAGAGGTATTGAAGAATTAGTTAATTGGTTTAAGAGTGAGTAAAAAATATTTT
>CABZMN010000012.1 GCA_902526825.1 uncultured Candidatus Actinomarina sp. | reverse complement strand
AACAAAGAAATCACTACCTCCAGCAGCAGTAACATCACCACCGCCAAAATCTACTGTTCCTCTGAATAATCCTGTGATATAAGAATTTCCAGAAGAGTCGACTGCTATGTCGTCTCCATAATCAGATGAAGTACCACCGAACGTAACAGCAAAGTATGTTTGACTAGAACTACCACCTCCAGAACTACTTTCTGATATACATGTATGAGGAATAGTAAATGCTGGACTCTGGGATGAATTCCCTGCAGCATCGAAAGCTACAATATATATGTATTGATCAGCACAAGTCATATCATATTTTGGAGTTACAAGAAGTCGAGTATCAGAAATGGTTGCATACGTTGATAAAGCACCATTAACATAAATCTCGTATGAGATAATACCAACATTATCGGTCACTGATGGAATATTGAGGTTAAATAGAGAACCAATCTCTGAAGCATAGGGTGGTGAATCCTCATCCCATATTGGGGCTTCTGTATCTAAACCCGTTGTAGTGGTAGTTACAGCAGACGGAAGTGTCGTATTTGGACTAGATAGATAAGCATTCTCTCCTAGTAAAAGTTTAGAAAATGTATCGTCACCAACCATTCCATCAACGATAAGTCCTGATTTTTCTTGAAATGTTTTTATAGCATCTTGTGTGGTTTTGTCATTAATGCCTGTTGCTAAATCTAAAAAACCCAAATCTATTAGTTTTTCCTGAATATATGTTGTGTAAGGGTCCTCTTCATGTGGATGTGAAATGTTTGAAAAAGGAATAGTGATTAATAAAAAAGAAGCAATAAAAAACTGCATCATATATTTTAGGTTAAAAAGGTAATACATAACAAATAGTTCTTGTTAATTTAATGTTTCAAATAGTGATTATTAACAAAATTTAATGTCTTGTATTACGTTAAATTAATTAATGATTTGTATGATTCATCAATTAAGCTTTGGCATCTTTCATTAATTAAATATTCTCCACCTAATTTGTTTACGAGATAACCAAAAGATAAATTACAGTCAGGATCTGAAAATGTTGCACTACTTCCTCCAAAACCAACATGACCAAACGCATTATTACCGATCAAGAAGGAGCCTCCCTCTCCTTCAAAATTTCCTCTGTTGTCCATATTTAACATAAATCCTTCAGAAAAATTTGTTGGAAGTAAAAGCATGCTATCTATGTCTGATCTCATATTTGATTTACTTAGACGTTTTACTCCCTCTTTCGAAAGTAATGTTTCATCATTTTTAGAAAGTGGGATCATCATTGCAGCTAATGATCTTGAATTAGTAATTCCACCAACACCACCTAATTCAGATCTATAAGTATCTATAGAGTTGTAGTCGTATCCCCCAGTATTAGTAAGTGATAATCTTTGCATTGAAGATAGATCATTTCTAAAAGCGTCTGCAAATTTACTTGGTTTATCTGATGGACTAGATCTAAAAGGCGTAACTTTTGCAACTCTATGATCATAAGTTTCAGGTAATCCGATCCAATAATCAAGGTTTAAGGGTTCGACAATTTCTTCTTTAAAAAATTGACCAAGAGATTTTCCTGAGATTCTTCTAATTAATTCACCTATTAACCACCCCGTTGTCATCATGTGATAACCTGTCTGTTCACCTGGTGTCCAAAATGGCTCCTCATTTTCTAATAATTCAACTACATAATTCCAATCTAAAAATCCACCATCTTCGACATGAGTTTTAAGAGCAGGCAAACCAGCAGAGTGATTTAAAATCATCTCTACTGTCGTGTCTTGTTTTCCATTCTTTCCGTATTCAGGCCAATATTTAGTTACTTTTTCTTGAGCGTTAAGAAGGCCTCTATCAATTAGGATATGAGCACATAAAGCAACAGCAGCTTTAGTACATGAAAATGCTACAGATAATGTATTTTCACTCCATTCTTCATTCTTTTGCTGTGTTGTATGCCCAGTAAATATATCCACGGTTATTTCTCCATCTACTATTACTGATAGAGATGAGCCTATTTCATTATATTTATCAAAATTGATAGCAAATTTTTCTGCTACATTCTGAAAATCTTGGTGACAAGTTCCCATAATTGCTAAAGATGATTGATATTCAGTCTCAACTATATTTTGACTCATATTTTAAAGTGTATACTGTTATTTTCTTATTTAAATATTTTCATCATAAGAACAGGTGTGTTTGCTTTGTACTCTTGATATTCAGATAAGTCACCATAACGTTCATCAGCTATACGCTCTAACATAGGGACTCCCTCTAATTTTACTAGTAGCAGATAAACAAAAACTGGAGATACTATTGCTGTGACATACTCAATACCAGATAAAGAACTCAGTGATATTACAGCCATACCCACCCAAAGAGTAATCTCTCCAAAATAGTTTGGATGACGAGACCTTGCCCAAAGTCCCGTAGAAATAAACTTTGTTTTAGGATCGGAAGTATCCCTAAATTTTCTTTTCTGATAATCAGCTATAACCTCAATCAAAAACCCTGACCACCATAAAAATATTCCAATAAAAGCAAGAACTTCTAATTCAGCTTCAACTGGAGAAAGAATAGCAAGTATCGAAGCACCAGCTGTAAAGACTACCCATGAAGCTTGTCCCATCCAGTATTGTAAGAACCAAAAGAATTTTTTCTTCGCTTTGTCAAATCTCTCATCCTTACCGTCTTTGTTAATTCTCCTAAATAGAAATATTCCAAGCCTTCCAGCCCAGACTATGACATAAAGATATAGTAACGTATCAATTGTTGTTGGATTATCTAGTGAGAAATACGCAATACTAGTTACTGATATATAAGTCAGACTTCCTGTGAGATCATAAAATTTTTCGGTCTGAAATAAGAACGAGGGTAGAAATATTGCAAATTGAATTAAGACAGCCATGCTTATTAAAAATTTAAATGAGTTAAAGCCAAGAATCTCTGTTTCGATATTGTTAGCTGTAAAACTATATAGATATATTGCTAATAAAAATAAAGATACATTTATTATATTTTGTGTCTGTTTAGTCATTATGAATTATTATAAGCATATGGATGATTACATTATTAAAAGATTCGAAAACCCTGATGAGGTTAGAGAGTTTGACAAAGGTAAATATGAGGTAGTCAACTTACCACATATGACAATAGGCAAAGCAACATATCGTAAAGGATGGAAATGGTCTGATGACGTCTCTCCCCTTTCTGGAACAGAATTTTGTGAGACTGAGCATCTAGGTATGGTTATTAGTGGTAATGCCACTGTTGCATTTGAAAATGAAGAACCAAAAGTTATTGGCCCTGGAGATGTATTTTATGTGTCAAATACCCCACACGATAGTTGGGTTGTTGGAGACGAAGATTATATCTCAATTCATTTTTTGGGTGCAGAAAAATATGCAGATTAGTTTTTAAGTGTCTATTTAATCAGATAATAAAATTGCCATCATCTTATCTTCAGAAAGGTCTAAAAATTCATAAAATTCTTCAAGGTAAGTCCTGTAATCTTTTCCAAATTGCATTTCAAATGATTTTTCAAACCCAAATTCCTCATATAAAGAATAAATATCCAAGATTTTATCTTCTCCATGATCGTTTACAAGATAAGCTATAAACCAAGCTCCAATTTCATAAGCAATTTGTTTATCGACAGGTTCAGGATTTTCATTAAATGTTATATTATTTAGTTTTAAACCAGATTCTTTAAAAATCTCTAATCTACTTTTATTTCCATATCTGTTTTTTTCACAGAGTATTGTACAATACATTTGTTCCTTAAACCAACTCATGTCATTGATTGTCCGTGCATAATCAATGTAACTGAAATAAACGGCCGCACCTTCGTTCCACCATGGAACATCATCTTCAGGATTATCTCCCGAAAATCTACCATTGAGCATTCTTTGCCCGTCGTAACTATCTGTTGAATAATGCGAAGTTTGAAATATGTGAAACATTTCATGTAATGTTACATATCCCATGGATGAAGCATGTTCAGGCAAGTTGTGTGTCCTGCTAATGAATAAACTGTATCCATCTCTTTGAGGTATGCTACTTATTGCAGAACCGGCAACACCACCATTAGGTTCAACAAATAAACCATTACGTTCATATTCTTCCCTCGAATCTTCATTATCACCACATCTACTATTGTCATAACCGTCACGTATAAATAGTTTTTTATGCTCATCTTCTAAAAATTCACAAAATACAGGTTCTAGTGCTAGTGCAGATTCTGGATTGTTTTTATCAAGTTGTATAAGGTAAATAGGATATAAATTTTCAATAACTGCATTTGGTTGAGTAAAATATAGTTCTTCAGATATTGCAACCCACTCTTTCAACATTTCTTGATGTTCATTTGAAACTGATTCTGCAATAAAATATTTAATTTCACGATTATCAAGAGAAGAAGTTGTAGAATTTTGTTCATTATCAGACGTTGAAGAAGTAGACTCATTTACAATTTCTTCATCCGATAAAATTGTGCCTTCAGATATGTTAGAACTATCAGAATCCAAACTACAAAATGTCATTGTTAACGAAAAGATGAGAATAAAATGATTTTTCATAATCTAATAATAATCTTAAAAATAAATCTGTGGGAGATACAAGATTTGAACTTGTGACCCCTTGCGTGTCGAGCAAGTGCTCTGCCAGACTGAGCTAATCTCCCGTATAAAAAAATATAGCAGTATAAATCAGAATTGTAGAATGATTATTTCTCTACAGTAACGATTCTTTTTCCAAATCGAAGAAACAATCTCTCTGTTAACTCAATAATTAAATTTAGTACCCAAAGGCCGAGATAGAGAGCGATAAAGAAGTTGATAATTTGAAAAAGAAGAAAAACAATTGAACCGTAAACAATTATCCAAGATATCGTAAACTTCAGTGAATAAATTGGTGACTGACTATTCATTAAAAAGGTACCTCATTGAATTCTTCAATAAGCGACGCATTATTGTTCTTTGGATTATTAACTGATCTTGTCACTTGATAGTGTTCAATGTTACTACCAAAATCATGTGAGATACTATCATGAATATTTTCTGTACTATCATCGGATAACCAAATACCCATTGATTCATCATTAAGAATTAAAGGTGAGCGGTCATGTACTTCATTAATTTCTATCGGTGCAGCAGTTGTTATAATAGTAAACTCTATAGTTCCATCTGATCTCTTCCAATACAATCCAGCGGCAAACATATTCTCATTATCTTTATGTTTAAAGAAAAATGGCTGTTTTGCATCATCAATTATTTTCCATTCATACCAGCCAGATATTGGTACAAAGCATCTACTCTTCTTAAATGCCGATATAAATGTTTTCTTCTCAAGTAATGACTCAAACCTTGTATTAAATAGTGGCTTAGAATTGTTTTGATCTTTCAGCCACTGTGGATAATAACCCCAAGTACAATTTACTAAACTATTTTTAATTACAACTGGGACACTGGCCTGTGGTGCAATATTAAAGTTGTCTTCAAAATCATAATCGCTGAGATTATCTACAAAGGATAAATTGCCAAGATCAATTGAAAAGTAGTATCGCCCACACATTTAAAAATCCAATACTGATAATTCTAGCATGTCACCATTCTTGAATGATTGCTCATCTTTCTTGTGCATTATATGTACTTGTTGGTCTCCAATAATCTCTAACTTATCACCATTGAGTACGAGATACGTATTCATTTCTAAACCAAGAATTTTATATTTAGATTTATGAATTTGTTTAGATGAAGTAAGTATTGCTTTATACAATACTTCATTCCAGTGAGGTAAGACCATAGAGTTTTTAAAAAAACCAAAACCTTTACCCTTATTCATTTTCTCACCCATAATCATTGCTCCTGCACTACAGCCAGCCAAAATGCCACCATTATTATGAATAGCTAATATCTTTTCCCAAGCTAAAGAATTGCTAAGAGTCTCATAAAGATGATTTGGGTTTCCACCTGAAAAATAAATAAAATTTGCTTTCTCAATTTCAGCTATAGTTTCAGGTTTATTGTAATCGATTACGTTAAGGGCTTTTATAGATTTGTGTTCTACACCTATTCTTTCAAAATGTTCATCAGCTAAATTAAGCCAATATTGTATTCTCTCTTCGCTTTCAAAACCTGCTGCGGTAGGAAATGATAAAACATAAGGATCATTCTCTAATTTATCTAGTAACACTTTGTCGAAGGGACGAATAGTGTCTAAATATTCTCCAGCACCAGTAATAGCAATCATTATAATTTGAGGCGACGACCGGAATCGAACCGGTGTACAAGGTTTTGCAGACCTCTGCGTAGCCACTCCGCCACGTCGCCAGTGAGCGGAAGACGGGGTTCGAACCCGCGGCCTTAACCTTGGCAAGGTTACGCTCTACCAGCTGAGCTACTTCCGCAATAAATTAATGATAGTTTATATTTGAGTTTTTTAAAAAAAAATTAATCAGTGGAACCAAAACCACCGGATGATCTACTTGTATCTGGTAGTGAATCTACTATTTTAAAATCAATGCTGTTTGTATTGAGAAGAACAAGTTGAGCAATCCTATCACCAGTTTTAATATCATAATCTTTGTCAGCGTGGTTTATCAAGGGTACCAATAATTCTCCTATATAACCGGGATCAATTAAACCTGGACTATTTATGAGCGTTATTTTATGTTTAGTTGATAGTCCAGATCGTGGTAAGACAAAACCAGCACATTGCTGTGGAAGATTTATTGAAATACCAGTACTGACAAGAGTTACTTCACGTGATTTTAAAATCGTGTTTTCAGAGGCACTAATATCGTAACCTATATCTGACGCGTGCTTTTTAGAAGGGACTTTTCCACCTGAGCTTATAAGTTTAATTTTTATCTCAATATTATTATTCAATGGTAACCTTTCATTGATGAATATTAGAGATTATCTTTTTATAAAGAAAGCAAAATCATCAAATAAAATAAAAATTTTGGATGTTCTCGGCTTTGAATCAGATACAACAATTATCCAAACGCCCGAAATAATAAAAGCTATGGATAATGAAGACTTTACTGCTGATGTTGAAATTAACGATGAAATAAGTATCCAAATCTATGAAAATGAGGTCATAAATGATCTAAATGATGATTTTGTAGGAACTGACCTTTACTCAGATACAGATACACAAACTTTTACACCATTAAATGTAACCTCTCAATTAAGAAAAATATGGACTGATTTAGAGCAAAGAAGAAGATGGGTAATACCAACTTTCCTATCAATTGTAGTAATCATGTTTATTAGCTTTTCATCAGTCTTTTTACTAAATTTGAGAAATAATAATATTCAAAATGAAGAACTAACAAATACGATTAGGGAAAATACAAGTATATATATAAACCAATTACCTGATTTGCTTGCAATAGCTACCGACCCATTTTATTCGAGATACGATATCTCAAATGGAAGTGCTAATTTACAAATTATTGAATCAACTTTATTGACATATCAAAATAATCTAAACAACAGAGATATAGAACAGATTGATGAAGTAAATTCAAAATTGACAAATTTATTTCAGTTTATAGAAAAATTAGATCTTATATTTACTTATAGGATTATGTATTCTGAAATATTAATTTATAACGATGTGTTAAATATTGACGAAAACACTGATATTGACAAACTTGCAGAAGACTTATCAATAATTGGATCAAAGAGCGTTCTTAATGGTGAATCTTTACCTAAAATTGATGAATTTGAAAGTCATACTCAAATTGTAAATTCAGCCTTATCAACAGCCCAAGATTTACATGGAAGATTAGTTGCATCATTAAGAAATAATGAAGTTGATGTAGCTCAGGGCTTAATAAGTGCAATTAAACTAAACAAAGAAAGTGAGGTGAATTTCTTCAATAAAACTATTGATGAATTTAACCAAACTTACCTTTTGGTATTAAAAGAAATTGGCGAATTGCCTTAATTAAATTCTGCCGCCTCTTTTTCAAAATCTGAAATTTGAGAAAATTCTTTATAAACTGATGCAAACCTTAAATATGCAACTTCATTTACATCTTTTAAATGAGATAAAACAGTTTCACCGATTATTTTTGATTCTATCTTCTTTCCATGACTTTTAATGTCAAGATATATGCTTTCAACGAGATTTTTTAATTGCTTATCACTTAAATCTTGTCCACCAAAAGCATTTTCGACACCATCAAATAGTTTTTCGTATTGAAATTCTTCTAAATTTCCATTTCTTTTCTTTACAATGAGCTCAATTTCTGATTTTTCGTATGTTGTGAACCTTGTATTGCAGACAGAACACTGTCTTCGCCTTCTAATAGCGTCACCGTCAACATTTTTTCTTGAATCTACAACTGCAGTGTCGTCTGCATTGCAAAAAGGACATACCATATATAGTGTATTATAGAAATCTTAAGAATTTCTAACAAATAAATTACGGAATTATTAGAATCTGATCTTCAAAAATAGCGGAATTTTTAAGATTGTTTAATTTTTTTGCCTTATATAAGAAATTTTCAACATTATTTGAATCATACTTTAATGCTATACCCCAAAGGGAGTCACCTTTCTGGACCTGATATGTAATAAGTCCATTGTTTACTGGGATAATTTGGGAATTATTTTTAATGATTGGTGTAGTAATTAGTGAGAATATTGTCAAAAATGTAAATACTATTAACTTTTCTTTCATAAAAATATATTAAAAACCACATATGACACTTTTTATATTCGAACATATGTACTAATATATAATTATGGTTTCTGAAAAACAAAAAAATATTTTAAATTTTATAAATATATTTATCGAAAAAAATGGATATGCGCCATCAGTAAGAGAAATTTGTGAAGGAGTAAGTCTTAAATCAACAAGCACAGTCCAATATCACCTTGAAAAACTAATCCAATCAGGATTACTCCAAAAAAACTATAAAAAATCTCGTGCTTTGACTGTAAAAAACCAATTATATAACAAGAAAATTCCGATACTAGGAGAAATTGCTGCAGGGTCTTTACTTATGGCTGAAGAAAACGTTATAGGTACTGTGGATTATCCAGTTACTGATGAAAAAACTGATCTATTTGCTTTATCAGTTTCAGGAGATTCTATGATCGATGAGGGAATTCATGAAAAAGATTTGGTTATTATTAATAAAAATGAACCAATTAAAAATGGAGATATAGGTGCATTTCTAATAAATAATTCAGAAGGGACTATTAAATTTCTCAAAAATATTCAGGGTAAACAATACCTAGTACCTGCAAATAAAAACTATGAAAAAATTCCAGTTAATGAAAATATACAACCTATAGGAAAAGTTGTTTCGTTAATTAGAGATATGTAACTTCACCTTTAAGATATAACTTTTCATTTTCATAAGATAGTTCAAGCTCTCCACCAGGATATAAAACGATTGCATCATCATCAACTTTATTAATTTCTCTTAAATAATTAAACAAAGCTAAAGCTCCAGAACCACAAGCGTCTGTTTCGCCAACTCCCCTTTCGTTTACTCTTGCGTAAATAAATTTGCGTTCAACAACTGAAAAGATTTCAATATTTATTCCATTAGAAAATACATCTTGTTTTCTAGCATTTAATGAAAAATTCTCGAGATCAAATTTCTCTACATCATCGACCTCAACCATAAGATGAGGATTTCCAACTTCACTAGTCGTACATATATAACTATCAATTTCGATGCTCTCACCAGTCGTAGGAAGAGGTGCTTCAATTTTTACATAATCGTTTTCTACAAATGCTTTGATATCACCAACTGGAGCTTTTACAATCAAATTTTTGGTATCCACCAAGTTATTGTCTACTGCAAATTTTGCTGTGCAACGCACACCATTTACACATAATTCAGCAGGTGTTCCATCATTATTAAAATAGTGCATTTTAACTGTTGAACTATCTATACCCTCTACCAATATGACACCATCAATAGGAAAAAGTGAATCACTTACAATTGAAATAATTTCTATATCTGACAAGTCTCGATTGTACTCAGTACATATAAAATCATTGCCTGTTCCTGACATATAAGATTCATTTACCATCTATAATCATTTCCATTTCTTTACGAATAACTTTTTCATCATCGGTGTCAACAATTTTTATTCTATCTTCTTGTTTAAACCATGTAAGTTGTTTTTTAGCTAACCT
>CABZMN010000011.1 GCA_902526825.1 uncultured Candidatus Actinomarina sp. | reverse complement strand
ACGTACTTGACCATCAGCTAATAAATCGTAACGTCTATCCATTTCAGAAACAGCCCAGGTCAGTGCATCGACAGCTTTTTTTGGATTTGTAATTACTTTTGTTAATAAATGAGGAACATTATTATATTGACCTAACTCAACACGTTTTGGATCAACCATTACCATCTTTACTTCATCTGGATTGGTTCTCATCAATAAAGAAGTAACAATTGAATTAATACAGGATGATTTACCAGCACCGGTTTGACCCGCTATAAGAACGTGAGGTAATTCAGATAGATTAATTAATTTTGCTGTTCCAGATATATCTAAACCAAGACCTACATTTAAAGGATGGTCCAGTTTCTTAGCTTCTGGTGATGTTAAAACATCTCCTAAAGATACGAGTCTTCTTTGTCTGTTTGGTATTTCAATACCAATTGCACTTCTTCCAGGTATTGGAGCTAAAAGTCTTACATCTGGAGTTGCTAATGCGTAAGCAATATCATGAGATAGTGATGTAACTTTGGATACCTTTACACCAGGTGATAATTCAATTTCATATCTTGTCACAGTTGGGCCAGGAACAATTTTAGTTAATTCAGCTTCAACACCATGTTCTTTTAATAGATTCTGTAAATCTGTAGCAGTTTGTTGTAAAAGTTTTTTTGAAGTTGAAACATCTGTACCATTTTTAAGCAATTTCAGAGGAGGGAGTACATAGTTTGAAGATTTCTTATTAGTCTTTTTCAATTCAGGCTGTGAGGTTTGTTTTGTTTTTGTCTTTTTTGAATTAGGTACTTTGGTAACTTTTTCCTTCTTCAATGTAACTACATTACTAGGTTCAGTTTCATCTTTATAAGAACTTTTTTCTTCATTAATAAGATCAAAATTTATTTTTGAAGCTTCTCTTCTAGCTTTATAAAAAGCAAATATAAATCTATATGAGTATACAAATATTGCCTGGACGCCACTAATAAGATCCTTAAGCTCTATATCTGTCATATATAAAACAGATACAATTAATCCAAATAAAAGTACAACATGTGTCATTTCTGCAGCAAGTAAATTATTTAATGGGTAAACAATAAATGCAGATATAAACCCACCAGATTTTTGCAAAGCAGTGCTTCCTGCACTTATTGAAAGTGGTTCATTGTGTATGTAGAAATGAAATAATGCTGATGTAAATATTTGTACCCAGATTGTTCCAATAAACACTTTTTGAGTGTTAATAAAGTCTTTGTCTCTTATGAGAATTGCAGATCCATAAATCAAAAGTAGAGGAAATAAGTAAACTCCGTACCCAAATGACCATGTAAGTAGATTGTTTACAAACTCTCCTATTGGGCCAGCTTTACCGAAAGATGATAATCCTACAAGAATACTTAATATCGCCATAAAAACAGAAACTGCCTGATATGACTTGAAAAAAGATCCAGTTATAGTTTTTGAAGTATTTGATATACCTTTGAAGGTACTAGATAGTTTTATTAAATTTTTCGGTTTAGACACCCGCTTACGCCCATCAACCCTTTTGCGAGTGGATGTCTTAACAGCCACGGTGTAATTATACCACAATAAATTAAGTAAAAAAGCCTAATTTTCCTTAATTTTTTTGTAAAAACCCCTAATTTTATTGGCTAATTCAGGCGAAATTTGTGTTATTGGAAGTAAAGGTTCACCAACTTCCTCCCAACTTTCTGATAAGATTTTTTTAATTGGTCCTGGACTTGGCTCTTCAAATATTGCTTCAAATAGATTAGTTAACTGATTGTTTATTTCTTGAGCTTTATCAAATTCATTATTTTGTGCACAACTTATCATTTCAGAAATCTCGTTACCAACAACATGTGAGGCAACAGAGACTACTCCTATTCCACCATTAGTTACAAAATCATAAGTTTGATTATCGTTGCCTGAATAAATATCTACTTTATCCTCTAACAATTCGAGTTGCTTTTTAGAAAATTCAAAATCACCAACTGCATCCTTGATAGAGTGAATACCGATGTCGTCAACAAGTGTTTGAAGAGTTTCAAGTTCAATTAATGTACTTGTACGACCTGGGATGTTGTAGGCCATTATTGGGAGATCTGTTATTTTCGATATCTCTTCAAAATGACGCAATATTCCGTATTGAGAAGGTCTTGAATAATACGGAGTAACAATCATTATTCCGTTTACACCAAGAGAGTCAGCCATTTTAGTAATTTCAATTGATTCAGATGTTGAATATGTTCCGGTACCAGCAATAATCTTTGCTTTATCTCCTACAGCATCAATTGCAGTTGAATAAATAATCTCTCTATCTTTGACCGAAAGATTTGGTGATTCACCCGTAGTACCTGTTAGTACAAGTCCTTCAGATTTGTCATGTACTAATTTTCTGCAAAGTCTCCAAAGCGTATCAGTGTTTAACACACCTTGTGCATCAAAAGGAGTTATAGATGCTGTTAATAAACTACCAAAATCACTCATGATTAGTCCATTATTTTCTTCATAAGAGTTTCAAGTCCATAAATGTAGGAATTTATATTTTCCATTTCACGTAATACTATCTCGATACCAGTTAAATATGCTTTTCTATCATTGACTTTATGATCGACAATAAATTCTTCAAAAGTATTAGAAAATACAACTTCTTGTTCAGCAAGATAATTATCTGATCTTAATGAATAAATATTGATTGAATTTTCTTTTGTTGTCGAAAAGTACTCCCCTTCTATGTCTTCTGAATTAATATTTTCTAAACTAGAAGCAAGATCTTTTGACGTACCTGATGGTGAATCTTCTTTATTTGAGTGATGCTTTTCTACTATGTGTACGTTTTTAAATGTGTTTGATAGTTGCTGAGAAAAAACTTTCTGGAAAGCTGCGCCTGCTGAGAAATTAGGAATAAGTGCAATACCTTTCGAAGAATTTTTTAAGAGTTCAATTGATTCAACATTCACACCTGATGATCCAATTATTAATTTAGATTCATTCTTTACAAGAATTTTTACATTTTCATTAACAACAGATGCTGGAGCAAACTCAAAAATATAATCGGACATTAAGTTATCTGATATTGATAAATTTTTGAATTTAGAGTCTCCTTCACCAGGATCAATTATCCCTATAACTTCAAAACCATCAAGATGGTTTATAAAATCTGAAACCATTACTCCCATGCTTCCTTTACCACCGGAAACAATTACAGTCTTGTTTGCAATTTCATTCAACTTAATATTCACCTTATACTTGTATTATCAGTCTTTAATGATAATGATAAAAAATGGAATTTAAGAAAAAAACTTTAGAAACTCAAATTATTGAAATATTTCAAAAAATAAGTCCAGCTATTACTCGACTAATACAATCCGAAACTGAAAATCCAAATATTGTTATTAACCTTGGTAAAACTAAAAGTAAAAACAAAAACGAAATCAACATAAATCCCTCTATTTTGGTTAATGCAGTTTCAGATTCAGAACTTGAATTTAAGGAGTTAATAATTGGAACTGTAGTCCATGAGGCTATCCATTCTATGGAAGAATATAATTTCAATATTGATGAAGATCTCACAAAATACAGAGATGACACTGAAGGGTTAACTAACATTGATGAAGTTCTGGAAGTTATTGCAGGTCCATTTGGAAAATACATTTTTGAAATACTTGTACATTCCTATGATGAGTTCGAGTTTGTAAAAAACTTTAACGGCCTTAGATCAATCCTCGAGGATATTTATAAAGAATCTAGTATCAACATCAAAGATTTAAAGCCTTTCAATAAATTTTTAACATTACTCTTTCATAACATCACTGGATATGTTGAATTAGATATAGATAAGTATCCAAAGAATATTAAAGAACCGTTAAAAGAAACTTTACGAATATTAGAAAATTTTTCATATGATAAAAGTTTGATAGAAGATACTATCGATATAACTATAGAAATTACAGATATTTGTAGAAGACACAATCTATTGCCAGATGTAGATAGCCAAACACTTGGAGAACGTAGAGAGTCAATAGAAAACTTTGAAAACTCAGTAATTGACGATTTAAACAAAGTCTTAATTCCTTCCAGTACAAACATTACATCAGGGAATACCTTAGAAAAATTCTTAGGTAAAAAGGGTTCGGATTCAGAGGATGAAAAGCTTAACTTTATGGATGATCATGTTTCAAAAGTTGGAACATCCTCAACCGTTTATCTACCAAATGGTAAAGTTTCAAAATTATTGAGTACTAACTTACCAAAATCATTTAAAAATTTATATGCAAATGGATTAAATACCTATAACTCTCTACTGGAAGAATGGGATCTTCCCATATTCAAAGTTACAAACAAAATAAAGCCTTATTTTATACATAATAAAAAGAGGCTCAGAATCAGTGGTTATGATCAAGGCGATTTATCTCCACATGTTCCTTTAATGCTTGCATCTGGTAGATATGAAAGAATGTTTGAACAAAAACAACGACTTTCAAACAAATCTTATGCTGTATCTTTACTTATTGATGGAAGTGGATCAATGCTTGAAAAGAATAAAGGTGATTTCTATCCCTGGTCACTCTCAGCAGCATTAATAGGCGCAAGTTATCTTGCACAAATCTGCCATGAATTAGATATTGATTTTGAAGTAGCAATTTTTAATAGGAGCTTTGCAGCAGATGAATTAGAAAATGAGGAATTATATTTAAAAAGAAAAATGGCTGTTTCCTCTATGCTAAATACAAATTATGGATCGAATGCTGAATATTACTTCAATACAACAAATCATTATTTCATTAAAAAGTTTGATGATTCATGGAAGGAAAATTATGAAAAGTTTATTGGTTTAATTGAATTTTCAAGAAACTTAAGGGAGTCATTAGACAAAATAGAATCTAATTTAAATCACCCTCCTGCGAGCATGTTTGAACGAGGAACTAATGTTGATGAAAGAAATATAATGTTTTCAACAAAAAGACTCTTAGAAAAAGGTTCTAAAACAAAACTTTTAGCCGTACTATCAGACGGTATGACAAGAGGATCTCTTGAGGATTTAAAAAGCTCTATCAACTATGCATCAAAATTTGGGATTGATGTAATTGGTATAGGTATTGGGAAAAGAGGCACGTGGAAAGAATATATCAATAAGACCCAAATAAATGAACCTGAAGAGTTAATTCATTCAATAGTAAACATCACAAAGGATATACTTATAAAGAATATTGAAGAATCTACAGGAGTTGCTTGATGGCTGAACAATTATTTAAAAACCCTAATGGTAAAGGTGATATAAAGTTAGATGAATGTAAGCTATCAAAATCAATTCCTGATTATGAATCAAGAGCCGAACGTATACCTGAAATAGATAAAAATTATGTAGACTTTGGAATTCAATATAAATTAGCTCAAATTATTAAGAGCAAAGAAGATACTTTTAAAAATGAAATTCCAATTCATATTGCACTAAAAGGCCATATGGGAACAGGTAAGGATCACGATATAGAACAACTAGCTGCAAAATTGAATTATCCCTATTATCGCATTCCTCTATCAGGTGAAGTACGAGATGTGACTTTACTTGGTTCAGTTCAATTATATGGAGATGGGGTTGGTGGAACAGATTCCAAATGGCAGGATGGCGAATTAACCAGAGCACTTAGAGGTCCATCCATTATTAATTTATCAGAATTAAACGCGGCAGGACCAGAAGTATTATTTGCTTTGCATTCACTATTAGATAGACACAAAAAATTAGAGCTTCCTAATGGTGAAGTTATTGAATTAAGAACTGACTCATACATTTTTGGAACAATGAATCCTACAAGCTTAAGAGATTATGCAGGAACACAAACTCTCAATAAAGCATTTGCTGATCGATGGGTTATTTGGGATAAGCCATTTCCTAACAAAGAGCAGCTTGAGTCAATATTTAAGAAGCGATATCCAAAATTACAAAATGAATTTACAGATCTAATAATCAAGTTGGCTATCGAAATCAATAACTCATTTTTATCTGATGATATAAGCATCAATATTGAAACACCAATGAGTCTTAGAACAGTTGTAGAAAGAATTCCAGTTGGATTAGATTTGTATAAAGATGCTTCAGATCCTTTATATGAAACTTGGAAAAATATGGTTCTTCCCCATGTAAATCCTGAAGACCTTGATCATTACTCAACATTATGGAATACCGTTGTAAGAAACGGTCCAAATATAAAACCTAGTTTGTAATAAATTTAACTAAAGGAATATTTCTGTCTGTATTTGATCTGTAAAGATTAAAAGTAGGATAAAAATCAGTTAACAATCTCCAATACTCTTCTTTTTCAAGTTCATCAATAATTACTGGCTTTGCATCTTTATATTCCTTGTTGACAAGAATTTTTACCTTGTCAGTATTTATGTTGAAAAACCAATCAGGAGTTTTGTCTCTTCCTCCGTATGAGGCCGCAACAAGATACCCTTCATCAATTTCAACATAAGTCAAAGGTGTTTTTCTTAATTTATTTGATTTACGACCAACTGTTTCTAAAAGTAAAATATTCTCCCCTATTAGCTTTCTGCCAATAAATGTATGGTTAAATTTCATAATATTTGAATGAGCAGATGTTATTAACTTGACGAGCCAAGTTGGCCAATATGAAAATGTTCTACCTAGTAGTTTCCAGATATTTTACTCCGGGGAGTCTTGATTTTTATTTTTGAATCCGTCAATTTTATTTTGAAAATCTTTAATCTTTTGATCAATATCTGACATTTCTAAATTTGTAACTTCTTCTTTTAATCTATCAACTTGCTCTTTAACAAACTTGTTTTCATTAAAAACGTCATAAAATACTTTTATTAAAATTGTTGATATTAAGAATTTTATGATTTTCTTCATATATAGATAATACGTAGATTTAAATCATAAATAAAGTATTTTATTTTATGTTCCTATTGGAGTTAGAAAGTTTCACAATTAAAATTAAATTGTGAAAGATTTATTAAGCAGTCTGGTAGCTGAACAACAACTTTTAGATCAATACCTACAAAGTATTCCTGTAAGAAATTGGGATACCAAAACAACATTTAAGAATTGGAACATCACTAATCATGTTAGTTATTTAGCAGGTCTGGAAGATCTTGCACTTAATGCTCTGAAGAACAAAGGCACTGATTTCAATAAATATAGAGGTCCAAAAGGGCTGGATAAGTTTGAAAAAGAATGTATAAATAAAGGTAAAGTAATGAGACCACAAGATGTTATCGAGTGGTGGAGACTCTCAAGAGCAAAAGTGGTAGAAATTTTAGCAAAAGGATCTCCTGGGAAGAAAATAAAATGGTGGGGTAACGAGATTGATTATCTGACATTTTCATCTACAAAATTAGCTGAAACGTGGGCTCATGGTTTAGATATATATGACAGTATGAAAAAGGATTACGAAGATACAGTAAGGATTGAGCATGTAGCATTATATGGATGGTTAAATGCTGAACATACAAGTAAACAAAATAAAGTTAAATTTAAAGATTTAAGAATTGAATTGATTGGTCCTGAATACAGAGCATGGCAATTTGGCAATGAGAAGTCTGAAAATAGTATTAAAGGGAATGCAAGTGACTGGTGTAGGATTGTCACAGGAAGAACAAATAAAGGATTCAAACCGACACTTTCCGTTGAGGGTGATTTTGCAAAAAAATATATAAAACTTCAACACGCAAAAATTTAGTTTATGATCATCTACGGCGTAGTTCATTTAAAAGCTTTGCCGGGTTCACCGTCAAATTCCAAAGGACTAGATGAGATCACCAAGCTTGCCCAAAATGATATAGAAAATCTACATACAGCGGGAGTTGATGGAATTATTATAGAAAACTTTGGCGATGTACCATTTGTAAAGAATGACATTTCTAAAAGAACGCTTGCTAGCTTTACTTCTGTAGTCCAAAATTTAGAAGTAAATTCTAATTTAAAAGTTGGTATAAATGTTTTAAGAAATGATGGCATAGCCGCTTTATCAATTGCAGAAGCTACGAATTCAGATTTTGTAAGGATTAATGTTTTAAATAATGTAATGATGTTTACCGACCAAGGAATAATTGAAGGTGAAGCACATGAAATCGCTAATTTTAAAAAAAACCTAAATAAAAATATTGAAATTTATGCGGATGTATTTGTAAAACATGCAGTACCACCGGAAGGTTCAAAAATAGAAAATCATGCAGAAGAATTAATTAATAGAGCGGGTGCCGATGTTGTTATCGTCACTGGCGATGGAACTGGGCATGAAATAAAAATGGATGATCTCGCAAAAGTGAAAGAGATTGTTCCTGATGGAAAATTAGCAATTGGATCAGGAGTTGATAAAACAAATATTAAACAATATGAAAATATTGCAGACATTTTGATAATCGGAACAAGCTTTAAAAAAGATGGAAACGTTGAAAATTCTGTTGATATTGATACTACCAAAGAAATTATTGATCAATTAAAATAAATTTTTAATAAAACTCTTAAATATTAATTTACTTACTATCATTTCTATTTGAATGGAAGCCATACTCAATCCAGCAATTATATTGTTTATTTCTGGGATTATCATTGGCCGAATATTTAATGATACATTACCACCAGCTTTATCAAAATATTTAGGATATTACTTGCTTCTTTCATTGGGTCTAAAAGGAGGTATTAGTTTACAACAAAATGGATTCACAAGTGAAGTAGTTAACGCTATATCCCTTGGGATATTTTTTGCTTTGCTTATTCCTATACTTTCTTACTTATATCTAAAAAATAATTTAAATATTGATGATGCTGCTGCCCTTTCTGGTACATACGGTTCTGTAAGTGCAATAACTTTTGTTACTGCAATATCGTATTTATCAACAAGCTCTCAAGTATTTGATGATTATATGTCAGCAGTTCTTGTTGTAATGGAATTTCCTGCAATCTTTATGGCTCTTTTTCTAATTACAAGGAAACGTAACGTTGATCAAAATAATTTTCAAACAATAAAAACAGCATTCCTAGAAGTGCCAAATATTCTGTTAATATCCTCACTTGTAATTGGCTTTAGTATCCAAGGTAATATTTCAGATAACGTTGAATTTTTTACTGATACTTTATTTGAATATGTCTTGTATTTATTTTTATTTGTGATGGGAACTCATGTAGCTAAAAGACTAAAAGAATTAAAAGGTAAAGGTAAAAGTTTGATACTTTTTGCATTAATCACTCCCCTAATAGGATCTGTTCTAGCATTGTTTGCATCAAATTATTTTGCACTTTCAGTTGGAAATGCGACATTACTTATGGTTTTGACAGCCAGTGCTAGCTATATTGCAGTTCCGGCAGTAGTTAAAGATGCAATCCCAGAAGCAAATCCAGCAATTTATTTAGGTTTAAGTTTGGGTGTGACTTTTCCTTTTAACATAATTATTGGAATACCCGTTTATAACGAGCTTGCTAAATATTTTATAGGGTAGTTAAGCTGAAATAAATGTACATCCGAAAATATAAAGTAAATAGAGAAAAAGTTCATTACGTTAAATTTGAGAAGGATACATATTTACTTGAATCGTTAACTGAATATGCAATCAAAAATAAAATAAAAACTGCTGAGATTTCATTCATTGGGGCTGTTCAAAATTTAAATGTTGTATATTTTAACCAAATAAGTAAAGAGTACGAAGAACACTCTTTCGATGGTGGTTTTGAAGTTCTAAGTGGCCTTGGGAACGTTACATTATTCGAAAATAAACCTTTAGTTCATATCCATATATCTGTATCTGATAAAGACGGTAGGGCATTTGGAGGACACCTTGTAAAGGGAACAAAAATTTGGCTAATTGAAGCTATCATTAAACAGCCAACATTCATAGGAAAAAATTATATAAATAGATACTTTGATGAAGAATTAAATTTGAATGTTTGGAATGATTAGGATAAGGAATTTCCGTTAATACTAAATCCACCATCAACAGTAAGAATCTCCCCTGTTATCCAACCAGCTTCCTCTGAACATAAAAAATATACAGCTTCTGCGATATCTTCTGGTTCTCCAAGTTTTTGTAGCAAATGAAGATTTTTTGAGTATTCTTCATTTTCCCACAAAAGTTGTGAGAGTCTCGTTCTAACAATTGCTGGAGCAACTCCATTTACTCTAATATCAGGTGCTAATTCATAAGCAAGCTGCTTAGTCATATAAATTAAAGCAGCTTTAGAAATATTATATGCCCCCATTAGATCAGAGGGAAAATATCCCGCTACAGAACAAATGTTCATAATAGCTGTGCTTAATTCGTTTT
The DNA here is from genome assembly GCA_902526825.1 of uncultured Candidatus Actinomarina sp. Classification (GTDB taxonomy): domain Bacteria; phylum Actinomycetota; class Acidimicrobiia; order Actinomarinales; family Actinomarinaceae; genus Actinomarina. Next base: position 2,318 of record CABZMN010000011.1, on the reverse strand, counting down.
TGTATGCTGCCCTTGCCCAAAGTAAAGGACCTTTTTGATTTACCGCCCATGTTTTTTCAAGAGCTCCCATATCAACATCCATTAAGTTTCCACCAGCGGGGTTTGTTCCTGCGTTATTGATTAAAATATCAAGGGAGCCAAATTTTTCATTAATTTCTTTACAAGTTTTATCAGCTGCCTCTTCATCGTCAGCTTTTGCCATCATTGTGTGAAAATTTTTATTGTTGACTGAATTTTGTAATTCTTCTAAGGTGTCAGGTTTTCTCCCAGTAACAATTACATTAGATTCTTCATCATTCAAATATTTCTCAGCTATTGCTAAACCGATTCCTCTTGTTCCACCAGTTATAAGTACAGTCTTCATAACTTTAATTATAACACTCTTAAATCAGTGAGCAGTTACAGTAAATGAGTCATGAATAACTTTGAAAAATATATTTATTTATTAACAAAGAATAAAGATTTTCAAAAACTTTTTTATGCAAAATTTATTACTTATATGGGAGACTGGTTTCTTACTGTACCCCTTTTGAGTATTATTTATGAACTGACAAATAGCCCACTAATAACTTCTATAGTTCTTGTTGTACAAAGTGCTCCCTATGTCGTACTAGGTAGTTTTGGAGGTTTTCTAGCTGATAAATTCAATAGAAAAGTTGTAATAGCTATTTCTGAATTCTTATCAGGTTGTGCAGTTTTATTAATAATGTATTCTGTTTCAACAGAAAGTGTACTTTTCATCTTAATTTCATTCTCACTACTTGGCGTAGTAAATTCTGCTTATATGCCAGCTTCAGATGCAGCATTACCAAATGTAGTTAAGAGAAATAATTTACCCGAAGCAAATGTTTTGAATTTTTCAACATGGGGAATAGCTGCTGGATTAGGGGCTGGTCTTGGTGGTTTTCTATCAGAATTTCTTTCAAGAAATCAATTGTTTACAATAAATTTTCTATCTTTTATGTTTTCAGCATTTCTTGTTTTTCTAATAAAAACAAATTTAAATGAGCAGGCAGGAAATATTGAAAGTAATAGAAAAGTAAATTTTCGTGATGGACTTAACTTTGTTTTATCAGATAAGAAAATATTCTATTTAACTCTTACTAAAGGTATGTTTGGCATCTCGGCTGCAGGCTTGCTATCACTTTTTACAATTCTTTCATTAGACATTTATGATACTGGGGATTTTGGTGCTGGTTTAATGTGGAGTGCCCGGGGTGTTGGAGCATTTATAGGTCCTGTAATGTTTAGATACTTTTTTGGGAAAACAGACCAGAGATTACTATCAACTATTGGACCGTGCATAATGATATGGGGTATTTTCTACTTTTTAATTCCTTTTTCACCAAGTTTATATATAACTACTTTACTTCTTGTACTTGGCCACTGTGGTGGAGGTGTACAATGGGCTTTCTCTTCTTATGGTATTCAAATTTTAACTCCTGATTCTATTCGAGGACGTATTGCAGGATTGGATTATTCTTTTTATTTTTTAATGTTTACAAATTCAAACCTTATTATTGGATATTTAGCTACTCGATATGATGTCTTAACTTTATTTAAAATATTTCCAGCCTTAGGGTTTTGTGTTGGTCTCTTTTGGTTTATTAGAACTAGATCTTTCTGGAAAACAGTTGAAAGTTAAACGACTTTGGGGATATCTATCAATTTTGTTGTGTAAGCAGCTGACTTTCTATCAGCACGCATTTTCCAGTTTTTCTGAATTCCCTGTGCTCCCATAAACAGAGTTCCGTTTCCAAATCTATCATTTAAATGGTCTAGTGAATCCATAAGAATATCTGATCTCTCATAGTTCTCATGTTCGTAGAAGCTAAATTGTTCATGTTTGGCATCAGATATATCCAAGAGTATGACACCTATTTTCTGATACTCATAATTTGGCAAAAAAAGTTTATTTGTTAATCTTTTCGCTTCTTTGATTATTTTTGAAGTATTACTAGTTGGAATTGTAAAAAAAGAGCTCATTCCATTGCTATATTTTTTTTCATCTTCTATAAAAGGACTCGTTCTTAAAAATACATGAATACCTCCAGCTCTTGAATTCTGAGCTCGTAACTTTTCACAAGCTCTTGCAACGTATGTTGAAACAGCCTCTTCAAGTTCATATACTTTTGTTACTTTTTTTCCAAAAGACTTTGAAGAAATTATGTTTTTCTTATTTTTAACTTCTTCAATTTGCATACATGATATACCATTTAGCTCATGGTAGATTCTCTCTCCTACAATGCTCAGGGTCTTTCGTATCTGTCTTGGATCTCCTGTTGAGAGTTCATACGCTGAATTAATACCAATTTTTC
>CABZMN010000010.1 GCA_902526825.1 uncultured Candidatus Actinomarina sp. | reverse complement strand
CAGCTAAAAATCCCTCCACAGTTTTATTTGGTGATATATTTTCAGCAAGTTTTCTAGAACCAAATCTTTTACCAATCTCATATGCGAAAATATCAGATATTGCAATTGCAATTATTGACAGATAAACAAAAATTAATTCTTGAGATTTTAAAAGCCACCCTATTGATGCAATCCCTATTGAAAACCATGAATGAAAAACCATAGCGCTTCCAAACTTTTCATATATTGAAAAATTTGTATAAAAACCTAAATAAATTATCAATCCAAGTGGAAATATAAAATATGGAATAAATATGTTTGATAAATCATAAAAATAAACAACTAACAATGGTGCAAGTGCTGAAAATAAAAGTAAAGGATACGGTATGAAAATACTATATTCAAAAAGGTCAAACCATTCTTTAGCAGCGATGAATGCGACTAATACAAACAAAATAAAAGCACTCAGCTTAGATATAAAAAATAGGGAGAGAATTGCAAATAATATTACACCTGTAATGATTCGCTGATTTTTATTTTCATCATTAGTAGTCTCAACACTTGATACCTCATTATCTACTGGCAGCTCAACAACGCCTGGCCAGAATGTTCCTTCTTCATCTGAAGAAAAAAAGAATTTAAACTTCGAGTAACTCATTTTCTTTTATTTTGTAAAGTTCATCAATTTTCTCGACAAACTTATCTGTCAGGTTTTGTATCTGAGCTTCATATCTTTTCAAATCATCAGCTGGTAAATCATCTTTCAACTTTGAAAGCTGGTCAATTCCTGACCTTCTGTGAGATCTAATAGAAACTTTTGTATCTTCTGCAGATTTTGAAGCTACTTTAGTTAATTCTTTCCTTCTTTCCTCAGATAGAGCAGGTATAGGAATCCTTATAATATCTCCATCAGTTGCAGGATTTAACCCCATATCTGCATTTTGGATAGCTTTCTCAATATCTTCAAATGAGTTTTTATCAAATGGTTGAACTACAAGCAATCTAGGGTCGGGAACACTTACAGATGCTAATTGTTGAAGAGGCGTTTTCACACCATAATATTCGACCTGTATGTCCGTAACTAAGCTTGGATTAGCTCTTCCAGTTCTAATTTTTCCAAACTCATCAACAAGATGTTCAATGGAGATGCCCATCTCTAGTTCAACTTCTGAAATGATATTATCTGCCATAATTATGAAATTATTGTTCCCATTTTTTCACCTTGTAAAACTTTAAAAATATTTCCATCCTTTGTTCCATCAAATACTCTTATTGGCATATTGTTTTCTTCACATAATGTAATTGCTGTTAAGTCCATTACTGAAAGTTTATTATCCAATACTTCTTTGTAGGTAAGTTCCTCATAAAGATCAGCAGAAGTATTTTTTTCTGGATCATCACTATAAACTCCATCAACTCGAGTTGATTTGAGAACTATTTCTGCTTCAATTTCTGCTGCTCTTAAAGATGCTGCTGTGTCAGTTGTAAAATAGGGATTACCTGTGCCCGCTGCAAAAATAACAACCCTACCCTTTTCAAGGTGTCTAATTGCTCGCAATCTTATGTACGGCTCTGCAACAGAAGTCATTGTAATTGCAGATTGAACTCTTGTATTTGTTCCATTTTTATCAAGTGCATCCTTTAGAGCAATTGCGTTAATAACAGTAGCGAGCATACCCATATAATCAGCATTTGCTTGAGCCATGTTTTTCGCAGATTCGCTTACGCCTCTAAAAAAGTTGCCTCCTCCTACAACAACTCCAATCTGGACTCCTGTTTCACTAGCCTTTGAAATTTCATCAGCAATCCTAGTTAATGTATTTGATTCAATACCAAAATTAGTATCTTGATCCGCAAATGATTCTCCAGAAAGTTTAAGTAAAACTCTGGACATGCTTTATTTGCCTACCTCTAGATGAGAAAATTTCTTAATGTAAATTCTTTCACCTAATTTACCTGACATTTCTTCAATCATTACACCAACTTTTCCTTCATAAATTTCAGGGTTTACAAATATTTGTTCATTTAAAACAGTATCACTATAAAAAGAAGATATTTTACCTTCTACTATTTTTTCCATAACTTCTTTTGGTTTACCCTCGTTTTCAGATTGTTTTAAAATAATTTCTTTTTCTTCGCTAATTTTATCTTCTGGAACATCTTCTATGTTTAGATAACCAGGTCTCATTGCTGCAACATGCATAGCAATTTGTTTTGCAATATCTTTAAATTCAGGTGACTTAGCAACAAAATCTGTTTCACAAGCCAGTTCAACTAAAACTCCAGCAACTGCTCTGTCTTGTTGAAAATGAATATATTCTCCAATTGTTCCTTGATTTGCTTCTCTATCAGATCTTTTTTTTGAATCAGCTAAGCCTTTTTCTCTTAGATACTTTACTGCAGCATCGAAATCACCGTTTGTTTCTTTAAGTGCATCTTTAGCATCCATCATGCCAGCACCTGTCATATCTCTAAGCTTTTTTACATCAGAAGCTGAAATACTCATTCTTGACTTTCTTCGTCTTCTACTTCTTTTCTCTTTCCTAAACCCTTCAAGCAAGCATCAGCTATTGCAGTTGCTACAACCTCAATAGATCTTATTGCGTCATCATTACCCGGAATAACAAAATCAACATTTTCTGGATCTACATTAGAGTCCGCTAGACCGATGATCGGTATGTTTAATTTGCTTGCTTCTGTTAACGCAGTAGTTTCATTTAGCAAATCAACAATAAAAATTGCCTCAGGCAATTTATTCATATTCGCTATTCCTCCAATTGATTTAGTTAATTTATCAATCTCTCTCCTGATTCGTAATCTTTCAGGTTTTGGATAAGCATTTATTTCACCAGAACTTTCTAATGCGTTTAGTTCATTCAGATAAACGACTCTTTTAATAATCGTTTTGAAATTAGTTAACATTCCCCCCAACCATCTGTGGTTTACATAGGGCATTTGGGCTCTTAATGCTTGTTCTTCAATAACTTTTTGAGCTTGAGGTTTTGTACCTACAAATAAGACCTTTCCGCTATTTGCTACAAGTTTCTGAACAAAATCTTGTGCTTTTTCAAGTGACTCATAAGTAATTCTTAAATCAAGAATATGAATTCCACTTTTATCACCATATATATATTGATCCATTTTTGGATTCCAACGTTGTGTTTGGTGACCGAAATGAACGCCTGCTTCAAGCAGATCTTTCATTGTTGCTGACATATTTCTCCTTTGGTTATTCATCCCATATTCCTTTGCTTTCGCGGTTTCCAAACTTTCGTTCACCAAGGAAACTTGCAAATATGGTGTCTATTTAAACTAAATAATAATCAAATAAAGGTTTTATTCAACCCCTTGGATGAGTTCTTTTATATTTTTCTTGAAGCTTCTTTTTCGATATATGAGTATATATCTGAGTTGTTCCTGGATCAGAATGTCCGAGTAGTTCTTGAACAACACGTAAATCAGCACCACCATCAAGTACATGAGTAGCAAACGAATGACGAATATTATGAGGGAAGGTTCCAGTAATTAATTTTACAACTCTTCTTACTTCCCTATCAGTAATTTGTTGTCCTCTTACACCTAAGAATATAAATTGATTGTCATTATTTTTTAAAAATTCTGCACGATTATTTTTTATCCAAAGTGATATAATTTTATATGCTTGGTCTGTCATAGGTAGTATTCGTTCTTTTCTTCCTTTTCCAATAACCCGCAAAGATCCATCATTTTTTACATCATTTATCTTCAAATTAACTAATTCAGAAACTCTTAAACCTGAGGAATAAAGTAATTCAATAATTGCTTTATTACGAACATCTTTAGCTGTAGATGTTGGCAATTTATCTATGAGATTATTTATGTAATTTGATGTCAAAATATTAGGTAATTTTTTCTCTGTTTTAAGATTTTCAGATTTTCTAAATGTTTTTCCTTTATATTTATCAAGTTTTGAGGACCATAATAGAAAATTATTTACTGAAGTTAGTTTTCGATTGATTGTAGACTTTGCAAGTTCAAGACTAAATAAATAATCGACAAAATCTTCATTATCAAATAAATTTTTTTTTGTATTTTTTAAATAATCAAAATATTGTTCTAAATCATTTTTGTAAGCCGTGCATGTATGATCTGAATAGTTTTTTACATTTTCAAGATAATTTATATATTTTACTAGTAATTCTTTATTCTGTGTTTTCAAGCCTTCGTTCCAACCTTCTTTGTAAACCTGAAAGCAATAAAGTAATTATAAGATAGAGAACTGTAAGAACAAGGTATGTTTCTGCAAATCTAAATGTACTACCAGAATATAAACGACCTCTGTAAGTCAAATCTTCAACTGCTAAAACAGAAAGTAGTGATGAGTCTTTCATCATTGATATAAAGTCATTACCTAATGCAGGAAGCATATTTCTGAAAGCTTGGGGAAGTACTATAAATCTCATTATTTGTCTTTCTGACATCCCCAGGGATGCTCCACCTTCACGTTGACCAGAAGATACAGATTCAATACCTGCTCTAAAAACCTCAGCGATATATGCACCATAAAATACTGATAAAGCAATTATTGCTCTTATAATCATTGGAACATTTCCATTATTAATATTTAGAAATTCAGCTGCATCAACAACTACTACGAAAGCAATAGTGAATATTAGTATCAAGACAGGAACTCCTCTAATAAATTCGATATATGTTCTAGATAAAGTGCTAGCTATCTTATTATCAGAAATTCGACCAATACCTGATATCAGACCTAAAACAATTGCTATAAGAAAAGAAATTATTGTTGATAGAAATGTAATTCTTAATCCAGGGATTATGAAATTAAGTGCTTTTGTATATTCTGGCTCAGTGAATATCGTAAATAACATCCAAATGATAATGAAAGCTAGAATGATTATCCACCAATTTTCAGCTTTGAGTAAATTTTTTATTTTCATTATCCACCATAATAAAGCAATAGGCACGGACTTCCGTGCCTATTACAAATTTAAATTTTTTTAAAATTTAAAAATTATAATTCACAATCATCTGGTATGTACTCTGCAGGAATGTTTTCATCACATTCAGCAATGTCAGCGTAAGTGACTGTAAAATCAGGAGAGAAAAACTTAGCATTTATTTCTGCAAGTTTTCCATTTGATTCCATTTCGGCAAGACCCTTGTTGATAACATCAACTAGTGGGCTTCCATTAGGAAACGCGAATCCAAGTTGTTCAGATGTTAAGTCTCCGCCAACAAGTTTCACGTCACCTTTGTTTGCTCCCATGTAACCTAGACCAGCTGTTTCATCAATAATCGATGCATCAGCGTCTCCAGATATAACTGCTTGGATAGCAAAGTTAAAGTCATCAAATGCTTTTACTTTGTCTTCACCCAAGGCATTTACAGCAAAATCGTAATTAGTTGTTCCTTTTTGAGTTGCAACAATGTAATCACCACTCTTAAGATCTTCAATACTTGTAATTTCAGTATTACCAACAGCTACAAGTACTCTTTGAGCTAAATTAATATAACCAACTGAAAAATCAACAATCTCATCTCTTTCAGCAGTTATTGTTATTCCATCTCCAGCGATCATGAATTGACCATCAGCAGTTGCTTGAATCATTCCATCCCAAGCTGTAGGAACATAAACAGGTGTAAAGTTCATTAATTCACCCATATAGTTGAATACATCATAATCCCAACCCATTGCTTCGCCAGTTTCAGCGTCAATGTAGTTGAAAGGTAAGTATGCATTTTCTACGGCAAATGTGAACTCACATCCATCTAGATCTGGTAAACCATTTTCACCAGTTGTAATTTCTACTTCATCACAAGGAACCGCCGCACTAGAACATGCGGTTGCTACCATTGCTAAAGCAAAAAATAAAATTAATGTCTTTTTACTTTTCAAGTTATAGACCTCCATTTGTATAAAATTATTATTGCATATTTATTCATTAATTTGAATAAATATTAATTTAATTTATGCATCCAATGTATTTTTATAATCGGGTTGTCTTTTTTCTATAAATGCAGTCATACCTTCCATCACATCCGAATGTACAAATCTGCTATTTTGATTGTCAGTTTCATTACTTAAAGACTCATCAAAGTTTGTGTTCAAACCTTTTCTTATTTGATCTTTTATCATACAGATTGATATAAAACTTTGCTTGTCAAGAAGGCTAACTAAATTATCTAGTTCGCTGTCTAAATCTGATTTCTCAACTAGTTTGTAGAGAACTCCGTAATCATTTAATGTATTCCCATTTATCTCAGTAGCAGTCATCATAAGCTCCTTGGCTTTCTGAACTCCAATTATTCTTGGTAAGATCCACGAACCACTGAAATCTACGACTAAACCTCTTCTTGCAAAGACTTCGATAAATCTTGTTTCAGGTGTTGCAATAATGAAATCACTAAGCAATATCATATTTGAAGCAGCACCTGCGCAGACACCATCTACAACAGCAATCACAGGTTTTTTACATTCCCATAACATTTTTGAAGCTTCAGAAACATCTTCCATAGATGCATTTAAATTTTCAGCTAATTGAGCACCGGAAGAGAAGTTGTCATTAACTCTATTTAAAACTAAATATTTTGTGTCACTTTTTTCAAATTCTTTAATTTTCTCTTTTAACTCTTTCCAATCATCAGCAGATATAGAATTAGAGGTTTTTGGACTATTAAAAGAAATAATCAAGCAGTTATTTGTTACGTTACTTTCTAAAACCATAATATAAATATTAATCAGTTTTTATATAGAATGTAGACATGGGTTTTGATCCGAATAAACCATATAAGGCTAACAGAGTAGATTATGCAAATATAATATTTGCGTTAATCATTACCGTTGCTGTTGTTGCGTGGGCCCTAAGTTAAAAGAAAGTCTATGGATATCACAAACTCCATATTTTTGAATCATATTTAAATGTTCTCTTGTTCCGTAACCTTTATTTTTTTCAAATAAATATTGAGGATATTTTATTCCAAAATCAACCATTAAATTATCTCTGTAGACCTTTGCAATAATACTTGCCAGTGCAATGGAGTAACTATTATCTTCTCCCCTGACCAGAGATATAGAACCAAATTTGGCTATTTTGAAATGATCAACATAGACTTTGTCTGATTTCTGATACAACTTATTAATGGAATTAAACAACACTTCTTTGTTTGAGACAGATATGCCATTTTGGTCAATATGTAAATTTGAACATTCTGAAATAAAATATTCGATTCTATTTTCTTTTACCCTTTCATAAATTTCTTCTCTTTTTTTCGGAGATAATTTTTTAGAATCTTTTACATCACTTAACAAATCTAAATGGTGAAATTCAAGCTTAACGGCAGCTCCAACAATAGGCCCAGCTAAAGAACCACGACCAACTTCGTCAGCGCCGATAATTCTTTGATTTTTATTCTTGGCCCAATTTTGATCTTCAATCATTTAAATTCTTGAATTCACTGAACGGATATATTTTAAAATAGGCTTTACCAATTATTCTATCGCTTGAGATAGGACCAAACATCCTAGAATCGAAACTGTTCTCTCTGTTATCTCCTACAAGAAAATATTCATTTTCAGATAATTTAATTTCAAAAGTATCTCCGTTGTTTGTATTATTTACATTTTGGATTTCTAACTCAATGTCATTAACGAAAATTGATCCATTACTTTCTATATTTATCTGATCACCAGGTGTACCTACTATTCGCTTAATATAAACCGTGGCTTGATCATTAACTTCATTTTGAGTTATTAAATTCCATATTTTTAAATTACTAATCAAAAGGTCGGTGCTTAATGGAATTGAGGACTGTGGAGCGTAAAATACGACAATATCACTTAAATTATATTCGAAATCAATAATCTCATCTTTTACAACTAAAACTCTATCGTCAATATTTATATTTGGGAACATTGACAAACTTGGAATGAAATATATTTGAAATAAAAATGTTCTTAAAACAGTAGCTATTACAAAGGCAGCTAATATAGTTGTGAAATTTTTAAGAAATTTAATAATAGTTTTATTTTACTTTAGGTAGTTCTGTCTTCTTTGATTTTTGCAGATTTTCCGATTCTATCTCTTAGATAATAAAGTTTTGATCTTCTTACTTTACCTTTTCGAGTAACTTCTATTGAATCAATAATTGGAGCATGTATTGGAAATATTCTTTCAACACCAACACCAAAAGAAAGTTTACGGACTGTTATCGTTTTGTTGACAGTAACACCTTTTAAAGAGATAACAACACCCTCATAGGTTTGAATTCTCTCTCTATTGCCCTCTGAAACTTTGACATTAACTTTCACAGTATCACCAGCTTTAATATCAGGTAAATCTGTTTTGAGTTGATTGTTTTCAATTTCTTGTATTAAATTCATGTTCCCTCAGATTGAAATTATAGATATAAAAAGAGTTTAAATGTCTTTTAAATTATTCTTTTTCCATTCTTCAATTCTTTTATGATCGCCAGATAGCAAAACCTCAGGAACATTAAGATTTTCATAAATTTCAGGTCTTGTATACACAGGAAAATCAGATTTGTTGTTTGTAAATGATTCATTTGTTAGAGATTCAGAATTCCCAAGAATTCCTGGAATTTTTCTTACTAGAGCTTCAATTAAAAACATCGCAGGAACCTCTCCACCAGACACAACCGTCTGTCCAATCGCAATTTCATAATCGCTGTGCATTTCGATTATTCTTTGATCAAAGCCTTCATATCTTCCACAAATAATATTTGCTGATTCATATTCGTGAAGATCTTGTATCAAATTTTCATTTAATTGTTGTCCACTTGGTGTTAAGAATATGTTGATATCTTTCTTTGATTCCTTAATTGCATAATCTAAAGGCTCAACCATTAATACCATGCCTGGTCCTCCACCGTATGGAGCGTCATCCACTTGTTTATAACTACCAATTCCATAATCTCTTAAATTAGTGCTGCTAAATTCAAATAATTTTTCTTCAATACCATGGGAAAGAACGCCAACATTAATCCACTTTTGAAATATCTCAGGGAATAAAGTAATAACGTTAAAGTTTGATAACATTCTCTAAATTTGAAATTGCAGACAAGCTCTTTTTTTCTGTATAAAGAGTATTTCTTAAAAAAGGCTTCTTGTTACTTTTCTCAATAAGTTCAACAAATTCTATATCGGTTGTGTGCTGACCATGATCAGCACCTGAAGCTCTACTAATATTTTCATTAATTAGTGTTCCACCAAGGTCATTAACACCTGCATGAAGTAGTTTTGAAGCACCATCGTGTCCCAGTTTTACCCAACTTGCCTGAATATTATCAATTGAACCATAAAAATAAATTCTTGCAAGAGCATGAATTAAAGTTACTTCATCCCAAGTAGGTCCTGGCATGCTTTTTCCCTGAAGAAAAATTGGCGAACCCATGTGTACAAAAGGCAAAGGAACTATTTCAGTAAAGCCCTTAGTTCTCTTTTGAATCCTTTTAATTAAATCAAAATGATTGACCCAAGATTTGATATCATCAATGTGACCAAACATAATTGTTGCTGTAGATTTAATTTCTAAAGAATGGGCCACTTCCATAACATATCCCCATTGTTCAGATGTAATTTTATCTGGACATAAATATTTTCTTATTCTGTTGTCAAGTATTTCAGCTGCTGTCCCTGGTAGTGTATTTAATCCTGCATCCTTAAGTAAGATTAGATAATCTTCGACACTTAAATTTATAGTCTCAGCACCCTGCCAAATTTCTAAAGGAGTAAATCCATGTATATGTAAATCAGGAACTTCTTTTTTAATCTGTTTTACAAGTTCTAGATAAAATTTACCCGTGTACTCAGGATGAATACCCCCTTGCAGGCATACTTCAGAAGCTCCGTCATTAAAAGCTTCAACACTTCGATTCACAACTTCTTTTGGCTCTAGGTTATATGGTTTTTCTTTGAGATTAAGACTTTTTGGACCTTTTGAGAATCCGCAAAAGCCACACTTAAAATAGCATTGGTTTGTGTAATTAATATTACGATTTTTGACAAATGTTACATCATCTTTATTAATTGAACGATTTAAATTATCTGCAACTTCTGCGATTTTGTTTATATACTTACCAGACGTTTTAAAAAGTTCTTCTAATTCATCATTACTAATCTCATTTCCTTCTTGAGCTTTAGATAAGATTTTTTCAAAATTAGTTGATTTGAAGGAAGATGAAAGGTTATATGTTAATCCATTTAGTTTTGGTATTTCCTTTCCAGAGCCTGGAGACCAATTTGTGGGAAATCGTTTATAGCCTCTTACATCTCGTAATTGTAAAAAATTAGTAAATTGAATTTTTGATAGTAATTTTCGAGCTTTATTTACATCAACAAGTGAAAATAGTGTTCTCTCGAATAATTCAAAGTTTGAATTATTTTTTAATTCTTTTATCTCTTTATAACTCCAGTCTCTAAGCCAGAGATCTTGGACTCCTTTTGCCATAGATTCTTTTGCTTCCTCTATGGAGTTAACATATTTTGATATTTTAAAATTAAGTGATGGTTGAATACTCTTTAGAAATTTAATGTTTTCTAAATCTGTAAGAAGTACATAGGATGGATTTAATCTTGTAATTACTTCCATGTCATTTTCTAAATTATTAGAGGATCTATAAACTATCCTGTGGGAATCAACATCTTCAAATTCTTTCCAATTTTTGTAAGTTACAAACCACTGAAATGATTCATCATGTTTGCTGTCTGAAATTGTTTGGAAATCTTTTTTATGTATTTTTTCAAGATCAACGGGTTTGTCTATATAAAAAGATGAAGTTCCCTCTTTTTTTCTTGAATTTAGATAAATTTCATTATCTGAATCACACGGACGAATCCTCAAAAAAGATATGTTATTTTGTAAATTCATGTTCTTTTGGGTATCCATTTTCATTAACTACATTACTTACTTTTTCATAAATACTTGGGCTTAACCAATCTTTATTTATATATGAAGGATAGACAGGTAAACGAGGGATAAGATTTTGATCTGTTTGTTTAATTACGTTTTTAAGTTTGATTAAATTTGGCCATTTATGATCTGGATTAACCCAATCAATTGTTTTTGGAGATATTCCTCCAAGATCATTTATTCCAGATTTTAAAAATAATTCAATATTGCTTGCTAAATTTGGAGGTATTTGTAATGAAATGTGATTTGGCAAAAATAACCGTGTTGTTGCAATTATTCTCATAAATAGGTCGTTTACAATTTCTGAATGATTCTTCATTAATGTATTTTGCTTTGCTCTGAAATTTTGAAGTATCACTTCTTGAATGGATGTATTTACTTTACAGGTTTGAATAAGTTGATATATGTCTTGAATGATTTCATTTTTAGTATCAGTAATTCCTAACAATAGACCTGTGGTCATTGGATATTTTTCATTCATTGCATTTTCAAGAGTTTCTAATCTTAAGTTTATATCTTTAGTTCTTGCACCATAATGTGCATTACCTTTCTGAGATAAGGTTTTTGAAAAGGATTCAAGCATTAAGCCACCAGATGGTGAATGTTGCCTGTATTCTTTAATTTCCTTTCTTGACATTAAACCAGGATTAATGTGTGGAAATAAATGGTAATTTTCATTTACTCTTTTTGCATTTTCAATCAAGTAATCAAAAGTTGTACTAAAACCTAATCGTCCTAATTCCTCTTTTGCAAAAGTCCATTTAATTTCTGGTTTATCCCCAAGCGTAAATAGAGCTTCAAAGCATCCTGATTTATCTCCCACATTTGCGATAGCATCAACTTCTTCAAATGTAAGATATGTACCTCCCTCTTTGGGAGTTTTTACAAAAGTGCAATAGGCACAAGAGTCTTGACATAATGTTGTTAAAGGGATAAAAACTTTAGGACTGTAAGTTATTGTTTTACCAAAATTTTGAACTTTTATATCATAGGCCTTATCAAGTAATTCTGAAGTTGGAATATTTCCAAAAATATAATTTTCAATTTTTTTATCTAAATTAGACATAATTTTCAACAATTCGATAATATTATGATTTGATTGTACCAATATTTTTATAAAAAAACAGAAGTGAGGAATGACAGTTGGTTAACGTATCTTTAGTTGGTTTCGGAAGAGTTGGTAGAGACATTTTTAGACAAACTCTGGAAGAAGACAATATAAATATCGTTTCTGTATCTGATACTGCAGATAAAGATAATTTAATTTATTTACTCAAATACGATTCAATTTATGGAAAATTGAGTCATGAAGTAAATGTCTCTGATGACGTAATATCGGTTAATGGAAAAGAAACTATCTTTAATTCATGGAAAAATGCAGATGAATCGGACTGGACAAGTCTAACTACAGATATTGTCATATTAGCTACTGGTAAATCTCAAAATTTAGATGAAGCTCAAAATCATATATCTAAAGGTGCAAAGAAAGTATTTATAGCTTCAACTCCAGTTGATTTTTCGAATATTCCATTACTCGTGTCTGGATGTAACGATGAATCAATCAGTTTGGAATCAGACATTATTTCTTTTGGCTCAAACACTGCAAACGCGGTTGGTCCCATTCTTAAAGTTATTGAGTCTGAGTATGGAATTAATGAAGTATTTTTAACAACGGTTCATGGATATTCAAATTCGAATCGTCTTGCTGATGTAGCGGGTGCTGGATTTAGAAAAAATCGAGCAGCTGGAGAAAATATTATTCCATCAATTACTAATTCATCAAAAGTTATTGAGAGTGCATTACCAATGCTTAAAGACAAAATAGCATCGTTTTCAATGACAGTACCCGTACCAGATGGAAGTACGATCGATTTGACTTTGAATTTAAAAACTAAAACATCTAAAGATGAGGTGAATAGTTATCTTGAGAAAGTAACCAAAGATAATTCATTGAAGAATATTATTGGATTTACATATGATCCAATTGTTTCTTCAGATGTGGTTGGAAATTCTCTCTCTGGGTTAATTGATGGATTATCAACTATGTGTATTGATGAAGATAAATTAAAACTAATCATTTGGTTTGATAATGGATGGGGTTATGCCTCAAGGATAATTGAAGCGGTGAAATCATCGGAGGAGCAATTTGAATAATATTGGAATAAATGGCTTTGGAAGAATAGGTAGGTCTATTTTAAGAATAATTATTGAATCAAATTCAGATTTAAACGTAATAGCAATTAATGACCTAGGTGATAAAGAAACATTATCATATCTATTTAAACATGATTCAATAATGGGAATTTTAAACCTGAATGTTGAATTAGAGGATGATTACTTAATTGTTGGAGACAGAAAAATTAAATTAATATCCCACCGTGATCCTGAAGAGATTCCTTGGAGTGATTTAGGTGTTGATTTGGTAGTAGAATCAACTGGTTTTTTTAGAGATAAAGACTCATTAGATAAACACATCTCCTCAGGTGCAAAAAAAGTTGTCCTAACAGTACCCCCTAAAGATGAAATAGATGCAACAGTAGTTTTGGGTGTAAACGACAATTCCTTAAATCCAGACGATAAATTGATTTCTAATGCATCATGTACGACTAATTGTTTAGCTCCAATAGCAAAGGTGTTAAATGATAACTTTAAAATTAAATCAGGATTGATGACAACTGTTCATGCTTATACAAATGATCAAGCACTAGCAGAGACAACTCACAGTGACTTTAGGAGAGGAAGAAATGCAACACAAAATATAATTCCAACATCTACTGGTGCAGCTAAGGCTGTTGGTATGGTTTTACCTGAGTTAAATGGAAAACTTGATGGTATGGCTATGAGAGTTCCTGTCCCGAATGGTAGTGTTGTAGACCTTGTTGTTGAAGTAGAAAAAGAAGTAACAATTGAAGACATAAATAATGCAGTTAAAAAAGCCTCTGAAAATGAACTTAAAGGAATTTTAGATTACTCAGACATCCCCCTTGTTTCTACAGATATTCTTAAGAATCCTCATTCAAGTATTTATGATGCATCATCAACACAAATACTAAATAACAACCATATCAAAGTAGTTTGCTGGTATGACAATGAATGGGGTTATTCAAATCGTGTTGTAGATTTACTTGAAAAATTATCAAAAGATGAATGATAAATTGCCTAAGGCACCAAAAGCAGCTGGTAACTATGTAACAGTGAAAAAGATTAGTGACTTTATATATACTTCAGGACATGTTCCTATCACTGACGAAAAGAAAATTATCGGTAAAATTCCTAATGAAATTTCTATAGATGAAGGGTACGATGCAGCGTCATTATGTGCGGAACTTACTATTGCTTCACTTTTAAGAATTTCAGATATAAAAAAATTGATTCCTGTAAATGTATTAGGATTTGTTAATTCTTCACCGGACTTTATAGATCAACCTAAAGTATTAAATGGCTTTACTGATAAATTAGATGAGTTCTTTTCGGAAAAACCAACAAGATCTGCGGTGGGAGTTTCAAGTTTGCCACTTAATGTCTGTGTTGAAGTTCAAACTGTGTTTTATGTAAATGAATAATTTTATAGTAGGAATTAGTACAGGAAATAAAGATGTAAAAATGTCTGCTGGTGAAATTGAATGCTCAGTTTTAAATTTTGATTTTATAAAACAATGTAATAATCATGGAGCACAAGTTAATATCATCCCGCAACAAAATAGGGAAACAATTAATTTATCTGGAATAAACGCACTCGTAGTTACTGGTGGAGGTGATATAAATCCCAAAATGTATGACCAAAACCAAGATGATACGGTAGAAAGAGTGGATGATTTACGTGACTCAACAGAATTAAACTTACTTAAAGAGGCTGAAAATAAAAATATTAGAACACTAGCTATATGTAGAGGTCATCAACTATTAAATATTTACAAAGGTGGAACACTGCATCAAGATCTAAAAAAAAGTGGTTTTAATGAAATTGAACATCAAAAACCTTATGGTGACGCAAGAAGATATGTTCATAGAATAATCGTTGAAAAAGATACAAAATTAGAAGGCATTGTGCAAGCAAACAATTTTGAAGTTAATAGCATACATCATCAAGGTATCGATAAATTAGGTGAAGATTTAATTATTTCAGCAAGATCTGATGATGGAGTTATCGAAGGAATTGAAATAACCAATGGCTGGGACGCAATTGGAATACAGTGGCATCCTGAATATTTAGATGATGAACCAACAAGTAAAATATATGACTGGTTAATTAATAGTTAGATAAAGATTATCATCTTCATAAAAAAAATTATCTTTGTCATAAGATACAACGAATATCTCATCATTTTTTTGAATATTACAAAGAATTAAATTTGAAGAATAAAAGTAATCCAGTAATATAACTTCATTTGATAAATCATAATTAATAAAAAATCCTGGCCACGGTAGGAGTTCTTTATTTTTTAAAGATCTGTACTTATCTACTATGTAGACATCAAAGTTTCTATTATTTTCAGCTTCATCAATTGAGTTGATGTGTTTAAATTTAATCAAATTTCTATCTTTAAGATGTGATTTAAAGTCTTCTATTACTAAGGAATTATTATCTATAAAGACGGAAACATCATTCATTTTTATATCTCTAAAATATTTATCAATATTTATATATTGATAACCTTGAAGACCGTGAGGTTTACCTAATTTTCCAATTAAATATGATCTATTTTCAGTCAATAAATTC
>CABZMN010000009.1 GCA_902526825.1 uncultured Candidatus Actinomarina sp. | reverse complement strand
ATAGCAAATAAATTAATGGGTGAAGGTGATGAGATAATCTTATCGGAGATTGAACACCATGCAAATATTATCCCTTGGCAAATGGTTGCTGAAAAATACAAATTAACCATTAATTATATAAAAGTAAATGATGACTTTTCACTAGATCTTGATGACCTATCTTCAAAGCTTTCATCAAAAACAAAAGTAGTTTCAATTGTTGGTGAATCTAATCTTTCTGGAATGCTGCCTAATATTAAAGAAATAAATAATTTAGTTAGATCAAATTCTGATGCTTTATTAATTATTGATGGTGCTCAATTAGTACCACATAGAAAAGTTGATGTTCAGGATTTAGGAATTGATTTCTTAGTATTCTCTGGACATAAAATGCTAGGACCTACTGGTATTGGCGTTGTATGGGGCAAGAAAGAATTACTAAATTCTCTTGATCCAGTTTATGGCGGTGGAGATATGATTGAAGAAGTTCATTATGATAAAGCAACTTGGGCACCAGTTCCTCATAAATTCGAAGCAGGAACTCCCCCGTATGTAGAGGCAATTGGCCTTGGAGCAGCTGTAGATTATTTAGAAAATTTGGGTATGTCTGAGGTTGAAAAACATTCTGATGAATTGCGTGAATACGGTAGGAAAGTTTTACTAGATATCGATGGTGTGAATGTAATACATTCCGAACAAGATATTGCAGGATGTACTTTTGGTATGTATGTTGATGGTGTTCATGCAGCAGACCTTTCGTTGATGCTAGATACACATGGAGTTGCTGTAAGAGCAGGTCATCATTGTGTTCAACCTTTTCACAGAAAATTAGGTATTGATGCAACTATTAGATCAACAGCCTACATTTATAACAACAAAGAAGATATTGACACATTAAAGTCAGCAGTAATATCTAGTGTCGAAATATTGAGATAAAAATGTCTATAAGAGAAAAAGTTGATGAATACAAAAAAATACTAGATATTTTCCCAAATGATCAGGAAAAATATCAATATTTAATTGAAAAAGCTAAAGAGAATGATTCTTTTCCTCTAGAACTACGACTCGATAACTTTAAAGTAAATGGTTGTCAATCCCAAGTTTGGCTTGTTCCTGAAGAAAAAGATGAAAAACTTTTTTTTAATAGCGATTCAGATGCTCTTATTGCAAAAGGATTGGTTACTTTAATTGCATCAATATACTCTGATGAAAAAGCTGAAGATATTGTCACGTCAGATATTGATTTGATGGAAGAATTTGAGCTAGGTGTAATTTTAAGTCCTGCTCGTAGAAATGGAGCTTACAGTATGCTTAAAACAATTAAAGAGTATGCTAAAAATCTAGTTTCTTAGACTATTGTTTCCACCAAGATTCATGTGGAAAATCCACCCATACATTTTCTGTATCTTTTGCTAAATCTCTTATATAATAATGAGGTTCAAAATCGCATTCATTGTTCCACCAGAGCGATACAAATCTAACATCACATTCATGATTTATATTTTCTTTTATATATTCAGAAAGCCTTTCAAAGGTTTCACCACTGTCACAAATATCATCAACAATAAGAACTTTTTCATCTTTAGACTTGGGTAAGTAATTTTCCCAATGTGGAAAATCTCTTGTTGATGCATGTACTGGCTTAAATGGAATATTTAATTTATGAGAAATCATAACTCCGGGTATTAACCCTCCACGACTTATACCAACAATGACATCTGGAACAAAATTATCTTTCTCAATAAGTTCACAAATTTCGTTTGTATCTTTTAGTTGTTCATCCCACGAGTAAAATAATTTTTCCATAATTGTAAGTGCTCATTCTATCAAAAATTTATATCATAAATCTTGTTTCTTCCATAAAAAAAATGATGCCCAAAAGAATAATGTACTGAAGCCAATGTCTATAATGAAAATTATGAAAAGGAGGTAAGGATGCGCAGAAGTTGGGCAGTAGGCCTAATAATTATCAGTATTCTTACTATGGCCTGCGGTGGAGCCGCAGACGTAGATGATTACAAAGCTGCTTTTGTTTATCTAGGATCCGCAAATGACGGAGGATGGACACAGGCACATGACGAAGGTCGTCAATATCTTGTTGAAGAAACAGGAATAGAGACAGCTTTCACAGAAGATGTTCCCCCAGATGCAACAGAATTTAGAACAGTTGCAGAAGCATATATTGAGCAAGGCTACAATATAATCTTTGGAACAACTTTTGGCTATCTAGATATCATGGAGGAAATGGCATTGGAATATCCTGATGTTACATTCCTTCACTGTTCTGGATATAAATCTAATGACTCAAACTATACAAATTATTTTGGAAAGATTTATGAAGCAAGATATTTGTCAGGCTTAGCAGCTGGTTCACTAACTGAATCAAATAAAATTGGCTATGTAGCTGCATTTCCAATACCAGAAGTTATTAGAGGAATTAATGCATTTGCAAATGGTGTAAAAGAAGTAAATCCTAACGCAACTGTTGAGGTTGTATGGACAAATACATGGTTTGGTCCAGAGGAAGAAACACAAGCTGCAAACGCTCTCTTAGAAGCTGGAGCTGATGTTCTTACGCAACATCAAGATTCTGCATCTACAGGAATTGCCGCAGAGGCCGCTGGAGCTAAATGGATTGGCTACCACACAGGTTATGGCCAAGAAGCAGCTCCAAATGCATTTGTTACTGCACCAGTATGGAACTGGGGACCACTTTATACTGAAATGGTAAACGCAGTAGTTAACGACGAATTCACAACAACTCCATATTGGACAGGGATGTCTGATAACGTTGTTGATTTATTTGAAGTATCTGATGACGTATCGAGTGATATAAAGACACTCATCGAGGACAGAAAACAAGAAATTATTGACGGAACTTTTGAAATTTTTGAGGGTTCAAGTGATGGTGACTTGTTGGGCATGTTCTACTTTGTTGACAACGTTGTAGGTACACTAGATTAAATGTTTATATTACAGCACCTCTTAATTGAGGTGCTGTAATTTTTTTTATGAGTAATAAATTTTTAGAAACCAGGAATGTAACCAAAACTTTTGGAAAAATAAAAGCTTTAGATGACGTAAATTTTAACTTATATAAAGGAAAAATCCATGGGTTGCTTGGTGAAAATGGAGCTGGAAAATCATCTCTGATGAATGTATTATCTGGTATATACCAACCTGAAAAAGGATCAATCTATCTTGATGGCCAAAAACAAAAAATCTTAAGTCCCGATATTGCTTCCCAACTAGGCATCGGAATGGTTCATCAAGAGTTTCGATTAGTTGAGAGCTTCAGTATTAAAGATAATTTAACCCTTTCTAAATCAAATATTTACAAAGATAATTTCTTAAAATCTTTTAAAAAATATTCTGAAATTTTTGCCCTGAATGTAAATGAAAATGAAATAATTTCAGATTTGTCGGTAGGAGAAAAACAAAAAATTGAAATAATGAAATTAATTTTTAATGACAGCAACATAATGCTCCTTGATGAACCTACAGCAGTTCTTACTCCTCAGGAAACTTCTCAACTTAAAAATTCTCTTGTGACTTTAGCACAAGAAGATATGAAAACGATTGTATTAATTACTCATAAGTTAAAGGAAATTAAAGAATTCACTGAAATTGTTTCAGTTATGAAAAATGGAAAGATGGTTGCTAAAGATTTGCCAACAAAAGATGTGACAGATAACCAGCTTATTGAACTGATGATGGGCACTGTAAAAACATCTACTGTCGATAAAGATAATAAAATTGGACAAATTAAATTAAATGTTGAGAATATAAATTTTATAGATGAAGTTAGCAATATAAAAAAACTAGAAGAGATTAATTTTCAGGTAAAATCAGGAGAAATTTTAGGTTTAGCTGGCGTGTCAGGAAATGGTCAAGTGGAGCTTGCAAATATTATCTCAGGAATTGAAAAAATATTTGAAGGAAAAATAATTATTAATAATAAAGATGTTTCTAATAAAGGAGTGAGGTCTAGAAAGAAGCTTAATTTATCCTATATTCCTGAAAACAGACTTGGGGTTGGACTAGCTCCTGGTGTTTCTGTGATAGATAATTCAATAGTTAGGGATTATTTTCATACAAAACTTGGTCCACATTTATCAAAAAACAAAACATCAAATTTTCTGGAAAGCTTAATAAAACAATTTTCAATAAAAGCTCCTAATCCAAAAGCTGAAATTTCTACATTATCTGGTGGAAATATGCAGAAGTTATTGATGGGTAGAGAATTAGTCGGAGATCCCGATGTAATAATTGCCTCCCAACCAACAAGAGGTCTAGATGTAAATGCAGTTGATGCAATTCATAATTTATTGATTGACCAAAGAAATAAAGGTTCGGCAATTTTTTTAATTTCTGAAGATCTAGATGAATTATTTAAGTTATCTCACCGATTATTAGTTATCTTTGAAGGAAAAATTGTAAAATCTTTCAACACCACAGATGCAAATATTAATGACGTTGGTTTAGCTATGGCGGGTGCTAGTGAATAAATATACATTATCAAAGCGCCAAGTTGTAAATGAACTCTCTACCTTTTATTCTTTCTTAGCAGGTTTTTTAATTGCCCTGATAATTGGTTCAGTCATTTTGTTAATTCAGGATAAAAGCCCTATTGATACTTTTTCGCTTATGTTTAAATTATCAATTGGAAGTGTCAACAGCCTTAGCTCATCATTAAATAAAGCTACTCCTCTAATACTCGCGGGATTAGGAATAGCAATAATAAATACAGTGAAGCTTTGGAATATTGGTGCGGAAGGTCAAATCTTCATGGGTGCTATTGGAGTAAATCTAATTTATATAAATTTTCAATTAACTAGCTCAACATCATTTATTTTTTTACTTTTAGTTTCAGCATTTGTAGGGGGTGCAGTTTGTATTTTAATTCCTGCTATTGCAAAGGTGCTATTTGGGGTTAATGAAATAATTACAACTTTATTGACAAACTATATTGTTATAGGTCTAACAATATATCTCGTAAATGGACCGTGGAAAGACCCGGGGTCATTAAATTTTCCAGCTGCAGCCTATGTAGGAAAAGAAGTATATTTGCCGACTATTTTTGGCAAATTAAGTTATGGATTCTTAATTTGTATATTATTTACTGCTTTTGCACATTATCTTAAAAATAGTTCTGTTTTTGGGTACGAAATGAGGATTGCCGGTGGATCAGAAATGACTGCAATTTATGCAGGAATTAATGCTAAACAAAAAGCTTTTTTAGCAATGTTAATAGGAGGTGGGTTTGCAGGATTAGCTGGTGGAATAGAATTATTAAGTCAAACCCATCGTGTTTCGACAGGTATTTCACAGGGATTTGGATATACAGCAATAATTGTGGCCGCTATAACTGGGATGCGTCCTATCGGTATTTTTTTGGTTGGATCTCTATTTGGAGCATTGTCCATTGGGGGTTCTGTTATTCAAACAATTGGTGTTAGCACATATATTGCCGATATAATTCAAGCCTCTACTCTATTTGGTGCATTAGTAATTCAGTTTTTTTTCAATTATCAATTAAAGAGAGCTGATGATGGTTGATATTCAATTTCTTGGATTGTTAAATGCAACATTACAAGCTGCAACACTCTTATTTATTGCTTCGCTTGGAGAATTAATTACAGAAAAATCTGGAATTCTTAATCTTGGAGTTGAAGGAATGATATCAATAGGGGCAGTTGCAGGATTTATGACAGCAGTGAACACCAACAATATTTTTCTCGCAATAGTCATAGGAATATTATCATCATCAATCTTTGCTTCTATTCATGCAATTGTTACAGTAATTTTAAAACAAGATCAAACAGTTTCCGGTTTGATATTAACAATACTTGGTTTAGCTCTTTCCTCGTTGCTTGGAAAAAATTATGTAGGTAGAAAACTTGAAACAAAGCTTGAAAGTATTTTCTCTATAGAGAATCCATCTAATGTTTTAGAAGTTATTTTAAATCAAAACATAATTTTTTATCTTGCAATTATATTTACAATTACAATTTCTTACATACTTAAGAACACAATGTTCGGTACAAGATTTCAAGCTGTTGGAGAAGATTCAAAAGCAGCTGACTCAATGGGACTTAATGTTACAAAGACACAATTTATTGCCACTTGTATTGGTGGGGCATTCGCTGGACTTTCAGGAGTTTATTTAACATTAAGTTACGTACCGTATTGGACTGATAATATGACTGCCGGTAGAGGCTGGATAGCATTAGCATTAGTAATTTTTGGAGGATGGAAGCCATATAGAACTGCCCTAGGTGCTCTTTTATTTGGTTTTCTTGAAGCCTTAGTACCTAGATTGCAAACATATGGTTTTGAATTAAATCCTTACATCGTAAAAATTGCCCCTTATATCATAACAATTCTGGTTTTAGTTATGCTCACAATTTACAAAGGTGGAAAAACTGGAGCTCCCAAAAATATTGGAATTCCATTCTTTAGAGAAAATAGATAAAAAATAATAATTACAAATCTTATTTGCTAATATGAATATAGCTTTAAACAATGTCAGTGAGCATTGAAAGGACAAAATGACAATAGATAAAATTCTATTCCGACTCAGTAAAGAAATCATTGAATCAAATATACTTAATCCTTATTTATTAGGCATTCCTAAAAGAGGTGACCTTTTAGCGCAAAGGATATCAAATAATTTATTAGCCGAAACCTTTAAGCATGATATTGGCAAAGTAGACTATTTACCATTTAGAGATGACCTGGATAAAAATGTTGAAAAAAATATTCTAGAAATATCACCTGAAGATAGAGACATAATATTGATTGATGATGTTATCTATACCGGAAGAACATTAAGGGCGTCTATTGAGGCTGTAATGTACTCTGGTCGACCAAAATCTATTTCTCTTTTATGCCTTGTTGACAGAGGACACAGAGAACTCCCGATCAGCCCTAAATTTGTAGGTAAAAATATTCCGACAAATCAAGATGAATATGTTTCCGTATTTTTGAAAGAAATAGATAGTGAAGATAAGGTCGAGGTAACGTAAGAATGAGACATCTTTTAGATTTTCAAGATGTAAATAAAAATCATTTAGAAAATCTAATTGAAGAATCAAGATCT
This sequence comes from uncultured Candidatus Actinomarina sp., assembly GCA_902526825.1. Classification (GTDB taxonomy): domain Bacteria; phylum Actinomycetota; class Acidimicrobiia; order Actinomarinales; family Actinomarinaceae; genus Actinomarina. The sequence continues at coordinate 18,507 of CABZMN010000009.1, read as the reverse complement.
CTAAAAATTAAATCAAAAAATTTAGATACACTAGCTCTTTTAAAGTTTGACGAACCTTCAACAAGAACACGACTTTCATTCGCAATTGCAGCTGAAAAACTTGGAATAAAAACTTTTGAATCGTCAGATGTTATATCAGCAAAACAAAAAGGAGAAATCCTTCAACACGAATTAGAAACATATATTTCTATGGGAATCGAAATATTAGTACTAAGGACAAAAGAAAATAATATTAATGACTACAGAGAATTTAAAGAAATTGGAATTATCAGTGGAGGATTTGGAAACAAATCTCATCCGACTCAAGCACTAATTGACATCTCAACACTTTATAGCTTTGATAAACTCACTGACACATCTACCCCAGTGACTTACGTGGGTGATGTAAAACATTCGAGGGTATTTGAATCAGGAAGACAACTTTTAAATTTACTAGGATACAAAGTTGGTGTCTTCACAGATCAGAATCTACTTCCAGACAACAAAAATGATCTTGAAATCTATGAATCATGGGATGAAGTTTTTGAAAATTCAAATTCGATAGAACTTCTAAGAGTACAAAAAGAAAGAATGCTAGATATTGAAAAAATAAATTTCGATAATTACATAAAGAACTATCAACTTACAAAAAAGATTTTAGATAAATCTCAAAAAGATTTAATTATTCTTCATCCAATGCCAATCAATATTGGCATTGAGATTTCAGAAGATGTAATTGAAGATAAAAAAATAAAATATATCGACCAACTTTCACATGCGATACCTTCAAGAATTGCAGCATATAAATATGTTAAAGGAGAAATATGATTGAAATTCCTGGATTTATAGACCTTCATACACACACAAGATATCCTGATGCCGATAAATTTCCATACAATGACATAGATGAATCATCAATTAACGGTGGCTTTTCAACTTTACTTGCAATGCCAAATTCAGAAATACCGATTGATTCAATAAAAAATCTTAAGATTGCAGAGGAAATAGATAGAAAATTAAAAACAAAGGTACATCGTGTCGGCGCATTAACTAAAGATTTAGATGGAAGGGAACTTGTAAATTATAAAGAATTCATTGAAAACGGTATCACAATTTTTTCAGATGATGGAAAGTCATTAATTGATGATAACTTAGCTGATGAGGCGTTTAAAAAAATAAGTGCGCTTGGTGGTGCAATCTTTCAACATTGTGAAAAAAGTTGTCACTCTAAACCTGGTGATATAGCTCCCCCAAATGCTGATAATGACTTAATTCCAATAAACAATGATGAGGAATTGGAAGTCCTTGCAAGAGATTTAAATTTATCTGAAAAATATGGAACAAGATACCACGCACAACATCTATCAACTTATGAGAGCGTACAGCTTATCAAAAAAGCGAAACAAGAAGGTCTTCCTGTCACTGCTGAGGTAACACCTCATCACATACTGCTTAATAATGAGAACTTGGATACAAATAATGGACTTTTTAAAATGTATCCACCCATCAGAACTGAAAAAGATAGAGAAGGATTGGTTGAAGGTTTACAGTCTGGAGTAATAGATGTGATTGCTACGGATCATGCACCGCATAAACTAGAAACTAAAACCGTTCCTTTTAAAGATGCAAATCGTGGCGTTGTAGGACTTGAATCAGCATTTCCTCTCATATACAGTTCAAATATTTTTGAATTAGATCAAATTTTAAAATTTTTAGTAACAAATCCTATGACAATACTTGAAGAACTTGGATACGAAATACCAAAAATAGTGAATACATGGAAAAAGTCAAAATCAGTATTTATTACTAAATCAAAATACAAAAATTCATTATTTGAAAATGAAAATATTGAAATTCAAAGGGTTCTATCAAATGTATAAAAAGGCATTACTTATTAACCAAAATGGTGATGAATTTTTAGGATGGACAACTGAATTATTTCAACCTGCTACTGGAGAGCTTATATTTAATACAGCAATGACAGGTTTTGTAGAAATATTAAGTGACCCGTCATATATAAATCAAATAGTTACTTTCACTTCTTCTCACGTGGGCAACTATGGAATGTCCCAAAAAGATTTTGAATCTAACATGCCAAAAGTTGAGGCGGCTATCGGAAATTCATTTACAGAATCTCCCTCTTCTTGGAGATCTGAAAAATCAATAACATCATGGCTAAAAGAAAATGACATACCTTATAGTGGTGGATTCGATGTTAGAAATATTACAAAATATTTACGAGATAACGGTTCGAGCATGTTTGCACTTGGAGTGGATATTGATATAAAAGATTTAAAAGAAATTTTATATAAAGCAAAAGATATTCTTGGTGATAATTCAGCTATGACAGCGGGTAATCAAGAAGATGCGGATACATCTACTGATGGAAAAATCGGGATCATGGATCTTGGAACAAAAAAAAGTATTGTGAAAGTACTTGAGGACCATCATTACAAAGTTGTCATGATTACACCTACAACAATGTCAGATGAGATATTGAAAATGAACTTAAAAGGACTTTTAATTTCGAATGGACCAGGAGATCCAAGATCATTGATAACGGTGATAAATACAATAAAAGAACTCATCGGAAAACTTCCAATATTTGGGATTTGTCTTGGTCATCAAATCCTCGGTTTAGCTTGCGGTCTTAAAGTTGAAAAAATGCAATTTGGTCATCACGGATCAAATCATCCTGTGGAAATAGATGGAGTAAAGAAAGCCCTGATAACTGCTCAAAATCATGGCTTTTCTATTCAGGAATTTGGAGATAGTTATAAACATAAGAATTTTGGAAATATAAATGTTTTTGCAAAAAACTTGAATGATGGATCAAACGAGGGAATTAGTCTTTGGGACTCTATGGCTTATTCTGTTCAATTTCACCCAGAATCTGGCCCTGGCACAACTGATGGCCTACAAATTTTTAATCCTTTTTTTGAAATGATAGAGAATAACTATGCCAAAAAATAAAGATATCAAAAGCATTTTGATAATTGGATCAGGGCCAATAGTCATTGGTCAAGCTTGTGAGTTTGATTACTCAGGATCTCAGGCAGCAAAAGCACTTAAAAAAGATGGATATCGAGTGATACTCGTAAATTCAAATCCTGCAACTATTATGACGGATCCAGAAATGGCAGATGCAACATATATTGAGCCTTTGACCCTTAATTATTTAAAAAGAATAATTGAAATAGAAAAACCGGATGCAGTGCTTCCAACACTTGGAGGACAAACTGCTCTTAACTTATCCATGGAGCTCGAACAAAATGATGTTTTGAAAGAAAATAATATAGTGCTGTTGGGAGCTTCTGCCAATGCTATAGAGATTGCAGAAAACCGTTGGAAATTCAAAGAAGCAATGGACAGTGTTGGAATCAAAACACTTAAGGCTACTTATGCTAAAACTTTTGAAGAAGGAATGGATGCAAGCACAGAAATAGGTTTTCCATTAATGCTTAGACCATCTTTTATTCTTGGAGGAGGTGGTACAAGCGTTGTAAATAATGAAGAAGATTTTCAATCAAAACTAAATGACGCGTTTAGTGCATCTCCTACTCAGGAAGTTTTAATTGAAGAATCAATATATGGATGGAAAGAGTTCGAACTAGAAGTAATGAGAGATAGTGATGGTAACGGTGTAATTGTTTGTGGAATAGAAAATTTTGACCCTATGGGTATTCATACCGGAGATTCAATTACTGTTGCCCCTATTCAAACGTTATCTGATAAAGAGTATCAAATTATGAGAGATGAGGCGTTGCTTTGTCTAGATACAATTGGAATAGCAACTGGTGGTAGCAATGTACAATTTGCTGTGAATCCAAAAAATGGTGATCGACGAATAATTGAAATGAATCCGAGGGTTTCACGATCATCTGCTCTTGCTTCAAAAGCAACTGGATTTCCAATAGCAAAGTTTGCTGCTTTATTAGCAGTAGGTTATAACTTAACTGAACTTGAAAATGATATTACTGGAACAACGCCTGCAAGTTTTGAGCCGGTACAAGATTATGTAGTAGTAAAAATTCCTAGATTTGATTTCCCAAAATTTCCATCAACTGACGATATTTTAGGTACATCAATGCAAAGCGTTGGTGAAGTAATGTCAATTGCTTCAACTTTTACTGAAAGCTTAACTAAAGCAATTAGGTCCCTTGAAATAGGAAAATCAGGTATAAGAAATATAGATAATAGATTTATAGGAATGCCAAAAGAAATTTTACAAGATGAAATTAGAACACCCAGACCCAGAAGAATATTTGCAATTCTTGAAGCAATTAGAAGGAACTGGCCACTTGAAGACATAGCAAAAATATCTTCTGTAGATATATGGTTCTTACAAGAAATTGAAAAAAGCTTTAATGTGGATCCAATAAATACACCCTCCTCTGTATTAAAGATGCTTGGATGGACTGAAGAAGATCTTGATAATAAAGAGTCTAAAAATGAATTAGAAAATAACAGAGTTTATAAGCTAGTTGATACATGTTCAGCTGAGTTTGAATCAAAAACGCCTTATTTATATTCAACTAATGGTGTAAGTAATGATGACATAACTACTGAGAAAAAGAAGGTGATAGTTATTGGATCAGGACCAAATAGAATTGGCCAGGGAATTGAGTTTGACTATTGCTGTGTCCATGGAATAAGTTCGTTAAAAGAGAATGGATTTGAAGCAATAATGATCAACTCAAACCCTGAAACTGTTTCAACAGATTACGATACCGCAGACAAACTTTATTTTGAGCCCCTTTCATGGCGAGAAGTCAAATCTGTATTAAACAGGGAAAAACCAGATTCTGTGATCATTCAACTTGGAGGACAAACTCCATTGAAATTGGCAGAGAATATATCCAAAGAAGGCTTTAATATTGCTGGTTCATCATTAGATGTAATCGATAAAACAGAAGATAGAGATCTGTTTCAAAAATTATGTTTAGGACAAGATATAAGACAGCCAAAATCTAAAATTGCAAAAAATGAGAATGAGTTAGTTAAGGCTGTAAAAGAAATAGGTTTTCCAGTCTTGTTAAGGCCTAGTTATGTTTTAGGGGGAAGAGCAATGAGGGTTGTCCAAACTAATGAAGAACTAGAAAATTATCTTGATATATTAGCAAGTGTAGATGAAGATGGTAATCCATTTAAATCTGGTCCCCTTTTGGTTGATCAATTTTTAACGGACACTATTGAAATTGATGTTGATTTAATTTCTGATGGTAATGAAGTTTATATTGCTGGAATTCTAGAACATCTTGAACCTGCTGGTGTACATAGTGGTGATTCAACTGCAGTCATTCCACCTTTTAGTATTAATGATGAGATTTTGAGAGAGATCGAAGAAAAAAGTAAAAAGCTTGCTTTAGGTTTAAATGTAAAGGGACTGCTTAATATTCAATTTGCAATCAAAGATGAGGAGTTGTTTATTTTAGAAGCAAATCCTCGAGCTTCTAGAACAATGCCCTTTGTTGCAAAAGTAACAGGTAACCAAATTATTAAAGCAGGAACATTATTGATGCTTGGTTATTCAATTGAGGAAGTAAAAAATAAAACAAAATATTTAAGTAGTTCAACTGACAAAGTTGCTATAAAAAAAGCTATATTTCCCTGGTCCAGGTTTCCAGCTGAAGACACGATGTTAGGTCCAGAAATGAAGGCAACTGGAGAGGTGTTAGGGGTTGGAAAAGAGTTTGGAACCGCATTAAATAAAGCATATGCAGCTGCAGGTGTCGAAATCAAAGATAAAGAAAAAGGAGTGTTTGTAACTTTGAGTGATGATGAAAAGCCAAACTTTATTAAGACAATAAATAAATATCTTGAGCTTGGTTTTACGTTATACGCAACTGAGGGAACAGGGAAATTCCTTAAAACTAAGGAAATAGATTCTGTAATTGTCGGTAAAGCAGATGATTCTGGACGAACTTCATTAACAATAATTAAAGATAAATTGGTTTCTTTAGTAATAAATACACCAACTTATGCAAATGAACTGACAGATGGTTGGAAAATTAGACGATTATCTCATGAAACTGGTGTAGCGGTTGTCTCTTCCGTAAGAGAAGCCGATGCATTCATTCAAGCATTTTTAAATCAAAATTTAGTACTAGAAGATATGGAGGTTATTCAAGATGTCAGTTAAACCAATTTTCTTTGCACTGGATGGTAAGTCCCTAAAAGAATTTGAAAAGCAATTAGATATCTTAAAAGATCATATTTATGGTGTAAAAGTTGGATTAGAACTTTTTACTTCCGAAGGCCCTTCATGTGTGGAACAACTTAAGAGTGATGGGTGGGTTGTTTTCTTAGATTTAAAAATACATGACATTCCAAATACTGTAGGTCAAGCTGCCGCTTCAGTTTCAAATATTGGAGCAAACTATTTAACTTTACATATATCATCTGGGCAAGAAGCGTTATCTGAAGCTGTGGATAAAAAAAGTAAAGATTTAAATCTTCTTGGAGTCAGTAGTGCTTTAACAAGTAAATCAGTTGATTCAAATACAAGTAAGATTGTTAAAGATGAGTTTCAAATAGCTAAAGACTTAAATTTAGAAGGCGTTATTTGTCCAGCATCTGAAATTGCTAATACAACAAATTTATTTGATCTAATTGTTACACCAGGCATTAGATTAGAAAATGATTTTCATGGAGATCAAAAAAACATAACTACTCCTAAAAAGGCTATCGAGCTTGGAGCAAAATATATTGTTATGGGACGATCAATTAAAAATAATCCTTCAATGGTGATAAATGAATTAGAAGTATGAATAAATTTATTGCAGCACCTTTTGGAAACTACATAAAGACTAAAAATACTATTTCAGTATCTGGTAGTTGGACCGTTGAAAAAAGAACAGGTCGAATTGTTAAAATAGTTAAAACTTTACGATATACAAAACGTGGATGGGTTAACAAAATTGGTTTAAGAAATCCTGGTTTAATAATTGGGCTTCCTAAACATAAGACTGGTGAAGTCTTTTCAATTGCAGGAATAGAAAAAAATGACTGGAAATTATTTGCGGAAAAAATACCAAATGATTTCAATATTGAAGTCAATATGTCATGTCCAAATATAGACGCACATTACATTGATGGAATTGAAGAATTTGAGCCAGATACAAGAAACTGGTACATAGGAAAAATTTCGCCACTTACTACTTTTCAGGAATTGGATGAATACATCAAAAAATTTAGATTCAAACAGATTCATGCATGCAATACATTGCCAATAGATAAAGGAGGGCTAAGTGGTAAAGAATTGATCCCATATACTTCAAAGTTTGTTAAACACATTAAAGATTCTTATCCTGATATTGAAGTTATTGCAGGTGGAGGTATTGATTCTCTAAAAGATATAGAGTACTACAAAAATATTGGTGCCGATCATATTAGTTTGGGTACTGTTTGTTTCAATCCACTAAAATTAAGGAAGTTAATATGAATTTATTTATTAAAGAAGATTTCATCTCTCATGCTGGCTTACCACTTACATGGAAAGTGGAATGTGATGCACTAGATGAAAATGACTACGAAGCATTGGCAAAAATAGTTAGTGAGAAAATGACTTTTAGAGATGTCAAAGGTATTCCACGTGGCGGTATACCGTTTGAAAAAGCATTAAAACCTTACTGTTCAAATAGTGATACAGATCCATTACTAATTTGTGATGATGTATATACAACTGGTACTTCTATGAGAGAAGTCTATGAAGATGGAGCATTAGGTATTGTTGTATTTGCTAGAAATGAAATTCAAGATGACTGGATAAAAGCAATTTGGCAGTTATCAATATAAAGATGATAGAAAATAAGTATGCCTCAGCTTTAGATGGTCTTGAAATAGAAGATCCAGTAGAAAGCTTTTTTGATTTCTGTAAGGAACGAGAAAATATAAGAATTTCAAGAGAAAATGGTGAAGATTTCCCATGGAGTAAAGATGAAATTTTTCAAAATGGAAGGTTCTTGAATGTCTTCAGAGAAGATGATCGAGTTAGTAAATCAATTATTAAATTTGCGGGTAATTTAAATGAAGAGCCATCAAAACTAATTAACGCTGTATTTTTTGCAAGGTGGTGCAATAGGCAAGAAGTTTTAGATACTCTAACGCCAGATGATTTAAATAATCCTGAAAACTTAAAAAATAAATTAGAAAGTATTGATCCATGGTGTAATGAAACTGCATATCCAGTTGAACCAGTTACATGGGGAGGTAAACAATACTCAAGAATTGATGCTGCAACTAAATTATTTTATGAGGTGCAAGATTCTTTATTAAATATTCTTGAATCATCAAACAAGAGTGTGATTAATGCAACCAACAACATAAATAAAGAATTTCAAATGCAAAATGATTTTCCAATTTTCATGGCAGTTATTGATATTGCTTGGTTTAGACCCGATATTATTCCAATTGAAAGTGAGGTTCCTACAGGAATAGGTGCTGTTGCTTATCTGGATAGATTACAAAATCATCTTGGTTTAAGTTCCCACCAAGAAGTTGGTAAAAAAATGATTGAACTACAAAAAACATACTGGCCTGAAGCAAAACGTGGTTTTAATCCAATAGATATAGAATATTTAGCCTGTGAATGTAGAAAATACTATAGCTATATAAATGGGACGAAAGTTTTTGAAGGTAAAAACAAATTTATACCTTGATTAGCTAAGTTTATTAATTCTATTTATGTATCTTTCCTCATTTAAAAAAGAGGAATTTAAAAATGACTCAGTTATTTCTTTTGCAGCCTCAATATCAAGATTTTCCGAACCGAGACATAGAACATTTACATCATTATGCTCAACAGATTGAATAGCAGTTTTTACATTAGTTACATTAGAAGCTCTTATACCTTTTACTTTATTTGCTGCAATAGACATGCCAACACCCGTCCCACAGATTAAAACTCCCCTTGTGTCCTCGTTATCCAAAACAAAATCAGATACTTTCGTTGCATAATCTGGAAAATCACAAGGTTCCAGACTATCAGTTCCTAAGTCCTCAATTTCAAGATCAGAAGATAAAGATTCTATTAATAATTGTTTTAATTGAAAACCTGCATGATCAGAGGCAATAGCGATTTTATTAACCACTAGATAAGCTTCTCTATATCCAAAAGGTCATTAATATCACCCTCTGACATTAATTCCTTACTAAGCAATACTTCTTTTATTGTTAATCCATTTTCCATAGCTTCTTTAGCTACTTCAGCAGCTACATCATATCCAAGTTTTGGCACAAGTGCTGTAACTAGGATTGAGTTTTTTTGAGTATCTTCATTTAGCTTCTCAGTATTTGCATCTAAATCTTTAATTAGTTTTTCCCCAAACACACGTACTCCTGTAGTAAGTAATGAAATGCTTTCAAGTAGATTGTGAGCCATTACAGGAAGCATTGTGTTGAGCTCAAAATTTCCATTAGCTGATGAAAACGTAATGGTTGTATCATTTCCAATAACTTGAGCGGATACCTGCATCATCATTTCAGGTATTACAGGATTTACCTTTCCAGGCATTATTGACGATCCTGGTTGTAAAGCAGGAATCTTCAAATCTCCCAGTCCAGACACTGGTCCACTGCCCATCCATCTAATGTCATTTGCAATCTTAAAAAGTGATACTGCAAGCGCCTTCAAAGCACTTGATAAATGAACCACTTCCTCTCTTGATCCTTGTCTTGTGAAATGATTTTCGACTTCTTTAAAAGGTATACCTATTGACGACTGGAGTTCATTTGCAACATCTGCCCCAAAGTTATCAGGAGCATTTATTCCTGTACCTACAGCGGTCCCTCCAATTGCTAATTTCTGAACATTATCTAAAGAGGCTTTAATGTCACCCACTCTTTCATTAAGTAGGTCAGCGTATCCTGAAAATTCCTGACCTAAACTGACAGGTGTGGCATCCATTAAATGAGTTCTTCCGTTTTTATAAACTTTCTCCCATTTTTTTGCTTTTTCATTAAGTAGTAAAACAAGATTATCTAACGCAGGAATGAGTCCTTCATTAATATCTATTACTGCTGCAACATTTGTAGCTGTTGGAATAACATCATTTGATGATTGACTCATGTTTACATGGTCGTTGGGATGGGTTGGTTCACTAGTTTTATCAGATGCTATTTTTGCAATAATTTCGTTTGCATTCATATTGGTAGAAGTGCCTGATCCAGTTTGAAAAATATCAACTGCAAAATCTTTGTCGTGATTACCAGATATTACTTCCTCAGCGCCATCAATAATTGCAGTTGCTATTTTTTTATCTAATAATTTATTATTTTGATTCACTACAGCACAAGCTTTTTTAATTTCACCAAGTGCCCTTATGAATGTTCGAGAAAATTTAAGATCTGAAATTGGGAAATTTTCAATTGCTCTTGCAGTTGAAGCTCCATACATTGCATCAAGAGGTACTTCGAATTCACCCATTGAGTCTTTTTCTATTCGTGTTTCTTTTTTATTCAATTTTCTTCCTGATATTGAGTGTATCCACCAGAATCAACTTCTTCAATCAATTCATTTGTACCTGATTTAACGATTCTTCCGTTAACAACAATGTGGACTTTATCAACATCAAGATATTTAAGTATTCTGCTGTAGTGCGTGACAAGGATATATGAAGTATTCTCATCTCTGTTCTCATTGATTAATGTTGCAACAGATTTAATTGCATCAATGTCTAAACCTGAATCTATTTCGTCAAGAAGAGCAAGAGATGGCTTCATTAACGACAGTTGAAACAATTCTGATCTTTTTTTCTCCCCACCAGATAGATCAACGTTTACATCGCGATCTAAAAACTCATCTAAATTAAATCTTTTAGAACGCTCTATAAGTTCATCCTCATCAATGTCCCCTAAAAATGAATTAATAAACTCTCGAAGAGTTACTCCTGGTAAGCCAACAGGATATTGGAACGATTGAAAAATTCCTTTTTGAGCTCTATCAAATTGAGGAATAGATAAAACATCTTCACCATTTAAAGTAACTTCACCATCATTTTTATAATCAGTATTGCCCATCAATACGTGACATAAGGTGGACTTACCTGAACCATTCGGACCCATTACTGCATGTAATTCTCCATTACCGATTTCGAGATCTATTCCTTTTAGAATTTCTACTTCACCTATGGAAGCCTTAAGGTTTTTGAGTTTAAGCATTTTCATCCATTTCTAGATAAATTGTTTCATCTTCGATTGAAATATCATAAGTTGCAACTGGCCTTGTTGCGGGTAGCGTGACTGCTTCACCTGTTTTTAAATCAAACTCTGCTCCGTGAAGTGGGCATTCGATCTTGCAGTCGAAAACCTCTCCTTCAGCTAAAGAAGCTTCTGAATGTGAACACATATCATCAATTGCATAAAATTCACCCTCAACATTGAAAATTGAAATATCTTTATCACCTATACTTATTTTCTTAACAGAGTTTTCATTAATTTCTGATATATTGACTGTTTTAACTTTCATTAGATTTTCTCTCTAAAATATTTTCATATTTCTGGGATAAAATTTCTGCTACTTCATCATGAATAATTTCCCAAGCGTCTTCATTAATTACTTCATTGAAAAAACCCTTGATTAATAATTTTTCTGCATCCTCTTTATTTATTCCACGTGACATTACATAGTGATAGAGGTCCTCATCAATTGGTCCAACTGAAGATCCATGTCCACAAATTACGTCATCACAAAGAATTTCAAGATTTGGCACTGATTGAGCTGAAGCTTTTTCAGTTAATATAATATTTCTATTTTCTTGTTGAGATTCAGTTTTTATTGCACCTTCCCCAATATGAATAGTCCCAGTAAAAATAGAAGAACTTTCATCACCAAGAACCCCTTTTGTAATCATATTTGATGTTGTACTTTTCCCAAGGTGGTTTACAAACACTCTTGTGTCATGAATTTGGTTATTTTCTCCAAAGTAAACTCCATCAATTTCAAATCCTGACCCATTTCCAAATAAATCTATATCCAGTCTTGATCTAGAAAATAATCCCCCAGTGCTAACCATATGGACAGATAAATTTGCATCATTAAGTAATTTTGCATAAAGATTATTAATAAGGCTTATTTCACTTTTTGAGGTAACGTTAATAATTAACTCTAAAGAAGCATTTTGATCTAAGAAAATTTCTATTGTCGGAAAAATATTTCCAATTACTAGATCACCAAAATTTAAAAGCAACTTTCCTGATTTGTTTTTGTCAATATTGATTCCCAAATATGGAACGGCTGTATTTTCAGATTGAAAATTTATAGAGTAATAATCTGAACAGTCATCCTTAAAATTCAATTGAAAGCCACCGGTTAATTTTTCAAACTGTTCTATAGAAAATCTATCAAAAGGTCTTTTGATTGACTCATCAATGGTTGATTTTGTAATCTTCTCAACGTCTATTACATCAATATTTTTTTCTTTGTGGTTTACAACAAATTCATGACAATTTGAATCAATATTAAATATTTCATTTTTTTGAATTTTTGAAGGCTTTCCTATCTGAAAATCATTGACTGTGTTAACATTTTTACCCGTATATTTCCAGTCTTCGTTTTTGACAGATATTTTAGGAAAGTCTTTTGATAATTTTTTTGTTAAATTTTTTTCAACTAATTTTGTATTCAAATTTCTTCCTATGCAATTAACCTACAGCACCGGCCTCAATCATATTGAGCTCGATTAATTTGTTAAATTCCATTGCATATTCCATTGGAAGTGTTTTTGTAAACTCTTCGACAAAGCCAGCAACAATCATAGATGTTGCTTCCTCTTCAGAAAGACCCCTGCTCATTAAGTAAAAAAGTTGATCTTCTCCAACTTTTGAAACTGTAGCCTCATGTCCTATTTCTGCTGAGGATTCTTCAATTTCCATGTAAGGATAAGTATCTGATCTAGATTCATCATCTAAAATTAATGCATCACACCTAACAAAGCTTTTAGCTGTTTCGGAACCATCTTCTACTCTTACTAATCCCCTATAAGCGCCTCTTCCTCCACCTTTAGAAATAGATTTTGAAGTAATCAAAGAAGTTGTGTCGGGAGCAAGATGAACCATTTTTGCTCCTGTGTCTTGATGTTGACCTGAGTTTGCAAAAGCTACAGATAACACTTCACCATGAGCACCTGGTTCCATTAGATAAACTGAAGGATACTTCACAGTTAAACCTGAACCAAGATTTGCATCAATCCATTCCATTGTTGCATTTCCATAAGCTTGTGCTCTTTTTGTAACTAGGTTATAAACATCATTTGACCAGTTTTGAATTGTTGTATATCTACAAGTACCAGATGGTTTGACAACTATCTCAACAACCGCAGAATGTAATGCGTCTGTTGTATAGACAGGTGCTGAACAACCTTCAATGTAATGTACAGATGCTCCTTCATCCACAAGGATTAAGGTTCTCTCAAATTGACCCATATTTTCTGCATTAATTCTAAAATAAGCTTGCAGAGGATCTTCAACATGCACACCTTTTGGAACATATATAAATGATCCACCTGACCATACAGCTGAATTTAGGGCAGCAAATTTATTGTCACCTGGAGGAATAACGGTCCCAAAATATTCTTGAACTAATTCTGGATATTCCCGAACTGCTGTATCCATATCACAAAACAATACGCCTAATTTTTCCAGATCTTCCCTATTTTTATGATAAACAACTTCACTTTCATATTGCGCGGTTACTCCAGCAAGGTAAGTTCTTTCGGCTTCTGGTATTCCAAGTTTTTCATAAGTTTCCTTTATTTCTTCTGGTACTTCATCCCATGAGTCTGCTTGATTTTCAGTTGGTTTTATGTAGTAATAAATGTCATCGAAATCTAATTGGCTTAATTTTTCTTTTGCAACCCATTCTGGCATTGGTTTATCAAGAAACCTTTTGTATGCTTTTAATCTAAATTCAAGCATCCATTCTGGCTCTTCTTTAATTTCAGACATTTTTCTAATGATGTCTTCGTTTAAACCTTTTTCAGGTTTAAACACATTTTTTTCAGGGTCAGACCACCCTAAAGAGTATTTCCCAATATCGATATCTACGTCAGTCATAATTTAATTCTAGTAAAGCTTCGTTTCAATAATAAGAGCTATAAATATAGTTTTCTCATATTGTTAATTAAACTTTAATAGATGCCTGTTATATGTGTAAACCCTTCAAATAGCTCAGACAAGGAAATTGTTGATGGCCTCTCTAAGCAAAACAAAGATTTACGCCTTTTTATATCTGATAAATTAGAAGATTCATTTAAGTCATCACTTCCTGGTAAAAAAGCAATAGGAGATATATTAGACGATACTCACATTTCAACAGCCTCAAGCGGTGCATTCTGTGGAGTATTCTTCGAAGATAAGGATTCAAAACTTAGAAGTATTTTTATAAATGCTATTGAGGATAGTTCTTTAAAGAGAATTATCTGGATATCTCAAAGTGACCCAGATGAAAAGATATTAAATCTAAAAAACTTAGCATATTTACAACATGAAGATTATAAAAATCTTATTGAAAACGTACTTGAGTTAGAAAGCCAAGAAGAGATAGATTTTGGTCATAAACAGATAAGCAAGGATTAAAAGTGTCAAAAGAATCTGTTTTTAAAGAAGGGTCGGGATCTAGAAAAGGTTTCGTCTCTAAATTCCAAACAGAAAATAATCTTGATATGCAAACAGAAAATAACAAATCAAAAATCCGAAATAAAATATTTAATAAAAGCTCAGAAAATATGAGTGAGCTCGTTGACAATTGTATCTCACTGACCATAACTTCACCTCCATACAATGTAGGCAAGTTGAGCGATCTTGATCTTAATGATAAAAAATATTGGAAGATGATGAAATCTTGTTTTGAAGAAGTTTACAGAGTAACTGAATCCGGAGGTCGTTTAGTTGTAAATGTTGCAAATCTTGGAAGAAAACCATATATTCCATTTTCTAATCAATTCACAGAACTACTTTTAAATTTGGGTTTCATTATGCGTGGAGAAATTATTTGGCAGAAATCAAAGGGCGCAAATGCAAATTTTGCATGGGGTAGTTGGCTCTCAGCATCGAACCCGGTAATACGTGATCTTCATGAGTATTGCTTAGTGTTCTCAAAAGAGTCAATGAATAGAAATAAAGAAGGTGAATCAACAATTGAAAAAGAAGAGTTTATGGACTCTACACTCTCAATATGGAATATTCTTCCTGCAAAAGCTAAAAAAATTGGTCATCCTGCTCCATTCCCTGAAGAGTTGGTTGAACGATTTATTAATCTTTATTCTTATAAAAATGAAATTATTCTTGATCCTTTTTTTGGAAGTGGTACTACAGGGTTAGGAGCAAAAAATTTAGAGAGAGACTATATAGGCTATGAAGTAAATAGTGATTATTGTGATCTTGCTAAAAAAAGAATTAACTCTCGTTAACCAGATTCCAAGCAGAAAAAAGATCTTTGTACGTCTCATTATATTTTAATAAATTTTCATGACTATTAAATCCAGTTAGATTACCGTTTTCCATAACTATAATTTTTTCAGCATTTAGTACTGTTTCAAGTCTGTGTGCAATAACTATTGATGTCTGAAATGCTAAAAGTTTCTCGGTTGCATCAAGTATCGATGATTCTGACTCTATATCTAAATTTGCAGTAGCTTCATCAAAAACAATGATTTTTCTTTTCGCTAAAACTGCTCTTAATAAAGCGACAAATTGTCTTTCACCGGCTGATATATTCCCACCTCGTTCACCTACCTCTTGATCTAATTTTTTCTCATATCTATCAAACCAATCAAGAACACCAATTGATGCCAGTTCTTCTTCTAATGAAGTAACATCTGGCTGTGAATAGTTTAAATTTTCTCTAATTGTTCCTCTAAATAAAAAGCTTTCTTGTGGGACAAATGCAACATTATTTCTAACCCATTCTTCATCAACTTCTTTAGAGTCAATTCCAAAATATTTCATTGCTCCACCAGTAGGTAAATAAAATCGAAGGATTAATTTAGCAATTGTACTTTTTCCTGCACCAGTCTCTCCAACTATTGCAATTTTTTCTCCTTTATTAATAGAAAAAGATACTTCATGTAATACGTTTTCTCTTCCATATGAAAATTTAACATTGTCAAACTCGACTGCATTTTCAGGAGAAGTATCTGGGAATTTTTCCCCTTTATTACTTAAATTAGGTTGTTCATCAAGAATTGAGAAAACTTTCTTCATAGATGAGCCAGCAGATCTTAAAGTATCGTAATTAAAAGACAATTGAATTAATGGATCAAAAAAGTAGTTTAAATAAAATAAAAGAGCAACCAATTCGCCAACAGAAAGTGTTCCCTCAGATATTCTTTGTGAGCCAAACCACAATACAGTAGCAATAGAGGAAACCCTAGTGAATTCAAGAAACGGAAAGTAAACAGCAATATTTCTTGCTGATCGCATATTTGCTTTGAAATGTTCTTTATTTACTTTTTTAAATCTTTTTATCTGGGTATCTTCATCTGTATAAGCTTGAATTACTCTCACTCCCGATATACCTTCTTGTAATGAAGAAAGTACCTGTCCTATCCATTCTCTAACTTCCCAATAGGTAGTATCTGCATAATTTCTGAATATTTTTGTAGCAATAGCCAATATTGGCATAACTACAAAAGCTAATACTGAAAGTTGCACATCGACAATAAATACCGCTATTACAGCTCCAAATATTGTTAGCAAAGCAGTTAACACACTACTTGCACCTTCTTTCGCAAATTCTGTCAAGCTTTGCATATCAGATGTTAATCTTGCAACTAAAACTCCTGTTTTATTTTTTTCAAAATAATTTATATCAAGAGATGACATATGCCTAAATAGTTTCGCTCTAACCCTTTTTACATATGTCTCGCCAACCATACCGATATAAAGTAGAGCTTGACTTGTTACAAAATATAACAAAACGAGAGTTAGAAAGTAGTAAAGGGATTGTTGTAATACATATCCATAATCTGATTCTATTACACCACCATCTATTCCATTTCTTATCAAATATGGTCCAACCATTCTTATTGCGGTAGCTAATAAAGCGATTAAAGAACTTATTATGAATTTGTTTCTAACCTCTGGGACAAGTTTCAGTGATCGAGAAAATGTTTTATCTTTCAATTTAATCTTGATACTTTCTCTTGTTCTAAAAATAAGCTTCTATAAGACTTCACTTCAGTAAGAATATCTTCATGTTTACCTTGTGCTCTAATTTTTCCATCTTCAATAAATAAGATCTCATCACAAAGCTCAATTGTGGGTACACGATTAGTAATAATTAAAGTTGTCATTTTATTCATGACTTTCTGTAGTTCATTTCTAATTTCTTCTTCTGTAGAAGCATCAACCGCTGAAAGTGCATCATCAAGTATTAATATTTTAGGATTTCTAACAATTGCTCTAGCAAGTGCAATTCTTTGCCTTTGGCCTCCAGATAAACCATAGCCTCTCTCACCTACTTTGGTTTCATAGGTTTCAGGTAATTGAGAAATGAATTCATGAGCTTTTGCAATGATTGCCGCCTCTTCTACTTCTTGCTGAGATGCTTCAATTGATCCAATTGCAATATTATCTTTGGCAGAATTTGAAAATAAAAAACTTTCTTCAAAAGCTAAACTTACATTATTTCTTAAGTCATTTAGTTTAATTTTTTTAATATCAACATTATCAATTTTTATTGTTCCAGATTTAACATCATAGAGCCTTGGAAGAAGATAAGACAAAGTTGATTTTCCAGATCCTGTTGCTCCAACAATAGCAATAGTTTTTTGTCCTTCTACTTTGAACGAAAGTTTGTTGAAAATCCTATCATTTCCGTAACTAAAATCAACATTTTCAAATTCTATTGTTCCATTTCCATCAGAAGGAAAATCTACTAGTTTATCATTATTTATAATCGATGGTTGTTCATCTAATAATTCTAAAATTCTATTTCCAGCCGAGACACTTGATGGTATTTCAGATAAAAACCATGCTGTAATTCTCAACGGCCAAATTAATAAAATTACATATTGTGTAAAAGCTATAAAATCTCCAAGGGTTATAAAGTCATTAATTGCTAAGTAACCTCCTAATAAAAGAACTACTAATGTAATAATCATTGGAATCAATTCAAACAAAGGGACAAATCTTGTTCGTAAATGTAGGAAATTTATCGAAGTTTCATAAATTTTTTCAATTGATTTTTCAACCTTTGTAGAAGCTTGATCTTCATTTCCAAATGCTTTAACAACTCTTATGCCACCAAGTTGTTCTTCAACTTCAGTTGTCATTTCTGCCTCAGCCTCTTTAACTTTTAAAGAAACTTCCATTGCCTTTGATGCAAATTTTCCAGCTATATATAGAACTAAAGGAATTGAAAAAAGAACTATTAGTCCCAAAATGAAATCAATTGAAACAAGTGTGACACTTAGTAGTAATAAAAGAAAAACATTAGCCGTTGCCAAAGGAGCAATTGCAAAAGCAAGTCTAACTTGAGATGCATCACTTGATGCTCTTGCCATTAACTCGCCTGTAGGAACTTTGTCA
>CABZMN010000008.1 GCA_902526825.1 uncultured Candidatus Actinomarina sp. | reverse complement strand
TTCAAAATCAGGTAATTGCATATCTAAACCTTGTTCTATCAACATACTTATTACTTTTTTAATGTCTGATTGTAGTAGTAATAATTCTTCTTCAGATGGTGGTAGACCAATATCTATGATTTCATTTACAAAACAAGTTGGATATTCCTTTTGAAGGTCTATATCAGATACTTTATGAATATTTGTACATTGAACTATTACAAGCTGTTCAGCATTTGAGATGTCTTGATGTTCAACAATTTCAACTTCAGACACTATCTGTCCAATGGCCTCTAAATTACCACCAACACAAAAAGTTGTTTGATTTTTTATTGAATCAGCTATCAATAGCAAATATCTTGGTTCAAAAACTCTTAATGCAGATATTTCTGTAGGAAAATAATTAATACCAGCTCCAAAAAATGGGAATTCAACTATCATAATTTCTGGTATTTAGGATAAGGGATATTTAAAGATAATGAGAATTGAAGACGAGATTAAATTAACTTTTGATGATGTACTTATTAGGCCAAAAAGAAGTACATTAGTTTCAAGATCAGAAGTTATTTTAGAGAGAGATTTTAAATTTAAACATACTGATGTGACTTGGACAGGTGTTCCAATTTTCTCTGCAAATATGGATACAACAGGTACATTCGAAACAGCAATAACTTTACAAAAACATAAAATGTTAACAGCTATCCATAAATTCTATTCTTTAGAAGAATGGGAAAACAATATCGAAAAACTAGACCCAGAATTTATTTCTGTAACAGTCGGTCAATCAGATGATGATTTAAACCTAGGAAAAAAAATATTTGAATTAAACAATGACATAAAATATTTATGTATTGATGTTGCAAATGGATACAGAGAAGATTTTATTGATTCAGTAAAAAATTATAGAGAAACATTTCCTAACAAAATTATTATTGCAGGCAATGTAGCAACTCGAGAGATGACAGAGGCATTGATTCTTGCTGGTGCAGATATTGTAAAAATTGGAATTGGTCCAGGTTCTGTGTGTACCACTAGAAGTGTTGCTGGTGTGGGTTACCCTCAGCTATCTTCAATTTCAGAATGTTCTGATGCTGCTCACGGCTTAGGAGGTCATGTAATGGCTGATGGAGGTTGTAAATATCCAGGCGATATTTCAAAAGCTTTTGGTGCAGGAGCTGATTATGTAATGTTAGGCGGTATGTTTGCCGGACATAAAGAATCGGGGGGAGAGCTGGTAACAGATGATGATGGGATTCAATATAAAGATTTTTACGGAATGTCTTCAACAAAAGCTCAACAAACTTATTATGGTGATCTAGCTGAACACAGAGCTGCCGAGGGTAAGAAAGTAAGGCTTAAATATAAGGGAAACTTAGATAACACCGTTCAAAAGATATTAGGTGGAATGCGTTCAGCCTGTTCTTACGTTGGTGCGAAAAAACTTAAAGACCTACCCAAAAGCACTACATTTATTAGGGTTACTCAAACTACGAATGAAATTTACACAGGAAGCGAAAACAATTGAATATTACAGTTTATTCAAAAGATAATTGTGTATGGTGCGATAGAGCAAAAAATCTTCTCGCTTCTGTTGATTTATCCTATGATGAAATTGATTTATCTGATGATAATGAAAGACAAGCATTTTACAAAAAAGTAGGGGAAGGTATAAGTACAGTCCCTCAAATATATATTAATGATCAAAGGATTGGTGGTTTTCCACAACTAGTAACATGGTTCGAGGACAATGGCTTCTAACGGATCTTCGAAGACTGTTTTTTTAGCATTTTCAGTTAATTTTTTTATAGCTGGTGTAAAGACTGTAATTGCTGTTATTACATCATCATCTGCAATGTTTTCTGAAGCTGTACACTCATATGTTGATTCAGGCAATCAATTCATATTATGGTTTGGGATTAAACAGTCTAAAAAGCCAAACAAATTAATTTATCCTCTCGGAAGAGGGAAAGAAGAATATTTTTGGACATTAGTAGTCGCAGTGTTAATTTTTACTATTGGTGGACTAGTTTCTTTAGAGCATGGTATTGAAGCTTTATCTCATCCAAAAGAATTAAAAAACTTATTTATATCCATTGTTGTATTGTCAATGTCAATAGTTTTAGAGCTCTATGTTCTTTATAAAGCAGTAAAAGAACTTAGGAGCAAATCTAAAACAGACACAACTTCTGTCTTTAAATTACTAAAAGAATCAACAGATGGACCTTTGATAGCAATCGTTGTTGAAGACTTTGCAGCTACGCTTGGATTGGGAATAGCATTAGTTGGCTCGGTTCTTGCAAATGTAACATCTAACCCTGTATATGATGCTGCAAGCTCTATTTTAATAGGAATACTTTTAATGGTTTCTGGATTGTTTCTAGGATATGAAATGAAGCATTTAATTACTGGGGAAACAGTTAATACTAAAACAAAAGATAAGATTTACAATACCATCGAACAAAATGACATGATAAAGAATATAGAGTCATTAAAAATTATTTCTGTAGGCGCAAATAAATATTTGGTACTTTGTACATTAGATTATTTAGATACAGCACTGGATAGCGATGTTGTAAATGTAAATTCAGAACTCAAAAATAAAATTTTTGGAGATTTTGAAGAAGTTACAGAAATTTACTTTAATCCTGCTTGATTTAAAATTACTATATGGAATTAAATAAAAATCATTTAAGCCAGGAACAATTTGAAGTTACCCAAAACTGCGGTACTGAGCCACCTTTCTCGGGCGAACTTCTTTATGAAAAGAGAGAAGGTATTTATAGTTGTGTAGTTTGTGACTTTTCACTTTTTGAATCAGATACAAAATTTGAATCTGGAACTGGGTGGCCTAGTTTTTATGACGCACTTGATGATACGATTACAACTAAAGAAGATCTTTCTTATGGTATGAAAAGAGTTGAAATAAGTTGTCGTAATTGTAATGCTCACCTTGGTCATGTTTTTCCAGACGGACCCCGGCCTACCGGACTCAGATATTGTGTAAATTCCTTAAGCTTAATCTTTAATGAAAATGAATAAAGCTTACATAGATCAAGAATGTATAATGTGTCAAACTTATGGAAATTTTCTTCAAAAAAGATCCTCTAACATATCAATAAAAAATCAATTAGAGCTTTCAAAAGAAGATATTGAAAGAGACGAAATAGTTTATGACAGAGATAATCTTAGATTTTACGGTGCAGATGCTTTCATACAGTCTACATATGATCTAGGTGGCTTTTACAAAGTAATTTTTGTTTTAAAGATATTCCCAAAAATTTTTAGAGATATCATTTATAAATTTATATCTAAAAATCGACACAGAATATTTAAATCAAATTGATATTCCAAAAATTTTTAAAGAATCCTATATTTAAATCATTTTTTATATTTTCAGTTTTTAGAGCAATCTATGGTTTTTTTATTGTCATATTTGCATACTATTTTTCAAGAGAGCTTTCTTTAAATGTATATGAAACAGGTATTATCTTTATTTTCTCAATATTTTTATCACGAATAGGATATAGAGCATTTAAGAATAAACTTAATCTCTAAAATTTCCATAATTTAAGAATATGTTGTAATCATTTGACTTTAAGAATATGATTACTTGTTGCAATTCGTCTCTTTTTTTTCCAGAAACTCTAATTGATCCATCTTGAATGCTACTTTGAATTTTTTTAAAGTTGCTTTTTAAATCTTTAACTATTTCTTTTGCTATATCTTTGTTGATACCAGATTTTAAAGTATAAATTCTTTTTGATTCAGATGGTGTTTTTTCATCTTGAAAGTCAGATAAAAATTTTATTGAAATATTTCTTTTAGCAAATTTTTCTTTCAGAACTTGATCTGCTGCATTTAATCTTTCATCTGTACTGCTTTTTATTGTTATGACATTTTCAGATAACAATGCAGAGGTATTCGTATCTCTAAAATCATATCTGTTTACTAATTCTCTATTCATTTGATCAATTGCGTTTGTTACTTCTTGTTTATCAAATGTTGATGTTATATCAAATGTTGGCATAAGGTAATTTTACGTTAATTTTTATAATTTTGTCTTAGAAACTCATAGCTTACTATCGAAACAGCATTTGCGAGATTAATACTTCTAGAGTTGTCATTCATTGGAATTGATAGTGTCTCATATTGTAATGAAAGAATATCATCAGGCAGACCAACAGACTCTGGTCCAAAAATCATATAATCATACTCATTTAAATTAGCATCCCAAATGTTTTGACTACCTTTAACTGATAAAAAACATATTTTTTTATCTTTATTTTCGCTATAAAAGTTATTCCAATTCTCAAAAACACTGACCGAGGCTAGATCATGATAATCCAACCCAGCTCGTCTGATTTTGTTTTCTTGAAAACTAAAACCAAATGGTTTTATGAGATTCAAGGCTAAACCAGTATTTGCTGAAAGCCTTATACACGCACCTACATTTCCAGCAATTTCAGGTTTATATAAAACAATTTCCACATAAATATTATATTCCTATTCAACGATCACAAGCACGGTAAAATATTTAATGTGATCAAAATAATTAAATTATTTTTGCCAGGTTTTAAGAGTTTTAAAACTATCAAAAAAGAAATAGAAAATACTTCTATGTCTAGAGAACGATTCATAGATTTTATTAAAGTTATAGGTCTTATGATGGTTATTTTCAATACAACTTATTTAATAAGGTTTAATAATTCCTTTGGAGAATATCAAATATATAATCTTTCATTTGATGATTCATTAAAGACGTCATATACATGGTTCACAGTGGGAATGGCATTGTTTTTCTTTTCTGTAGGTTTTTCAAATAAAATTGCGTGGTATTCGAATGTTGGACGTGACGGTAGTCAATGGAAATTTTTAACTGACAGAGTAAACGCGCTTTTAGGACCTGTGATAGTATGGATTTTTGTCATAACCATATCGCTCAATATATATACACGAACAACAAACGTACCCCTTTATTTTACAAGCCAAGATGATGGGGTTGTTCCATTGACTGAGTTTATAATGTGGCCATTATGGTTAGTGTCTATATATCTAGTAGTCGTAATTTTTAGTCCTTTTACATTATTTCTTCATAAAACAAATCCGTATTTTACATTAGCTGCTTTTGTTCTCTCAACAGTAGCCATTGATACTTTTGAGTTTCCACTTGCTTTTAGTTACCTTAGATTAATAAATTACCTTTTATTTTGGTTGGCAATTCATCAACTAGGATATTTTTTCGCAGATGGAAAAATATTCACATTTAAAATTTCATTTTTTATTTCATTATCTTTGTTAAGTTTTGGATATTTGTTTTATAAAAGTAACTCTTCTGATGAATTTCTGTCGTTATCAAGTTATAGATTAATCCTTACTTCTAATGAAGATCCTCCAACACTCTATTACTTAATAGCCTCTTTGGGTTTATCTTCTGTGTTTTTAACTTTAAGAAAACCAATTGAGGAAGCACTAAAGATCAAAGTTATATGGAATATATTTTCATATATTCATGCAAATATTTTTACCTTATTTCTTTGGCATATTTTTATTTTATTCTTTATGTATATATTCAACATTGAAACATTTTTGTACGTATTTGTACTTTTATTATTTGCAATTTTGTTTGGTGACTACGAACGTTCAGTCTTTAAACTATCATCAAATATCATAAGAAGAGTAAATCCACTTCAACCATGGCCAACACCAATTAAAGCTAAGTTGTCGTACAGTAATTTTTCTTTGGCATGGATATCATCACTATTGGTTTTAATTGGAATATTTCAAATAACACTTGGTGGTATTGGGTTGTCTGGTTTCTTCACATTAAGAGAGCTATATTTTATTTCGAGTAATACATTTGAGGCTTTAATTAAATTAGGAACAGGATTGTTGCTATTAAACCTTACAATACGAAGAGTTGATTTAAAGTTTAGAATATTACTTATCTCAGCTGCACTTCAAACTCTTATTCTCATTACAAGAAACATAATGTTTGATGAGATTTCAGAGTTTGATCTGTATTTTTCTAGTGGACTAATAATATTCTTTATGTATATTGCGTTTATAAATCGTAACTATAAAACGGTTAATTCGGTCTAAATATCGTGGATAATTTTAAAGGTGAAACACGTCAGGCGCTTTTAAATAGAGCTTTCTTATATATAGTTTTAATAGGGTTTTCATTTTTTATATTTCTTAGAGTAAGAGCGTTACTTTTCGATTTGTTTGTAGCAGTAGTTTTGTCAGTCCTTGCTGAACCAATAGTTTATAGATTATCAAAAAGGTTTAATAGGAGACTCTCAACGATTATTACAGTTGGGACAATTATTTTGGTAATCGGAGGAATAATATTTTCCATTATTCCAATAATGGTTCAAGAATTATATCTTTTGTCCTCAAACATGCCTGAATATTTTGACAATATCGTGAAATATTTTAATAGTGAGGGATTTTCAATATCCAATCAGTCATTGAATCTCGAGGAAGAATTTAATAATTTATTCAGAGAATATGGTAGCGCTGTAGGAAACACGGTTGTTTTTGCTGGAAGAGGAATATTAAACGCAATGTTTCATTTTTTTGTTATATTCTTTTTTTCATTCTATCTAATTGCAGAGGGGGATGGATGGAGAATCCGTTTAAAAGATGCTCTTCCAGCAAATATATCTAAAACAATTGATCAAGTCTGGACAATTGGAGTATCAAAAGCTGGAGCATGGATAGCGGCTAGAGTTATTCTTGGAATACTTGCAAGCATTGCCTTCACAATCTCTTTTTTAATTATTGGATTACCCTCACCCTTTGCCTTAGGAATTTCTGCAGGATTACTATCACAACTTGTTCCTGCTGTTGGTACATTTTTAGGAGGTATCGTCCCTGTACTAGCATCTATATCATTAGGACCAACTTACATACTTTATACATTGATAGTTTTAGTTGCATATCAATTTATTGAGAATTATTTCATCAGCCCAAGAGTTACAAAAGTTACAATGGATATCCATCCAGCAGTAGCAGTATTTGCTACTATATTCGGTGCATATACTGCTGGAGTAATTGGTGCTGTATTAGCTTTACCCATAGCAGCGACAATTCAAGGCATAATAGAAATAATTTTGTTAAACAGAGATAATAGTGAATAGTTTTTTAAATTTATCAACAAACGCAATCAAAACAGCTGATTCATTAATTAAACATGCAAAAGAAGAAACATATGATGAAGTTGAAGATTCAATTAAGTCGTTGAGAAAAAATTTTAAAGCTGGTAATTATTTAGCTGTTTCTACTTTTTTTATTATTTTTGGTATTTCAACCGTTCTTACACAGATTTTCGATGGGAATTTCTTTATTCAGGCTATGGTATATTTCTCAATGTCTTTTCTTTGCATATTGGCTTTTAGTTTCATTATTTGGAGACTTTTAAAATGAAAGAGTTTAAAGATAACTACAATGATTTAAAAAAAAATATTAACAATGAAAACTCTAAATTTATCAGTTTTCTAATTTACGGTATTATTCTCGGAAGACTTTTGGAAAAATATAAAAAATTTAGAAAAAAAATGAAATTTAAAAAATGAATAAGTCATTACAAAAATTTGTTGCTGTTGCAATATCTGCTGGAGTTGTACTTTCAACAATTGCTTATTTTTTACTCTTACTTTGATATTAAGTGAGTCTTGATAACACTGTTGTAGTACTTAAAAATAAAAATAATAAACATTTAGCTGTTTTAAAAGATGATCAAGAGTTTGTATCCCAAAACGGTGTTATAAAATTTAATGATATAAAAGAATTACCATCAGTTATAACTTCCTCTAAGAACCATGAATACCATGTTTATGTTCCATCATTCGAAGAATTTATTTTATTAATGAAACGTGGACCACAGATTATATATCCAAAAGATATTGGTTCAATATTGATTGCTGGCAATATAAATAAGAATTCTAATATATTAGAAATTGGTACTGGTTCTGGAGCTTTAACACTTTACTTAAATTTAATTTTAGACAAAGAAAGCCAACTTTTTACATTAGATGAAAGCAAAAGGAATCAAAGGAGAGCAAAAAAAACAATTGAACGATTCTTAACTTCATCAAAAGTCAATAATAATTTCTTAAAAGTAAATTATATAAATATTAATTTATCAAATTTTTCTTTTAAAGATATTGCAGATGAAGTAAACACTATAATCACAGATATTCCTGAACCTTGGGAGTTTTTTGTAAAAAACAAAATTGAAAAGAATTTAAATTGGGTATCTTATTTACCATCAATTAAACAAGTTGAGAAAATTGTTACTAAACTCTATGAACATAATTTTATAAATATCAAAATCATGGAAACTCTAAATCGTGAATGGATTGTTGATAAAAAAATTGTAAGACCAAAAAATGAAATGGTAGGTCATACGGGATTTGTGGTAAGTGCTAGGTTTTTATCTAGCTAGGTTCAATCATTATGCATTCACCAGGACACTCTTCTGCTGACTCTATAACTGCTTCCTCTTGTCCCTTTGGTACAACAGCTAAGCCTTCAGCACCTCCAACATTCCCATCTTCTTCTGAGAAAATTTTATCGCCTTCTTTGACATAAAAAAGTCCATCATCTTTACCAACAAAAACGTCAGGACAAATTTCTTCACAAAGGCCATCACCTGTGCATAGGTCTTGATCAATCCACACTTTCATATAGTCAATACTACATTAATTTTGTTATATACAAATACAAGAGTAAAAAAAATAATATACAGAATTTAATAAAATAAGAGTAGGAAAACCTATGAAGAATGTATTTAAAAGATGTCTAAAATTACTGACTTTATTCTCTTTAAATAACGAAAATTTATCAACAAATTTTATTAAAGACAATGTAATTGAATATAGAGAATTAAGTGAATCTGCTTTTAAAAGATCATTTGAAAGAGATAAAGCTTTATTAAAGGACATGGGTTTTTTATTGGATTTTGAAAATGATAAATGGAAAATTAACGATGGCTATAAATTATCAGGTACTCAAATATTTGATGATATAAAAAGTAACGAATCCATCAATATTGATGATTTTATAAATACTTATCACTTAATAAAACAGTTTTTTAAATCAGGCTATCAATTTAACAGTAGAAATATAAATATATCAAAAATAACTCAAGCTATAAATGAAAAAAGAAGAGTATCGTTTAAATATAAAAGTTCTTTAAGAAAAGTATATCCACTTGGTTTAAAACAATATGACAACCAGTGGTATGTTGGAGCAAATGAACAGTCAAAGTTTAAGACATTTAAAATTGACAACATAGACGATCTTAAACTTGGTACTAAATCAGACTTACATGATATTGAGTTAAAAACAATTAATTTTTCATGGGAAGAAAGTATTCAACCAATTTTCATTAGTTTATCAATATTAAAGGATCATTATATTGTTCAAAAAAATAGTTTTAAACATTCATTAATTAAAAGCAATGACGAAGGAAATAAAATAAATATTGAAATTTCAACTTATGATATTCAAAAATTAATAGTTTTTATTTTGATCACAGACGCAAAAATTATACAAATAAATAGCAATGACAAAAAAAGGTTTTTGGAGTATATAAATGACAAATAAATTACAACTACAAGATTTCACCTTTTTCATCAATATTTTAAAAAATAGTAACAAATGGAATATTGATGATTTAACTGAAAAGCTTGGCAAAGATATTGAAACAATTGTTTATATGCTTAATATTATGTCTGAGGTTTATTCAGTTAATGGTGAAAATTTTATTGATTTTGAGATTGATTCGTCTGAAAATATAATTTCTTTTGAATATTCATCTACATTTAAAGAATTTAATACAATAACCGATTTTGAATTATTTAAAATCTATAATTTATTGAAAAGTAACCAAATTCTTAATATTCAAAACATAAATAAAAAAGATTACAATAATTTTTTAAATATTCTCGATATGTATTTTGATGAAAAATCAAATATAGAATTTGAAGATAATCTTACAATACATTTACTAGCAGATATAAATATAGAATATCTAAAAATCGGATACGATGAGCCTAAAACATACTCTATTAAACCTATTTCCATTTCAAACAATCAAGATGGAAATGTTTTAGAAGCTATTGATTTAATTGATAGCAAAGTTAAAACTTTTTTAATAAATAGAATAATTGAGGTTAATGAATTTAAGATCATAAAATCAAGTAATAAAGAAAAAATCAATTCGATAGAAGTTAAATTTAAGTACAAAAACGAAAATTTTTTAAATAAGTTAGATAAAGATAATATCTTTTTTAAAGATGGCTTGTGTATTTACACATTTAGAGATTTTAATGTAGCATTAGAGTTTTTCTTTGAGCATTTTCAAGAACTACAAATTGTTTCACCAAATAAATTAAAAATTGAATTCAACAAAAGAATTAATAATTTAGTAGATATGATAAATTTATGAGCCTTACTGAACTTTTGATTATATTGTTTATATCCTTGGGCATAGTTGATAAAAAACGTATAAAAAAACTTATGGATACATTTCAGAATTTCAACGAAGGACCAACTCGAAAAGTAATTGGTGATTCTAGCTTGAATCAAAAATGGGAATGGATAGAGAACGAAGAAGAATGAAGAAACCTTTTTTTGATCATCTTAAAGAGCTAAATACTAGAATTTTATTTTCTCTATTATTAATTCTTATATTTGGAATTTATGTATATATTGACTATCAATTTTTTGTTGAAATTCTCAATAAACCATTAATTGATGCTGGATACGATCAATCAAATATATTTGCATTAACAATTTATGAAGGGTTTCAAGTAAAAATTACAAATGTCTTTTTAATTTCACTAATTTTATTACTTCCACTTACCTTGTTAAATCTTGGTGTTTTTCTAAAACCCGCATTAGTAGATTTATCATGGCTATCCTTTATTTTTTACAATATATTTTTTACTATTTTTTACTATTTAGGAATATATACAGCTTTGAATCTTGGTTCATATGGGATTGAATTTTTACTCTCATTTAATGAAAATGAAGTCATTCTGAGATCGCAAAATTATTATCAATTCATTACAAGAGTTGCTCTTTTATTTGCAATTACTTTTCAACTTCCTCTTGTTACATTATTTCTTTTAAATAAAAGATTATTAAAAATTCAATTACTTACAGAAAATAGAGCTGAATTATTTATATTCATATTAATAATTTCTGCAATTGTTACACCCACAGGTGATCCCGTTAGTTTGTTTGTTTTCACGATACCTTTATATGTACTCATGGAAATTACTATTTTTATACATAAAAAAAGTTCAAAGTGAAATTTGAACTTGATAATTTTCAAAAACAAGCGATCAAATCATTATTAGATGGCCTAAATGTTTTAGTTACAGCTCCAACAGGTTCTGGTAAAACATTAATTGCAAAAAAAGGTATTGAAAAATATATTGAAGATGGAAAAAAAGTTATTTATACGACACCCATCAAAGCATTATCAAATCAAAAGTTTAATGATTTTCAAAATGATGGAATTGACACGGGTTTATTAACAGGAGATAGAAATGAAAACCCCAACGCTAATTTAATAATTGCAACTACTGAAATTTTAAGAAATATGATATTTTCTGAGGACGAACGTATAAATGAAATTGGTTTAGTAATTTTAGATGAGGTTCATTATTTAGCAGACAAAGAAAGGGGTGCGACTTGGGAAGAAATTATTATTCATTTACCAAAAAAAATAAAAATTCTTGGTTTATCGGCGACAATAGGTAATGAGAACGAGTTTTTAAGCTGGATAGTGTCACAAAGAGGTCCAACTGATTTGATAAAATCAAACATAAGACCTGTTCCTTTAGAAATTTCATTAGTTACTGCAACACAGAATGATGATCAAATAACAACAATCAAATCAACAAAAGATAAAAAAAATAAAAGAATTTTTCAATTTGATAAAAAATATAGAAGATTTAAAAAACCAACACTTTCAAATCAATTAGAATTTATATCTTTAAAAAATGCAACACCATCGATATTTTTCTTTTTTTCAAGAGACAAGGTTGAAAGCAAAGCAAGACATGCATCAAACTTAATTGGAAAAAAAACTGACAATAATGATTTGAAATTATTGTTTGATTCTGTGTTTGGGGATCTAACAAGTGAAGAATTTCAGCTTTTAAACTTAGATGAACTTTTGTGGATGTGGTCAAGAAGAATTGGTTTTCACCATGCTGGACTGGCCCCAATTGTCAAAGAATTTGTAGAACATTTATTTATTAATAGATATATTGATATTTTATTTGCTACCGAGACGCTTTCTTTAGGAATAAATATGCCAGCTAAATCAATTATGATTGATTCATCTTTTAAATATGACGGTGTAAGAACTAGATTGATATCAAAGTCAGAATTTTTACAATTAACTGGCCGAGCAGGAAGAAGAGGTATAGATAATAAGGGATTTGCTTATATTAATTATGACAGGAGGATTGAAAATAATTGGTTTAATGATTTATTTAATTTAAAGCCAAATAAATTGATTTCTTCATATTCAAATTCATATGGATCTGTATTAAATCTTAAAAATAAATATGGTGAACGTGAAGGAATAGAGATGATAAAAAAAAGTTTTTATTCTTATCAAAATAAAATTAATGATCAATCATTAGAAAAAAATTTTAGAGCAAAAATTTCAGTTTTGAATGATCTTGGTTATTTTACAGATTCAAAAAAAAATAAACTTTTAACTGAAACTTATCGTGATAGTTTTCTAATTGGGATAGAGCTGTTGGATAAACTAAATGATATTGAATTTTGTCTAATGTTTCTATCTTCTGGTATTTCAAATCAAAAGTATGAAATACCAATTCACAAAAAGCAAAGTAAATTATTGAGTAAATTTATGATTGCTCAAGAAACAGTCAACATACTTGAAAGTAAGCACAATGTTAAAAATAAGACTAACTTAGATGTTTCATGGTTTAGTATTTTTAGTGAATACATAAAATCAAATAATATCGAATATACAATCAGTAAATTTAATATTACATTGGGAGATTTTATAAAAGCGTCAAGAGAAGCAGCAGAAATATCACAGAAAGTTTCATTAATTTATGGATATGAAAATTTTGATTTTATTTCTGACAAATTTAAAAATAATATTATTCAAAAATCAATGTTGTGAAAAAAATAATAGTAATCCATAATAAAAATTCCAGAGGTAAAAAACTAACACATCTCGATTTGCAAAAGATATTTGATGAAAATCAATTAAATTGTGATATTTATCAAACAAAGCAATCTAACGAGGTAGAAGTAATTATTAGAAAATATATTGACGAAGATGTTATTTTTTGCGCTGTTGGGGGTGATGGAACGCTTAGTAATTTGATCGATGTACTTTTAAAAAACAATATAGCTAATCCAGAAGTTGCATGCCTCCCTTCGGGTAGTGGTTCGGATTTTATGAGAACTTTTGCTTTCCCAAAAACCATCAATGAAGGCGTAGAAAGACTTAAAACGAACCAAGATTATAAAATAGATGTTGCATATATAAAATCAGAAAATAAATCCAGACATTTTGTAAATGTATTGAATTTTGGTTTTTTAGCTGACACAGTTAAAACTAGCGAGGCACTCCCGAGAGTTTTTAGAAGATTTAGATATCCAATTAGTTTTTGGGTTAAATTGCTTCCAGCAAAGAGTGACATATTTGAAATCAGCAACGATTCGTATGAATTCAGAGATATCGCCTTCAATATTTCAATTTGTAATGGACAATACTTTGGTGGTGGTTGGAATATTTCTCCTAAATCAAGCTTGCAGGATGGATTGTTAAATACACAAATATTTAAAGTTACAAAGACTAAAGCTATGAAATTATTCTTTTTAGCAAAGAAAGGCCTACATTTAACGGATCCCGATGTGATATTGAAAAGAATGAATAAGATTTTTCTAAAATCTAGAAGCCCCATTGAAGTTGATGGTGATTATTTTGACCATGGTCCTGCTGAGATTATTGTTAAAAAACAAGCTATACTTCTCAAAATTTAGTATTATTCTTACAGAAATTTAAGGACAATTATGGCAGATAAAGAGATAGAAGACATAGAAGAACCTACTATGGAGGACCTTGAGGAAGATTTAGATGAATCTGAAGCTCCTCAAGAAGAAGAAGAGAAAGAAGAAGTAGAAACGGAGTCCTTAGAAGCTAGGGTAGAAACAGAGAAAAAAAAGGCCGTTGATGACAATGATGAAGCAGAAGGATCATTTATGTCGGTTGATGCGGCGGAAAAAAGGAATGTCAAAAGCTCAGATCTTAAATTAGACGAAACTGTAGAAGACATTCAAAAAGATGAATTTACATGTTCTATTTGTTTCTTGGTTCTAAAAAATACGCAGCTAGCTAAACCACGGGCAAAGGTTTGTCACGACTGTGCATGAAAAAAAATTTCAAGATTTTGGAATAGATTTTGAAATAGTGCAACAAGAAAACTCACCAGTTGCACTTCAAAATTTATTTAACAAAGAAATTCAAATTATTGATAGTGTTTTATTTGATTATTATCAAAAAATATCAGAAAACTTTGATTCATACTATTTTGTTTTAAAAACTTCTCAAAAGGGTAATTCAGATATTGTTGGCTATGCAAGAATTCTAGAGACCAATTTCTACTGGAATGTATATGAATTGTTTATTAAAGATAATTTTAGAGAACTTGGTTTAGGTACAAAACTTTTTGAATATATTGCTGATAATGCGAATATGAAAAATTTTGAAGTTAGATCATTTGCCTTACCAAGTGATAGACAAGCAAAAAATTTTTATGAAAGTAATGCAATTACAGCGAAAGTCTTAATAATGGAAAAGAAACGTGAACATAATCGCTACAGACCTTGATGGAACTATTTATCTTCAATCAAAAATTATTCCTGGAGTAAAAGATTCTATTCATGAAGCTAAAAATAATAATTTTAAATTTATTTTCATAACAAACAACAGTTCAGAGACTCCTTATCAAATAAAAAGTAAATTAGAAAATATGCTTTCTAATGAAATAAATCTTAATGATATTGTCAGCCCGTTAGTAATTTTAAAAGACTATCTAAAGAATTTAGAAAAAAAAATTTATGTGCATGGTTCATACAATTTACAAAAATATGTAAAGACGATAACAACTGAACTCTTTCCAATTGATAAAACAGAAATTATCCTCATAGGAAGAACAGATTCATTTTCACGATATGATGTCGAAAGTATTGCGGATGCTTTTAACAGAGGCGTTGATGTTTTTGCTATGAATAAAGATCTTACTTTTCCAATTAACGATTTTGAATTTAAAGATGGCAATGGTGCGATAATACGGGAAATTGAAAACTTAGTTGGATCAAGTATTAACTCTTTTGGAAAACCAGATTCTTTTTATTCAGAGTATTTGTTGAAACAATTCCCTAAGATTTTTGCTGTTATTGGAGATAGGGTTGATACAGATATATTACTTGCAAAAGATATTGGTGCTAAATCTTATCTTGTTGACTCTTCAATAAAAAACTATTTGGATGAAGATATAGCAGATTTTAAGTTCGATACTTTTTCACAGAGTGTATCTTCTATAATTGAAAATTCTAAGAAATAAATATCCAATTAAAAATCCTCCAATATGAGCTTCCCATGAAATATTATTATTTTGTAAAGCTATAACAATTTGAGAAAAAAACCAAAAAATCATAAAGAATTTTGCTCTTATTGTTGTTGGAAATAAAAATCCAAAAGGAACAAGAACAAGTAATTGAGCATTTGGAAATAAATACACATAAGCACCCATTAATGCCGATACTATACCTGATGCTCCAACAATTGGATTAATATCATTAAAATTTAAAATAACGTGAGCAAACATACTGAACAATCCAGTCATAAAAAGAAATATAATAAATCTAGCTTTTCCTAAAATATCTTCTATGTTGTTTCCAAATATCCAAAAACTCCAAAGGTTTCCTAAAATGTGTATAAAGTTTGCATGGAAAATATTGGATAGGATTAGGCTTAAAAAAATATTTTTATTTTCGAAAACAATATTACTAGTTAAAGCAGAACAATCATTGTTATAGTACTGATCAATTGATAACGGTTTATTGTTAAATATCTCACAGGGTATAGCGGCAAATTCATAAAAAAAATTAAACAGCTCACTAGGATTTTTTGGCTGGATAAGTACGTAAACAATTATTGATGCAATAATAAAAATTCTTGAAATAATTGGATTATTTTTTGCTGGATTAATATCTGAAATTGGTATCACTTTGTACTCCTAAGAAGATACGTATAATATATCCTAGTGAAGAATTTATTAATAATTTCATCTAAAAAGTATCTATCAAAAAAAATATCTGATGACATTTTCAAAACTGTTGAAAAATACAACTTAAAATACGATGTATTTAGCGTCGAATCAGATTCAAAAGAATTAAATGAGATTGACCCCGACTTAATTATAAGCATTGGTGGTGATGGTACAGCTCTAAAAGCAATGCGTGTTGCATGGGGAAAAAATACTTCCTTAATCACGATTGGTCCTG
Source organism: uncultured Candidatus Actinomarina sp. (assembly GCA_902526825.1). Lineage (GTDB taxonomy): Bacteria > Actinomycetota > Acidimicrobiia > Actinomarinales > Actinomarinaceae > Actinomarina. Next base: position 16,439 of record CABZMN010000008.1, on the reverse strand, counting down.
GGAGATTAGGTTATTTAGTTTCATCTTCTGAAAATCTTGAAAATATTCTTAAGTCTTGGAAAAATGAGGATTATGATGTTGTTAAAAGAAAAGCAATAATTCAAAATAATGATCTTAGCCTCCCTGCTTTCAATGAAGTTGTTATTATTAAAAATTCTCCAACCAGGATTCTAGATTTGGAATTATCAATGTATGGACAAAAAGTAAAATTACGTGCTGATGGGCTAATCCTATCAACATCACTTGGCTCTACCGCATACAATTACTCTGCTGGTGGTCCAATTATTCAAAATAGTTTAGATGTTATATCTATTACACCAATCTCTCCATTTTCAAAGTTTCCTAGATCTATAGTCATAGATAAAAATAGTTTGATTGAAGTATCAATAAATAAAAATCAAAATTATGCCATTCAATTTGATGGTGTTGTTGAAGTTCAAGAAAAAAGTGATCAGAATCTGAAGTATTCTTATGGCTTATCAGATAAATCTATAAACATACTTGGCACAGATAATGATCCAAAGTTAGATTTATTTTTAAATCAAATTTTAAGATAGTCCTTTTATTTAATTCTTTATATGCTAAAGTTTCAATGTGACCAAATACATTTTTGTCACCGGTGGTGTTGTCTCTGGTCTTGGTAAAGGGATTACATCTGCATCTCTTGGAAACCTTCTAAAAGCTCGTGAATTAACCATTATAAACCAAAAATTAGATCCTTATATTAATGTTGATCCGGATACAATGAATCCCTTTCAACATGGTGAAGTTTTTGTAACTGAAGATGGAGCTACAACTGATCTAGATCTTGGTCATTATGAAAGGTTTACAGGTGTTAATTTAAGAAAAGACTCCAACGTTACCACAGGAAGTATTTATAGAAAAGTAATTGAAAGTGAGAGAAAAGGAGATTATTTAGGTGCAACTGTTCAAGTTATTCCCCATATTACTGATGAAATAAAAAGAAGAATTAAGGGAATCTCAAATGATGTAGATGTTCAAATCACAGAAATTGGGGGAACCGTTGGAGATATTGAAATTCTTCCATTTCTTGAAGCTGCAAGACAAATAAGAAAAGAATTAGGAACTGAAAACGTAATGTTTATTCATGTCACATTGGTACCTTTTATCGGTCCAAGTACCGAATTAAAAACAAAACCTACTCAACATTCCGTATCTCTGTTAAGAGCAGCAGGTATCTCTCCAGATTTAATTGTTTTGAGATCAGACAGAGAACTTAATGATGAGATAAAGAGCAAAGTTTCATTATTTTGCGATGTTGCAGTAAATAATGTAATTAATGCTCCTGATTTAGATGATATCTATGCCGTTCCTTTAAGGATGCGTGATGAAGGACTTGATAAAGCAGTGGATGAGAGATTGAATCTACAAACTAATGAACCGTCATTAGAACAATGGAAGACAATGGTAAATCTAAAACTTGAAGCAAATGAGTCAGTTAAGATTGCAATCCTCGGAAAATATTTTGGATTACCGGATAGCTACCTCTCTGTTGTAGAGTCACTTAATCATGCATGTCTCCAAAATAAAGTAAAACTTGATCTTCACTGGATAGATGCAGACAATTTTGAAGTAGAAAATCTACAAGATATGGACGGGGTTATTGTTCCAGGAGGATTTGGATACAGGGGGATAGAAGGAAAGATTTCAGCAATAGAATACATTAGAAAAAATAACATTCCATTTTTAGGTATATGTTTAGGATTACAATGTGCTGTAATTGAATTTGCAAGAAATGTTTGTGGAATTGATGATGCAAACTCTTCAGAATTTTCAAAAAACACAAAAAATTATGTGATTGATTTACTACCAAATCAAGATTTAGAAAAAGATGATGTCGGTGCATCTATGAGACTAGGTACGTACCCATGTAAATTAAATGATGATTCATTAGCTGCACAAATTTATAGTGATGAAGTAATTTATGAAAGACATAGGCATAGATATGAGGTGAATAATAAATATAGAGATATATTAGTAGCAAAAGGTCTAAAAATTGGGGGAGTTTCTCCAGACAATAATTTAGTTGAAATGATAGAAATTCCAGACCACCCGTTTTTTATAGCTTCGCAATTTCACCCTGAATTTAAATCTAGGCCATGGGACCCGGCTCCTTTATTCAAAGAATTTGTACTTGCTTCAATTAAAAACATATCAATAAAATCAGAAAACATTGTCTCAGAAACAATCAAAGAAAAGTAACAAAGATTTAGTCCTAGAGTTTACAAATTTTTTAAAATTTAAAAAAGGGCTATCAGCAAACACTATAAGTGCATATGAATCAGATATAACTCAATTTTTAAAATTTACCGGTGAAAATATAATAAATAATGATCTTATTGAGCTATTCATAACTTCAGTACTAAATGACAAATCTGATAATTCGAAGATAAGAAAAATTTCATCTATAAATCAATATATTGATTGGTTTAATTTACATAATAAGGAATATCAGATTGTTATTGAGAAAGTTAGTTTTAAAAAAGGCTCATATCTACCTGAAACCATATCAGTATCAGACATTAATAGATTAATAAACATCTATGATCATTCAAATTATATGAACTCTAGAAATTTAACGTTGATTGATTTTATGTACTCAACAGCCTGTAGAGTTTCGGAACTATGTGACGTAAGAGTATCAGATTTAGATTTTGAAGAAGATTTTGTAAAACTATTTGGAAAAGGTTCTAAACAGAGAATAGTTCCAATAGGTTCTGAATTAAAAATTAATTTATCAAAGTACTTAAAATTTCGTGATGAATTAAACACTCAAGAACCATACTTATATTTATCAAAAAACATGAATCAGCTCGATAGATCAGCAATTTTTAGAATTATTAAAAAGTCTGCAACACTTTCGGATATTGCATTATCAGTTCATCCACACACATTGAGACATAGTGCAGCTACACATATGCTTGAGGCAGGATGTGACTTGAGGACATTACAAGAATTATTAGGACATACATCAGTTTCTACAACAAAGATTTATACTAAATTAACCAAAGAATTTTTGGTAGAAATATTTAAGGAGAGTCATCCAAGAGCATGAAACTATATTTAAAAATCAAAAGAGCAATTAGGTTTTTGTTTTATAAACATCTCCCAGTTGAAGATCAGATTAAAGTCATGCAACAACTTAATGACGACAATCTTCTAAGATTATTTTGGCAACTCTCAATGCAAGACAGGCATCATTCTGTGGAAGTTCTTGAGCGTACAATAAATATGGCTTTTGATAATGAATCACCATCAATTAAAGAATTGGAGTCGTTAAATAATTTATTTACACTTTCTCTTATTCACGACATTGGAAAATCAATATCACATTTTTCATGGATATTTAGGATATTTTCTGAACTGAAAATTGTAAACAATGATAAATCTCGTTTATATCTTGATCATGAAATAAACGGTTTAACTAAGTTAGAAAAATATTCGGTTAATGATGACATTATTCAATACTATAAAAAAGAACTGTTACAGAATAAACACTTCATATTGGATAAAACTGATTATTAATGGATTTAAATGACTTAATTTCAAATCTTAAATCATTACTTATCGATTTTTCTGATAATAAGAATAAAGATTTAAACACTAACCTATTAAATTTGTTCTCATCTTTAAATGTCGAAAATGTTAGAAAAGATATTGATAGTTTTTCAGAGATTGTATTGTTAGTAGCCTCATTATTTGAACTGAAAGCTAAAAGTTTACTTCCCCAAAATGAAGATGTTGATTGGATTGACGAAATTCAGTTGATTAAGGACAAAGATTTGGCATTTGCAAGATTATTACAGTTCAAAGCTTTTTCAGAAGTTGGAATTGCTCTTGCCTCAAGAGTACGAGAAAATGAAATGTCTATAAGTGCTTTTAAATATTATCAGACTTTAAATCTATTTAGTAAACCTGATATTGAAATAACTATTGATAAAAAAATATTTCAAGAAACAGCTGAAGAAGTTTTTATTAGATATAAATCAATTAAAGGTTTTGATCATATCGAATATGATTTACCTGATATAGATGAAGCGATCAATTCTTTACTTTCTAGTGTAGACAAAAGATTAAATACTTCTTTTGAAGAGCTTGCCTCTGAAGTAGAGACCTCTGAACAAGCAGTTGCAATTTTTTTAGCTTTACTTGAAGCAATACGTTGGGGATTTGTAAAAGCAGAACAAGTTAATAATAATGAGCTTATTAAGATTGAAAAAAATTATGAAGAATAAAAAAATCATAACTGCGACCCTTTTGGTAAGTGATGGGCCTGTACAAAACTCCTATTTTGAAGGACTTCTTGAGATAGATGGAAATAAACTATTTAAATTATTTGATGAAATTAATAACGACTTAACCAATCTTAGTTTTGGATTTTATTTACGATTTGATTCAACGAAATCTGATTTAGTGACTGTAAATGATATACCTAAATATTTAGATTCAGTAAAGCCTCCATCAGTTCTAAAAGGCTTATCAACCCCAGCTTTAGAAACTCTTGCGATAATTGCATATGAACAACCAGTTACAAAGTTAAAAGTTTCGGAGATAAGGGGAGTAGAATCTGAATCATCTATAAAGACTCTTGAGTCGCGAGGTCTTGTCTACAAGTCAGGGGAGCTGGATGTCCCTGGTAGTCCTATTTTATACTCAACGACAGATGAGTTTTTAGAGAAAACAGGCTTTGAAAGTTTAAATGATTTACCTACTATCGGTGAATATTTCTCATCGCCGTCTGAAGAAGAATAATTGAGAATAAATAAATATTTAGCTCTTCACCTGAATACATCGAGAAGAAATGCTGATGAATTAATTAAAGCACAAAAAATAAATGTCAATAATAAACTTGCAGTTATAGGTCAAGATATTTTGACTACAGATGTAATAACATATCAAAACAAAATTTTGTCTTCAAAGATTGTTTATAAATATTTCAAATTTTATAAACCAATAGGGTATATCTGCTCTACAAAAGCTAAAGGAAAATCTAAGACGATATACGACATCATTAATGATAATTCACTTAAATATAGTGGAAGACTTGATAAAGATTCAGAAGGATTAATGCTTTTAAGCAATGATGGAGATTGGTTGAACAATATTAATCATCCTTCAAAGGGCTATGAAAAAGAATACATAGTAACCGTTTCACAATCGATTGACTTTAACTCTTTTAAAAAAGTTGTAACTGATAAAAACGAAAAACTTGTAATAAATAAATTAAGTAAGGTTAATAAATTTGAATATAAAGTGACACTCAATACCGGAAAAAACAGAGAAATTAGAAGAGTTTTTGCAAAAAATAAAGTTGAAATTAAAAATTTAAAGAGAATTTCTATTGGTAATTTTTTGTTAGATGATATGAAAATTGGTCAATTATCACAAATAAATAGTAACTAGAAATATAGAATCAATATATGGAAAAGTTTCTTGTAACAATTGATGGCCCTTCTGGTGTTGGAAAAACCTCTGTTGGCAAAAGTATTGCAACAATATTAAATTCTTGTTTTTTCTCAAGTGGATCTATTTATAGATCTGTTGCAAAATTTTTACTTACTAACAAAAACGTTCAAATTGAAGATCTTAAAATAGAAATTATTTCTGAACAGTGTAATGTTAATGGTGTTATTTTTGATGAAAAGGATTTATACGATAATGAGGTTTCGGTAAAAAGTTCAGAAATTGCGAAAAAAGTAGGCATAAGAATATTGGTTAAAGACTGTTTAATAAGTTATTTTGATAATCTCGATAAACCACTTGTAATTGAAGGTCGTGACATGGGTAGTGTTGTATTTCCAGATGCTGAACACAAAGTATATTTAGATGCAGATTTGGAAACCAGAGGTAAAAGAAGAGAAGGTCAATCAAATATGGAAGAAACAGTTTTCGATGTTAAAAAAAGGGATTTTGAAGATAAAAATAGAGCATTTTCTCCTTTAACTATTCCAGAAGGTGCACTGGTTGTTGATAATTCAAATTTATCGATAGATGAAACAATTGAGCTTATTATAAAGAACTTAAAGCTTCGGTAGCTGACCAACTTTTATCTTTGGATACTCCATTTACAGCTTCTTTACTGTTTGTAGGAAACATATCTTTTAAAAGTTTTGAAAGTGCGGTTATATTGCTTCTTAATTCTTTAGGAAGTGGAAAATACTCCTCCTCAGTTGTGTCAACATAAAATTCTAAGTTATTTGGATTTAAAAACTCTGATATTTCTTTGACGATGTGATCTGGGGCAGATGCTCCTGCAGTGATTGCGACATCTACATCATTTAAATTTATATTATTTAGATCCTCTAGAGTTTCAATTCTATGAGCTTCTTTTCCTAAATTATTAATAGTAGTTACTAATGCATTTGTATTACTTGAGGTACTAGATCCAACTACCAATACTTTATCAACTTTATTTGAAATATTTATTAGTGCTTTTTGTCTATTAGTAGTCGCGTAACATAAATCACTTTTTCTTGGCAATTGTATATTTTGGTACTCACTTTTTGCTTTATTTAATATTGGTTCCCATTCAGACATAGCAAGTGTAGTTTGTGCAAGCAATGCAACCTTATCATTGTGTAAGTTAGTTTGATCAATATCTTCGACAGATTCTACTAAAATCATATTATCTGGTGCAACACCCAATGCTCCTATAGCCTCATCGTGATTCTTATGACCTACATAGATTATCTTTTTTCCATCTTCACTAAATCTCTTTGCTTCATGATGAACTTTTGTAACAAGAGGACATACAGAATTGACACTGGTCATTGATATATTTTTGAATTCCATCTCAACCAATGGTGCAGTTCCATGAGCGGAAAGCATCACAATTGAATCTTTTGGTAGATCTTTTGGATTCTCAATGAATATAACATTTTTGTCCTTGAACCTTTGAACAATCCAGTCATTATGTACAATTTCGTGATAGCAATAAACAGGTTCATCATAAATTTTTAGCATCCATGTAAGGGCTTTTATTGCCATTTCAACACCTGCACAAAATCCTCTTGGAGTTACAACATAGAGATTATTTACCATAAAATAAGATTAGCTATATTTAAAATATGAACGAAAATAAAAAAAATGAAGTGATATTAATTGGGTTACCTAATTCAGGTAAATCTACACTCATAAATTCACTTACAAACTCAAAAAGTTCTATTGTTGGTTCTGAACCAAATACGACTAGAGATAAAATAAGTACTTATTTAGAACTAAATAATAAACAAATAATATTGTCAGATTTGCCAGGTTTTGATGATAATCCTGATGACTTTAATAAAGCTTTTCAAAACAAACTACAACAATTTTTGAAAGACGCAGATCGTATATTGTTTGTGATTGATATAAATTCCAAAAACTTTAGTGGTCTTGATAAAATAAACAACCTATTACAACTTGTTAAAGTTGAGACTAAAACAACGACAGTTTTCAATAAATGTGAAAATTTTAATCATTACGACCTTGATAAAAGGATGTTCAAATATATATATGGCAAAGAAACTTTTATTTCTGGATATCACAAAATTGGGACTGATGAATTATTAGATAACTTAATTAAATTTTCAGGGAAGGAAGTAAATGGTGTTTTTAAAAATAGGAATACTATTTCAATAATAGGAAAACCAAATTCAGGAAAATCAACACTATTTAATGCTTTTTTAGATAGAGAAAGATCAGTTGTTTCAAATAAACCAGGAACAACAAGAGATTCTGTAAGTGAAGAAGTACTTTTCGATGATAAATTATTTAATGTTATTGATACTGCTGGTGTCCCTAGAAAAAAACAAAAAAATCAGATTGATCGTTATGCTTCAAAATTATCATTAAGCACATTGGATAGTTCTTTAGTCTCTTTTATTGTTATTGACTCAAGTGAAGGTATAAATTTTGAAGATTTACGGTTAATCAATGAATCGGTAGAAAATTTCTGCACACCTATTCTTATCCTTAATAAATGGGATCTTCTTAAAGAGGAAGATAAGGATAGAATTAATTCAAACATAAAAATTCAACTTAAAAAATTTACTTGGGTAAAAATAATAAGAATTTCTGCATTAACAAAAAAAGGCCTAAACAAATTTTCAGCTACATTAGATGAGATCAACTCGCAATTAGAAAATAGAATAGATACTTCTGATTTAAATCTATATTTTAGAGAATTATGGGTTGCAAATCCTCCTCATCCTTTCAGAGGCAGAAGGGCAAAACTAAAATATGTAACACAATACGATACTCAACCTCCTTCATTTTCTTTTAATTTAAGTTCTAGAATTCCTAAAAACTATATTTCTTTTATCGAAAATAAGTTAAGAAGTGACCATAATTTTAAAAATGTAGCTTTTAAAATTAAGGTTAATATTTAAATGGAAAATTTTGGTTTTAAAATTGGTGTTTTCTTTTTTGGTTTTTACTTAGTTATACGTATATATCAGATTTTAATCGCTATTTTCTTAAACAATTAATACTTAAATATCAATTAAATGTATAAATAATATCTATTTATTTCTTGATATCATTTTGTAGCTACCTACTATATATATATCCACTTTTTAAGTGGATTTTTTGTATACAAAAAGGAGAAAAATTGAGTAATTTTAGAGGATCCAAAAGTTGGCGCCTTATTTTACTTTTCTCAGTTTTTGCTTTAGTTGTAGTAGCTTGCGGCGGTGACGCTGCTGAAGAAGAAGTTGTTGAGGAAGAAACCGAAACAACAGAAGCTCCAGCTACAACAGCGGCAGCTGCTGAAGAAGAGGCATCATCTGCTCCAGATGGTGTTTATAAGATGGGAATTTTTTCAGATCCACAAACACAAAATTATTGGACTTATCTCGATACCGAAAATGACGTTTGGACAAGCTATGTAATGTCTGGCCAAGCTGTCTCTTTATTTACATTATCAGTACCAAACTATCAGTTAGTAGCATCAATGGCCACAGAGCTTATTGAGACTTCAACTGATAATGGTGATGGAACTTTTTCATACACTGTTCCTATAACTGAAGGATTTGAATGGAGTGATGGTACACCAATCACAGCAAGTGACTGGGTTTTTACATTTAATACTGTGAAAAATTTAGGACTTGCTGGAAACTGGCTTGCACTTTGGACACTTGGAACTGATGAAGCTCAAGGTGTTACTAGTGTTGATGCTGTTGATGATTATACGGTCAAAATTACATTTAACTTTGATCCAGGTCTTGCTAAATGGCAATATGGTGCTGCACAAGCACCTGCTTTGAGCAAAGCTTTCTGGGAACCTTTTGCAACCGACAGAGAAACACTTCTTGCAGCTGATGCTTCAAGTGCTCCTGTCGCAAGTGCATTTGTTTACGACAAGCTTGAACAAGGTGCTTTTTATACATGGAGTTATGATACTAGCTCAATGTATGCTCCTGGTGGCGAATACACCATTTATGATTCTGGTGGTACTGGAATTAAATGGGATAATGGTAAAGCCCCAGCTGTTGATGCAACATTTGGTGATGTTTCAGGAGACTCATTTTCATATTCTGTAGGTCCTTTTGTTGGTACTGTAGAGTTCACACTTTATAGTGATCAAGATGCTGCATATTTAGCATTCCAAGATGGTGAAGTTGATTTCGTTCTTAACCCATTAGGTGTCAAGAGAAATACGTTCAATCAGCTTGCTACAACACCAGGGGTTGAAACACTTGTAAACAATCCAAATGGTATGAGATATTTTGCATCAAATACAAGAATTTTCCCTGGAAGCGACAAAGCTTTCAGACAGGCAATAGCTTGTATTATTGACAAAGAATTTATTATTGACAGTGTTCTTCAAGGAACTGTTGAAAGTATGGATGGTATGATTTCATCTGCACTTACTGCTTGGGTAACACCAACAGAAGGTGTAATGGCTGAATGTAAGGAATTAGATTCAGTAGGTAGATGGGAAAAATCAGTACAAATTCTTCAAGACGCTGGATGGACAGCTGACGACTGGGGAGAACACCCTGGTAATGAGACAAGAGCTATTCCACCAACTGGAATTAAAGGTCCAAATGGTGAAGTTCCACCGTCAAATATGTTAATTTATGCTCCAGGTCCTGGTTATGATCCATTGAGAAATACATTCTCATTATTCATAGCTGATTACATTAGACAATTAGGTTTTGATGTAACTGCAAGACCAACTGGATTCAGTGTTATTGTTGACATTGCTTTCAGTGCTGAAGGATGTAAAGATTGGCATTTTTACATGCTTGGATGGGGAACAGGTATTTTCCCAGACCATACAGTAGAATTTTTCAAATCAGATAAGGACTCCTGCGATGGTGGATTTAACACCCCAGGATTCAACAATGCTGAGTTTGATGAATACGCAAATCAATTTGAAGCTGCAAAAACGCTTTCAGAAGCTGTTGCTGCATCAAATGCAATGGAGAAAATACTATATGATGAATTACCATACGTAGTATTATTCAATCCACCTGTTTTAGAGGTATATAGAAGTGATAGCATTTCACTACCATTTACCGATGTGTTGGGTGGAATTACAGATGCATGTACTGGTTGTGCAAGCACTGTAAAGAAACAAAGTTAACAACCAATATTTAAAATGGCGGGCATATTAATGTCCGCCATTTTATAATTATTATTTATGTATAAATATATTTTTAAAAGGGTTTATCAATTAATCATTGTATTTTTCCTGTTTCTCGTAACATCTTATCTTTTATTTGATGCAATTCCTGGGAATGCTTTTCAAAATATGTTGTTAAATCCTGGCTTACCTCCAGGAGCATATGAGCAAGTGTTAGCACTCTACGGTCTAGACAAACCTTTATCAGAAAGAGTGGTGTTATATATTACTAATTTTTTCAAAGGAGATTTTGGTTATTCTTATAAATATTTCCCTAAAACTCCTATTGAGCTTATTGCTGAAAGACTACCACGTACATTGATGCTTTTTGCAATGGTTAATATTGTGTCTTTTTATACAGGTTTTTTAATTGGAAAAATTCTAGCTTGGAGAAGAGGTTCAAAGTCTGAAACTTGGATTACTATCACATCTGTATTTTCATATACAGTTTTTTATCCATGGTTTGCTTTAATGATGTTGTGGTTTTTTGGTTACAAAATGGACTGGTTACCAATTGGCAAGTTCCTTTATCCAGAGAAATGGTATGACGCACCATTTGATAGTGATGTTATTTTTGTTCTGATGATAAAGTTTGTTGTTATTGTTTCAGTTATCCAATTTCTCATATATATGTTTACAAGAAACATTGAATCTTTGAATACCAAACGTAATCTAAGATTTATAGGATTAATTTTAAACATAATTGGAAGTTTCATTTTTTGGAATACAGGAGATGCATTAACAAAAAAAATATATGCAATGGATATTGCTTATCATATGATACTTCCAGTATTTACTGTTACAGTTGTTGCTTTTGCTGGTACCGCGTTATTAACCAGAACAACTATGATGGAAGTTTTAAAAGATGATTATATTCTCACCGCGAGAGCAAAAGGACTTTCACAAAGAAGGATTAGAGATAGACATGCAGCTAGGAATGCCTTGTTACCAGTTGTTACGTCATTTATATTTACAATAGTTACGATTATTGATGGTTCTGTACTTACTGAAACTATTTTCTCATGGCCCGGAATGGGACAATTAATACTTGATAGTGTATTAAATGAAGATATTCCTGTTGCGATGGCAACCTTTTCATTTATAGGAGTGTTTGCATTAATTGCACATTTTATTGCAGATATTTCTTATGCTTATCTGGATCCTAGAATAAGAATCCAATCTCAAGGTTAAAATGGATAATTTAGAAAATGAAAAAGAAATTGCTAAGTCTATTAGGAAAGCAGCAATATTAAAAAATTGGAAATTATTTAAACAAAGTAGACTTGGTATGGTTGGTTTATATATTGTAGCCTTTTTCTTTATATTAACTATTTTGCAACCTATCCTTTTTATTACTGGAATATGGGATGAAGGGACATATCATCCAGTTGTTGGATACGTAGATCAAACACAAGATTTTCTTATTGTTGAGTGTCCAAAAGAATTTCCAACAGAAAAATATGAAAAAAGATCTGATTGCCCAGGAAGAAAAGAGGTTAATATAAAAACACTTTTTTACGCAGATGGCGAAGTAGGTGAAACAATACAATTAAATCTTCAACCAGCACCACCTTCAAGGGATCATATTCTTGGAACAGATTCTCTTGGAAGGGATGTTTTTTCACAAATAATGGAGGGTAGCCAAGTAGCATTTTTATTAGGTATTTTAAGCGCTACTCTTGGTGTAGGAATTTCTACAATTCTTGGAACTATCGCAGCATTTTTTGGTGGAAGAATAGATGCTTATTTAATGAGACAATCTGACCTTGTCCTCATGCTTCCAACACTCCCATTATTATTTATAATATCAGCTTTTGCTGAGCTAAAAATATGGCATTTAGCTGTAGTTTTAGGAACTATTGGCGGACTTGGTGGATCAGTAATAACAATAAAATCACAAGCTTTACAAGTTAAAGTTAAACCTTTTGTTGATTCAGCGAGAATTACTGGTGGTTCACAAATGAAAATTTTATTTTCTCATGTATTGCCCAATGTTGCACCACTTGCACTGTTATTTATGGTATTTAGCGTCACAGGAGCAATAGCTTCTGAATCAGTATTGTCATTTTTAGGTTTATTAAATATTGAAATGAGTTGGGGATTAATGATTTATCTTGCTCAAGTTGAAGGATATATATTTTCTGGTCTTAAATACTGGTGGCTGATACTTCCTGCTGGTTTATCCGTTACTTTTTTAACAGGAGGATTCTACTTAGTTGGAAGGGGTCTTGATGAAGTATTCAATCCAAGATTAAGGAAAAGATAAATGATGAATATTTTAGAAGTAAAAAATCTTACAATGCACTACGAGACATTAGATGGGGATGTTGATGCAGTTAAAAATATATCATTCAATGTAAAAGCAGGAGAATCATTTGGAATTGTAGGAGAATCTGGATGTGGTAAAACATCAGTTGCAATGTCTTTATTACAATTACAAGCCGAGAATGGGAGAATTTCAAATGGCAGTATTCTTTTTGATGGTATTGAACTTGTTGGAATGTCTGAAAATGATTTGCGAAAAGTAAGATGGGATGGAATAAGTATTGTCTTCCAGGGCGCTATGAACGCTTGGAATCCTGTTGTTAAAATTGGTGAGCAGATTCGAGAAGCTATGAGAGAGCACAGTCCAGAAAGTACAAAATCACAAAATACATTAAAAATAAAAGAATTATTTTCAATGGTAGGTTTAGATGCATCCGTAGCTGATAGATTCCCTCACGAGTTATCGGGTGGAATGAAACAAAGGGCAATAATTGCTTTGGCTTTATCGTGTGATCCAAAACTTGTAATAGCCGATGAGCCAACAACAGCACTAGACGTTGTTATACAGGATCAAATTTTAAATGAAATCAAAAAAGTTCAAGACTTGCTTGGTTTGAGTTTAATATATATCTCTCATGATATTGCAGTTATTGCAGAAATGACTGATAAAATTGCTGTAATGTATGCAGGATCTATAGTAGAAATGGGACCTACAAAAGAAGTCTTCAAGTCACCTAGACATTCTTATACTAGAGCACTTCTTGATTCTACACCTTCTATCAAAGGTGAAAAAAAGAAGCTTAAATCTTTAGAAGGAGAGCCTCCTAGTTTAATTGATAAAATTGACGGATGTACATTTGCACCAAGATGTCCAGATAGAGAAACCAAATGTAATCCAGAACAACATATGAGTTTGATTGAAGTTTCACCTGAACATTTTGTGGACATATGCAGTATCGGTAAAGACAACTAAATGAATAATAACTTAATAGAAGTAAGAGATCTTGTAAAGCATTTTGAGGTATCAAGTGGTATTTTTTCAAGAAATAAAAAGGTCATTAAAGCTGTTGATGGATTAGATTTTGACATTAAAGCCGGTGAAACTTTAGGATTAGTCGGTCAAAGTGGATGTGGAAAAACTACAACGGCAAGATCTTTATGTTTATTAGATCCAAAAACATCTGGGACAGTAAAATTCCTCAATCCAGATACAAAAAAAATGGAATCTATTGACGAAATTGATGATGACGGAAAAAAAATATTTAGAAGAAATATGCAAATGATTTTTCAGGATCCTTATGAATCACTAAATCCAAGATGGTCAATTAAAGACATAATAAAAGAACCTCTTGATATTCATAACATTGGTGCAATAAATGACAGGGAAGAGGCAGTTGTTGAGATCTTGAGAACAGTTGGACTAACTCCACCTGAAAACTATCTTTCTCGATATCCACATGAAATTTCAGGTGGACAACGTCAAAGAGTGTCTATTGCAAGAACATTAATTATGAAACCAAAATTTGTAATTTGTGATGAACCAACTTCAATGTTAGATGTATCAATTAGAATTTCAATAATGGACCTAATGTTAAATCTTGCAAAAGATCTTGATGTATCTTATCTTTACATAACTCATGATCTTGCCGTGGCACGTTATATGTGTAATAGAATAGCAGTAATGTTTAATGGTAAAATTGTTGAAATTGCTAATACTGAAGATCTTCTACAAAATCCAATACATCCATATACAAAGCGACTTATTTCATCTATACCAATTCCTGATCCAAGTTACAAACGAGAAAGATATCAAATAAATTATGATGAACTAGATAAAATTATTTCAAAAAATCCTGATAAAAAAATGATTGACATAGGAAACGAACATTTTGTTGCTACTCATGATACGAAAGAATATTTTATTGAGTCCTAAAGATTTATTTCTTTTACCAAATCTAATTACACTTTCTAGATTATTTTTGGCATTGTATTTATTTAATCTACATTCATTTGATACTTTTCAAACTTATTATTTAGTTTTCATAATTGCTCTTATAGGAATCTCTGATTCAATTGATGGAATTGTTGCTAGAAAATTTAATCAAGTTAGTAGGCTTGGAACAATACTTGATCCTGTATGTGATAGGATTGTTTTTTTGTTATTGCTATTTTGGTTGACTGATATATTTCCAGATTGGTTTTTTTACGGAATATTAATTAGAGAAACGCTTGTCATATTAGGTTCTCTTTACGTTCTTACTACAACAAAAACATTAAAAGTTTCTAATTTTGGAAAATTTGGTACAGTGCTTATTTTTTTCTCCATTTGTTTTTTTGTTATTAATAGTGCTAATGAATACGTTTTTTTTACATATTTTGGATCAATTTCATTAATTTTTTACTATTTTGTAGCGCTAGAATATTTCTATAAGATATTTATAAAAAAATGAACAATGACACAATTCCATTTGAAGACTCTATCTTTATAAACCAAGAAGCTAAATATGTATTATCTTTATTAAATGATGAGACAAAATCTTCTTCTTGGCTTTTATCAAATGGTATGCATAAAATTGGAAGACTAGAAACTAAAGAAATAATTCTTGATGATATAACAGTGTCTAGAAACCATGCCTTTATCAGTGTTGATGATGATAACCTAACAATAACCGATGAAAAATCAACCAATGGTATATTTGTAAATGGTGAATTGACAGATGAATCTGTTTTAATGTCAGGTTATAGAATTCAAATAGGAAAATTTAACTTAATTATTACAAAGGTTGATAAACAATGAATATTGGGGATACTGTAAAACTAATTAAAAAAGATTATCCGTCAGTTTCAATTTCACGCATTAGATTTTTAGAGAAGGA
This sequence comes from uncultured Candidatus Actinomarina sp., assembly GCA_902526825.1. Classification (GTDB taxonomy): domain Bacteria; phylum Actinomycetota; class Acidimicrobiia; order Actinomarinales; family Actinomarinaceae; genus Actinomarina. Next base: position 668 of record CABZMN010000008.1, on the reverse strand, counting down.
AGGTTTAATTAAACCAAAAAGATCAAAAGGTGGAACCAGATCTTTTTCTGATAAAGATATAATCAGAATAAAGAAAATCTTAGACTTACAAGAAAATCAATTTTATTCGTTGAAAGCTATAAAGAATAATCCACAATTATTAACTACTAACTCATCAAATTCAAAGATTGTAATTAGAGAATATTCAAAACATGACGCTTTAAAAAAGGCAGGGTTGAAAGAAGATGATTTTTACGAACTCATTGATTATAAATATGAACAAAATAAAGAAATCTACACTCAACAAGATGTAGATAGGTTTTCATCACTTGCTTATCTCTTCTCACTTGGCCTTGGAGTTAAGAATCTCTCTGTTATTAAATCAATGTCAGATAGGGGAGTAGGTTTTTTTGAAACATATTTTCAAATTTCTGACAATGATCCTGAGGAAATTAAGATTGCTATTGATAAATTTTCTGAAATTGTTGGGAGCTATATATTAGAAGATTTATAGCTTTCTATTTAATTTCAATTTTAATATTTACAAATATTGCTTATGCATCTGAAGTTGATGAAGAACTATTAACAACTGAATATTATCTATCTTATGACCTTGACAATGATCAACTTATGTATTTCAAAAATATTAATGAAATTATTGCACCTGCTTCACTTACTAAATTAATGAC
>CABZMN010000007.1 GCA_902526825.1 uncultured Candidatus Actinomarina sp. | reverse complement strand
AGTCCCAGATGAGAAAGCTACAGGAGTAGTAACAGTTGGACTTGCACCAGCACTTACTGTTGTACCAGTTGTTACATCGCCTGATTTACCAACTCCACTATATGTAACAACATAGTTTACATCAACATCGCTGTTTGAATTATTAAGAGTTACATCAACAAGCCTTTCTGAACCTGAACATGAACCCTCTGTAGCGGATGCAGTTGGAAGAAACTCATCTCCCCCACTTAGACCAATTCCACAACCTGCCCCATCAGTATTGCTTGAGTTAGAAAAATCATCATTTGTCTCAGTTAATGAGTTAGCTGACTCATCATATAACCAAAGATCTCCCGTACTGTTTTCAAGAAAATAAACATCACCGTTACCGAGTGACATTGCCGCACCTGAGTTAGAACCTATACCACTACCAATATTGCTACTAAGTACACTTAAAGTTATTTCTATCTCTTCAGAATCTGATCCATGACCGGTATGGTCGGTAATCTTTGCTCCAAGTAATTTATCGGCATTTGAATCATAACCAACAAAATCATTGCCACTAAATGAACCATTTGCTCCATCATTTGACACCCAAGCAAAGTCTTTTGCTTTGTTGGAACCATTAGATCCACCAAGTATCGTTGGGGTAATCACTTTATAGGTACCGTCACTATCTATTCTTATAACTTTTTGATTTCCATTGAAGAACCCTTTTGAAGTAAATATATATTTGTATGTTGTTCCATTATGTGTTGTTTCGTAATTTGAAGCTGCATTATTTTCACCGCTACCAAGATCAACAGTACTTATAAATTCTGTTGAACCTAGCCCAGAAGAATTGTAATTTAGCTTGTATAAATAAAGATCATTAGCTGAACTATCTATTTTGAGAATCGCATACATTGATCCATCAGTTTGAATACTTAAAGAGTTAACCTCGTCAATTCCTTCCGTCATATGACTTGAATTCCATGAAGAAAATGATTCAATAACTGATGTATCAAATGTTCCAGAATCATCATTAATTCCACGATTAATGGTTAACGTGCTGCTACTCCACGTACTTTGAAAAAGATAAGTTCTTCCATCTGCATCTATACAACTAAATTCACCAGATGCGAGTGCAGGCTCTGGATCTATCACATCAATTGTTACAAATGCTAGTGAGAAAATCATTAAAAAAGATATAACTAAATTTATACTTTTCTTATTGATAGCATGCAAAAGTACCCTTTTGAAAAAAAACAAAACTGATCTGAAATTTTTTAAAATTTTAGTTTTTAACACTTTTACAACAAATTTAATTTTAAATTAGAAAGTTTTCTAAGCAAACCGTTTTTTATTCAAATTTCTCTTTTATGCTTTGAACAATTTCCTTAATGTTCGTGTCTAAATTGATAAATTCTTCTCTATGATCGAGACTAATTTCTGGAAAATTATCAATGATTGGAGAGATGACATTACTAAATTTTTCTGGTGATGCAGTCCCAATAGCAACTGTAGGAATATTTGAATCTGTATCAAGAGCCATTCTTACAGATGTCACAGTATGAGGGTCAAATACAATATTAAATTTTTCATTAAGTGTTACAATTTCATTTTTTATATTGTCATCATCATAAGTTTTCGAACTAAAGACTTTTCGTAATTTCTTTAAACCTTTCTCACTCAAAATAGACTTGTTATCATTTGTTAAATTTTCATAAAATGAAGCTGAACCAGTCTCAAGATCATATATTAATCTTTCAAGGCTTGATGGAATCTGGATATCCATACTTGGTGCAACACTTGGTTTTGTAATTAAAGGCTCTAAAGTGCCCGTATCCGTAAATCTTTTTAGTACATCATTTATATTCGTTGAACACATTATCTGATTGATTTTGAGTCCATTTGATCTACCAAACCATGCTGAGTAAGCATTGCCAAAATTTCCTGATGGAATTGCAACATTAATTGGTGAAGTGAATTGTTTTGTTAACCATACGTAATATGAGACTTGTCCCATCACTCTTAGCCAATTTATAGAGTTTAAAGATATGATTCTTCTATTGAAGGGATTATCAGATAAAATCTCTTTTGTGATTCGTTGACAATCATCATAAGAACCGTTAACAGCAATATTAAGAACATTGCTTTTTATTACACTTGTCATTTGCTTCCTTTGATAATTACTGATTTTGCCCGCAGGGTGGAGTACAACGATGTCAATATTTTCAGAATCTTTAACGGCCTGAATTGCTGCACTTCCGGTATCTCCACTTGTTGCAACTAGCACCAAGCCTCGCTCTCCCAACTCGTTAAGTCTTTTATCAGCAATTGCACCAAGGGGTTGTAATGCATAGTCTTTAAAAGATTTCGTAGGACCATGAAATAATTCCATGACAACAGTGGAATCATTTAAGTCTTTCAGTACTGGTTCTGGAGAGATTTCAAAACCAGAGTATAAAGATAAATCATCAACATATTTTGCAGTTTCATTATCAAGGGCAATAAAGATTGTCTTTACAAAATCTTCGTAACTTAAATCTTCTTCTGTTAAGTGATTCAGATTCTCAATGTATAAAGAATCAGGTAAATACAATCCTTTATCAGGAGCTAATCCTGAAAGTATGACATCTTTAAAAGAGAGCCTCTCTTTATGTCCTCTGGTTGATTGATACTGTACCACTTAGACGTAAACGCGTAGTGTTGATGTCACCGTAGTGACAGAATCTAATGCAGATATTTGATCAATAGAATTTTTAATATCTTTTTCTGGAGCTTCATGAGTGACAAGAACAAGCTCAGCTTTATCTCCCCTACCTTCTTGGATAACGCTTTCAATGCTGACATTGTTCTCTCCAAAAGTTCCAGATATATTTGCCAAGACTCCAGGTTCATCGTTTACAGACAAGCGAATAAACATACTTGATTCTACATCTTCAAAATTTTTCATCTCACCTTTAAATTCTCTTAATGGGTACCAGTTTGTTTGATCACTGCTTAGTTGATGACAAGCACTTAACACGTCTCCAATAATTGCACTTGCTGTTGGTTCTGCTCCAGCTCCTGGCCCAGAAAATACAAGTTGATTTATATTATCTCCTTCTACAACGACTGCATTTAAGGCACCTCTTATTGCTGAGAGGGGGTGTTTTGTATCAATCAATACAGGATGAACTCTTGCATTGAATCCGTTTTTGTTATCTATTTGGGCAACTAACTTTATTGTTTTACCAAGTCGTGCAGCCCACTCAAAATCGTCTTTTGTTATGCTTGAGATGCCATCAGTAAATAAATCCTCAGAGGTTGGAGTTGTTCCAAAACAAATTAAAGATAAAATAACTGCTTTGTATTTTGCATCTAAACCCTCAACGTCATTTGTAGGATCTGGCTCTGCATACCCTAGTTCTTGAGCAGTAGATAAAGCATCGTCATAGGTACTTCCCTCTTCCATTGATGTAAGCATATAATTACTTGTTCCATTAATAATCCCTGATACTTTTGTTAATTCCTCTCCTCGAAGACTTTCTATGATTGGTTTAAGTACAGGTATGCCTGCAGCAACTGCTGCCTCAAAATATAAACAAGCGTTATTTTCCTTTGCAGTATTAATAAGTTCAGAGCCAGAATCGGCAATAATATCTTTATTTGCTGTTATTACTGCTTTACCATTCTGCAAGAGTGCCTTTATATACTCTTTACCAGGATCAACACCTCCAAGAACTTCTATAACAAGATCAATTGAATTATCATTTAAAATGTCATCAAAATTTACAGTAAGAATATCATCTGATATTTCTCTTTTTTTACTTTTATCTTTTACTAAAACTCTTTTTACATTTAATCCAACTATTCCTTTATCTAAATCTGTGAGACGTGAGATAACAGCTGAACCAATATTGCCAGCACCCATCACAGCTACATTAAATGTTTTATTTTCCATATTTAGTAAGGATAAATGTTATTTAATTTGAAACAACAAGAAATATTAAGAGAGTTTATCTTTCACGATTTTACTAACAATAGAGCCATCTATCCCATCACCTTTTGCCATAACTGCTCCAATGACTCTTCCCATTTGTGAAATGTCAACATCACCTAATTCAGAAAGGACATCATCAACGATTATTTCAACTTCTTCGTCGCTGAGTTGTTCTGGTAAATAGGTACTCAAAAAATCGATCTCAAATTGTATTTTTTCTGCCATCTCTTGACCCCTATCACCCAAGGATTGATATTCTTCTACAGCCTTTATCATTTTTTTAACATATGAAGATATCACCCCGAGTACAAGATCGTCATTTACTTCTTCCCCTTTTTCAGCTTTCTTTTTTGCAATCTCTGTTTGGATTTGTCTAATAGCATCAAGTTTGGGTTTATCTTTTGCCTTCATTGCATCTTTTAATGCTGAGCTTAAGTCATCTGCTAGTGCCATAATTTTCTATCCTATCTTATTAAAGTTTATCACCAATATCAGTGACCACACCATAAACTCCTGTATTTAAAATATTTTCTATTTCATCTTTAACATTTACTGTCCATACAACGCATTTATCTTTTGGGAGGTCAAACTTTCTAGAATGAAAAATATCTTTCTGAATCATAAACATTAAATTATCATCTAAATTCGAAATAGATTTGCTTTCGTATAATTGATTTTCTTCATCAATCAAAATACCATATCTTGAATTAAATTTTTCTCTGTTGCTCAAAATTGTTCCCCAATCAAATGAAGAAACAATATCATCAGGATTTGTTAACTCAATAATTTTTTCCACAAAGATTGTGTTTAAAGTTTTTTGTTTATTATTTATTTTTAATTCAAAATTAACATCTCCAAATATTTGATCTCTAGATGTTAAATGATTATCACTAAGATCAGTACTTTTAATGTCTGATATCTCCTTTAATGACAAATTTTCAATTTCTTGATTATTTATTGTTGAGTCATGAAAAAGAATCAACTCTTCATCTTTAGTTATTCGTACATCTGTTTCAACGAAATCACATATTTCAAGAGCTTTATTGAGACTCAAAAAGGTGTTTTCAGGGTATAAATTGGGTAAACCTCTATGACCAAAAATTTTTTTCAAAAATACTTCCTTATATTTCCAATTTTAGTACAATTAATTCACTAGATTGTGAAACATTTCACAAAGTAAGGAATAAAGTGCAAATAGTAAATTTTGACTTAGAACAAGAACTTTGGATGCAAGAAGGAGCATGCGTTTTTGCTGATCCTGACCTGTTTTTTCCAGTAGGTTCTTCTATGAAAGCATTGAAACAAGCTGCTGAAGCTAAGGCAATTTGTAATGAGTGTGACGTAAAAATTGAATGTTTAGAATATGCTATTAGAACAAATCAAGACTCTGGTGTTTGGGGTGGAGCAACAGAGGATGAAAGAAAATCAATTAGAAGAGAGTATAAAAAAACAGGCGCTCTCATTACTTCTTAAACTAAGCCTGCTTCCCTCTTGTCAGTATCCTCAACAAATTCGATAGAGTGTATTTGTTTTGCGTTGATTCCAATCTCACCTTCATCATCTTTAATCCAATACATGCCACCGTTTTGCATCAATTCTTCAATTTCTTTTGTAAATTTCTTCTTATCGTCAACTTCGGTTTGAAATTCCTTCATTGAACCAAGTAGTGCGATTTTTACTTTTTGCTTAGCCACTATATCTCCTTATAAAACGTTTTCACCCATAAATATTGCGGAGACTGAATCATCCGCAAAAATAGATGTTAGTGCCGTTGCGATAATAGATGAAACGGAGAGAAGATTTACATTTCCGATTTTTTCTACATTTCCATTTTGTTTAAGGGTGTCTGTTACAACAATCTCTTCTATAGGTGTATCTTTAAGCGTTTTGACACATTCATCTGAAAAAATTCCATGAGTTGCTGCTACGCTTACAGATTTTGCACCTCTTTCAATAAGAGCTCTTGATGCAGCAGCAATTGTTCCTCCTGTATCAATTATGTCATCAAATAATATTGCGTGTCGATCCTCAACTTCACCGATAACGGTAAATGCTTTTACTTCGTTATGAATCTTTGGATCTCTCTTTTTGTGTACAAAACCAACATAAGCCTCCATGTTTTTAGCAAAAGTTGTAGCTCTTCTCACTCCTCCAGCGTCTGGGGAAATTATTGTTATAGGTTCTTGAAATTTTTCTTTAAAGTAATTTACAAATAATGGCATAGCTGTCAAATGATCAAATGGCTGATCAATAAATCCTTGAATCTGTTGTGTGTGTAAATCAATTGAAACAATCCTATCGGCCCCAGCTGCAATAAATAGGTCGGCAACTAATCGAGCAGATATTGGCTCTCTAGGTAATGCTTTTTTATCCTGTCTTGAATATGGGTAAAACGGAAGCACAGCAGTAATTCTTTTTGCAGATGCTCTTTTTAAAGCATCTACAAGTAAAAGCTGCTCCATAATTGTAAAGTTAACTTGGCCTGAATGGCTTTGCATTACAAAACAATCAGCACCTCTCACACTTTCTTGTAAACGTATATAAATTTCTCCATTTGCAAATTGAGTTTTATCTACTTCAGCAAGTTCAGTTCCTAATTCTTTTGCAACTTTATCGGCTAATTCAGGATTTGAAGAACCTGAAAATATGAGCATTTTCTTTTTGCCAGCTCTCTCAATCATTTCTTTCCTTTTTTATTTTTTCGACTCATATAGCCCTCAATATTTTTCTGATCATTTCTTTCAATACCAAGAGCACCTGGAGGAACGTCTTTTGTTATAACAGATCCAGCACCTACCATAGCTCCTTCACCAATGGTCACAGGTGCAACAAGCATGGTATCTGAACCTACAAATGCATTTTTCTTTATTTCAGTTTTATGTTTTTCTTTACCGTCATAATTTACTGTTATTGCTCCGGCTGAAAAATTAACATCTTCCTCTAATTCTGCGTCTCCGACATAAGCAAGATGAGGTACTTTACTGCCTTTTCCAATTTTTGAATTTTTTGTTTCTGCAAAAGCTCCGACTTTTACATTTTCATCTAGAATAGATCCTTTTCTTAAATGAGCATAAGGACCAATTGTTGCCTTGCCTTTTATTTCAGCTTCATCAATTACTGAAAATTGAATTACAGAGCCCTCTCCTATTTTTGAATCATTAATTATCGAGTTTGGTCCTATGACACAGTCTTTTTCAATGATTGTTGTTCCCGTTAAATGACAATTAGCTAAGATTCTTGATCCGGAGGCTATCTTCACAGATTTATCTATATATGTTGAATTTGGATCTTGAAAATATACGCCATTTTCCATGTGGGATTCAATTAGTTTTTTCCGAAGCGTATTCTCAACATCATTCAGCTGACTCATGGAATTTATACCTTGTATTGAATCTTCATTTACTTGTACTATAACCCTTTCAAGTTTGTTTTGAAAAGCTATATTTATTAAATCTGTAAGATAAAATTCTTTTTGATTATTTGAACTTTCTAAACTCCCAATATTTGAATTTAAGAAATTTATTTCTATACAATATATTCCAGAATTAATTTCATTGATTTGTTTCTCAGTCTCATTTGCATCGGATTCTTCAATTATCTTTTCAAACTCATCATTGTTTTTTACAATTCTTCCATACCCAAACGGGTTTTGAACTATTGCTGTAATTAATCCGATTGCAGCTTCATTTGCTATAACATCATTTACTAATTTATCTAAATCGTCCTTTCTTATCAGTGGAACATCGCCCGGAATCACAACTAAGTATTGACTATGGTCACTATCAAACTCGTTGCTATCTAATAATGTAGAAATTGCATGACCTGTACCAAGTTGTTCTTTTTGTACTACAGGAATAAAAGAATCTAATAAGGTTGATGATACTTTTTCTGATTGATGTCCAACAACTACATATTTACTTTCAAAGTGACTTATGGCTTCTTGAGCATAATCTATCATTGGAATGCCAAGTACGTTATGAAGAACTTTTGGAAAAGAGGAGTTCATCCTTGTCCCCTGACCAGCAGCTAAAATTACACCAGAAATACTCATTTAATTATTGGCTGGGGGAGAAGGACTCGAACCCTCAACGTTGGGACCAAAACCCAATGTGTTGCCAATTACACCATCCCCCATTTCTTGTCTTAATTCTAATCTGAAATTGTTTCCAAACTAAAATCAATTTTTTTTACTATTTTTACAATTCTAAATTGGTTCTCATCTATATGGTCAATCTTTTTTTGTAAGTTATCCAATGTGCCAAAACAGAACATCGAGCTACCACTTCCTGAAAGAAAGAAATCTTCACCTGTTGATGATTCTAAATAATCTTTTATTTTTATTAAATTGGGTTCAATTGTTATAGATGGATTCCAGAAGTCGTTAAATATTTTTATATCTTTATATGTATTTACTAAAGTTGAAGTACTTTTTGATTTATCAAGCTCTAAAAATGCTTTTGCAGTTGAGACAATTTCATTTGGTACCGCAAGCAACATATTCAATTCAAAGTCAATTTTTTTTGGCTCAATAGTATCACCAATTCCTGTAACAAACGCTGGTTGACCACTAATAAAGAAAGGCACATCGCTACCAATTTTTTGAGCAACATCTTTATTGGATGGAAGAGATAGGTTATATACTTGTGACAATTTTGACAATAATGCTCCTGCATTAGAACTACCGCCTCCAAGACCAGATTCTGTTGGAATATTCTTAGTTATATTAATTTCAAAATACTGAGAGAAATCATTCATTTCTCGTAATAAGTTAAGAGATTTAGATACAGTATTATTTTCTGGAATATTCATTGAGTCAAAAACGATTACATCTTTATCATTCTTGATCTCTTTTATTTCGATAACATCATAAAGATCAATTGGAACGATTAAGGACTCAATTTTATGAAGTCCATTAACTAATTCGTCCAACACTCTTAGGTTTAGATTTATTTTCCCAAAGGATTTAATTTTCATTGTATGCTTTCTGCGATTGCTAAATAATCTTCAGGAGTTAACTCCTGTGGTCTTAAATCTAGATTTAACGATAATTTCTCAGCCATATCCTCATCAATATATTCACTTAAGGCTGATTTTATTTTCTTTCTCTTTTGTTGAAATGCAATTTTTGAGATTTCAAAAGCTTTTAATCTTAATTCTTCATCAACAAGTGTTTCTCTTTGGATCGTTACAACTGTTGATAAAATTTTTGGTTTTGGTTCGAAACAGTTTTTACTTACATTGAACTGAATTTTTGTATTAGTAAATAATGAAGCGAGAACAGAAAGAGAACCATATTGTTTAGTGTTTGGCATTGCTACCATTCTTTCGGCGACTTCATCCTGTAGCATTACAACATATCGATGTATTTGAGGAACTTCAGTGATCAGCTTAACCAACAATCTTGTTCCAATATTATATGGTAAATTACCAACCATAATCCACCAAGGGCCTGATAATTGCTTATAATCATAATCCATTGCGTCTTCATGAATTACCTCTATGTTTGGTACTTCTCCGAATCTTTCAATAAGAAGATTGACTAATTCTTTATCAATTTCTACAGCTTTAATCCTGTAATTATCTTTTAGTAATTCATTAGTAAGTGATCCTGTTCCTGGCCCAATCTCTATAATTGGATCAGCTAATTGACCTTGAACAAGTTTCGTAATCTTCCTAGAAATATTTGTATCAATTAAAAAGTTTTGTCCTAAATTCTTTTTTGGTTTTATATTTAATTTGTTAATCCAAAATACTTCGCTCAAGATTGCCTCTTTAATAACTCTCTAGAATTTCTAATTGTAATTTCAGATAATTTTTTTTCATCTATATCTAATAGACTCGATATTTTTGATGCTGTGTGCTCTATAAAATTTGGTCTATTATCTTCTCCCTTTAATGGCATAGGTGTCAAGTATGGTGTGTCTGTTTCTAGTAGTAACCTATTAATAGGTATCTCTTGTACAGATAATTGTAAATCTCTAGCAGTTTCATAAGTTACTATTCCAGAAATTGAAAAGTAAACATCTAATTCTCTAAATCGTTTTGTCCATTTTCTACCCCCTGTCCAGGAATGTAAAATAACTGATGAAGGGTTGTTAAACTCAACTAATAAATCATAAGTATCTTGAAAACTATCACGGCAGTGAATAATAATTGGTTTATTTAATTGTTTAGAAAATTCTAAGTGGAACAAAAAGTTTTCTCTCTGTTCCTCTTTGGTGGACAAATTTCTATAGAAATCAAGACCTGTTTCTCCAATTAAATCTGCTTCAACAAAAAGCCTTTCAAGATCGTGTTTTTGAGTATCTAAAAGTTTTGCGTCATGAGGATGCAGACCCGCAGACCAGTAACTTTCTACTTCTAATGATGAACTTATCTCTTTTGCCTTTGAAGATGATTCAACATCAACTCCGGGTATTATTAAAAATTCAATATTTTTGTAATGATTTTCGTCCAAATTTTTGTTTAATAATTGTAAATGACAATGGGTATCAACCCATTTGATTTCCATAAATGATTGCGATTTATTCACTACTATAAGAATAGGAGTATTAAAAATATGGTCAAAGGTAATAAATCTAAGATAGACAACCTAGGGAGGGTTGTAATACCTAAATCTATTCGAAAAGCTCTTAATGTTGAACACAATGATGAAATATCTATGCATGTGGAAAATCAAACATTAATAATTACTAAAAATAATAACGTTTGCACAATATGTGTAAAAGAAAAAATTGAAGTACAAATTAAAGATAAATATTTATGTAAAAGCTGTGTGGAAACAATTAAAGGTTTTTAATTAAATCGTATATATTATTCACTTTTTCTTTAGTTATCGATGATATAATCTTTGCAATTTCTCTCTTTGGAACCCTATACTCAATCAACTTTTTCGCTAGATCTTCACTGTCTATATCAATAGTTTTTATCTTTTGTGATTTATCAATAACGAGGGTTATCTCTCCTTTGTATTCGGTATCAGGAATATCTCTCAAAAGGGTCGTAGCAGTACCCCTATAAATTGTTTCGAATTTTTTTGTAAGCTCTCTGCATACAACTATTTCATTTTCTATTTTTTTATTAGCAAATTCCTGCAGGTCTTTCTTTAATCTATTTGGAGAAGTAAAACATATTAATGTCAATTGAGTTTCCTGAATACTGTTAAAAAATTCAGCTCTCTCTTTTCCTGATTTTGGAACAAAACCCGAGAACGTAAATTTTTCTGTATCAAAACCTGACAAAGTCAAAGCAACTATAACACTTGATGGGCCGGGTATAGATACAATTTCAACGTTGCTTTTGATTAATTCCTTAACAAGTGTGCTGCCAGGATCAGAGATGAGAGGTGTTCCAGCATCTGAGATCATTGCAATCGATTTATTATCTTCTAATAAATTGAGTATCTCATCAATTTTTTTTACTTCATTTCCTTTGAAATATGAACGAACTTCTTTTTTTTGGTTCAAATACGATAATAATTTTTTTGCTACACGTGTATCTTCAGCATAAACAATATCTACTTCAGATAAAACTTGGACCAATCTTGTTGATATGTCATTTAAGTTCCCAATAGGAGTTGGGCAAATGTAAAAAGTTCCCATTTTAAAAACTTGTATTACATTGGTCAGAAGTGCATTTGCTCAGGAAGTCGATTAAAAATTCGAGATTATTTGACAAAGCAAGTCTTAAATACTTTCCGTCGTTATTAATCCAAAGATTAGTATCTCCTTCATAGAGGTTTCCACTCCAACTATTACCATCAGTAGCAATTTTTGTGAACCGTGACTGAAAATTAGCCCAGTTCATAAATGCTTCACCAATTTCATTCAATTCTTGTTCATTGTCTCCTAGAATTTTTACAGTCATGAATAGATCGTTTTTATCATTTATGTAGTCAACCCAAGAACCTCCTCCAAGTCCGATTGCTGCATTTACAGCATCTACCTGGCCAATCTTAGATTGAAGTAAATAAACTATATCTAATGAATCAAGTTGACCTTTGTCAATAAATAAATAATCCTCTAACTCAAGGGTTTCAATTTCAACATCTACATAAGGCTCTTCAAGAAAATACTTTTCAGGTGAATATATTTGTTCAGCAGTCGGCAGTTGAAATAGAGCTTTGTTTATAGCTTCCATTTTTCCGGCTCTATGAACTTGCTTAATTAGACTTCCACCATATCCATAATATAAATCAAAAGGAATATAGAAATAACTTGGTAATGAAACTGAGCAGTTAAAACTTGGCCTTTCGGAATTCATTTGTTGTCTGTCATAAGCGTCTAAAGTTGACTCCCAATATGCTTGAACAAGGTCTGCTTGACCTTCCATAATTGATCGTCTACCTGGATAATTCATAAAGTCATCACTATCTTTCATGTCTTGATACCAATTTGATAAGTTGACTACTTGTCCTTGCAAAGAATGAACTAACTCATGAACGATAACTGACTGCTCCCAAAAGTTGAACTTTTTTTGGTTTCTTTTTATTGGAACTCTTAATGTTTCGTCTAATAAATTATAAGATCCTGCAGATGCACACCTTTGAAATTCAACAATCAATTTTTTCATTTGATCTGGTGAAGATGAAGTTAGTCCCCACATATTTTCTGATAAAACAGCACGTTCCCATTCTCCTTCTTCATAATCTTTTTCAAAATCATCTAAATAGGACGCCTCACTGTAGTCTCTATAGCCCTCTAGTGTGTAAAGTTGAAATTTTGGATATTGTGCAAATTTTAATTCTGTTCTTTTTTCGATAAAACTTATCAATTCATCTAATTGTTTTTTCATTTCTTCAGTTGGTTCAAGCATTTCTATTCCAAATTCATCAGTTGCAAATATCTCTTTTGTTGTTGTAGTTGTTGTAGAAGTTGTTTGCGTTGAGGTTGTTGATGACGAAGTTGATTCTATTTCAATTGTGTTTTCTTCTTCTAGCGAGGTACTAGACGTACAAGAAGAAATTAAACATATAACGATAAAATAATTGATGTATTTTCTCATAGGTTTTAAGAATAATTGTATTCTTAAATATTGAGAGAAATAAAGGAGGATTCATGATAAAAGAATTCAGAAATTTTATTAATAGAGGAAATGTAGTTGAGCTTGGGGTGGCATTTGTAATGGGTGCTTCATTTAAGTCATTAGTAGATGTCTTTACAAAAAAGTTAATAGAACCTTTGATTGGAATGATTATTAATCTTCCAAACCTAGACAAGCTTGGACTTTTTGGTGATATAGATCCTAATTCTGGAATGCAGTCAGGTAGCTTTGGAGCATTTTTAGGTGAGGTAATCAACTATTTAATCATTGCATTTGTGATGTTTCTAGTCATAAAGGCATACAATCATTTTGAAGATATGGTTGATGATGAAGATAATGAAGATGTTGTTGCGACAGAATCAAAAGAAGTAACCCTTCTTAAAGAAATAAGAGATGGAATAAATAATTTACAAACTAAGTAAAGTAAAAACGAATGAAACAAAATAATATTAGAGATTTATATAAATACGCTCAACAAAATCAAACAAAAGTTAAAAGAGGAATTCTTTATTCAATTTTAAATAAATTGTTCGATCTGGCTCCTCCAGTCTTAATTGGTGTAGCAATTGATATTGTTGTAGAGGGGTCTGATTCTTTCATTGGTTCATTCGGGTTTGAAGACAGACGTCAACAATTAATTATTCTTGCATTTATTACTTTTGTCATTTGGGGTTTAGAGTCAATTTTTGATTATGTCGCAGCAGTTACATGGAGAAATATTGCACAAGACCTTCAACATTCCCTACGCACTGAAACTTTTGAAAAAACATTAGATTTAGATTTATCTTTTTTTGAGAATAAGTCTTCCGGTCGCCTAATGGCAATATTAAATGACGATGTAAATCAGATGGAACAATTTCTAAATGAAGCGGCTAACCGTTTAATACAAACAGCAACAACTGTCATAGTCATCGGTGGAACCTTCATTTATATTTCACCTTTAGTTGCAGTTTTTGCATTTATTCCAATTCCAGTCATAATTTTCGGGTCTTATAAATTTACACAAAGAATCGCTGAAAGATATTCAAAAATACGAAATAATGTTGAATCGCTTAATGCTCATCTTTCCAATTCAATAACAGGAGTCCTTACAGTAATGAGTTTTAATAGAAAAGATAGAGAGTATAAAAGAATTGAAGAAGCATCAAAGGAGGTAAAAACTGCAAATTATGAAGCAATAAAACTATCTGCTGCATTCATACCCATAATAAGAATTGCAATATTATTTGGCTTCACTGCAACACTCCTCATCGGTGGATTTCTTGCTCTTGATGGACAAATAAAAGTTGCTATGTACTCTGTCATGTTATTTATTACCCAGAGACTTTTATGGCCTTTGACCGAATTAGGAATGATTTTTGATGTTTATCAAAAAGCTATGGCATCTTTTAGAAGAATTATTAATTTGAAAGAAACTAAACCTCTCATTAGTGATGGAGATACCCCGCTTGAAGAGCTCAAAGAAAGTATTAAATTTGAAAATCTTAATTTTGAATACGTCTCTAACTTTCCCGTATTAAAAGATGTAAACATCGAGATTATGAAAGGAAAAACAACGGCAATAGTTGGGAGTACAGGATCTGGGAAATCCACACTAATTAAATTAATCCTAAGATTTTATGAAAAAAATTCTGGAAATATATTTTTTGATAACAATGAAATAGAATCATTAGTAATTGATAGCCTTAGAAGCAAAATAGGACTTGTAAGCCAAGATGTATTTCTGTTTGAGGGAACTGTTTTTGAAAATATAGCTTATGGAAATATAGATGCATCAGTAGAAGACGTTTGGAATGCTGCCCGTTTATCTGAATCTGATAAGTTCATAAGTGAACTTCCAAACCAAGAAAATACAATTGTTGGTGAGCGAGGGCAAAAACTTTCGGGTGGACAAAGGCAGAGAATATCAATTGCTAGAGCAATATTGAAAAATCCTGAGATATTAATCCTTGATGAAGCAACTTCAGCCGTTGATAATGAAACTGAAGCTGCAATTCAGGAATCTCTTGAGACATTGAAAGAGGGAAGAACTGTAATTGCTATAGCCCATAGACTTTCAACGATTAGAAATGCTGACTTAATTTATGTATTAGAGTCAGGTGAGATTGTTGAGTACGGTACACATGATGAACTACTAAACAACCAAGGTGTGTATACAAAATTATGGGATGTTCAAACAGGAAAGATAAAAAGATAAATTAATTTAATATTTTTGAGACTATAGATTCACCAATCGCTAAGGAAGCAGTTGCTGCAGGACTTGGTGAATTTAGGACATGTAGAGAATTTTCTCCCTCTTCAAATAAAAAATCATCGACTAAATTCCCATCTTGATCAACGGCTTGTGCCCTTACACCAGATGGAATTTGTTTAATATCTTTTTGATTTACTCCATTAATTAATTTTTGAATTTCTTTTACAAATAGATTTTTATTTAATGATCTATACATTTCAGAAATTCCTGTCTTGAAATATTTTTTTCCGAGCTTTAGCATTCCAGGGAAAGTAAGAACTTTAGTCAAATCAACAAAATTAATATCTGTCCATTTGTAACCTTCTTTTGAAAAAGCTAGTACTGCATTTGGTCCAGCTTCTATGTCACCATTTGCTGTTTTTGTTAAATGGATTCCGAGGAATGGAAGATCTGGATCAGCTAATGGATAAATCATATTGTTTAATATTTTATTTTTTGTGTTGCTTATTTTGTAATACTCTCCCCTGAAAGGGATTATTTTTACACTTGGTGACATATTGTCTAATTTTGCAATTTCATCTGAAAAGAGGCCTGCACAGTTAATCAAAAATTCACAATTGTATGTATATTTATTTCCCGTAATAGATTTCAAACCATTTTTATTTTCAATTTGTTTTATTTCCTCAATATATTTTATTTCTCCACCCATCTCTACAAAATCTTTTGCATACGCCTGAACTACTTCTTTGTAGTCAACAACCCCTGCCTGTGGAACAAAAAGTCCGTTCAACATTACAGAGTTTGGTTCAATAGAAAGAAGTTCATCATTTTGAACAATTTTTACACCTTCCATATCTAAATCAATACTTCTTTCATATAAATTCTCTAATTTATCAAGATCATTATCAACTACTATCTTTCCTTCTTGGCGAAAGGTAATATCTTTCTTTTGTAAATATTCAATAAGCAATTCTCTACCTCGTATAGAAAGTTCCGACTTACTTGAATTTGGCTTATAGTAAATACCAGAATGGATGACTCCTGAATTACGTCCAGATTGATGAAGCCCTGGCTCTTTTTCTTTCTCAAGAACAACAACACTTACATTTTGTTTTTGTAAATGAAGAGCTGTAGACAAACCAACGATTCCAGCTCCAATAACTGCGTAATCATATGTATTATTTATATTCATTTTGGTGGAGGTGCGGGGAGTCGAACCCCGGTCCTTTTAAGCTACCAAACAGCTTCTCCGAGCGCATCTGGTGAAATACTATTGAGAGAGTCACCAGAAACAAATTCTCAATAGTTTTTACCTTAAATCTTAAAAGTCAGCCGGTAATCTAACTTAGCATCCCACATTTCGACGCCGATGCTATCCGAGGTGGGAGCCCCGATAGTCGACGAGCAGCAATTAAGCTGCTACGGCCAATTTAGGTTTGGCAGTTATCTTTTTTTTCCTACGTTTTTAATGAGGCCCTAGGACCCTCAGCTCGCTACTGAGAGGCTCACTTCAAAGTCGAAGCCAGTTCACCCCCATATCACTATTATGCCTTTACAATAGTTATTAGCCAATACATTTTATTATATGAAAATTGATAAACAAACTTTTGATTTAGACGAAGAACTAACTATCTCAATAAACTTTGAGGATAATGATGGTTTAGTTTTTATACCCAAAAATGTAAGTGTAGAAATTAAAATTGTTAACTATTTTGGGAAAATTGTTATCAATAATTTATCTATAAAACATCTTGAAGATGAACTCTCATTATCAAAAGTTGGGTTGGAGCAAAACCTAAATAATCTAGACCTTAAACTTCTCGATAGATTTTTATTCAAGCAATTGAGTGATAAAGCAACATTTAATTATTCACCGTTTGATTCATTTTTAAAATATGATTTTTCTGTATATGAAAAGTCTAGAAGACCAAGCGATCTTGATTGGTCTATGTTTGCATCCCTGTATGTTTTTGCTTGTAATGTCATTCCCGAATCAATAAAAGTAGAGTTAACTCTTGCAAAATATTTGAGAGTTTCTGAAGAAGTTTTTAAAAGGCTATTAAAAAAAATTCCAGACAAAATATTTAGAAAAACAGGACATCTTGAATCTAGAGGGGGTAATTTAACTTTCGATGCTGAAGAATTAATAAAGAAAAATCTTAGCGACACCCAGGCAAAATTATTTGATGAAAGTCCTTTTTTGAAATTTCACTCAGGTTCTGACTTAGTCTGAGCTCTGCTGACCATAGATATAACCTTAATAACATCAATTTCCCATATCTCTCTGGATTTGAATCCAGCTTGCTCCCAGGTAACATCTTTTGTTCTTCCATAGGGCTTACCTGAATATCTATGTGATAAATAATCTATGTGGTCATTTGCAGTTGAGTCATGAATAATATTTCCTACAACCCCCCTTATCTCCCAGCATGTATACATATCAGATGGATGAAATATAACTAGTGAAATATTTGGCTCCTGCCTTATGTTTTCTGTTTTTTTTCTTCCTTGTTCTGTATTTATAAGGATCTTATTATCTTTGTAATCAACCCACATTAAATGGTTCTGCATCTCTTTTTCATTGATTTTGGTTGCTAATGCACAAAAAGCATTCTTATCAATTGCTTGTTTAAGTTCATTTGGAAGTTGCATACGCTTTTATTTTAAGTAAAAATTATTAATATGGCATTTATAAAATTATTCAAATTTGAAGAATCATCTGGTTTATTAAAAAAAGAGTATGAAAAAGGTATGCGTAGAGCTGGAAGAATTTGGAATGTACTTACAATTCAATCTCAAACTCCTGAAATATTAAAAGACTCAATGAATTTATATGGATCAACAATGTTTAGTAAATCAAATATTTCTCGGTTCGATAGTGAATTGTTAGCTGTCGTTACTTCTATTTCTAATGAATGTGAATATTGAATAAGGGCACATTTGTATGATCTTCGGTCGGAGACAGATAATCAAAAATTAGTAGATGAAATAGCAGAAGACTGGACTACAAGCTCTATCTCACGAATTCAAATGGCAATGTGTGAGTTTGCAAAGAAATTGACAGAAAATCCAAATAAAGTAAATCAAAAAGATATTGATTTATTGAGGTCTTACGATTTATCAGATAAAGATATTTCACAAATTGTACAAATCATTGCATATTTTAACTACATAAATAGAGTCGCAGATGGACTTGGATTAGAACCAGAAGAATTCATAGATAAAAAAGGTTATAAAAACAAATAAATATTGTTTCATTGTTTTTCAAGATATAACATTAAACAATGAGTAACAACTCAAGATTAATTATATTGTTCATTGCCATAATTGGAATAGCAGGGTTGTCATATTATATTTTTTCTGAGAATTATCTTGAACAGCAAACAAATATCCAATCAGAGGCTGAAGTTGAAACAACTACAACAACTTTAAAAAATTCTACGACGTCAACTTCTACTACTACAACATTGATGGAAACGACTACAACAACATCTACAACTAGTACGAGCACAACTACTACTACTATTCCACCAAATCAAACAGCAATATATGCTACCCAAGATGAAATAAATAATAGTAAAAAAATTTCTTACGATTACTTGCAAAGTGGGTGTAAAAAAGATGAGCCAAATAATACAGATGAAGAATGGATTAAACCTCTTGAGGTATCTGCATACGACGAAAATAAAATAAATTTCAACTTGAAAATAGAGTCAATTCTTGAATTAAAAGTTGATTGTATTGGAAAGTTAATCACTTCAATCCTAAATGATTCAAGAGGCTGGATCAAAGTAACTGAGAAAGAATTTCAGCTAGTTGATAATGTCGAAAGTGAATTTGAATTCATTTTTGCTACTCCTGAAAAAACTGATGAGTTATGTTATCCACTTGAGACAAATGGAATATATTCATGTAGAAATGAACAACTAATTATTATAAATTTTTTTAGATGGGTTAATGGTGCAATTGATTTTGGATCTGATTTAGAAACCTATAGATTGTATCTTATCAATCATGAAGTTGGACATATTTTAGAATGGGGTCATGTTGGTTGTCCAAAAGAAGGTGCTTTAGCACCAGTTATGATGCAACAAAGTAAATCTACCATGGGTTGTGAACCATATGGATGGCCAATTTATGAAATTTTGGAAAAAGAATTTGGTATAAATACTTATTCTTATTTGCCAGATAATGATAATTAATTGGTGCCAGTAACAACTAATTGGTTATATCATTATCACTAAATATACTTGTTAAAACAAATACTTTTTTTATTTTTTTAAATATTTAAAACACTTGAAAGATCACCATTCAAAATATCCGAGACATTTTGTACGGTCTCCAAACCTGCTTTTAATTGTGCTTCATAAGTTGATGCACCAAGGTGAGGAGTCGTAACTATATTTGATTTTGAAAATGTTTCATTTATGTCAGGTGGTTCTTGGTTAAACACATCTAAACCGGCAAAAATAAAGTCTTTATTTGCTCTTTGAAAAAGGTATTCTTCATCAATTATTCCTCCCCTTGATGTATTTACTAAAATTCCACCTTTTTTTATCAAATCAAGCTTTTCATTACTTATCAAATTTGTCGTTTCTTCGGTTTTAATAACATGAATTGATATGACATCTGATGTTTTCAATAATTCATCAAGCTCAACTTTTTTAGCCTTTATTTCAGAACCATCTACATAAGGATCATAAAAAACTATGTTCATTCCAAACGAAGATAATCTTTTTGAAACTTCTTTTGCCGCTTTTCCAAAACCGACTAATCCTAATTGTTTTTGATAAAGTTCAGTTCCAAGAAATTTATTCCTATTCCAATTTTTATTTTTTAGGGAATTATTTGATATATGAATTTTTCTAGCAGCTGAAATGATAAGCCCAATTGTTAATTCAGCAACTGAAATTATATTTGCATTTGGGGAATTAGTAACATAAATTTTTTTATTGGTTGCTTCATCTACATCAACGTTGTCTACTCCTACTCCACACCTGGCAATAATTTTTAAATTATTTGCATTTTCTAAAATATCTTTATTTATTTTGGTACCACTTCTAATAACAACAATGTCGGTATCGACGATATTACTTATCAAATCTTCATTCTTTGTTTTGGACTCAGAAATATTTGTAATTTCACCAAGCTCTTTAAATTTATCTAAAACTTTTTCTTCTAACCTATCGCAAACTAAAATTTTCATATTATTTATTGTTTAATTTATTTAATGCTAACTCATGGAGTTCTTTAGAAGCCGAGGCTAAAACATAAACATCTTTATCATCGAGAGGAAGTCTGTTGCCATCCCAGTCTGTCATGACACCACCTGAACCTTCAACAATTTTTATTAGAGGTAAATAATCATGAGGAGCAGTAAGTTTTTCAGCAACAATATCTAAATACCCACTAGCTAACAATCCATAGTTATAACAGTCACTTCCAGTAGTCGTAACTTTAACACTTTCTTCAAGAGATTGATAAGCTCTCCATTTTTTCATACCAAATTGATGACTTGATGTTGTTGCCATTACTGAATTTTCAAGTTTGTCGATTTTTCTACACTGAATAATATTTCCATTTACCATAGTTATATTTTTCTCAAAGGAAACCCATCTTTCTTTTAAGGCTGGGCAATCAATAACTCCTCCAATAATCTCATCATTTTTGACCAGTCCAATCAAAGTTCCAAAATCATTTTTTCCAGCAATAAAACTTCTGGTTCCATCAATTGGATCAATATACCATGTATATTCAGATTCATTATTGAGAACTTCAAACTCTTCACCGACAATATTATGCTTTGGATACTTTTTTTCTATTTCTCTTCTTATTACTTGTTCAATTTGTTTATCAGCAAGAGTAACTGGACTTTCATCAACTTTAATTGTCAGATCCCTTATGTCGCGGAAATGAGCTAATGCTATTTTTCCAGAAATATCAAGAGTTTCATTACAAAAATTTATAAAATCTTGAGAATTTATTTTATTATCTAACATCACTCAAATTATAAAGAGTTTAGTTTATCTATGAGCTCAACATCAGAGGGTTCAACTAAATAGCTTCCATCTTCAAATACTATGGTTGGTATTCTAGGGTTTTGATTTTGTAATTTCTTAGCTATTTCAAAGCCATCTTTATCAAAGTCAATATCAATTTCAGTAAATTTGATATTCAACTTATCTAAAACTTTCTTCGATCTTACACAGTCTCCACACCACTGTGTGCTGTACATGATAATTCCTGTTTGATTATCCATTTGAACCAAATGGATCAGTTAATACTGAGAGTAATTCACTAAGTTTTCCGAGGTTCTCAAATAATGGCTCTAATTGATTAAAGTTCTCAACTGCTTCTTCAATTTCAGGAAGCACCGTTTTCATATCCTCTATTGTTAGTAGCGCAGTTTCTAATTGACCTGATAAATCATTTACTGTATTTTGAATATTTAAAATAAAGAATCCGAACAACAAAAGTATTAGTACTTGTAAAACTAATACAATTCGTAACACTATTAACCTAGTGAAGTAATTTTTTCTTTAATAACTTCTTTTGGTTGAACGCCTACAAACCTGTCTTTAACTTCACCATCTTTTAGAATAACTACAGTTGGTACACCCATAACTTGGTTTTGTCCAGCGATTTGAGGATGTTGGTCCACGTCAAGTTTAACGAACTCAACACCATCAATTTCATCATCTAATTCTTCTAAAATTGGACTCAAAACTTTACATGGTCCACACCAAGTAGCATGAAAGTCAATAACAACAGGATTAGTTGAGTTTATAATTTCTGAATACTCTTCAGCATTTATTTCTTTTACCATTATTTCCTTTAAGTTCCTTTATAGTTTATAAATTATAAATTTATAAAAGTAATTTAAAAAAGAAATTATTTAAAGTCTCTAATTTCTTTTCTAACTCTTTTATCAGTAATCTTTCTTCTTTTGTCGATATCTTTTTTACCTTTGGCAAGAGCTAGTTGAATTTTAATATAACCATTTTGTTCAAATACTTTTGTAGCTATAAGAGTTAGACCTTTTGTAGATATTAATCCGATAAGTCTTTTAATTTCTTTTTTATGAAGCAAAAGTTTTCTAGGAGTTTTAGGATCGTAATCAATTAGATCAGCATACTTGTAAGGTTCAATATTCATTTCTCTTATTACAGCTTCTTCATCCTCTATTGTCGCAAAAGCATCAATAATCGAGATTCCTCCATTTCTTGTACTTTTTGTTTCCGGACCAGTCAGCACAACTCCAGCATCAAAAAATTCAAGAAATTCATAGGAATTTCTAGCTTTACGATTTTCAGCAAAAACTTTCATTAATCTAAAAAGCAGTATGGATTCATTCTTCCCCTTGAAGTAGGGTCTAAATAAGGAAGACTACAATTTACAGAGCTTGGATTTTTAAGTCTTACTTCAAAATGAAGGTGAGGTCCTGAAGAACGTCCAGTATTACCGACAGTTCCAATCACATCACCAGTTACAACAGTCTTACCCACAGAGGTTTTAATTTCATTCATATGAAAATATAAAGTAGTCATGCCACCTCCATGATCAATAAATACAGTCCTGCCAGCTAGTCCATAATATCTTGCCAAAATTACAACACCTCCAGCTGCAGCTTTAATTGGTGTTCCTGTCCTACCAGGTATATCTATAGCCCCATGAAAACTTGTGACACCTCTAAATCTTCTCCATTTATAACCACTTGATACATAACTACCTGTTATTGGCCAAGTTAGTTTATTTGGAGCAACACCTCCGAGTGAACTTAATCTTTCAATATCTGCTTGTATAGCATCTTCAAGCTTCTCTAGATTTGCATGTTCAGCATCTAATTTTGCAAGCTGGTTGTTTGCTTCTGTTAAAAGATTTTGTGCTTTTTTACGTTCAACCAACACGGCTGCTTTTTGATTTTCAACTCTCCTTTTTTCTGTTTCAACTCTATTTTTACTTTCCTCAACTTCATCTGCATACTCTTCAGCTTCAATTGAAATTTGATTCTTTTTCTCTTCTTCAACCTGAAGATTCTCTATTATCTCTTCTCTTTCTTTCTCTCGTTCAGATAAAAAATCTGTTTGAGTCTCAGATAATCTCTCGAAAGCATTTAATGATTCAATAATTTCATATGCAGTATTGACAATTGCAGAAGCATATCCAAGAGCTGCTAGAAAATCAGATAGATCACTTAAGTTAATAAATAATGCAGTTGCAGGACTCATTACTCCATTTATATACATGTCAACTGCTTTATTTTGTAATTCTCCTTTAGCTGAATTTAAGTTTTTTTGAGTTTCAAATAACTCATCTTTGACTTTCGAGATTTGATTTTTAGTTGCACCTAAAGTAATTTGTTCATTGATAATATTTTCTTGAATTGCAGCAAGATTGTTTAGTGATTCATCATATCCTTCAAGAGCTTTGTCAAGGGCTTTTTCTGCAGCTTCAAGCCTTTTTTGTACTTCTGACAATTCTTGATTAACTTTTTTTAAAGATGAATCATTTTCTAATATTGCTTTCTCTAAATCTGTTTTATCTCCCTCGTATTGTTTTATTTGATTTGCGATAGCAATAAGTTGTTTCTCAACTTCTTCTAATCTTTCTTCTGCAGTGATACTGAAAGAATAATCTACTGCAATGGTTTGAATAAGAACGGATAAAAATAATGATGATGCAAGAAATTTTTTAATCATTTAATACTCTCCTTATACCTACAAAGCTTGCAAAAAAACCAAATAGTATTGTAGAAAATAATAAGATCAGAGTTAAGTTAGTAAGATAAGAATCTGAAATTGTAATGTCAAATATACTATCTGCAATAAATGAGGTCTTAGAGTACTGAATAAATCCCCATCCAAGACCTACCGCAATACTGGTGCCTATTAGAGACTCAAGGATTGCTTCAAATATAAAAGGTAATCTTATATAAGTTGAAGATGCACCAATTGTTCTCATTATCTTTATTTCTTTCTTTTTAGCATAAGCAGTTAATCTAAGAGTGTTTATTATCAAAATGAATGCAGCAAAACCTATAAGTCCTGCAAAAATACTCGCAGATAATACAAGGGTATTGGTTAGGCTCAATAATCTTTCAATTGCTTCCCCAGATGCTCTTATTTCTTTAACTGCAGCATTACCTTCCATTCTCTCAATAATTAATTTGTAATCTGCAGGATTATTAAGATTTATTCTCAAAGATGTGGGTAAAATATCAAAGTCTACTTCTTGTAACAATTCTGGCTGATCTTTAAATAAAATCTTGAATTCATCCATGGCTTCAGATTTTGTAAAATATTCAACCATTCTTACTTCAGGGTAATTTTCTAACGTCTCTTGAAGTTGTTTGTGAGCTGTTGATGTTACTCTGTCATCTAAAAATATGACAACATGGACTCCGTTTTGCCATCTAGATGTATTATTTTCTACTATTGCCCTTGCAGAAAGTGTTGTAAATACTAAGAATGAGGAAACTAGTACAGCCAACATTGTTGCAATAACTAAAAGGGGGTTCCTACGCATATTTATAAATGTGTTTTTAATTACATAATTTAATTTTTTCATGAGGGCTTAAATATACCTACCTTTTTCAACATCACTTACTAATTTTCCATTACTTAATTGCAAAACTCTTTTCTTTCTTCTATTAACAATTGAAGAATCATGGGTAGCCATTAGGACAGTAGTTCCAGCCCTATTTATTTTTTCAAGTAAGGATATAATTTGAATACTTAAATCTGGATCTAAATTGCCTGTAGGCTCATCACATAAAAGAAGTAGTGGATTAGAGGCAAGTGCTCTTGCTATACAAGCTCTTGTTTGTTCTCCTCCTGAAAGTTGATTAGGAAATTTGTACATACTATTTTCTAGATCAACCAATTCAATCAAAGTATTAGTTTTTTCATTTATTTCCTTTTCATCAAAACCAAGCACTTCTAGTGCAAAACTGATATTTTCAAAAGTTGTTCTATTTTCAAGGAGTTGAGGTTCTTGAGTTACAATACCTAGTTTTCTTCTAAGCAATGGTATCTTCCAACTAGGCAAAGACGTTACGTCCATATCAACTACCTCAATACTGCCTTTTGTTGCGGAATATTCTTTATATAAAAGTTTTAACAGCGATGATTTGCCGCTTCCAGAATGACCAATTAGATAAACAAACTCTCCTTCCGAAATCTGTGTAGACACATTAGATAAGGCTACACTGCCTCCTTGAAATACTAATGAAACATCTTCTAATCTAATCATTTAATCCCTGTCTCCGCCATTTTAGATACTCATTAATAAATATGTTAATATCTCCATCTAATACTGATTGTATATTTCCTACTTCAATATTTGTTCTTGAATCTTTAACTTGTTGATAAGGTTGCATTACATATGATCTTATTTGCCTACCCCACCCAGCTTCTACTTGTTCTCCCCTAATAGAATCAAGTTTTTTTAATTTTTCCTCTTTTTCCTTGATTATTAATTTTGATTTTAAAAGACTTAAAGCACGAATTTTATTTTGAAGTTGTGATCTTTCTGCCTGACACGCAACAACAATACCTGTAGAAATATGTGTAACTCTTACAGCTGAATCTGTTGTATTTACATGTTGGCCTCCAGCCCCTGAAGACCTGTATACATCAATACGAATATCATCATCATTCAATTCATAATCATCAGAATCTTCAATTAAAGGAATAACATCTACACCAGCAAAACTTGTATGTCTTCTTTTATTACTATCAAATGGACTGATTCTTACCAATCGATGAACTCCTCTTTCACTTTCTAAATTTGCATATGCTCTAAAGTTATCGACTCTAATAGAGGCTGATTTTATTCCTGCTTCTTCCCCAGATGAAATTTCTTCAATTTCATATTTCATATCATTGTCATCCAGAAATCTTGTATACATTCTTAATAATATTTCGGCCCAATCATGAGCGTCTACCCCCCCAGCACCTGCATTTACCGTAAGAACTGCTGAGTGATTATCAAACTCTTCTGAATAAAGTGATTCTTCTTCTAAATCTAGAATTTTTTGCTCTATTTCACTTAGTTGATTCTTTAATTCGTTTAATTCAGTTGTGTTATCCTTACTTAGTTCTAAAAATTCTTCTAGGTCTTCAATTTCAGTATCTATAACCTCCAATAAATTAACTATTTTCTCAATATTTGATGCGTTTTTAACTATATTTTGAGCATTTGGATTTGATGACCAAAAATTTTCTTCAGAAATAATTTTGTTAATTTCTAAAAGTTGTTCTTTCTTGTTATCAAAGTCAAAGATACTCCTTAGCCGAGTTTATTCTATCTTTAAAATCTACAACCTTATTTATAAGTTCTTTATACATTTATCTATCATTCCACATTTTTTATATTTTATGCCAGAACCGCAGTAGCACGGGTCATTTCTTCCAATTTTATCTTTGTTTTCAGCATTAATTTTATTTTCTTTATCTAAATTACTATTATCTTTTGCGATCTTTTCAAAGTTTAGTAGAAGTCTAACAACGGATAATTTTACATTATGTATTAAATCTTCAAATAAATCATACCCTTCTTTTTGGTACTCAACTAGTGGATCTCTCTGACCCATTGCTCTTAGACCAATTCCTGATCTTAAATAATCCATTTCTGAAAGATGATTTTTCCATGATTGATCAATAAATGATAGGGACCCCATTCTTGCTAAATTCATAAAATTGTTAGGATCCGATTCGAAATTTTTAGTATATAAAGACTCAAGATTCGAAATTATTTGTAATTTATCATTTACCTCAACATCTTTTAAAATTTCTTTTTTTATGTTCTCAGATAGGATTAAACTTAATTCATCATTGACTAAATTTTTAAAATCTTCAAGTGTCTCATATTGTGTCTTATAACTATCAATATTATTTTGTAAATCATCAAAAATATCATCACGCCAATCAATTATTAGATTTTCTATACTGTCTGACCTGAGTAAATCTCTTCTCCATTTGTAAATAACATCTCTTTGTTGATTTAGTACTTGATCAAACTTGAGTACATTTTTTCTAATTTCAAAGTTTAAAGATTCTACCTGTGCCTGTGCTCTTTCGATACTTTTTGTAACCATACTTTGTTCAATTTTTTCATCATCAGGAAGATTGAGCTTATCCATAATTGACTGAATACGTTCACCTTGAAATCTTCTCATTAGGTCATCTTCTAAGCTTATATAGAATCTTGATTCACCAGGATCGCCTTGTCTTCCTGATCTTCCTCTTAACTGATTATCTATTCTTCGAGATTCGTGTCTTTCTGTTCCAATTACATAAAGACCTCCTAGTTGAATGACTTTCTCTTTTTCTTCATCAATAATGGAGTCAAATTTTTTAATTAAATCCTGCATAATTTTTGGATCGTCAGAATTACTATCATTCTCTGCCTGTTTTTTGGCCATAAATTCACTGTTTCCTCCAAGTTTTATATCTACACCTCTACCTGCCATATTTGTTGCGACGGTTACAGATTTTAACCTTCCTGCTTGAGCGATGATTGCTGCCTCTTCTAAGTGATTTTTAGCATTTAAAACACTGTGTTTGATGCTGTTTTTTGTTAACTCTTTTGAAATTTCCTCTGATGAATCAACAGAGACAGTACCAAGCAAAACTGGTTGACCCATTTCATGTCGATGTTTGATATCATCTACTACAGCCTTTAATTTTGCCTGTTTTGTTTTATAAACCGTATCTTGATTGTCATTTCTTGCAATAGGTAAATTGGTTGGTATCTCAACAACTTCAAGATTGTAGATTTGAATAAGTTCTTCTTCTTCAGTTTTTGCTGTACCTGTCATACCAGCAAGATGTTCGTACATTCTAAAATAATTCTGATAAGTTATAGATGCTAATGTTTGGTTTTCATCTTGAATACTAACATTTTCTTTTGCTTCGATAGCTTGGTGAAGTCCGTCAGAATATCGTCTACCCTCCAAAACACGACCAGTAAATTCATCTACTATTTTTACTTGACCATCTGAAACAATATAATCTACATCTTTTTTATAAATCTCTTTTGCACGTAAAGAAGCAGTTAAATAATGAATGAAGTTTGTAGATGTATTTTCATAAAGATTTTCAATACTCAGTTTTTGTTCTATTAACTCAATCCCCTCTTCAGTTGGATGAATTTGTTTCTTTGATTCATCAACTTCATAATGAAAATCTTTTTTCATTTGTTTTACAAACTTTGAAAATTGCAAATACCATTTTGTAGACTCCTCTACTCTTCCAGAAATAATCAAAGGGGTTCTAGCTTCATCTACTAGTATCGAGTCAACTTCATCAATAACCGCATAAAATAGATTTCCTTGAGTCAATTGCTCTGATGATTGGGCCATATTGTCTCTTAGGTAATCAAATCCAAATTCATTATTAGTTCCATAAACAATATCTTTTTTGTATTCAAAAACTTTTTCTTTGTAGTCTTGATTTGAATAAATTAACCCTACTTCTAGACCTAAGAAGTTATAAATTGGACTCATCCATTCAGCATCTCTTCTAGATAGATAATCATTTACGGTAACAACATGAACACTTTGATCAAAAAGTGACATAAATGAGATTGGAAGTGTAGAAACTAATGTTTTACCCTCTCCAGTTTTCATCTCTGCTATTTTGTTTCTAAGTAAAACCATCCCTCCAAATAACTGAACATTGTAATGACGTTGCCCAATTGTTCTTTTAGATGCCTCTCTAACAAGTGAAAATGCCTCAACCTCATAATCAAACTTATTTTCATTATTAATTTTTGTTTTGAGATCTTGAAATTTATTTTTTATTTCTTCATCTGAATATTTTTCTACTTCTGACTCTAAATTATTGATTAACTCAACTTTTTTATCAAGCTCTTGAGCAAGCTTTCCACTTCCAACAGATAAGACTTTTTTAAAAATACTCAAATTTAGCTTGTGCCATGCTCCCACGAGTCGAGATAATCAATTTGCTCTTTGGTAAGTATTTCTAACTCTCCACCCATGAGTCCTAGTTTTGTAGCCGCAATTTTTAAATCAACTTCGTTTGGAAGGGTGTAAACCTTTGGGAGTAATTCTTCATGATTGTCTTTTATCCATTCAGCTGCAAGTGCTTGGTTAGCAAATGACATATCCATTACCGAAGCTGGATGTCCTGATGCGGCAGCTAAGTTTACAAGTCTGCCTTCAGCAAGTACTAATATTTCCTTCCCATCATATAAATAACTTTCGACATGGTCTCTAACTCTATGGATCTCTGCACTTTCTCGTTTTAGTGCTTCTAAATTAATTTCTACATCAAAATGTCCCGCGTTAGCTAAGACCACACCATCTTTCATTACATCAAAATGTTGCTTGTCTAATGCATGCATATTTCCTGTCACAGAGACAATTACATCTGCAATTTTTGAAGCATTTACACTACTCTTTACCTCGTAACCATGCATCAAAGCTTCTAAAGCAAGTACGGAGTTAGGCTCAACCACTGTAACTTTTGCACCCATTCCGTATGCCCTTTCTGCAACTCCTTTTCCACAGTCACCAAAACCAATAACAACAACATCTAAACCAGCAATTAAAAGATCTGTTGCTCTAACAACACCATCCATAGCACTTTGACCTGTTCCAAATCTATTATCAAATAAGTGTTTAGTTTCTGAATCGTTCACGGCAACAACTGGGAAACGAAGCTTATTATTTTTTTCCATTGACTTCAGTCTTATAACTCCTGTTGTAGTTTCTTCCATTGAACCCATAATTGGAATATCAGCTCTGTCTGTTAAAAGCAGTGTTACTAAATCTGCCCCGTCATCCATTGTTATATCCGGTTTAGTATCAAGTACAGAATTAAGATGTTTAAAAAAATCATCATTTGATACACCGTGTACTGCGTGTACTTCAATGTCATTTTCAGATAAATAGGCTGCAACTGAATCCTTAGTTGATAATGGATTCGATGCACATAAGGCAACGTTTGCTCCTGCAGCCTTCAAAGTAAGCATTAAGTTTGCTGTTTCTTTTGTTACATGCATACAAGCCCCGATATTTAAACCATTCAATGGTTTAGAGGAAGAAAACTCTGTCTTGATTTCCTCAAGAACTTTCATTTGTCTTGCGGCCCAATCAACTTCTTGTTGACCAATTGTTGCCAAATTTTTATCTTTTATTGTGGACATTATTCTCCTAGTAATTTTTTCAATTTTTCAATTGTATCTATATTATTTGGATCAACAGTAAGTTTTGCAGCTAGATTAATACTTACTAAATCACCTAGTAATACTAACTCCAATAAGGTTTTTAGTGTACTTTCTTGATTAGGTAAATTTACTTCGGTTATATCTACTTTTTCACCTATTAAATCTTTAGTCAGTTCAAATCTTTTCTTAATTTGAGTATGTTCGTTTTGATCCCTGATCATGATTACAATGTAATTTTTTTTACTACCTTCTTCATCTGCATCCCATGAGAGAATTTCATTGTGATGAACTTCAGGTAAATGACCGACATAAGCTTTGGATTTAGCATTCTCATTAATTTGTGTTTTCCAACGTGAAGACACAACTTTTGACATATCAGTCCCTGAATAAATAATTACAGTTTTTTTATTGATACTTTCACAAATATCTATTGATAATTGATTGATATTTGATTTTTCACCTTTTTCAGACAATTTATCAATGTAGGAACTTACATCGTTTAATTGAGATAAATAATTTGAACCTTCAGCAATGTCAATTATTTTTGAAACAGCCAGTGTAAGATATCCAAATGCTGCCCTTGGTTGTAAACCACTTGGAATTTTGATATATTCTTTACCTTCTTCGTTAGCCATATCGATTAACTTTCCACCACTTGAAATAACTATCCAATCAAAATTGTTTATTTTTGCATCAGATATTCCTGATAAAGTTTCCTCTGTATTGCCAGAATATGAAATAAACAAACATAGGGGTTTAAACTTTTTAACTTGTTTTGGAATCGAATAGTCTTTTTGTACAAAAATGTTTTTATCAGATATTTCGTTAGATAATATCTTCATTACATCTCCAGCAATACCTGATCCACCCATGCCCATAATTAATAAATTTTCATATGAAATTTTTTCAAGATTACTTGAATATTCGAGATCGGATATTATTTGATTTTTTAAGTCAAAAGCAACATTTAACATCTATTAACTTATTATATTTGAAATTTCATCAATGATGTTGTCTAAAGTTTTTTGATCTACTGCTTCTGCATTTAATCTAAGCAAAGGTTCAGTATTTGATCCTCTTACGTTAAACCAAAAATCATCGGAAAAATATGATATTCCATCTAATTTATCAAATTCACCCTGAAAAGAATTTTCGATTTTTTTTAAACTTGTCTCTACATCTTCGACCACATAATTAATTTCACCTGATGATGGGTTAAATTCATAATTTTCTACAAGCACTGAACTTTTGACATTTTTTTCAGATAAAATTTTTAAAAATATTAATAATGTCAATATTCCTGAATCAGCATAAAAATTTTCTCTCAAATAAAAATGTGCACTATGCTCTCCACCAAAGTCTGCATCTTTATCCCTCATAATCTTTTTTATATATGAGTGACCAACCTTAGATCTTATTGTCTCTATTCCTCTATTATTTAAGTACTTAATAACAGAAGGTTGGACATTTACATTATGAACTACTTTTATTTCAGATTTTTTTTCAAATAGCCAATCAGAGATCAAACATGTCATTAAACTTCCGCTTATAAGATTCCCTTTATCATCTATAAATACAGATCTGTCGGCATCTCCATCAAAAGCAACTCCAAAATCAAGATTTTGAGATATGACTTTATCCTTCAAATCTAAAAGATTGTTTTCATTAGAGGGATCTGCTGGATGATTGGGGAAGTTGCCATCTACATCCATATAAAGACCCTCAAAATTTAAATTAAAAGTTTTTGAAAGGTCTTCAATAATTGCACCTAAAACACCGTTTCCAGCATCAATAGAAAATTTTACTTCGTCACTTATTTCTGATGGGTTTATTATTTTTTTAAAGTGTTCCAAATATAGTTGATTCATTGTTTGCCTTTCTGGCAAAGCAGAGATATTAAAATCATCATCAAAATTTTCTGCGAACTTTTGAATTTCTTTTAATCCTGTTTCTTGACCAATTGCTACTGCTCCCACGTTACAAAATTTCATACCTGTATACTCTTTTGGATTGTGAGAAGCTGTAATAATTAGACCAGGTAAATTCTTAATTCCTGACAACGTATAAACAACATCTGTTGGAACCATACCAACATATAAAACTTTTTTATTTACCGACTTTATCCCTGAACTTACTGCAGCAAACATTTCATTATTTGAAATACGACCATCATGGCCAACAATAATTTCGTTTGAATCTACATATGAAGCAAAAGCTGCACCAATTTTAAAACCTATTTCAGGGGTAATTGTTTCATTAAAGATACCTCTTACGTCGTAAGCCTTAAAAATTAAATCTAGTTTATTTTCATTCACTCCATATGTATTGTAATGTTTATGAAAATGAACAACATGATTAATAATTTTTCAGTTGTAATACCAGTATTTAATGAAGAAGAAATCTTTTTAGAATCTGCAAAGAAAATTTATATTATTTGCCAAGAGATGAACATGCCATTTGAAATTATTTTTTCTGAAAATGGCTCAACAGATAACACAATAAATCTAATTCAAACTTTTATAAACGATAAAAACAATTGTTTTACGATAAGTAGTGATTATGCAAATTATGGTCTTGCATTAAAAAATGGCTTCGAAAATGCCAAAAATGAAATTGTAATATCTTTTGATATCGATTATTTTTCAAAAAAATTTCTTAAACAAGCATTGCAATTAGATGAAAATTTCGTAGCCCTCGTTGCATCGAAAAGATTAAGTGAATCTAAGGATGAAAGAACATTTGTTAGAAAAATGGCAACATCAATATTTGTGTTAATTCTAAAGCTTTTATTTCAAACCTCACTTAGTGATACTCATGGTATGAAAGCCATTAGAAAATTAAATATACAAAAAGAAATCAATAACGTCATTTCGACTCAGGATATTTTTGATACTGAACTTTTAATTAGAATAGAAAGATCAGGATTCAAGATTCGAGAAGTACCTGCAAAAGTAAATGAAATTAGACCCAGTGTGTCTGTTATTTTTACAAGAATACCAAGAACACTAAAAAGTTTATTTATATTAAGATTTCAATTATTTAAAGAATCTTTGAATACAAACAATTTATAAATTAAATATTTAATCGGAAGAATGAATCCATGGATTAATACAGTTGCTATTAAAAATTGTATTTCGTTATTTTGAATTGATGGCCTTAACAAATCAATT
>CABZMN010000006.1 GCA_902526825.1 uncultured Candidatus Actinomarina sp. | reverse complement strand
ATCTTGGTCTTGTATTATTCCATCTTGAGGAGGTGGAGGTGCAATCTGTGAACATGTAGGGTCATCTGGATTTTCATCACAATAGTTTCCTGAAAATTCGGTAAAATTATCTGATTGATTCTTAAATTCATCTGCTTTTGCAGCATCTCCCCAACCACCTTGTGCAGGTTGTGTCCCAGGGGCAAAACCTCCTTCAGGAGGTGGACC
This sequence comes from uncultured Candidatus Actinomarina sp., assembly GCA_902526825.1. GTDB lineage: Bacteria > Actinomycetota > Acidimicrobiia > Actinomarinales > Actinomarinaceae > Actinomarina. Next base: position 66,820 of record CABZMN010000006.1, on the reverse strand, counting down.
AAAAGCATCTCCTTCACCAGGCCCTCCTCCTTCTATTGGTTGAGCATAACAGAGAGGATCTTGAGGATTGTCCTCACAAAGTGAACTTACATCTTCAGGATTAAAAGCTTCAAATTCTCTCACGCCATCTTCCCCGTCTGCAAATAATCCTGACTCTGCTGGATCATAACCTTCCTGACACCCTGGTTCATTTTGATTTCCAGGAGCAGAGCAATCAAGAACAAAGTAATCATTATGATTACCATATCGCTGTGATGCCAAATCATCTGCTCCATCAATTGAGTTATAAAAAATTCCTTGCTGAGCTAAGTCAACATATGAATCATTACTAAACATATTGCCTAAGAAATCACCTTTATCTAAATTACTTTCTCCGTAATAATCTCTAAAACATTCTGGGTGATTAGGATCTTCTGTACAAAAATTGGGCTTTTCACCAGCTCTAGCATTTGGATTTGGAGATGCGTATTGAGCTAGTAACCCACCAGTCAAAGGACCTTTCAACCCTCCTTCTTGTCCAAAACTTGAATCACACTCAGGCGCATCAGGCGTTTGATCACAATATCCTGGTGCTACATATTCTCCTTCAGAGAAAACATCAGCCGGCCTGTAATTTTCTCCACACTCAGTAGCTTCAGGATTTTCTTGACAGAATTCTGGTGGTGGACCAGTTAATTCTTGAGGGCCTCCATAAATTTCAAACATATCATTTCTATCCAATGCAAGACCTGTCGCATCTCCAACATGTTGATGGAAAAAGTCTCCCTCACCACTACACATTGAATCATTTGGGTATTCACTACAATTTACAGGCTCCCAATCATCACCTAAAACGTCTTCATCATAAACATGAAAAAACTTATAAACTGCTTGAGCATTTCCACCCAAACACTCTGGAGAATCAGGACTATCTGCACAGAAAGAATCTTCTTCAGGACTTCCCCCAAAAAACATTTTTCCAGCTTCGGTGCTACCCTCTGAACATCCCTCAGGATTAGCCTCACAATATGCACCTCCTTCTTCAAAAGCATCCCCTACAAATTGTGGACCATTTGAACACTCAGGTAACCATGACTGTTCATCACAATAACCTGGTTTAATATCATTTGCTGTAAAATTATATTCAAATCCCATTCCCTGGACCATATCCTCAACAAAATGATTACCTGCAAAGGCTTGAGCTAGAAATTCTGGTGGGGGTGCTCCGCTAGCACACTCAGGATCATCAGGATTATCTGCACAATAGGTTCCTTCAACAAAATTATCTTGACCTGCGTTCACAAACATATTTGCAGCTGCCAAAGCCATGGCGGAAGCAACATTTCCTGTATTTGCTAATTCATTCACAGCATTTGTATCTGCTGAAATAAATTGCATCATTCCATGTTGTGCACGAAAGTTTCCATTTTCATTATGGTCAAAGCCTAAATCTTGAAATTTTTCGCTTTCGTGAACAGTTGCAGCATCTTCAAACGTTCCAATGAATTCTGATAATGGAGGTAACTCTTGAGCTGATCCATCTTCGGGTGCCTCTTGCCAGTTTGCAGTTATGAACTCCTCAACAACTTCGTCTGGTACAGCTACCTCTTGTACTACTTCAGCAAGGGACTCAACAGAATTTGTTATATCTTCTGGTGCTCCTGCGGCATCTAAAAGACTTTGAGTTAAATCCATTCTCCGAGTATCACTTTCAGTAAAAACTGCATTTACTGCAACATCTGCTGTTAACTGTTCACTACCTTCAGCAAGACCTTCCTGTGTTTCAGCTTTACATGTGTAACTACATTCTCCTTCCATATTTGAAACAAATTCATCAACAATTAGGGCAACAGTTGATGAATCCTCATTAGTCCAACCTGAACCCCCTGTTGTTGCACTTCCAAGTTCTGTTCCTGCAGTTTGGGAAACAGCTACTAAAACCGGTGTCCCTTCTTCGTTAGGAAGCAATTCACTAAATACAGCATCATCTGCTTCTTCGCCACCTTCTAAAACTGTGCTTTTTGCTGAGAGACTTGTCACATCGTATTCAAACACACCCTCAGTTCCATGAACAGAGAGCTCCGCAGTAGGAGTAACTATTTTTGCAAGAGATGCTGATAGCCCTTCACTCCTGATGTCATAAGCAATACTTCCAGAAATTATATCAACTGTTAAAACTCTTGCCTTTTCCTCCTCGTCATAATCAAAGCTTCTAATATTTATTACTGAATTTCCCCCCATTAAAAGAGAAGATCCATCTTCAAAAGTCATTTGAGCTGTACCGTTATCAGCTGTTCTTATTTTTACCCCCATTTCAAGTGGGACGATTTCACTTACTACTTCCCAGTCTTCTGAAGTACCGGTAAGTATTCCCGTTGCTCCAATTAATGGTTTTAATAAAATTGGGGGCACAACTAATTCTGCTTCGTTATATACCTCACCAGAAGATGTTTCTACATCCACAGTTGAAGTTGTTGTAGTTTCTTCGGCAGTATCTGTAGTTTCACTTGATGTATCATCTGAACCACCACAGGCAGAAAGAATTAGGAAAAGAATAGTTAAAATAACAAAACTTTTTTTATGTTTCATGTCTATATTCATAATCCTAGACAAAATTTCTTTTAGGTTCTATTTTGATGAATTTAATCTTAAGCACTCTTTTTAGTAAAAAAATAGATATCTTTTACAATAAATACATATGAAAAACGTTGATATAACTAAGTTATTGTCAAAATTAGTCGAAATTCCATCTATAAGCTCTCTTGATGAAAACCAAAAAGATGTATTAGATTCGGCAAATTATATTGCTGATTTATTCAAGGAACTTGGCTTAAATTCGAAGGTTACTTCTAGTAAAAATAGTAAACCAGCCGTACTTGGTCAGAGTGAAATAGACCCCTCTAAAAAAACGGTTCTTCTCTATGCACATCACGATGTTCAACCAGTTGGAGATATAAATAAATGGGATACAGACCCCTTTAAACCAGAGATTATCGATGGAAGACTTTTTGCAAGAGGGTCAGGAGATAATAAAGCAGGAGTTGTAACACATTATGAAGTGGTGAAAAACCTACTTGAAACCCTGCCTGTGAATATAAAAATTTTTATTGAAGGTGAAGAAGAAATAGGTTCACCCTACATGACTGAGTTTATCGCTGAAAACAGAGAAGATCTTGAGGCAGATGTAATTGTTATTGCAGATTCAGGAAATATTAAGTCAGGTGTTCCAACGATAACGACATCCCTAAGAGGACTAGTTGATGGTGTCATAGTTGTTGATCAACAAATGGAACCTGTACATTCTGGATTAGGTGGAGGAGTTGTTCCAGACGCATTTATGATTTTAAGTCGAATCATTTCTTCTTTTCATAATGATAAAGGAGAATTACTTATAGAAGGACTTACTCCAACCGAACAAGATGTATTTGAACTATCTGATGAATTTGTAAAAAGCACACTTTCTTCCACTGGTGTTAACTTGTTTGAAATGGATAGTTACTCAAAAAGATTATGGTTGGAACCCGCATTAAGTATATTGGCCATTGATGCTCCTCCTGTAGCTGAATCTGTAAATTTACTCATTCCTAAAGCAAAAGCAAAAATTAGCTTAAGGCTTCCTCCAACTGAAGATCCAGATCATGCAATGAATATGCTTGAACAACATATAAAAGAAAATACTCCTTTTAATGCAAATGTTGAATTCATACCTGAAGCAAAAGGAAAAGGAATACTAGTTGATCCCAAAAATGAATTTAGTTCAAAACTAATAGAGTCATTTAATAAACACTGGGAAAATGAAGTGGCATATATGGGTGTAGGAGGTTCAATTCCTTTTGCAAATGTCTTTATTAATGAGTTCCCTAACTCTGAGATAGTTTTAGTTGGTGCAGGTGATGAAGAAGGAAATGCTCATGCCCCTAATGAAAGCGTAAATATTAGTGATATTCAAAGACTTATTGATAGTCTTACGGACGCTATTTCAAATTATTAACAAATTGTTAAATCTACTTAAAATTTAGAAATAACCAACACGCTCTTTATTTTGTTTATATACTCGGATTGAGTATGGGGGAAGCTCATATTTTTAGTTTTAAAAAAACTTTAGGAAGGAAGTTTTATGAAAAAATTTTTTACACAGCCGGTAGGGCAACTGGCAAGACAAAATTGTATTGGATTTATTGGTTGTAATTTATATCTTATTGGTAATGGATTCGGTCTATATGAGGGGCCAGAAGGGATCAATAGAATATTCAACTTTGCTTGGGCATTTACACTTTTAGGAATAATTCTTGGAGGATATTATTTAATAGAAGATCAAGTCCCCGATTATTGGAAAATGGCTACAGGTATTTTAGGTGCTGTGATAATTCTTGGGACGCTAATTGAAATATCATTTCCAGAATTTAGAGAAAATGGATTTGCTGGAATGTATTTTTTATGGGCATTTAACACGTTAACTTTCGCTCTCACGACTAGAGGTACTGGAGTGTTTAGACCAGTTTATGAATATCTAAGCATTTTTGCTTTTACATTTATTTTAATTGGTTCAGGAGCACAGCTTTTCTTTGACTATACACTACCAGAGTCATTTCAACCATTATTTGGAATTGGGTGGATTGCAATGATTATTGGACTAGGCGTTGGTAGCTATGTTGCTTGGGGTGACAAAATGTCATTGGGCACGGAATAGAAGAAAGGAAAAATGAATACATTATCTGATAGTGAAAAAAGAATAGGAAGCTTAATGGCTCGAGTTTCTGCGGCCTGTATCTTTTTATCATTTGCAGTGCAGGTTGCATTGGGTGATCCAGGTAGTCCTGGTTTTGATTCAGCAACGGGAGGAATAGTCGCAATTTTAAATTACGCACAAGCATTTTCTTTTTTGTTTGTACTTGCATTCTCACTAAAGCTCTTCAATGCTGAAGATAAACCATACTTTAGAGTGGTTATTCAAGCCTTTTTTGCAGTAATAGCTATAAATATGGTAAATAGCTTCAACGCAACTGGATACTTTAATAACGATGGAACACTCTTTACAGTTGATCAAATACAGATACTGCAAAATATTAATGCATGGGGTTGGAATTTATTAGCTGGAATAGCAGTAATTTGTGTACTTTCAGTTAATAATGGTCAACTCCCGACCTATGGTGTTTATTCTGGTTGGGGTGGATCTATTTTAATATTGATGTTTTCTCTTGGAAGTATATTTGGACTTCTACCACAAGGAGCCTTTATTTTAATAGCTGTATTAGGCGGAGTTATTTTGTTTCCAGCATTTATATTCTCATTTTCTTCAGCATTTTCAAAGGCATAAACATAAACAGGGCTTTGTAGATACACTTAACTGACGACAAAATTACGTTAGGAGTAAAAATGTTTGTAAGACTTACACTTGCAGATGTGAATGAGGGTGAAATGGATAATGCCCTTGAATACGTCAAAAATACAGTCATCCCATCTTATGATGGAATATCAGGGTTATTAGGAATAGCTGCATGTGCGACAAATGATGGAAGATTCATGGCATGGTCTACTTGGACTAATGAAGGAGCTAAAGAAGCTTCAATTGATAAATTTAATCAGGCTTTAGCAGGAGCGGCAGAGATGCTTGATGGTCAACCAGAAGTGATGGAAGGACCTATGGTTGCTGGACAACAATATATCGCAGTATCCAAGGAAGGCGAAGATGGATTTTTTGCGAGATTCGTTTTAGGTGGAGGAACTCAAGAGGGTAAAACCTATGATGATGTTACAGAATTTATGACAAACACTGTTTATCCAGCTTATGAAAATGTAGAGGGAATTTATGGAACTGGTGCTTGTAAAGTAGCAGAGGATAAAGGATTTAGTTTCAATTTTTGGACTGATCATGATGCTGCACACTCAGCATCTGATGTTATTGCATCTGTAGTTTCCGATGCGGTCGCAAACCTTATTTCAGAACCGCCACAAGAAGTAACTGGTCAATGTGATATATGGAAGAATTATGTAGATTTTCCTGTTGGAAAATTGTAAAAAATTAAATTAAAAGGAGAAAATATGTACTTTAGATTAACGCAAGTTGACATACAAGAGGGCAAAATGGAAGAAACTATAGCATATGCTGAAAGCGTAGCCGATTCTTTTAGGGATACGCCTGGTTTATTTCAGATTTGTATTGCTGAAATGGATAATGGTCAAATGACTTCTTGGAGTTTGTGGGCTAATGAAGACGCAATGAATGCTGCTGGACCACAAATTCAAGAAGCGCTAAGTGGATTGGGAGAATTTGTCAGCGGGCCACCAACTATTTCGTTTGGACCTATGAATGCAGGACAAATTTATCAGACTACAAGAAAAGACGATCCAGTTAAACCCTTTGTTGTTCGGTTAGGATTTGGATCAGCATATGACGAAGAAAAAATTGATGAATTCACAGATTGGATTCAAAATACTGTGTATGCGAGCTATGAAGGTACAGAAGGTTTAATTGGTGCTTTAGCTGCAGATGTAGGTGACAACAAGGGTGTCACATTGAGCAATTGGGAATCACAAGAAGCAATAGATTCATCCCAGGAAAAATTTCAACAAATAATGGCAGATGCTATGACTTATATTAAAAGTCCACCAACTGTTGTAACTGGAGTATGCAAGATATATGTAAATAATGTAAGTTTTCCTGAAGGAAAACTTTCAGAATGGAGTAAATAATTATGGAACAAATGACAGTCAATATAACAAAATATAAAGAACATAGTGAAGAAGTCTATAAAGCTTGGAAAGAAGTTTGGAATGAATATTCTAAAGAGTTTGTAGATGCGACAGATGTAAAATTCTTGTGGGCATACCAAGAACAAGAGGATGGTGTTTATTATGTATCCATAAATATGTTTCCATCAAAAGATGCAAGAAATAAATGGATGGAGTCTTATGATGCAGATGCTGGAACCAAAGAGTTCCAAGATAGATTTGCCGAGAGAATTGGAATGACATCTGAAGAAGCAGATGAAAAATATGGGAAAGAGATGGAGCTGATCATAGGCGGTATGGAAATCTCAAATAGTAATTAGAAGAAAGAATATAAAAAATGAAAGTTTTCTTGAAGGAAAACTTTTAGATTGGAATAATCAATAATGATAACAACAGAAGAAAAAAATCTTGGTAGGAGATTTGCATTAGGAGCATTAACTTTATTGCTTGCAAATTTTCTTATTCAAGTATTTGTATTAGGACCAGATGCATCAGGTTACAATGAAACTTGGGGACCGATAATTGGAATATCTAGCGCTCTCCAGCTTATGGCTGGAATGGGAGTTGTTAGATTATCGGGAAAGCTTCTTGACGATAAAGATAAACCATTACTGACAGGATCAATTGGTTTAGCTTACACAGTCTCTGCTGTAGGTGTGGTAACTGCACTTGTTCCTTCTGCAGTTTATAATGCATTTAACGAAACTACTTTAACAGCTGATATGGCTGCTGATTTTGTTTTCTATGTAACTCCAGCAGTTTTTCTCTTTATAGCACCCTGGAATATACAATTTGCAAAATATGGAAAAGATATTTTGCCATCATGGGGACCAGCAGTAGGAAATACAGTTGGCTATGGAATTGGAATAGTAACTATAGTTTTCCTTGCTGGATTATTTCCTGATGCAGCATTTATACCTTTAAATGTAATTCTTGGAGTAGTTTTGACGCCTGCTTGGTTTTTTGCAATATCAAAAGCTTACGCAAGCTAATGTATGCCGTAGCAGTAACCATTTTATTTAAAGACGGAAAGCTTGAAGAGCTCAAAGACTTTTTTGAAACCTCAGGGTTCCCAGCTTTAGAGCCTCTTAGAGGTGATATGTATTCTATCGCATTCTTTAACCCAAAAGATAATGTAAATCTTGGTATTGCATTTATGAAGGACAAAGAGACTGCAGATAAATTTGCAGAAATTAGAAACGAAAACTTAATGCAAATTCAAGATATTCTTGATAGTTTTCCAAGAGTCTATGAAGGTGAATTGATTACCGGTAAGACTTTAAAAGATTCATTAATTGAAGACTCAAAAGAGTCAATGTTTTTAGCATTTGCTAAATTAGATGTCAAAGATGCTGATGAGTATATGAATCTTCAAAAAGAAATCTACTTACCAAAACTTGAAGAGGATGAAGGCATTATCTCTTATGGAGCTTTCAAATCTGATGAAAACAATTTAGTATTATTTGAATTTTGGACTTCTCATGACGCAAAGCATGATTTCGACGAAAAACTTAATGCTGATGGAAATGTATACGAACAATTTATGCCATTGATGAATGGGTTTGATGATTATTATGGAAACCCTTATGCAATAAAGCAATTTGTTGACTTTAAGTCCGGTGAATCAATAAATTAAATAGTCTTTTAAAATCAATTCTATGTTTGACGAAAGAAGACATGATATAGACGCACTTAGATCTATTGCTCTTTTTCTCTTAATTTTTTATCATTTGGCTGTATCTTTCACATCTGTAGCTAAGTGGATTCTTTTTGTTCCGAACAATAAGCCAATAGATAATATATGGAGCTTGCTTAGCATATTCAACATATGGAGGATTCCGCTACTTTTTGTAATTGCTGGTATTGCATTAAGATTTTCATTCCAAAACAGAGGTATTGGAGATCTATTTAAAGAGAGACTGAAAAGATTGGGAATTCCTTATCTTTTTGGTTCCATAACTTTTGTTCCATTGTATTTGATAATTTCTGTTCAGTTTATCTACGGGGATATAAACATGGAAGACAGCGTTGGAATTGTGATTACCTCTTTTTTCACAGGGGGGCATTTATGGTTTTTAATAAATATATTAATTTATTGTTTATTGCTCATTCCAATTATTAACTTCTTATCAAATAAAAAAGAAGGTTTTAAATTTTTAGATTCAATTCTTAACTTTAGAGGAGGTGTTTTAATTTTCTCAATCCCAATAGTTCTTGAAGGTCACCTTCTCGACTTAACAGCTTTTAATCAAGAGATAGGTTATGGAAATGGTTATGCCGAATACTATGGTACGAACCATGGTTTATTACTTGGTTTTTTATGGTTTTTTATTGGAATAGTTTTAACCTCTCAAGGTGATAAATTTTGGGAATATAATTTAAAAAATATAAGCACTCATACTGCCATAGGTATTCCACTCTTAGTAAACAGATTTGTAAACGAATTCGAAGTTGTAAATAAGCTAATCGCTTTCGAATCTTTTAACTTTATTTTCTTAATTCTTGGAATTGGAGCAAAATACCTAAATAAAGATTCATCACAACTGCAATATTACAAACAAGCAATATTTCCTGTTTATATTGTGCACATGCCTGTACAAATGGGAGTGATGTATATTTTTTCAGATATAAATTTACCTTTTTTAATCAAGTTTTCACTCGTTTTGTTTTTACTCTGTTTCTTGAGTCTCACCATTTATCACGGTGTAAAAAATATTAAATTTTTAAGACCACTTTTTGGGTTACCTAATAAAAAATAAAAATGAATCGAAAAGTTATAGTTAGGAGTATTTTTGTTTTACTTTTTTTGCTTTTTTTGATATTTTCTGATTCCTATATTGCACGAAGATTAGTGCAATTACCATCACTCTTATTAAACTATTTTTGAATATGAATCTCTTAGATTTTGCAGATCATGAATATATCAATTTAATTACATACAAAAAAGATGATACTTCAGTAAAGACTCCAGTATGGGTTGCAGAACATGAAGATTATTTAGTTATTACTTCAAGTAAATCCGCTGGAAAAGTAAAAAGAATTAATAACAATGGCAGAGCAACTATATATGTTACAGACCAAATTGGGAGCAGTGCACTTTCAGATCCACTTGATGTAAGAGCATCAATAATTGATGACGAGGAAAAGAAACAAGCAGCTCTTGATAAAATCATAAAAAAGTATGGATCAATGTCTAAAATGTTTATACGAGGTTCTAATGAAAATCGTGCAATAATCAAAATTCAAGAAAAGGAATAAAAGTGTTTTGTCCAGAGTGTGGATGCGAAGACGAAAATTAGTCTAAGAAAACCATTTATGAGTTCCAAAATGATTTCTTGGAACCGGATTTTTATTCTTTAAAAAATATTCAATACCTCCTAAAACTGAATCTAAATAGCGACTAAGTTGTGGATTAATCTGAAAAACAAAGGGAACAATATACAAGGGACCTGGAAATTTTTTAAGAGGATAGGTATTTATCTGAATAGATAATTGAGATGACTCCTCATTACCTGATAGCCTCCATTTTACTTTTGACTTTTTTCCATTCTTGGTTCCAATTATTAAGTCATAACCATTTTCGTCCCATTGAGTAAACTCTCTTTCAAAAGTAAGTCCACTCAGATACTCTAAAATATCTTTCGATCCGACACCTGGCCAGGTAACAACAGTATTGTTTTTACAAAATGGATGAGTCTCATTTAAATAATTTGGCGTTGTTATTACATTCCATACTTCATCTTTAGAAAAATCAAGCTTCTTAGTCCTCTTAATAGATAAAATATTGTTCATAAGATTATTTTAGGGCATAGGCTAACTACATTTGGAAGAGTGTTTGAGTGACTCAATAACGCATACAAGCAGTCAGCCTATGAATTAATTATATATATTTAATCACAAACGTGCAAGATTGTGCAATTATTTTCACATAATAAATGTGTTTGTGAAACTAAAGCATCAAATATAGAAACCCTACAAACATAGGGATTAGAAGAACAAAAGCAAGAGCAACAATTCTTTTTACATCCATATTTATAAGAATAACTCTGATCAGATTTAAAAATAAATTACAAGAAAGATTCCAAGAATAACACAAAGGAGCAGTCCATATACAGATATATAGATAGGAAATATTCTTCTAGATTTTTTAAGTCTGATGACACAAAGATTTGTAATTGAGTAATAAATTAATATGAATATTGCACTTAATTTTACTGCTGACAATACATCGAAATTTAAAATACCAACCACAACAATAGAACCAACAAATATATCTGCAATATAGGCAGAATTTTGCTTTGGATGGATGGTCATAAAAAAGCTTGGAATTTTTTTATCTCTTGCCATTGCCACTAATACCCGACTTATCCCAGGCAAAAGAGCTAGTAACACAGATCCTGTAGCAATAGTTGATGCAATAATAATTAGATATGAAAACTCAGAAAATCGACTCAAGTCAAAAGCCACTTTTAATGGAGTTAAGGAATTCTCAATGATATTTGGATTTACAATTCCAAGCGTAACAAATGATGTAGAGACATATAAAAATAACGTAATTCCTAAACCAACAAGTATTGCCTTGGGTATAATTTTTTCTGGACTGTCAACCTCTTCACCAAATGTTGCAAGTCTTGAGTATCCTGTAAATGCAAAAAACCAAATACTTGCACTCAGAATAAGGTTTTTAAATGAAAAACCTTTTCCAATAGGTATGTCAAATGAAAAATTACTGGAGCTTGTAACAGATATAATATAAAAAATAAGTATTAGAACTATTGTGTATACAAACCATCTAGCAATATTTACAGTCTTTGAGATTCCAAAATAATTTATTAGTGTGACAAAAATAATAAATATTATTGATACAACTTTTGGACTTTCTGGATAAAGATAATTTCCAAGTGTTAAAGCTACCGCAGTACAACTAATCAACTTACCAATAATAAATGAATATCCAGCCATTAAAGATGGATACATTCCTAGAACATTTTTTGCATAAAGGTAAGTCCCTCCTGTTTCAGGGAAAAGCCTTGCAAGTTGGGCAGATGAACTAGCATTTGCGAACGCCACAGTTCCTGCGAGTAACAACCCTATTATTGAAGAGTAAGATGCAATTTTTGAAGTAGGTGAAATGTTAAAAAACAAACCAGCACCAATCATGGAACTAAGGCCCAATAAGATTGATTTATTTAGTGTTAAAGTCCTCTGAAATTTGTCCATTCAGTAATTTTATTTCATAGAAGATATACAAACAAATATGAATAATGTTTCGTGATAAAATATTTCTATGTTCAATAAGCTATCCCCAGCTCCAATTACGGAGCCAAAATATAGAAATTTAATGATCTTTGCGATGCTTTGGATGTTTATTGGAGCATGGGTTGATGCCAGTGCACATAGGTATGTAATAGATGAGCTTGAATCTTTTTTTACTCCATGGCACGGTATTTTATATTCAGGTTTTGGTGTTGTTGTTTTGTCTGCTGTGTACGTTAAAAATAAAATGAAGGATTATAAATTTGATGTGGGAATATTAGGAGCTTCTATATTTGCAATTGGTGGAGGTTCAGATGCTATATGGCATACCTTGCTTGGCATTGAAGTTGGCATTGAACCATTAATTACACCTTCTCACCTTATGTTATTCTTAGGAGCATTTTTAATGTTAGATCACGTTTTTGCATCTAGACCAGATAGAGAACATTTAGATAAAGCATCTATATTTGCTCTAGCTTCAAGCTATGCATTAGTGATTTATATTACTCAATTTGTGAACCCATTTTTTGAGCCATATATGTTTTTTCAAAATAATGAATTTATCTACCAAGCATTTTCTGCAGCATCAGTATTTTTTCAAGCTATGCTTGGTTCGGTTGTTTTTGTCTATGCAATTAGATTTAATGTTTCTCCAAGAAATATGGCATTAATATTCTTAATCTCATTCATGTATCAAGCTTTAATTTTTTTACTTGGAGACTTCCAATTATTGATTGGAACTTTCATAGCAGGTGTGTTTATAGCTTTCTTCGTCAATCAAATAGCGACTTGGTATTACAAAACTAATCATGATAGAAAAATTCAAATATCTACAGCTCTAGTAGGTTCACTTTATGGCTTAACTGTTGTGTTATACATATTACTAATTGAAATAACAGGTGGTTATGAGCTTTCATGGAGATTTTATGGACTTGGAGGATTAGTAACAACACCCTTGCTATTTGGATATATGGTTGGCAATCTTGGCGTCAGTCCTTCTACCGGAGAGACAGTTTCCTAAAAATTAATTATTTTAACGAATCAGATAATTTCTTTAATTCTTTGATTGCATCTCCGTCATCCTCAGGTAATTGATTTCTAGAAACTGGTTCCCCAATAATTATTCTTATTTTTTTATTTTTCTTGTTTAGAAGTTCATTTAATTGGGATATATCTCTTAACTGCTTATTTATCATTGAAGCAAAATAAAAAAACCATGAATTTCGTCCTTGTATATATGCTGGGATTAATAAGCAATCATTTCTCTCAGCAATGTTTACAGGAGTTTTTTGCCAAGGCCTTTCCTCCAAACCAAAGATAGTAAATTTCGATAATCTTCCAGATGGAAACAATATTCCAATTCTTTCCTCAGAAAAAAATGTTCTCATTCTTTCAATGGTTTTTTTTGTTGCTGTATGTATTTGTTTTTCTTTATCCCAAACAACAGGAGCCATCATATCATCAAAAGCACCTAGTAAATAAACAAATAATTCATTTGCAAAAAAGAATGCATCTTTTCTTTTTTTGTAGACATTATGATACATTGCCACAGCATCAGCAGGGCCCATTGGATGATTTGCAACAATTAAACATTTTCCGTCTTCAGGAATATTATTCAATCCACTTACTTCACAATTTTTTGTATATGTATCTCCAAGCCATTCAAAAGCTTCAGGTCCCGACATACTTTGTATATGGTCACCAACATAGATAGATTCATCAATTCGTAAATACTTTGATAGAAAATTAAATATCAATCTAGAAAAAATATTTTTTTTAAGGAACCATGGCCCTCGTTCACGAATAAGGCTGTAGATTTTTTCTTCCATCAAGCTCTAAATATTTTCTTTTTACCCCTAATACCATCAAATTTTAATCGCATCCTTTTGATGATTTCATCTTTTGTTCCAGCCATATCAAATGATGGTAGAAATTTTAATTGTCTATTTTCATAGTCAATTTGTACAGGCATTACTTCAGCCTCAAGTTCTTTTGCAAGATACACAAAGCTTGATCTAAATCTTTCTGCATCAAACCTTCCTTCTGGTGTAACAATTAGTAAAAAATTATCAATTTTTTTCAGTTCATTAATGACAAGATCATACTGACCAGAGCCTTCTTTTCTATCAACAGGAATTGCTCCAAACCTTTTAAATAATCTTTCCTGCAGCCACCCTAGTGGCCAACTGATTCCTTGATTATCAATGTCTTTTGCATTTGTAAAAGGGTTTGGCAGTTTACGCATTGTCCACTTAGCCGAAAGATAGGAAACTTTAATATCTAAAGCTAAGATCATAAGAATCATAAGATACTCATCTTTAAAAGATTGATGCGGTGCAGCAACAACTATAACTCTTTTATTATCAAGAAAGCTCCCAACAGCTTTTATATCTTCAAAAAGCAATAAGAAATATGCTAATTTTTGAAGAAAAAATCTTTTCTTTCTTGGGGTATTTGTCGGAATATCTACGTAAGGAAGTATCTTTGTATACGGCATATAAAGAATTTTATTACTTTAATTTTTAATATGTTTTTTCTTCTTCGGAATTTAAGAATGTTACATTATTGAATTCTTTTAATCGAAAAAAGTGTCCCGATGATATTTGACTTGATTTTAAGGTAGTATGGCCAGCATGTCTTGGAAGATATTTTCGCCAGGTCCAAGGAAACAAATCTAAATCTAAGAAATATGAGAGCAAGGCTGACATTGTTCCAGCATGTGAAATGATTAATAGCTTTTCAATTTTGGATTCACTTAGATTAAACAATGAATCAAAGTCATTTTTTACTTTTGTGATCCCAATCAAATTTAAATTTTTATCGAGATTATTAAATATATTTGAGCTAAATCCTTTCATATATTCACCATGAACACTTTTGTACCATTGCTCGAATGACATAGCATTTCTCTGTTCAAAAAACTTTTCTATGTCACCACCGGATTTGCCAAAAAGCTCTTTTTCTTCATCATCAAGGGCCTCCTCAAGCCAATCAAAAGTTTTAAGGATTTGTGCCACACCTTTTTCTTTAAAAGGATACATTGTTTCCTGTGCTCTTTTCAATGGTGATACCCAAAGTTCATCAAAGTTATTTTCAGAAAATATTGAAGCAGATTTATTTGCTTGGATCTTTCCAAGTTCAGTTAAGCCAGGATTAAGATCATATTGATCACCATCAACCCACTTTGGTTGGCCGTGCCTAATTAGAACAATTTCCATATTTAAACAATAGCTATACTTGAGTATTCTGTAGGTAATAGAATCAAATTTATGGAAAAAAAACTTTTTAGAAAAAAGAATAAATTCTTTTCAAAACTTTTGAATGGTTTTTTTCTTTCATATGTTTCGGTTGACAACATTCTAGAAGGCCCATTAAGAGAATTTTTAAAACGTTATTTTGATCTTGAAGAATTTGGTTCTAACAATAGAGAAGAAAGTCTTTATTACCTTATTTTATTTTTTGGTCTTTTCCAGATTATCATTTTTCTACAAGCATTCTTTCAACCTGTGATAGAAATCAAAAATGGAAAAATAGCTATTAAGACAAAAGAAAAAATATTGTCAGTAATTTATGCAGTAGATGAAATAACCGATATTGAAGAAAGAGATGAAGATACTATCATTTTTTCATTTCATGAAAAATCATATCAAGTAGTGATAAAACATATAGACAGTCGTGAATTAGAACTTCTTTTGAATGAAATAAAGTCAGCAATTCCCCAGTAAAGTTCGCGAAAAATAGATTAGAAAATATTTTGCATAAACATGGATTTCTACCTATATTTATAGAAACTATCGGAAAAGAAATCGCAAGATAGAAAAGAAGATAGAATAGAAAATCCCGAAGGGTCGCAAGATCAATCGGGATTTTTGCTTTATGCCGCCGATTTATCTATCTAAAATTAAAGTATGAAAGCACCAGTAGTTGGAAGCCCTCCTGTTGTGGGTCACTCTATACAATTTAATTATGATGCACTGGCATTGATCCAAAGACTTCAGGAATCAAAGGGTGATGTGTTTCAGCTTAATATTTTAAATGAAGACGTAATGTTATTCTTAACTCCCTCAGCTACAAAAAAAATTTTTTTAGATCCTGATGATAATTTTTCTTCAAAACATGGTTGGGAATTCTCCATAGGACCAACATTTGAAAATGGTCTGATGCTTCGTGATTTTGATGATCATAAATATCATAGATCACTTTTGCAGAATTCATTTCGAAGAGATGCATTAGATAAATATATACACATCATTCAACCAAGAATTGATTCATGG
Organism: uncultured Candidatus Actinomarina sp.; assembly: GCA_902526825.1. Taxonomy (GTDB): domain Bacteria; phylum Actinomycetota; class Acidimicrobiia; order Actinomarinales; family Actinomarinaceae; genus Actinomarina. Next base: position 50,579 of record CABZMN010000006.1, on the reverse strand, counting down.
ATTGAAGAAGTAAAACAAAAAAGAGAGTTTTATTTATATAAGTCAATAAAACAACTTATGTTTAACGTTGCTGTTGAATTATTTTTTGATGAAGTAGACGATACAAAATTAAATCACTTAAATCAGCTTTTTATAAATTCAATCAAACCTGCAACAACAATTGTACGTAGCCCTTATCCAATGACAAGAATGAAAAAAGGATTAAAAGCTAGGGTTGAGTTATTAGAATATTTTCAAGAAAAATCTGACAAGATTGATCTTTCAAAAGAAACATTATTTGCAGACTTAGTAAAAACAAATAATGAGCAAGCTGGGTTAACAAATTTCGAAATAGCTGAGCATATGATTTTTTTACTACTTGCTGCGCATGACACAACAACAAGCACCCTGACTTCATCAATTCACTTTTTAGCTGGAGATAAAAGTTATCAAAACAAAGTTAAAACGGAATCTTCTACACTATCAAAAACAGACATATCTGATCTTAAAAATGGAATCATAGGTGAGGCTTTATTTAATGAAGCAATAAGAAAATACCCTCCTGTCCCTTTTTCTCCAAGATGGGTAGTCCGAGATGCAGAACTGGACGGTTATGAAATACCTAAAAATACATATATTGCTGCTGGACCTTTAGTTTTGCACAACGATGAAAGATACTGGGAAGATCCTTTAGCTTTCAATCCAGAAAGATTTGAAGATCCAACAATTACACATGAGGCATATTTTCCATTTGCTGGAGGAGCTCATACTTGTCTTGGAAAATTTTTTGCAAGTTATTTATTTAAAAACGTTATCTATAAACTTGTAGATAATTTTCAGGTAATTAGTACAAATGAAGAACTTAAAATCAACCCTGCACCAATACCAAACCCTAGAAAAGATGTGAAAATTCAAGTTTCATAGGGTTTTATCTTAAAAAGTTCGCGAAAAAAAAGATCTTAAATTTTTTGCCAAAACATAGATATGTATGTAAATTTAATACACACTATCAAAAAAGAAGTCGCAAGACCGAAAATGAGATAGAATAGAAAATCCCGAAGGGTCGCAAGATCAATCGGGATTTTTGCTTTATAGCCAATTTTTTATCAAAAAAAGCAAAAAGACTCCCTTGTGGCTGTTATTTTTGTTTTATCACACTTTTAGCAGTGGCTCAAAGCACGAAAGGAAGTCTTATCATTTAGTTTAATATTCTTTTGATTTTCTTTTAAATTTTGGAAAAAATTCATATAATTAAACCATGAAAAAGTCAATAAAAATAGGGATTATCTTACTTTTTTTACTTCAAGCATGCTCTGGTGAAGAAAATATTGAATCGCCTGTAAACTCACCTCAAGTATTAGAAAATCCAGTTGAAAATGAAATTATCGAAAACGAAGTCCAAGAAAAAGAACAACTATCAAAACCGGAAGCAAATACTGAAATGGCTGATATTAAAGAAGTCCTTAAAGAATTCCCGCAAGGTGCACTTTCGTTTTTAGCAGATAATGAAAAGCAATGTATATCAGAAATTTCAACCACAGAATCTCTAAAAAGCATGGAAAAAAGCTTAATGGAGGAAGGGGCAATTCTTCAGGAGCATATGGATTATTTCACATCATGTAATCTTCCTGGTCCACCTGGAATAGGAATAAAAGAAGCAACTTCCTCTAATGATACTGAAATTGTTCAAGAGACCTATTACGCCACTTCATTTGCAAGCGTTGAAAACATTAGATCTTTGGACGAAGATGGCGTAAGTCCTCATTTAGAAAAAGTTGATGACAAGACTCTCAGATTATTTTACAGCAGCATTGAGGTAAAAGGGATAGCAGTATCTTTATGTGATTATGAGCTTAAGTGTGAAATACAAGGAGCTCTTGAGAGGATGTCAGACCTTACAATAATCAAGACACTAGCCGGGGTAAGAAGAGGATACTATGTTGCATTAAATCCTCAAACCAAACAGAAAGATATTTTTACTGCTGTTTTTTCAGAAGATGGATTGAGTTATAGTAATGAAACACCGCTTGGGTTTCCTGTAGATCAGAATGAGATTGCCTGGGGAGTGCCAGATGCTGTATTAATGCCAAATGGTTTAGTAAGAGTTTATTGGGTTTATACAGAAGACAAGACCTCTGATGAAAAACTTGTAAGTGCAACATCTAAAACTACTAAGGGTATTGAGTTTGCCATGGATCCTGGATACAGGTTAGAAAATGGTTATGTAGATTTTGAAGTAATAAGAGCTGTCGAAGGAGACTGGAAAGCTCTAATGTCGTACACTCCACATTATATGCCCGAAATACCTCAGAGCCTATTTTATGCAAAATCTAAAGATGGGTTAAAGTGGGATTTAATCGAGGAAAGAATAACTCCTAAAGGGTATTCTTACTTCGACCCTACAGCCATCCAAATTGATGACAAAAACTTTTTAGTTGTAGGTTCAGCTGCTCCTAATACCTTGGGAGCTAGAGAACATGTATTGTTTGCTGCTGAGTTAGTACTGCCATGAAAGAAAAAAAGTTTATTTTATGTTTTTTAATATTAGCTTTTGGTATGTGTGGTAGTGGTTCCTCTATCGAAGTAAATGAACCGATAGAAGAAGATATAGAAACTGATGTGAACAATTTAGAAACAACTGAAAAATTGGAAGAAACCGCCCAAACTGACACAAATAATAAATCTGATTCAGTAAGTAAGGAAAATCAAGCTGTAACGATTGAAAATATAAAACCTATAGATCATTACGGTACAAGTTCGCATATGGAAATAGTAGATGAATCTACTTTAAGACTTTTTTACAATGATTTTGATGGTGTTGTAGTTTTTCTTTGTAGTTATGATTTTGATTGCGAAAAACAGGGAACCATTCGATTTATTACAGATCTAACTTTGATTGAAACCCTAGATGGTGAAAGAAGGGGTTATTTTGTAGAAATGAACCCAAATACAATGGAAAGTGGAATTTATACTGCAATTTTTTCTGAGGATGGGCTCTCATATACTGAGAAAACACCTTTAGGGATTACAGCTAAAGAAGATGAAGTAGCTTGGGGTGTTCCCGACTCAGTAGTTACGCCAAATGGTTTGGTAAGAGTTTACTGGATATATACAGAGGATAATTTTTCACCTGAGAAAATTTCGAGCGCAACGTCAAAAACAACAAAAGGGATTGAGTTTACACTTGACCCAGGTTACAGAATTGATGATGGCTATGTAGATTTTGAAGTTTTAAAAGCTGAAGAAGGAGACTGGAGAGCTGTAATGTCATACACTCCACACTACCTTCCCGACATACCCCAAAGTATATTTTACGCAACCTCAAGAGATGGCTTAGATTGGAAATTTAGTAAAAAGAGAATAACTGAAAAAGATTTTAGTTACTTAGATCCAACAGGAGTACCACTTGACAATGGAACATATTTGCTGGTTATGAGTGGGGCAACAAATGAAATGGCCGATCCTATGAAAAATCCTATTTATCAATTATTTACAGCACAATTAATTCTTCCCTAAAGTTTATAAATCTAAATAATCCCTTTTTCATTTATACTTAACCCATGAATGTTGGTGCACACATACCCTCTAAAAATGCAGTAGAGGAAATAAAAATGAGAAAAGGAGATACTTTTCAGATTTTTATTTCAAGCCCACAAATGTGGAAGAGCCCAAAACCTCGAGAAGATATCGATATTTTACAAGACTATGATGGGCCGATATATGTCCATTCTCCCTACTTGATCAATGTTGCAACACCCAACAATAAAGTTCGTCATCCAAGTAGAAAACTATTGAAAGATACGTGTAAAGTCGCTGCAAGTTTTGGTGCCAAAGGAGTAATTGTTCATGGAGGATCAGTTGGAGAAGGCGGAGACATTAGTGTTGGTTACGATAACTGGAGAAAAGCTTTAGAACACGTTGAAGATACAGGTATGAGAGTGCTGGTTGAAAATACTGCTGGAGGAAAAAACTCTGTTGCAAGATACATGGACTCTATTGAGAGACTCTGGGAAGTAATTGGCCACTTAAACGTTGGGTTATGTTTAGATACTTGCCACACTTGGGCTGGAGGCATTCCTACAAAAAAAGCAGTGAGGGGATTTAATAAGCTTGTTAAAAAAATAGATCTTGTACACTTTAATGATTCTAAAGATGGTTTTGAGAGCTCGAGGGATCGCCATGAAAATTTAGGTAAAGGCCAGATCCCAAAAGATGAACTAGAATATGTAATTAAAAACTGCAAAACAGATATTGTTGTTGAAACACCTGGAGGACTTGAAGCCCAAAAGAAAGACATTGCATGGATAAAGAGACGTTTAAAAAAATGAATTATTTACCAAAAAACTTAACGCTTGACGAGGGAGTTGCGTTTATAAATGACTTTTCACTTATAGATATCGCATCAGAACATGGAACACCTCTTTATGTATATGATTGGAATCATATCGAAAATAATATATCTGATTTCACAAATGCTTTTGGAGAGGATGTGATATATAGATATGCTGCGAAAGCTTTCATTTGTAAAAAACTTGTTGAATTACTAGATAAAAATAACTGGGGTGTTGATGTGGTCTCAGGTGGTGAAATGGCGACTGTATTGTCTTCATTAGAAACACTTGAAAATACACTTTTTAATGGGACTTATAAAACTATAGAAGAAGTAGATTTTTTCATTTCTAATAATGGTGGACATATATCAATTGATAACTTGAATGAAATATCTTTACTACAAGACATTGCTTCAAAAAATAAAAGAAAACAACCAGTTATTTTAAGGATAAATTTAGATCTTGGGGCTGAAACTCATCCAATGGTTTTGACATCTGGTTATGATCAGCAGTTTGGACTTTCAATTGATATTGCTGATACAGCCCTAAAAGAAGTTTACAAATCTGACTCACTTTTATTTTCAGGAATTCATGTCCATATAGGAAGTCAGATTAAAGACCCTGAAAGATTTAAAAAAGCAATGGAAGAGTGCTCTTTATTTTTAGAGAATAACAAAGCCAGTGTTGAAAGAGAGATTGTTTTTGATGCTGGTGGTGGTTTCTTTTCTCCCTATGAAGGGGACGAGAATAGTCAAGATCTTGAAGTTTACGCTGAAGCGATTAAGTCTGGCATTGAAGAAAACTGGAGTTCAGACTATAAATTAATGATTGAACCAGGGAGAGCAGTTGTTAATAATGCTGGACTAATTCTTTACACAGCAGGAGCAATTAAAGATGACAGAGGAGATAAACCATATATTTTGGTTGATGGAGGAATGTCAGATAATCCAAGACCAGCTTTATATGGTAGTGAACACAAGCTATTTAATATATCAGGAAACAAAAAAGAGGAAGAAAAAGTTTTTGCAGTATCTGGAAGACATTGCGAATCAGGAGATCTTTTAGTTGAAGAAGCAAGTCTTCCAACTGACACAAATCCAGGCGATATTTTAATGTCAACATCTACCGGAGCTTACACATTCGCTATGGCCAGTAATTATAATCGGGTTCCAAAGGCTAAAGTCATTGGTATATCAAGTAATGAGGTTTTCGACTTAGTTAAAAGACAGTCTTTTGAAGATACTCTTGCACAAGATTCTTAATTTTTTATCAACCCTCTATTAATAAAGAAATTAATTGTATCACTTATTGTTTCAATGAAAGGTCTATTTTCGTGACCTAGTTCATTTTTGGCGAGCGTACAAGGAATTAGTTTATGTGCAGTTTTTATTGTATGAATAGTGTCAATCGTCATGAGTCTTGGTTTATTTGTAAATTTTGACTTTACTATTTCATACGGAACATTGAAATACATTGAAGATATAGGTAAAGCAGCAAGCAAAGTTCTTCTATCTAATAATTCGCCTATCATTTTTGCAATTTCTGGAAACATCAAAAATTCTCCGCCTACGAGATAATTTTGACCATTAACTCCTTTTATTGAACAATTAATTGCAGTTTTTGATAAATCTCTTACGTCAACATAGTTATATCCAAAATCTATATTCAAAAGCCTCTTTTGGTTTGCAATATCGATCATTGATTGACAATTTAGTCCAGGTTTAAAATCATTGGGACCCATTATTGATGTTGGATGAATAATACTTGCATCCAGATAATTATTTGTAAAATCTAAAACAATTCTTTGACCATCAGCCTTAGAAAGGTCATATGGAATTGACTTAAGACCAGATACAAGATTTCTAGATTCATATAATGGTTCATCCATCGGCTCTCTTTGAAAGGCATCAATAGAAGAAAAATGAACTAATTTTTTTATATTTGCATCAACAGATGCTTCACATACATTTTTTGTCCCCTCGACATTTATTTTTCTTATCAGATTCTCATATCTTCTATCAAGACTTATAAAAGCAGCTGTGTGGAAAACTACCTCAACATCTTTAAAAGCTGGCTTTAAAGAATCTTTATCTGTAATGTCAGCTTCAATTAACTCAATGTCTAAACTTTCAAAGGCTCGATAATCATTGTCATAATCAATGCACCGCACTTTGTATCCTTGATTAATTAATTCTCGTGTAAGATTTGCTCCAACATGTCCAGATCCACCAGTAATTAATGCGAGAGTCATATTATTATTTTAATTATGGATAATGATGAAAAGCTAATTAGAAAAGCAAAAGCACGAATTGGTTTTAGGGTTCACAGTGTAATTTATTTTATTGTTTGCTTAGCTCTAACTTTATTTGATGTATTTATTGATTCTACCGGTTCGAATTGGTGGTATTTTGTTGTTAGTGGTTGGGGTATTGGTTTGCTTTCACATTTTGTAGGCATTACAAGCAATAGTCTTTTTTCAGTTGAAAAGGAAGTAGAGAGATTAAAGAACGATAGTAAAGACAGATATTAAGAAGTTTTTAATCGTCACCAAAAAACATTTGATTTCCACCGTATGGAATTTCTTCGTCTTTTGAATAGATTTCTACGAAACGTTGTTTGATTTCTTTTACTTTATCAATGAGTCCAATTTTTTTTAAATAGTTATATGGAGCTCTAAAAACTCTATCTTCAAATTCTAAAAATTTTGTTACTTTTTTACTCATTGTTTCAAAAATAGTAGCATTTAGCTGAATTTACTAAAACTTTTAGAATATTAATTTTTTGTAAAAACAGAAATTAAGGGTTTATCAACACAAAAGCCAACTTTTATTAGGTATATACTTGTATTATGAAGAAATCTTTAATTTTTATATTACTTTTGTCTTTTTGTGGAGGAGCTTCAGAATCGCAGCAAACCTCTCAACAATCAGAAAGCAATGAAACCTCTCAACAATCAGAAAGCAATGAAACCTCACAACAATCAGAAAGCAATAAAGTAACTGAAAAAAAAGAAGAACTAATAGATCATATGACTTTAGTTGACTATCCAGCAAAACTTTATTTTGCAGGAGATATACCAACAGAGGTTCATGGCCGAGTAGAGTATGCCTTTTCTATAATTCAAGAAAAACTCGGAAAATATCCTGTTGAAATCTATTTTGTAGGAACTGATGAAAGTGAAAAAGACAAACTATCTAATCTTTTTTGTACTAATCGAGAAGAGACCGGTAATTTTGATTCAAATGACCTTCGATTTAATTTTCAAGATTTTGACGATTGTATGAACTTTATCGATGAAAGATATTTTTCAGAGTACCTTCGAAGCGGTCTAGAAACTGAACAAAGAGGATTTCCAGCCAGTGGAAATAAAGGTCATAACGGACAATTTGAACAGAGGTACCATTTGCTTGTTTGGTCAAAACCAATTGGTTTTGAAGTTGAAAATGGTGAAGGATACAACATTGAAGTAAGAGGTGTTTTCCATGAATATTGGCATGTGTTCCAGATGGCTCATATGGATTTTTATAATTGTTCTGATAGAGATGTTCGATCAACATGTGATTTTGATTTTGATTCGATTGACTATCTTGTTGGGGGTACGTGGCTTCAAGAAGGAACAGCAGTTTTTAAAGAAATAATGATCTTAGAAGAGCAGATAAAGAAAGGCAATTATAAAAACAATCAAGGAGACATATTTCAAGAATTTAATAATCAATATTTTGATGGACAAAGAGCCATGGAGCAGTGTCCAGGAATGTCAATAAGAGACATAAAATATAGTGATCCATGTAGCCAAGCTGTTTATGGATGGGGAGCTTGGGCAGCTGCTTATCTAACTCATAAAGTAAATGATCCTTATGTTTTTGAAAATGTTTATTACCCAGAATTAAAAAATTTAGGTGATCCAGAACTTGTATTTTTAAATACATTTGGTTTAACAAGAGATGAATTTTTTGCTGATTTTGATTTATGGATCTATCTTTCAGAGGAGGAAAGAAAAACTGTAATCCCTACTGTGGAAGAAAGCACGGGAAGGTTATATTATCCTTAAACATTTAGGCTTTCGTCTTTAATTTATGAAAGATATAAAAATAACTAAAAATCATCCTATAAAAAAAAGATATATCTTAGGACCTTTGGGAAGAGTAATTTTAAAGTTAATTAATTGGGATATCATTGGTAACCTTCCAGATAACAAAAAAATAATTATTGCCTCAGCACCCCACTCTTCTTCTTTTGATAGTATTTATGCATTTTTTGTTTGCATGGCGTCGGATTTAAAATTTTATTTTTTAGGATCTATATCTATGTTTACAAGAATTGTTGTACCAATTCCCTTTAAAAAGAACCCAGATAAATTAGGAATTCCACATCCATTTGGCTTGATACAAAAAAAAGTAATGATGAATTTTGGTGGAATACCTGTCTGGAGAACAAAATCCTCAGGAGTAACTCAACAAGTTATTGATGAATTAAAAACAAAAGATAAATTTATTTTATATCTAACTGTTGAAGGGCTCATGCACACGAACAAAACAATCAAAACTGGCTTTTATTATATAGGGAAAGAACTTGATGCAACTATTGTTCCTACAAAAATTGACTACAAAAATAGAAGATTTGAACTGATGAGCGAATACAAGCTTACAGATTCTCTCGAAATAGATAAAAATGCATTAATGGATATATATCACCTAGTTCAGGGAAGAAATAAAATATTTTTAAAACCTGGAAAAGATTAATTTGTTAGTAATTTTTTTAGTCATTATTGGCTCAGTTCTATTAATTGGCTGGTTTCCCAACCTGTCTGTATTAATTGGTATTGTTGGAGTTGTGTTGGGGGTAAACTGGTTAATTAAAAACGACAGGTACTACTAATAAATTACTCACTAACGATATTTATCAAAAAAACCTTTTCTATACGCGTAGTAAGAAACTGCACTTAAGACTATCCCAGAAAAGAATGGAGGGATTCTTACTAGAAATAATATAAATGCAATACCAGCAATTGTATAGTCAACGTATCTCCAAAACTTATTCGATAATTTAGGTAGTAGATTAAAGAGTCTAAGTACGAGAATTATGGCAACAAATAAAATTAGATAATACATAGTATAAATTAAAGCACTTCAGGAATTACAATCAAATTACATGGATAAGGTTGTTGTAATCACCGGTGCAAATTCAGGGATTGGATATGCAGCTGCAAAAATATACGAAAGTAAAGGGTATTTTGTAGTTTTAGGTTGTAGGAATCAAGAAAAAGGAATTGCTGCTGAAAAAGAGATTGGTAAAAATTCAAAATTTATAAAACTGGATATGACCGACTATGAAAGTATTGATAATTTTTACAATAACCTAACTAGTAATTTTAAAAATATTGATATTTTTTATAGCAACGCTGGAATAATGTATGTTCCTTTTTCAAAAACTAAAGCAGGGCTTGAATCAACACTGGCGACTAACTATTTTGGCTCAACCTACTTAACTTTAATGATGTTGGATCTAATGAAGAATGTTGTGAGCTCTAGAATTGTCCAAATTTCAAGTATCGCAATGTATTTTGTAAAGGAGATGAGATACGAAAGGTTAGAAGATGAGTCCATATATAGTCCCTGGACTTGGTATAACTATTCAAACCTATATAGAACAATGTTTTCATTTGAACTCGATAAAAAAATAACAAATTTTGAAACAGATGTTGTAGTTGCTCACCCTGGGGTTACTAGATCAAGACTTTACAGAAGGAGTAATCCAAGTTTGAGCTATAAAATTATCGATAAGTTTAAGACAAATGTATCTACAGGAGTAGCTCCTGTAATTGAAGCAAGCACAACAGCTGAATTAAAAAAAGAAAGAGTTTATGCTCCAAAAATAATTCATCAATATGGAAAACCTTCAACATATAAAGCAAACAAACTTGCCTACAACCTTCAAGAGAGAGAAACATTATGGAACTATACTTTAGATAAAATTGGGATGAAAGATATCTTGTGATAATAATTCAAACAACAATTGGATCCGAAGAAGACGCAAGAGAGTTAACAAATTATCTTGTCAACAAACAACTTATTGCATGTGGGACCTTTACCAAGATTCAATCCATTTACAAATGGGAAGGGAAAATCCAACAAGAATCTGAATATGAAATTAATCTTTACTCAAAAGAGTCACTACATGATCAGTTGATTGAAACATTACAAGAAAAGCACACTTATGAACTTCCAAAGATTACTACGATAAAACCCACTTATACTTTGCCTGAATATGATGATTGGGTAAATAAAGAAACTATTTAATTATTGTCTCGAAGATATCCAAAAATACTATATTCATCAAGATTAATACTTCTTTCGTTATTTTTATCCAAAGCAGCAACTATTTGAGCTCTATGTTCTGTAGCGTGAAATATCATCATAGATAATATAACTGAGACTTTTGCAGAACTTTCTCCTTTTGACGTCTCAAACGTAACCTCTTCATCTTCTCTATAAACTTGTTCAATTAAACTTTTATCAATTTTTTCAAGTTCTGACATTAGGTCATAAATTAAGTTGGGACTATCTAAGTCAAATTCAAATTTTGAAAATGGTTTACCCGTGAGTCTCCCACTATAAAGATAAGAAGCAGCAACTATATGAACCATTATTGTTCTAACTGTCCATTCTTTATCAACAACGAAATAGTCAAGGACTTCAGGGTCAAGGTTTTTTACTTCTTTGTAAATTTCTTGATTTGCCCATGCCATGTGTTTTGCTAAAAGTTCAAGAGATATCATTCTTCTGACTCAAGTCTATTTAATCTTGTGTGAATATCATCTATTTTTTTGGAAAGTTCTTGAATGTCATCAACATTTTTTGCAGACCTTAAATATCGATCATTTTGCCACTTTAAACCCCATTTAGTTAGACCAATACTAAAAGCACCAAGTGGGACCACAACAAACAGGCCAGAAAGTTCACGACTAAACGCTACACCTAAAAACATAAATCCAAAAAGTAAATACATAAATGTCATGATTACTTTTTCTAATGTTCTAGTAACTTTTTCTTCTTTTGTTTGTTCAGAACTCATACTTAAAGAATACTCATGATTTAATATAGAATCATGAAAATTATTGTCTTGTGTACAGGGAACTCATGCAGGTCTCAAATTGCTGAAGGATTGCTCAAATCAAAATTTCCAGCTTATGAGATACACTCCGCAGGAACAAAACCGGAAATCAATGTAAATCCTTATGCAATAAGAGCAATGGAGGAAATAAATATTGATATATCAGACAATTATCCAAAATTAGTAGATGACTTTGTTGATCAAGATTTTGATTATGTTTTAACAGTTTGTGATTCTGCAAATGAAATTTGTCCAACATTCCATAATGCAAAAAATAAGATACATAATTCTTTTGAAGACCCGAGCAAAGAATCATATGAATCAGATACACACGCCATGGACATCTACAATCAAACGGTTAAAAATATAAGTACTTGGATTGATCAATTAGATTTTTAAGTTAAATATTTTTCAGTTCTGTAAAGTTTGAAAAATGAAAACGTAGCAGCTGAGCATAATAAATGCCATATCATATGAGCTTGCAACCATGAGTCGGGTTTACACCAAGGATGATCTGGAACGCCTGTTTCCCAAATAAGCAACGCACCAAAGAATGAGAGAAATCCTAAGAAAAACCAAGGAGAGTAATTTATCTCTGATGGCTTTCTTAAGTTTGGAATTAATGCAGGTGTAAAGTAAAGAAGCATCTCCCAATTATTTTGGAAGTCTTGAAAAGAATCTAATACTGGACTACCAAATAGTTGTTGAATAATTAATACAGAAATACCTGAACTGATTCTTCCATAAATGTTTGGAAATTTTACAACAATCTCTGTTGCAATCCAAAGCCCAATGCTCAATTCAAACAAACTAATTCCAACACCAAACCCACCACCTAAAAACCATGAGTCAACGGCATAGAACATTACAAGTAAGAAATAGAGGGTTAGATATATTCTTGTTGAAAAACCAATTAGTTTTTTTAAGTTATAAATCCATAAAATAATTATGTACATAATCATTGATAAGTTATCTAGCCATGCCCCAAATTCAGTGTTAGTCCCATGCATTGCCATCGAACCTGGACCTAGAAAAGTGGAGGCTCCGGCATAGATCACCGCAATACTAGAAGAACCAAACATAGTAATTCCTTTTTCAGACGTTGCATCTTGAGACAGTTTATAAAACATATAAATACCTACAAATATAAAACCCAAGTTACCTAATGTATTTGAAGGCTCCCTCAATAATCCATCACTTACTCTTTCGCACCATCTTGAGACCTGACCAACAGCATTTTCGTTTGAAGCTCTATCACCCCAGCCATCTAAACCAAACAGAATATAAATAGTAAAAAATCCTAAGACAGAATAGATTGCAACTTTTAGAGGGAAAAAATTATTTAAATTATTTTTTTGATTCATCAAGAGATTTTATGGAAGCATTTAATGATCTATCCATATCTGAAATAAGATCTTCTATATTCTCAAGCCCTACTGATATTCTAATTAGGTCATCAGGAGCTTCTGCATCTGTTCCAGCAGCTGAATCATGCGTCATCAACGAAGGAACTTCAATCAAAGACTCCACTCCACCTAAACTTACAGCTAATTTATATAAATCTAAATTATCAAATAATTTTTGTTTATCAATATGGTCTTCTGTATAAAAGCTAAGCATTCCACCAAAATAATCCATTTGCTTTACGGCAATTTCATGATTTTTAAAATCTGTTAAGCCTGGATATTTCACTTCTTTTATGTGCTTAGAACTTGATAAATATTCAGCAAGTTCATGTGCATTTTTTGAATGTATCTGAATACGTGGTCCAAGTGTATACAGTCCTCTTTGAGCAAGATATGCATCAAAAGGAGACATTACGCCGCCACTTGCCTTTTGAACAAAATAGAGGTTCTCATGTAACTCGGGATCATTAGTTACTACGACTCCTCCAAGAGTATCACTATGGCCACCAATATATTTTGTAGTTGAGTGCATAATAATGTCAACTCCGTGTTCAAAAGGTCTTGTTATAAATGGGGTAGAGAAGGTGCTGTCTGCCACAAGTATTGAATTATTTCGATGGACTATCTCAGCAATTGAGGAAATATCATAAAGATTAATATTTGGATTGGATGGAGATTCTATCCAAACTAATTTTGTTTTTTCATTAATTAAACTTTCTAACTTATCTGTGTCATAAAAATTACAAAAGTTTACTTCTATTCCACGTTTTGGTGCAATTTTTGAAAAAAATCTAGTTGTTCCCCCATACACTTCATCTGTAATAACAACATTTTCTCCAGGTTCAATTAGTTCAGCAATCATTGTTACTGCAGCCATACCAGAAGCCATTGCAAATCCATGCATATTTTCGTAGTCTTCAATACCCTCCAGAGAAGCAATTGTTCTTTCAAAGATCTCTCGAGTTGGATTTCCCATTCTTCCATAAAAATATTCTGATTCACCAGGCTCAGTATTCTCGAATGTTGTTGACATGTGCAGTGGAGGCATAACATCTCCAGTTGGAAGTTCAAATTTTTTTTGAGTGTGGATAGCTCTTGTATTTATTCCATATTTTTTCGAATCAGCCATGTTCAAATTTTAGATATGATTTAAAATCAGTGCACTAATAATTATTTGTTTTTTAATTAATTGATACGTTAATTTCTTTAAAACCCCTAATACCAAAAGCCCCGGTTCTTTCAGGCTCTTCATTCAAACTAATATTATTTTGAAATAAATTTTTAAATGACACCTCTAATTCTAATCTTGCTAGATGAGCACCTAAGCAATAATGCACTCCACCTCCAAAACTTGTATGGTTCAAATTACTTCTTTGGAAATTTATTTCTTCCGGATCTTCAAAAGCTTCCCCATCTCTGTTTGCTGATCCTAAAAGGATTGCAATTTTTGAAAATTTAGGTAATTTGATTCCAGAGATCTCCGTTTCCTCTAATACCCATCTTTGAAAAAATTGCAGAGGGCTATCCCAACGTATCAGCTCTTCAATAATATTTTTAATATCGTGATCCTTGTCCAAATTCTTAGTAGGAATATTATTTTGCAATAATGCAACTATCGAATTTCCTATTGTATTTACAGTTGCTTCGTGGCCAGCATTTAAAAGTAATATCACTGTACAAATTATCTGGTCTTTAGTTAGTTTCTGATCATTTTCTGTAACTTGGGATAATCTTGAGATCATGTCATTTTGAGGATTTTTGTTTTTCTCATCAATTAAATTATTCATATAAATATAGAATTCTTTTGCAGCTGCTTCAGCCTCTGATGCACTTTCATCAGAAACTTTTAGGTCATACATTTTTACTATGGCGTGTGACCAGTAAAGAAACTTATCATAATCTACTTGAGGCACACCTAAAAGCTCTCCAATTACAGCTATTGAATATGGCTGTGCATAATCAGCCAAGAGATCAAACTTATCATTATTAACACCATTAAGAAGCTCGCTTGACTTTTTTTCCATGAATGGTTTTAGCTCTTGTACTTGCCTATTTAAAAAAGCTTTAGCAACTAAACCTCTGAGTTCATCATGAATATTGCCCTCAAGATTTAATAAATTAAATTCTTCAGTCTTCCAAAAATAATCATAATTTTTCGGGTTAATTAATAATTCATCTGAATCCTTTACATAGTCTGTTGGTTCAGAAGAAGAAAAATTTTTACTTTTTTGTATATCTTTTACATCTTCAAAATGTGTTACTAAATTTAATCCCGATAATTTGTCATAATGAATTGGTGATTCATCTCGCAAGTCTTTCAAATAAGGGTAAGGATCTTTAATAAACTCTATGTCTTCATTTGGAAACATAATTTCTGGAATACCCATAACAATAAAGTATCAGTTTTAGCCAATTTTTCTATAGATTTATAAAAAATATTTAGTGACCATCTTCAAATACATTGATAACATAAAATCATGACAGAAAAGAAATCAATGCTTGATGGTGAAAAACAATATCACATACAGTTAAAAGAAGGTGATATAGCTGATTTTGTTATTCTTCCTGGTGATCCAGGTAGAGTTGATTTTATCGCTGAACATTTTGATGATGCAAAAGAAATAGCATTCAACAGAGAATATAAAACTGTTACTGGTACCTATAAAGGTAGACCTGTAAGCGTTACATCAACGGGAATAGGCTGTCCTTCTGCTGCTATTGCGATCGAAGAGCTGGCAAATATTGGTGCTAAAACTTTAGTAAGACTTGGTACTTCTGGAGCTATGCAGGATCACACAAGAATTGGTGATTTAGTGATTGCAAATGGTGCCGTTCGACAAGAAGGAACATCTTTACAGTATATGCCAATAGAATTTCCTGCTGTTCCATCTTCAGATATGGTTTCTGCCTTAGAATCTGCCGCTATTGAAAGCAAATCAAAATATCATATCGGAGTTGTTCAATCTAAAGACTCTTTTTACGGTCAGCATGACCCAAACTCAATGCCTGTTTCTTATGACCTAAATCAAAAATGGGATGCCTGGGTAAAAGGTGGAGTTTTGTGTTCTGAAATGGAAGTTTCAACTTTATTTGTTGTTGGTAGTTATCGAAGAGTAAGGACGGGAGCTTTACTTGTAATCTATGGTGATCAAAAAAGACAAGAAGCTTTGTCTAAAGAAAGTTACTTAGAGTCAGTTAATAAAGCTACAAGTATCATTCTTGAATCAAGTTTGAAGATATAATTATTTCATGGATACAGGAAATTTAATCGCAGTTATTAAAAAATTTAGTTTTGGAAGATTAATTGCCTCTGGAATTTTACTTAGGATAGCAGTTGCAATTGTTGATGGTGTTTTTGGATTAGAAATAAATGAAACACCAAACTTTAATATCTTTATCTTTGCAATCGCGCTAGCTTATACAATTTTTTGGATGTTTAACAAGAGTTATTCTGAAGAGGACGAATAAGAAGACTGAGTACCTTTTCTCTGCACAGAAGAACTCGCTTTTTCAATTGCTAGCTTTATTGATTCCTTTGCAGTTAAATTCTCTGATAATCCATGTACGAATGTACCAACGAAAGCATCACCAGCACCAGTCGTATCTGCCACTTCTACAGTAGGTGCTCCAAATTCTATTAGATTAGTATCTTCGACTAGAAAAGCTCCCCGTTTTCCAAGGGTAACAATTAAATTTGAATAAATTTTAGAAGAGAAATCTAAAATATTTTCTTCTGACAGTTTTAGCCCACTGATAATTTCAAATTCATATTCGTTTGGTATAAGCCAATCTACATTATCTAGGAACTTATCTTCTAATTCCATTCCTGGTGCTGGATTAAATATTGTTAATATGTTGTTGCTTTTTGAATAATGAAATACCTTATCGTTTACTTTCATTGGTATCTCCGCTTGCCCAACGACATAAGAAACATTTTCAATTTTCTTTATTGAATTTATCGCATCTTCAGCATTGATTTCATTATTTGCTCCTGGGATAACAACAATTTTATTTTCACCGCCTGAATCTACCCAGATAGGTGCAACACCACTTGAAACATCAGCTCTTTGTATATATTCTGTGTTAACTTTATTTTTTTTAAAGTTATCAATTGTTGATTCTGCAAATATATCATTCCCCAAACATGAAATAATATATACATCAGAACCAAGGATTCCTGCCATTACGGCTTGGTTGGCTCCTTTTCCACCAAATCCAGTTTTAAAAGATTCGCCAATTATTGTTTCTCCCTCTTGAGGAAATTTATTAACGTATGAAAATTGGTCAATATTAGAGCTGCCAATTACGCAAATTTTTTTGCCCATTAAAGAATTACTCGTCTCCCCAAGTTTCCTTTAGAAAGCCTTTTCTACCACTTGCTTCAGCATAAATTTGGTAGCGAGCACTTTGTTTTTTATAAAAATCCTGATGATATTCTTCCGCAATATAAAATGTTGGTGCTTCCGTAATTGCTGTAACTATTGGTTTATCAAATTTTCCAGAATTTTCAAGATCAGTTTTTGATTTAAGTGCTTCCTCCATCTGTTGGGATCCAACTGTAAAAATTTCTGTTCTATACTGTGACCCAACATCTGCAAACTGATAATTTAAAGCAGTCGGATCAATATTTCTCCAAAAAACTTCTAGTAATTCTGAGTAGGTGATTATATTTGGATCAAATTCTATTTCTACAACTTCTACATGGCCTGTATTCCCCATACTTACTTGTTCATAAGTTGGATTTTCTGTTTCTCCACCCATATAGCCAGAAGTTGCTTCTAACACACCATCGAGAACTTCAAAGGGGGGTTCCATACACCAAAAACACCCTCCACCAAAATAAGCTTTTTCAGTATTCTCAGACATGTTTGACGTTTCTACATTTATACATGAAAACAATAGTACTAGAAAAATTAATTTTAAATTTTTCATAAGAGACATGTAATTTAAAAAAGGACCAGAAGACCGGTCCTTTTTTATTCTTAATTTCCAGTTGAGCTAAAGGCTACACTTATGCCCCATGTGAAGATTGGAAATAAAACTACTCCACCAAGCAAAAACAAAGGAACAAAAGCATTAGCTGGTATTAACCCAAAAAATATACCTATTTGAGCAACAATAATCAGATAGGCTGCTCCTTGACCCGAAACTCTTCCCCATGATGGTACAAGATTGTTTTCATCTGCACTTATAAGACATAAAGCCCATATACCAAACAAAATAAAAGTTACTAATTGACCATTACTAGCAACTGCTCCAGTCTGATCTGCTGTTAATACAGTATCGAACACACTGTTTGCATTTCCTGTAGATGCAAGAGATCCTGTTAGTGTTATAACTGCTGCTACAAACAATATTGCACTAACAATTCGGAAATAAGGATTATTATCTCCAAACAATTTTTGAGTTAATGAAATAGTAAATAAAATTCCAAAACTTTGAACGAAGCCAACCATATCTGAAATTGCTCCGTATTGCTCACTATAACCAACTTGATCTGGTCCTATAAGCAGTGCTTGAATTGCAAAGAACACAATAGTTCCTAATGCGGCAATTCTTGCCATAAGACTTCCAAGTTGAGATTCTTTCGCTGTTAACAAATTACCTCCTAATAATTTAGTTATTACTAAATTTATTTTACAAAAAAAAAGAGCCCAAAGAGGGCTCTTTTTTTAATCTAATTAGAGATTTTAATTTGGTGACTCACCCTCATTAAAATCTATAAATACTTTACCTGCATATACAGGACCCATGTAGGCCAATGTATCTCCATCAAACAAATCGCTCTCTGATTCGCTATCAAGAGCAGCTTGTAACTTCTCTACGGCTTTTTCCATAGCTTCCTGGCTATCCCATATATTCCAACTGATCGCACTATTGCCATCAAACAATGCTCCAGTTATCTGAAGTCCTTCAGAGTCTTCATAAATAGGTTCAACTTTTTCTTTTAGGAAATTTAATACAGCATCTGTTTCTTTTGCTACGCCCACTACCAATCTCATATAACCAGGTTTTTTCTCTTCCTTGCTAATGCTTTGATATACCTTTCCAAAAACAGCTTCACCTTCATAAATTACTGGAGGTGCAGACATAAATGATGCAGCCTCAGCTAGAGTTGCTTGAACTTTTTCAGCAATAGCATCACTTGCTTCTTTATTTTCATAAGCCGACATATTTATTCCAGATGTCTCACCTGTTATGGCTGCTGTCATTGAAAGTAAGCCAGGTGTACCATCAAATTCAGGCATAACTTTATCTTTCACAAAAGACACAGCCTCATCTTTTTTTCCATCCTGTAGAGCTGGGATTGTTATTCTAAAATACATAATTTCCTTTCTTATATAATCAATCTTAAGAAATCGAATCTATTCATGTCGAAATAAATTGTAAATTATTTGTTAACGGGAAATAAGTTGTATTAAAGAATTTTTTGTTTAAAATTAAATTAATCCTTCGACCAAAAGGCGGAGAGAAAAATGAAAATAACAGTACCTAAAATAATTAAATTAAAACAAGAACGCGTCATATCGATGATGACCGCGTACGATTATCCTTCATCAAAAGCAATATCTGATGCAGAAATAGACATCATTCTTGTTGGAGATTCACTTGCTCAGGTAGTTTTAGGTTATGACGATACACTCTCAGTTACTGTTGATGAAATGCTTCACCACGTCAAAGCGGTAACAAGAGCAAATCCAAACTCACTTGTTGTAGCAGATATGCCCTATATGAGCTATCACGTCTCTGAAGAGGAAACAATAAAAAATGCTGCAAGATTTATTCAAGAAGGTAAAGCTGACGCTGTAAAAATAGAAGGTGGAAAAAAAAGAGAAAAAATGATAAAAGCATTAATCAATGCTGAAATTCCTGTAATGGGTCACTTAGGATTAACACCACAATCAAAAAATATTATGGGTGGATATAAAGTTCAAGGAAAAACACTAGAGCTTGCAAAAGAATTATTGGAAGACGCAATTCTCTTAGATTCATTAGGATGCTTTTCTTTTGTCCTAGAAGGAGTGCCAAAGGTAGTTGCTCAAACTATAACTGAACAAGTTTCTATTCCTACAATTGGGATAGGTGCCGGGGTACATGTCGATGGACAAGTACTTGTTTATCATGATCTTCTTGGTATGAAATCTAAAGAGTATATAGATGCAAAATTTGTGAAAAGGTATGATAACCAATATGACAGGGTTGTTGAAGCAATGAAAAATTTCAAAAAAGACATTGAAAATAAAGAATTTCCTACTGATGATCACTCATATGATTCGGGTGATTCTTTATTAGAAAATCTTGAAGAGTGGAAAAAAGAAGTTAAAAAAATTCTGTCATAACCCATATCTAGTATTAAATTAATAGGTACCTGCTTCGTAAGAAGCCACGTACAAGTGTCCATAGGAGATATATGAGTAAATATGATTTAGTCTCAATTGTGAGACCGACCGCTGAAGACAGCGTTGTTGAAGAAATCCACAAAACTATAACTGATTTAATCACCACAAATGGTGGTAACGTATCAGATCAAGGAGTTTGGCAAAAAAGAAAACTTGCTTATCAAATTGATACTTTCAATGAAGGGATTTATACAATCACTTCATTTGAAGGTCCTGGAAATATTCCTGGAGAGTTAGATAGAGTGCTAAAAATATCTGATGATGTTATTAGACACAAAGTGTTAAAGATGGAAAGCTAGAGGTAGAGAAATGGTAGATAACACAGTAACAATAATTGGAAATTTAACAGCTGATCCAGAGGTAAGAGTCACAGACTCTGGTGCGACATTAGCTGAGATAAGAATTGCACAAAACAAAAGAAAAAGAAACAATGACGGATCTTGGGACGAAGGTGAGCCAATGTTCTTCCAGGGAACAGTTTGGAACGATATGGCAGAAAATGCATCTTCAACATTACAAAAAGGAATGAGAGTAATCGTTGTTGGTAGATTAAATTATAGATCTTGGGAGACACAAGATGGACAGAACAGATCAGTAGTGGATATAGCTATCGATGAAATTGCACCTAGTCTGAGATGGGCAAGAGCAAATGTTGAGAGAACATCAGGTGGAGGTAGCGTATCAGAAACACCTAAAGCAAGAGATGATTTCGAAGAGAACGAAGCTCCGTTTTAAGGTATATCATGGGTAAATCAAACAACAGATCAAGTAAGCCAAAGTTATCAAAATATGAAGCTCCAAAACATAGGAGAATTTCTAAAGAGCAGATAGAAAATGCAACATATAAAGATGTAAAACTTTTAGAAAAATTTTTATCTGATAGAGGAAAAATCAGATCTAGCTTAATTACAGGCATAACTAAACAAGAACAGGCAAAAATTGCCAGACTCGTAAAAATTGGTAGAGAGTTAGCTCTTTTACCTTACGTAACAACAAGTTCTTATAAGCAATCCTACAACAGAAGATGAAATTAATTTTAAATCAAGACATTAAGAAACTTGGTAAAAAAGGAGACGTTGTTGAGGTTACTAAAGGTTATGCAAGAAATTATCTACTTCCTAAGAACTTAGGTATAAAAGCTACTCCAAAAAATATTTTACTTGCAGAAAAAATGCAAGAAAAGAGACAAGCCTCTATTGAAGAAAATATTGAGTTAGCAAACTCTATCAAAGAAGGACTTGCCGATGCAAAAATTGTAATTGCTGCAAATTCAACTGACGAAGGCACACTTTATGCTGCAATTTCAAATGATTCAATAATCGAAGCAATCGAAAAATTTTCGGGTTATAAAATCGAAGAAGATCAAATAGCTGAAAACTCAATTAAAGAAATAGGTTTACACAACATTGCTATCAATCTAAGTGGAGATGTTTCATTTGAAGTAACTCTAGAAATTGTTCCGGAGACATAAATATGGCTGGACCGGAAGCAGTATCAAATAGAGATTTAGAAAGCCTTCAAAAAGCACCTCCAAATAGTATTGAGGCTGAAGAAGCACTATTAGGAAGTGCACTTTTATCTCGAGATGCCGCAAATAGATTGATGGAATCAGTCAAATCATCAGATTTTTATAGTCCTACAAATCAAACAATTTTTGAAGCAATGAAAGATTTATTTGATTCAGGAAAACCAATTGATAGCGTTACTGTTTCAGAGACTGTTTTTAAAGATAATAAAAATACTACAAGCTTAAAAACTTCATCTATTGCAAGATTGATAGAAAACGTACCTAGTTCAGCAAACTTTGAGAGATATATTGAAATTGTTCTCGAACATTCAAACAGAAGAAAACTACTTAAAGCTAGTGGAAGGATAGAGCTTTTAGCTTATGCCCTTGATAAGGACATATCAAATGTTATGGATGAGGCTGAGCAGTCAATATTTACTGCATCAGACGATGCTATTGGAGAGGGACTCATTGGCGTATCAGATGTGTTAAATGATGCAATTGAGAGAATTGAAGAAATTGAAAATAGGGGTACTGGTCTTTCAGGTTTAGCAACAAATTTTGCAGATCTTGACTCAGTACTTGCTGGGCTGCAAGAAGGAAACCTTGTTGTAATCGCTGCAAGACCAAGTATGGGTAAATCATCGCTTGCATTAAATATTGCAACAAATGTTTCAAAAGAAGACAAAGTCACAGCTTTCTTTTCACTTGAAATGACAAAAGAAGAATTAGTTCAAAGAGTATTATTTTCTGAAGCAAAGGTTACTTCAGGAGATGCAAGAAAAGGTCAACTTGGTCCTGAAAAGTGGTCTCGTGTTGTTGAAGCAGCTTCAAAAGTAAACAATATGCCTTTATATTTCGATGATGCTTCTGTAATCACAGTCACAGACATTAGAGCAAAATCTAGAAGGCTTAAATCTTCAAAAGGCCTCGATCTTATTGTTGTAGATTATCTTCAATTAATGCAGGGTATGTCTGGAGATAATAGACAACAAGAAATTGCGGAAATAAGTAGAAACTTAAAGAATCTAGCCCGTGAGTTAAAAGTTCCAATCATTGCTTTATCACAGTTAAATCGTGCAGCGGAAGCAAGAGAAGATAAAAGACCACGATTAGGTGATCTTCGTGAATCAGGAGCTATTGAACAAGATGCTGATATTGTCATGATGCTTTATAGAGATGATTATTACAATCCAGCTACAGAAGCCCCGGGTGTCGCTGAAGTTAATATTGTAAAGCATAGATCTGGATCAACAGGAAGAGTAGACCTTTACTTTAGCAAGGAATATACACAATTTTCTAATTATTCAAGACAACAAGATTAGTGAATAAAACTTTTGGAGCTTATGCTGCAATAACAGTTTTAGCTATTTCCTGGGGAACCATACCAATAATTATCAAGACCACCGATATAAGTCCATTAAGTCTTGTCGGAATTAGAACATTTATCGGCTCTATTTTTCTTTCATTATTCTTTATCAATAAAAAAGTAAACTTTAAAGCTTTAGTTAAGCCCGGATTAATTTTAGGACCTTTGTTAGCGATCCACTGGGCAACAATGTTTGAATCTATAGACAGAAATAGCGTTGCTGTTGGTATAGGCTTAGTTTTTTCTTATCCTATTTTTGTTCTAATTATTGAAAGAATTCGTGGAAAAAAATTAACAATAATTCAAATTTTAATTATTCTAGTTGGATTTAGTGGCTTGATAATTTTGCTAGAGGTTAGATCTATCAATTCGATAAGTGGGTTAATTTTTGGGATTTTAAGTGCAATAAGTTTATCTTTTTTGATAACTATTGGTGAATATTATACATCTGAATTTGGTGGTTTAAATATTGCATTTGCACAATTGATTTCTGCGGGATTCGTAATGCTTTATTTTACTACTCAAGGCTTTGGATGGATGATAGATAATATAGGTATAAGTCTTTTTCTTGGAATTTTTTTAACAGCCATAGGTTTAACAACATATTGGTATGTAGTAAAAATTATTAAACCTTTATCTGTAAGTACCATTACTTATTTAGAGCCAACTTCTGGAGTTATTTTAGGGATTATTTTATTAGATGAAATAATATCTCTAAGCCAGTTAATAGGTTTTGTTCTTATTATTTTTGTCGGAATATCCCAGGTGATTTATGATTCAAGGATTAAGTCTGACTAATCATAAAAGTATGATTTTCTAAGAATTTAATTAGATTCCATTCTGAATTATTTTCCTTTAAGAACTGTAAAAAAGTCTCGCTTTTTAGAAACAAGGGGTAGGTAAGTTTTTTATAGTTTTCTCTATTCAGATGTTCAACAATTTTTCCATCTGAAATTTTTTTGATTGCACTACCTAATTCACTTGCAGTTACGACACAGTCAAAATTTTCAAGAACTTCATCATCAAGTGTTAAATCACTACTGTTTTTAAAGTTAACAAGCTTTAAGCATTGATTTTCAACTATTCCAAGCTCTTCAATATCTTTAGAAGAAAACAATTCTCTATCAATAATAATTTCTAATATTTCCACTAATACAAAGATACAATCTTTAACAACTAAGAAGTATTGCAATATAAAAATATTTCACTAACTTTACTCTATGGACACTTACAAAGGATCAGGAGTTTCTCCCGGTATTGGTCTTGGTAAATTTTACGTTATAAATAATGAAATAGATTTTTCAATTCCTAAAAAGCTGAGTTTTAAAGAAGGTCAAAGCAAATTAGATATGCGATATGAACAGCTAATTAGTGAATTAGAAAAAGAAAACAGAGAAGATGAATCAAAAGTTTTAGATGCATATCGTCTTCTTATAAATGACCCTGAGATAGTTGAGATGGTCGATGAAGACCAAAATCTCATAGAGGTTTTTCAAGTTTTTAAAGACACATCAGATCAAATGCTTAGTTTTGAAGATGAGTATTTTAAACAAAGAGCCGAAGACATAATTTCTATAGGTAAAGAAATCATTTTTACAATGCAGGATATTGTTATAGATAAAAATTTAACTGAGGATGTAATTATTTTTGCTGACGATTTAACACCAAATGATACTTCATCAATTGACCTTACAAAAGTAAAAGGTTTCGTTGTATCTAATGCAGGACCTACATCTCATGCTGTAATTGTTGCTAAAAATTTAGGAATACCCTGTGTGATAAATTTTGATATTACAAAAATTGATACGGATTTTAATAAAAGTGTTGTATTAGATGGAGATACAGGAGAAATTTTCTTAGATCCAACATCGGACGTTCTAAAAAAAGTTGAAGAAGGTTTGAATAAAATAAACAAATTAAGAGAGTCTTATAATCATGATTCAATCAAAGACTTAGGTATTGAACTTAGAGCAAATATAGGTAGCAGTGAAGAGGTAAATGCTTTTAATGATGACCATATAAAATCAGTTGGCCTATTTAGATCTGAATTTGTCTATATTGATAGAGCCTCAAAACCTACATTAAAAGAACAAATAGAAATTAATAATGAATTAAATACAAAATTTTCTAACACTATTGTTTTTAGAACTTTAGATATAGGTGGCGACAAACAAGTTCCATATTTAAATTTACCTAAAGAAGAAAACCCATTTCTTGGGGTAAGAGGAATAAGATATTCTCTAGATGAAAAAGATCTTTTTAGAGAACAAATAATCTCAATTCTTAGTTCAGATCTGATAGAAAAAGTAAAAATAATGTTTCCAATGGTTTCTATTCTTGATGATTTTTTAGATGCTAAAAAAATAGTCACAGAAGAATCTAAAAAATTAAATGTAAACCTGCCTCCTTTAGGGATAATGGTTGAAACACCCTCTGTTGCATTAAATACTGATCAATACATTCAACATGTTGATTTCTTTTCAATAGGAACTAATGACTTAATTCAATACACCTATGCAGCTGATCGGGGTCTTTCCACACTAAACAAATATCAAGATCCTCTTGATGTTTCTGTACTTAGATTAATTAGTAATGTAATCGATACTGGACTTAAGAATAATATCGAAGTCTCTGTATGTGGAGATATGGCTTCGGATAAAGACTCATCCATTATCTTATATTTACTAGGACTTAGAGTATTTAGTATTGCTCCATCTCAAGGACCAAATATAATCAATTCACTTGTTCATGCAAAAGAAAATTTATCCCACATAAAGAAAGAAGAAATTCTTTCTTCAACAGATTCTCAAAGTTTAAGAAAACTCATATCATAAAATATATTGAAAGTTTTTGGAATACTACTTGCAGCTGGCTTAAGTGAAAGATTTGAGTCAGATAAACTATTTGCTTTATACAAAGATAAAGAGCTTATTAGATACCCACTCGAAACTTTTTTAAACTGTAACGATATTGACTCAATAGTTATTGTTTGTAATAAAACCAATATAGAAAAAATAAACGAAATTCTAAATTCATATGTAATTGATAAGAAATTTGAATTAATTCTAGGAGGCAAAACAAGACAAGAAAGTGAGATTTTTGCTCTAAATACTTTAAAATTAATGAACATAAATAATAATGATTTAGTTGCAATTCATGATTGTGCAAGATCTTTTCTACCGGAAGACTTATTGAAGGAACTAATTACAGAAGCAAAAACACATGGATCTTGCTCGCCTTACATAGAGACCAGCCTTTACAATAAAGCATCAGAAAAGCTTTTAAAAGATAATCTTGTTGAAATTCAAACTCCCCAAATATTTGAATATGAAATTTTAGAAAAGGCCTACCTTATCAATATTGAAGAAGAAATGATTTCACACGATACAACTCAACAAGTTTCAAAAAATTTGAATATTGAATCAAAAGTTATTTTAGGTTCTGACCTCAATTTGAAAATAACATACAAAGAAGATTTAGAAACTATTAAATTAAAACTAGAAGAGTATGGAAATAAATGAGTTTATTAGATAGATATTCAGATTTTGTTAAAGAAAGAGGTAAAAAAACAAAAGTTGCTTTAGTTGGTGCTGGACAAATGGGTCAGGGTATTGTCACTCAAATCAATAAAATGCCAGATACAGACCTTCTTCTAATCGTTGACAAAAACGAAGACAAATTAGATATGGCTCGAAGCAAATACAACCAGAATAATGATATTACAATTTCAACCAATCTTGATTCACTCGATGATCAGGATTTAGATATAGTCATAGAAGCAACGGGAACACCTTCCTCAGGAGCCGAAGTTGCATTTAAGGTTTTAAATAGAAAAATTAATTTGATTTTATTAAATGTTGAGACAGAAGCAACGATAGGTTTAGCTTTAAATAGAGAGGCAGAGAAAAATAATACCATTGTGACTGTTGGAGATGGAGATGAACCAGTTGCAGCAGTTGAGTTATTTAATTTTGCACGAGAAATTTCCCTCGATGTAATTGCAATTGGTAAAGGTAAGAATAATTCTTTTGATGTCTTTAAAACTCCAATGGATCTTGAAAAAGAAGCTAAACAAAAAAAAATGAACCCCTATATGCTAACAAGCTTTGTTGATGGTAGTAAAACAATGATTGAGATGGCAGCGTTAGCAAATTATCTTGATTTTGATATTGATATTGATGGAATGCACGGACCTAACTCTACTTATGATGAACTAAATTCTATTTTTATTCCTAAAACATCTGGTGGAATATTAGAAAATACAAATGTTGTTGATTTTGCGTTTGGGGTAGCACCAGGTGTTTTTGCAATAGTTTATTCAGAAGATGATTATGTAAATTATGAAATGGAGTATTTAAAAATGGGAAAAGGTCCATACTGGACTTTATATAGACCCTATCATTTAACTAGCTTAGAGATTCCAAGAACAATCATGAAGTTAATGGTTGAGAAAGAAACACAACTAAGTGCAAAAAAATGGAACGTTGAAGTAGTTGCACATTCAAAAAAAGATCTAAAAGCTGGCACAAATCTTGGTTCAATCGGCGGAGAAAATATATATGGAAAAGCCATGAGAGTTGAAAATTCGAAAAATCTTGCTCCACTAGGTATAGCCGAGAATAATATCTTGAACTCTGAAGTTAAAAAAGGTGAACCAATTGAGATTGAAAATATCGATATAACTGACAATCAACTTTATAAGTATTGGTTATCACAAAATAGTTGAATAAATATTGAATAAATTATCAAATTGTTATTAAAATTTGATCTTACTATGAAAAAACCTAATCAAAGAATCGGTGGAGATGTTGTTAAATCTGATTTGGTAGAACTTCACAAATCAACATCAAACAAATCTGCAACTTACGCTTTACATTTTGATACAGTAGAAACAAATCAGTTCTGTGATTTTACTGAAAATATTCAAAACTTAATTTCAGCTTCAAATGTTGCACATGGTTCAGTAACAATATCAACCCCACATACAACTACAGCAATAATTATTAACGAATCCGAAACAGGGTATATTAATGACTTTAAAAGAAAACTAGAAGAACTGATACCTTCAGATTCATACTACGAGCATGATGATTGGGATTTAAGAACAGAAAATATGCAAGAAGATGAAAATATTAATGGAAGATCTCACGTAAGAAGTTCTATCATTGGTTCAACCTCGGTCACTTTACCTGTTGTAGATTCTGAAATTATTTTAGGAAGATGGCAACGTCTCTTTTTTATTGAGTTAGATTGTGCCCGTCCAAGAAGACTTTTTGTTCAGATTCAAGATTTAGATTAACCTTTTACATTCAAAAAATAGTCCGGCTCTTCTCCCACTCGCCATTTAATGTTGCATCCCATACTTGGAAGTTGCTCAGAAATTGGATCTTCATTATTTAACAAGGCCTGAATAGCACTTCTTAGGCTTTCTCCATTAGTTGGCACATCATTCCCAGGCCTTGAGCCATCAAGTTGACCTCGATAAACAAGATTTTGATCCCTGTCAAAAAGAAAAAAATCAGGTGTACATTGCGCTGTAAAATTTTTTGCAACAGATTGGTCTTCATCAACAACATAGGGAAAATTGTATCCTAAGCTATCTGCGTACTCTCTCATTTTATCAATGCTATCTTCTGCATATTTTTCTTGAGTACTGTCATTTGAATTAATTCCTATTACACTGATGTCGTTTCCCATTATTTCATTGCTTAAATTTACTATTTCTTCATTGACATGCTTAACAAAAGGACAATGATTACATATAAACATTACAAGAGAACCTTTTTTTCCATCGAACATTTCATTTGAATACATTTCACCGTCAATGCCTAGTAAATTAAAGCTTGGCATTTTCGTTCCTAACGGTAACATTGTTGATTCAACATCCATCTAAACCTCCTATTTTATTAAATTATAAGCGAAAATTAGGTTTAAATGACTGCCAACTTAATCCAAAGTTACAACTTATAAATAAAAAATTTTTGAAGATGTATGAAAGGCAAAGTTTTATTTTTTATAATTAGAGTATGTGATATTACCAATGTCACATATTTGTTACAAAGAGTGACAGATTGATCAATCTAAAGGGGGATTGAAAAAATATGAAAGAATTCATACAACGCGTTGGTGGTGCTGCGTCAGGAATGGTTATTCCTAACATTGGTGCCTTCATCGCTTGGGGATTAATCACATCCCTGTACATTGGACCTGGCTGGGCACCAAATGAAGATTTGAGCTCAATGGTCGGACCAATGATTGTAAACCTTCTCCCATTATTAATCGGTTATACCGGTGGAAAAATGATATATGGCCACAGAGGTGGAGTTATCGGCGCAGTTGTCACAATGGCAGCTATTGTCGGAACAGATAGTCCACAATTCTTGGGCGCTATGTTAGTTGGACCTGGAGCAGCAAAAGTTCTTAAAGAACTTGATGCAAGACTCCGTGATAATGTACCGGAAGGTTTTGAGATGTTATATGACAACTTCTCATCAGGTATCCTTGGTTGGGGGCTTGCAGTATTTGTTTATTCATTTCTTGCAAACATTCTCCAAGCAGTTGCAGACGGCTTAGGAAACTTTGCTGCTGGTATCGTTGATGCTGGTCTAGTTCCTTTAGCTGACATACCTATTGAAGTTGCAAAAGTGTTGTTCTTAAACAATGCTGTGAACCACGGTGTGTTGACACCTCTTGGAGCTGCACAAGCTGCAGAAGAAGGAAAGTCAATATATTACATGCTTGAATCAAATCCTGGACCAGGTCTAGGATTGCTTATTGCATACTACATTGCAGGAACTGGAATGTGGAAACAATCAGCACCGGGTTCTATAATTATTCATTTCTTCGGTGGAATTCATGAAATTTACTTCCCATATGTATTAGGTCATCCAATTATGATCGTTGCAATGTGGGCTGGTGGAATTTCTGCCGATCTATGGTGGGTAGCCACAGACGCTGGTCTTGTTGGACCTCCATCACCAGGTAGTATTTTTGCATACTTAGCAATGTTACCTAGAAGTGGTGGTGCGAATGTTCTGATTGGTGTTGCTATTGGAGCTGTTGCAGCTGCAGTAGTTGGAACGATCTTATTGAGAGTTCGACCAATTCAAGAAACAGACGCTGGAGTCGACGATGCTATCGATACTTCAATTCCAGGAGTTGATGTATAAGAACTAAAAAAAATTAGTTATAATTGGCTTGGGAGGAAACTCCCAAGCCAATTTTTTTTGAAAGGAATACTATGAGTTCAATCGAAGCCGCGGATGTAAAGAAAATATGTTTAGCCTGTGAAGCAGGAGCTGGATCAAGTTTAATGGTAAAGAACAGTCTTATTAAGAAAGCAAAGAAAGCTGGTTTGGTAGTTGAAATCGTTCACTCTCCAGCCACACAAATACCAAGCGATGCAGATATTGTTGTGACACATCAAGGATTGGCCGGAGTTGCTAAACAGTCTGCACCTGATAATGCAGTATTAATTCAATACATAATGTTTATGAATGATCCATCTTTGAATAAATTAATTAAAGATTTGGCAGAAGGAAATACTATAACTTCTACATGACATCTAAACCAGTATTAATTAAAGAATCCATATTGGTAGATCAAAATTTTAATGATCTAAATGAAAGTATTGATGTAGCTGGAAAATTGTTGTTAGATAATGGGTATATTGAACAAGAATATATCGAATCAATGAAAGAAAAAGTCTTAGAACATCCATATACAACTTATCTTCCAGGAGCAGGTGTTGCAATACCTCATGGAATGTCAGATGGGTTTAAATATATCAAAAACACCGGTATTAGTGTATTACAAGTACCTAACGGAGTAGATTGGCTTGATGAAAAAGTTTACATAGTCGTTGCAATTGCAGCAAATAGTGATGAACATATGAATGTACTAGCATCACTAAGTGATGCTCTTGAATCAGAAGAAGATGCACAAAAACTTTGGAGAACAAATTCAGTAGATGAGCTATTTTCGATACTTAGCAGTGAATAATGCCTAAAACTGCATTACATTTCGGTGCTGGCAACATAGGAAGAGGCTTTATAACACCCATACTTCAGGAAAATGGATACGAAGTAGCTCTAGTTGATGTAGATTCTGATCTAGTAAATAAATTAAACACAGAGAAAAAATATAGTGTAAATTTCATTGGATCTAGTAAAGAAAGCACCAGGGTCTCAAATATAAAAGCACTGAATCTATCAGACTCCAGCAAAATTCAATCATTAATTAGCAACTGTGATTTTGTATCTACATCGGTTGGACCACAGTATGTAAATAGTGTTTTAGACTTGATATCTAATTTAGATCTCCTTAAAAGTATAAATTTTGTTGCATTTGAAAATAAATATAGAGCTTCTACCACTGCGAAAAATGAGTTAGATATTAATAACAAAAATATTACTTTCATTGATGTGGTCATCGATAAAATTGTTCCTTTACAATCAAAAGATAGTTTGGATGTTTACGTTGAAGAATACGGTTCAATTGTATTTGATAAAGAGGGTCCACTACCTTTGAAACCATCAGATGTTATAAAGCAAGGTGAATATGATTATGAATTTAAAAAAAAGCTATGGATGTTAAATGGCCTTCATTTGTGTCTTGCTTATTATGGACTATCAGAAAAATATGAATATATGCACGAGTTGTATCAAAACGATGCTTCAAAAGCATTTATAGATCAAATATCTTTGGAAATTTTAGAAAGCCTATTTTTGCTTGATAAAGAAGAAATAGAAGAATTAACTAAATTTAAAAATACAATCAATGACCGATTCTCTAATCCAGAAATTAAAGATCAACTATTTAGAGTTGCAAGAAATCCGGCAATTAAATTCTCTTACAATGAGAGATTCCAAGAACCATTAGATATTTTGATAAATAATGATAAAAGTGTTGCTGGATTCAAGAAAGTTCTAAATATTATTTTTAATCTTTCATTTGGGGATATTGAAGGTTTCAACGACTTTAAAAAAGAAGTATTAGACTTAGGAAGATCAAATTTTTACAAAAATTTTTGGAATCAAGATAAAAATTATGAAAAA
The DNA here is from genome assembly GCA_902526825.1 of uncultured Candidatus Actinomarina sp. Classification (GTDB taxonomy): domain Bacteria; phylum Actinomycetota; class Acidimicrobiia; order Actinomarinales; family Actinomarinaceae; genus Actinomarina. The sequence continues at coordinate 18,418 of CABZMN010000006.1, read as the reverse complement.
TATTTGAATATGCTTGGAGATTAAAATTTCTGTTTCACAAAAACTAAAAATATTAATTTATCCTGGTCTTCACGCAAGACCTGGGAGTGAATTTGTTAAATATTGCCAACAATTCGATAGTGATGTTGAAATAAAAGTTGGCGATAAAACAGCAAATGGTAAAAGTTTACTAAGTTTATTCAAGATAGAACCTAAGCAATTTTCAATCATTGATCTACATATAACCGGTAGTGATGAGGAAGAACTTATGGAAAATTTAATAAATTGGAAAACAGAAGCCTACAGTAGTAAAGATGATTTTGATAACGAAAATATTGAAGAAGAAGAATTACAAGTATTTGAAACAGTTGACGATGAATAGTTTAAAAGATCAATTACTCAATTCTGGAAAAGTCAAAACTTCAGAAGAATGGGATGCAACATATGACGAGTTACCTGTTGTTATTGTAGAAGATGCTGCTTCATTAGGCCAAGCCCTTGAAAAATTAGACATTGTTGGGGGATTCGGATACTTAGCTATCTGGAAAAAAAATCTTTTCTTGTTTAATACAAAACTTTTATCAAAACGATGCGGTGTTATTGATGAAAATGGAAACTTGCTAAAAGCAGCAAGGATTCCAAAAAATTAAGCTTGCTCTCCTCTTTTTTTAATAAATCCAAGTCGATGAATAACATTCAAGCTTCCTATTGTAAGTAATAATTTTGTTACTTCTCTCATCCACCATAAATTTTCAGGAACATCCATAAATATTCCAATTTGACCACCCAAGTATCCACCCAACATACCAGCAAAAATTAACTTCAAACCATCTCTACTAGTAACACCTTTAACAAATATTGAAGCAATCAATCCGTATATAAGCCAGACTGCTAACAAAGAAATAACTGCCCAAATTGCACCCATACTTATACCTTAATAAAAAGAATTAAATTATTTCTTTGCAATTTTTTTAACAACTACAGATTCAATTCTTCTGTTGTCGACTTCCATTACTGTAATTTCTAAACCATCTAATGTTATTTTTTCACCTTGTGATGGAAGTTGCTCTGAGTGGCTCAGAAAGAGACCTCCAACAGTTGCCACATCCTTATCGTTTGGATCTAAACCAAAAAATTCTTCGAAATCATCAATGTCTGTTTTACCTTCTATAGTCCACTGTCCTGGTCCCAGTCTTTTTATTCCAGTAAACCTTTGATCATGTTCGTCAGGCAAGTCTCCAACAAACTCTGACAAGACATCTTTAATTGTAATGACACCTTCGATACCACCATTTTCATCAATTACACAGGCAAAGCTTGCTTTATTCTCTCTAAGAATATTTAATGCGGAAAGAGAAGTGGTATATTCCGGCAAATAGATCACATCTTTTATAAGGTTTTCTATTTCAATACTTTCCGAATCTTGTTTTAAATTTAATAAATCTTTAACGTAAACGACACCATAAGTATCATCAAGTGATTCTGATTTTGATACAGGCAATCTTGAAATTCTTTTCTCATCTACTATTTTTGTTACATCGCTAATTGACAATGGAACAGACAAAAATAAGACATCAACCCTAGGAGTCATTATCTCCTTAATAGGTCTATCAGAAAACTCTAATAAAGAGTCAATAATTTCTCTTTCTGCTGGAAGAATCTGACCCTCCTGTTCACCCAAAGCTGTTAATGCTTGGATGTCTGCTTCTGTAATTTCATTATCACCATCCATGTCACCTGTTCTACCAGTTCCATATTTGTTTATTGAACTAGTTATAAGATTTGTAAAAGGCGCAAAAATTCTTGATAGATAACTAATTAATAAAGATGTTCTAGACATAAACTCAACAGGTTTTCTTGTTGCAATTGTCTTTGGAGTTACTTCACCAAAAATTAAAACGAGAAATGTAATAAATAATGTAGCAATTACTCCACCAGTTCTCTCCCCAAATTGTCTTACAAATATTATTGTTGCTAGGGAGGCCATAAGTATGTTTACAAAGTTATTTGCGACAAGAATACCTCCAATTGTTTTCTCAATATCATCTTTTGCATTTTTTATTCTCTTATTTTTCTTTGAATCATCTAGTTGGTGAATTTTTTCTCTGGGGAGTGTTGTGATTGCAGTTTCTGAACCAGATAACATAGCAGAGAATATTAAACATATAAATATAAGAAGGTAAAGGATGATATCTAAGTTAGTACTCAATTTGTATATATGATTCTAGAGGATTTTATTTTAAATTAAAGAATTTATTTATTTTAGTTTTTGATACCGGTTTTACTGTAAAAAAATCAGCACCTACCCTTTTGGCTTGGAACTCATCCGCTTCCCGGTCTGCAATTAAAGCTATTGGAGTATTTTTGGTAATTTTGTCTCTTTTCAACTCTCTTATTATTGACGGTCCACCATTATTTTTAACTTGCATATCAACAAATATATAATCAATACGTTGATTCAAACTTTCTAAATCAACATTTTCAAGCAGTTCATAATCAAAATCAATGTATTTTTCAATAGATTCTATAACCCATTTGTTATCGCTATAAATTAAAATTTTCACAGTTTTAAAAGGATACTATTCTGTAATTTTAAATAACAATGACATATTTAATTTCTACCTTAATTTTTGCAGTGGTCGGAACTGCGCAACTAAACATATTTGAAATCGAAGGTATTTTTTCTAATGCTCATATAAACGCTCTTGAAGGCCACATTGAAGAATATGAATATACAGATAATGATTTATTGATTCTTCAATATAGCTCTAAAGAAGGAAGTGAAGAGAGTATTGCAAAGTTAAATAGCTTGTTATCGGGATATGATTTTCCAATAGGAGTTTGGTTTGGTCCATATAAAATATCCATAGATTTTAAACAACTTAACTATTTTGATTACATAGGCTTTTCTCCAGGACTGGAAATTAACAATGTAAGTTTTGATGAATCAGTAGAAAAAAAATATTGTATGGTTAATATTTGCAATTTTGAAGAAAGAAAAATTATCGTTTCTACAAACGAGGGTATCTATGATAACTATTTAATTGTTGGAACACTTGGGTCATTTATCGAGAATATAGATTTTGCAATATCCGATCAGTCAATTGAATTTTTTAAACCCTCATTGTTTGAGCGCTTCTATATTGCAATTTCTAACCCAATATTCACATATATGTTTTTTGTTCTAGGTTTTGCATTAATTGGTCTTGAACTATTTGCTATAGGTCCAGGTTTGATGGCAGTTGTAGGGTCACTACTTGTAATATCTTCTACTTTGCCATTTCAAGAGTTTGGAATAAATTATTATGGAATTCTTATATTCGGTATTTCATTTTTAATGTATATAAAAATTTTATCAAGAGGATACTTTTCAATTCTTGGAGTTGTTGCATTCTTAGTTCTTTTTAGTTCTTCATTTGTGATGTTTAGTAACTACCAAATTAGCGTAAATTTTCTCCTTTTATTTTTAGTCTCAGTTGCCCTGGCATTATTTTATTTTGTAGCAATACCTACGGTTATAAGATCAAGGCTTACAACTGATACCAGTGGTGGAACTTCTTTGGTTGAGAAAGAATGTGAATTAATAGAAATTCTAGAATCTGACACAGGCCTTGTTTTGTATAAAGATACAAAACTTAGGGTTAATTTAGAATTAGATAAATCGTATAAGGAAAAACAAAATTATATCTTTTTAGAAAAAGATGGAAATCTTTACATCTAAATATCCACAAAACTTCGCGAAAAAAACCTTTTGCCATTTGTTTTTTTTGAAATAACGTTCCTATATGTTAGAAATAAAAATTTCAACTTGGCAATACAATGCTCTTTGTAGGCAGCATAGTTCAAATTTATTCTTTCCTCCCGCCACTTTTGAAAAGAAAGAAGATAGAGAAAAAAGAGAGGCAAAAGCAAAAGCTGTTTGTAATGGCTGCCCTGTGAAAGTCAATTGCTTAGAAGAAGCTAAAGAGATTGAAGAACCTTTTGGAATTTGGGGAGGACTAAACGAAGTCGAAAGAAAACGTAACTTAATATTTTCTTAAAGTTTTTTTCTTGATCCAGACTTATCAATTTTTTGAGTCACTCCAATCTTGTCAAGCAATTCCAGATAAGGAATTGCATACTTTCTTGAAAGATTAGATTTATCTTTAAAATCTTTTACAGAAAATTCATCAGGCATAAATCCGACAATCTCAACTAATTGTTTCAAATGTGTATCGGAGATAATGATTTTAGAATCAACTCTGTAAATTTTTTTAGATAAAAAAAGATCTTTTAATTCATCCCTATCAAATTCTTTTGTATTAATAATGTTTACTTCCAATGTTTTACCAAGTAGTTTTTTAATTTTTATGTATTGATTTTCTAGTGCTTCAAAGTTATCTATTTTTTTAATTACTTGATTATTTGAAATAGTTATATTTTCTTTATCTTTTATCAATTGTTCTAATATTTCTGTTGATATTTGATAGTTATCTTGAAAGTAATTTTTTACACCAGTCTTATTTATTGAATATGTATTATTTACTAAATCTACAAAAATCTTCTCAAGAACTGATTCATTGACATATAGATTTTCTATTTGTTTGAATTCTTTATTATTCTTGAAGAATTTTATATCTAAAAAGTCAAAAATATCTAATAAATTATTTATTTTGATTTTGTCTTTAATCTTTTTGTTCAACTTTAAAATTTGGTTTTTATCCGGAAATAGTAAGAACTTTCCACCGATATATTTATCTCTGTCTATATTTTGAATTAGTAGATTTTCAAAAATTGGAATTGGTACTGCTTTGGATAGACTTAAAATAGCAAAAATCTCTTTTTCAGAATTTATCAATTTTATTTTTGATATATGTGCATTATTTGTTCCAAAAAAAATTCTTAACGTTCCTTTAAAAGTTGATCTATCCACATCTCGATTATTTAATTCGATAAATAAATTGTTTGAAAAATTAATTTGTTCATTTGTAAGTAGGTCGCCTCTTCTGGGAAAATTTTTGTTTGTTTTTTTTAAAGACAATGCCACTCTTTTTGTTACATTATTTTTATCATTCTTCTGATTTCTGCTCTGAACTTCTTTTATTTGAAGTTTTTCATTATGTAGATTGTATAAAATATTTTTATAATCCAGATCTTTACTTGCTGTACCGGTAACAACTTTTCCAGTTCCATCAACTGTGAAACTTCTATCGACCCATAGTCGTGGTGTTTTTTCCTCAAATTTACAGGTTTTAATAAAATTATGAATAGATTCACAAAATGCCCTTCTGCTAGAGGTTTCTTTGTTGAACTCCAAAACAAGATAATTAATATCTTGATTATTATCTAGTTTTTCACTTAAGAATTCTTTTTTTATCTCACCTTCAAGTAGATCAATTTTTGTAAATACAAATATAAAATTCTTTTTGTTAAGTGAAATTAACGATTGAAAATGCTGTTCGGACTGCTCAGACCAGTTTTGAATTGAATCTATTACAAACAGAATTACATCTACATTAGCAAATCCAGATATTGTGTTTTTATAAAAATCTTTGTGACCAGGCACATCAACTATTGAATAAGTTTTGTCTTCAATTGTAAAATAGGTATAACCCAAATTTATCGTAAGGCCCCTTTTTTTTTCTTCGGGTAATCTATCAGTTTCTTGTTTAGTTAAAAAATTTACAAACGTAGATTTGCCATGATCTACATGTCCAGCGGTAGCAATAACTGTCATAACTTAGTAAAAAAATCTTTAATGTTTATATCGTTTTTTTCTGATGTGCTTCTTAAATCAATAATTATATTGTTTTTATTTATTCTAGGAATTATTGGTATCTCATTAAGCATTAATTTGCTCATCAGATCTTTATTTTCAAGTTCACTTATTTGTACTACTGGCGAAGGAATAGTCTTATTTGGTAAAGTACCTCCACCCATTACAGAATAATCATGGACAAATTCATGTTTTATTTTAAGATTTTCACATACACTTTTGATTCTATTTTCTAGATTCTCATATTTCATTGAAATCATTTTCCATAAGGGTATTTCTTTTTCTTTTTTGGATACATATTTACTTGTAGTTTCTTGAAGTTCAAAAAGAGTTAAAGGTGAACAGCGGTATGTCCTAAATAATGGAGATTCCTTTATTGATTGAATCATTTTTTTATCTCCAGCTATTATTCCCGACTGTAAAGATCCAAATAGTTTGTCACCTGAAAACATAACTAAATCTGAACCCTGTCTCAATGATTCCTGCACTGTTGGCTCATCATCAAAGATATTAATATTTTCTTTTTCTAGAAATTTTTTACTTGCAACTAGACCACTTCCGAGATCATGAATCAAAATACTATTTTGACTTTCAGTTAAAGACTTTAAATCTTTTAAATTTACTTCTTCTACAAAACCATCAATTGAAAAATTTGATCTATGGACTTTTAAAATTAAAGAATCTTTATTTTCTTTTAGGGCTTTTTCATAGTCAGTTATTTTAGTTTTATTTGTTGTTCCAATTTCGACCATCTTCAAGTCTGTTTCTTGAATTATCTCTGGAAGCCTATAAGATCCACCGATTTCAATTATTTCTCCTCTAGAAATAATTACTGTTTTTTTCCCATAAATATTTTTAAGTGTCTTTAGTGTTATAAAGAGCGATGAAGCATTGTTGTTGACAAAGCAAACATCATCAGACCCTAGAAGTAAGTTCATTGACTCACTTAAGAATTCATTTCTTTTACCTCTTCTGTTATTAAAAATATCGTATTCAACATTTGTACTTTCTCCATTAAAGTCAATATCAGTTTGTGCTCTTCCAAGGTTTGTATGTAACAACGTCCCAGTACAGTTGATAACTTTTTTTTGAACTTTTAATGTATATTTATAAACTTCGTTTTCAAAATTTTTAATAGTTGTTTGAATATCCGTGTTTTTGTTAAGACAATTTTGAGCTATTAAAACTAATATTTCTCTTGGAAGATTGGATTTCACTTCCTCGACCAGTTTATTTACAGATATTTTATCCATATATTGCTACTTTTATTGGTTTAAAACTCATGTTTATATCTTAAAGTGAAAAAATTTCATGTAACAATTAATTTTTTGAATAATTTAATATACGATATAATTAAATCATGGATATACAAATAAAATCATCTCGATCAGTTTTAGCAACTGATAATGCTGTAAAAAAACTAGTTGAACTTAAAGCTGAAGAATCTAACGAAGATAGCTTTCTAAGAATGGGAGTTAAGCCAGGTGGTTGCTCCGGACTATCATATGAGATGTTCTTCGACACAGAAAGACAACAAAATGATATTTTCGAGTCATATGAAGGTGTAGATATTGGTATTGACTCACAAAGCCTTGAACATATTAAGGGATCAACTTTAGATTATAAAGAAGGTTTAATGGAGACCGGATTTTCAATCGATAACCCAAATGCAACAAGAACTTGTGGATGTGGAGACAGTTTTAGTTAAATTTATATCCAACTGAATGCACTGTTTTTATCCAGTCAGATCTTTTTTCACCCAACTTCGATCTAAGTCTTCTAACATGAACATCCACTGTTCTAGCCCCTCCAAAATAATCATATCCCCATACTTTTTCTAACAACTCTTCTCTTGACCACACATTTTCTTGATTCTCAACAAAAAATTTTAATAATTCATATTCCATAAAGGTAAGATCCAATAATTGATCATCGACTTTAGCCTCATAAGTTTTCAAATTAATTACTAGATCATCAAACTCAATTTTTTCTGATGAACTATCTCCAATTAAAGATTGAAATCTTGCAATTACTTCCTCTTCCTTACAATCATTTGATATTACTTCAATTTTTGGATTTTTAATTAAATCGATACTTTGTTTAAATTCTTCCTCATTAGCAATTATTAGTTCAGGGATAGGTTTTGAAGCTGTTTCAATGTCAGAGAGGTTCTTTTTTGTTTCTCCATACATTGAAAAAGATGTACATACTAAGTGAACTTCATTTTGAGTGGCTATTTTACCTAGATCAACTGAATTTAAATCATAAGAATTTAAGCACGAAATTACCTTTTCATGCTCTTTCTCAATATTTATATACGCTTTTACCATAATCTTGAAACAAATATTTAATATTTCCGAGTAACCAATATTTTAAATAAATACTACATTATTAACGAGAATATTAAAAGAGGTATTAAAAACAATGAAAATTAAAGCTGAATACATATGGATAGATGGTAAAACACCAACTGCTAAGTTAAGAAGTAAAACCAAAATTATGGATCAAGGAACTGAACCTCCAATTTGGGGATTCGATGGTTCAAGTACCGAACAAGCAACAGGAGACCAATCTGATTGTGTTTTAAAACCTGTATCACAATTTCCAGATCCTATAAGAGGTGGAGATAACATACTTGTAATGTGCGAAGTATTGAATGTAGACATGACACCTCATGCTTCAAATACCAGAGCAGCATGTGTCGCCTCTGCCGAGAACTTTTCTGAGTTTGAACCAATGTTTGGTTTGGAACAGGAATATACATTTTATGAACAATCTTATGATTCATTAAAGTATGGTCAGCCACTTGGTTTTCCACCATCGGGATACCCTGCGCCACAGGGAGGATATTATTGCGGAGTTGGTGCAGATGAGGTATATGGCCGTTCAATTTCAGAAGACCATGCTACAGCTTGTATGGAGGCAGGACTAAACATTTCTGGTACAAACGCTGAAGTTATGCCAGGTCAATGGGAGTTTCAAATTGGACCTGTAGGTGCACCGGATATTGGTGACCAAATATGGATAGCGAGATGGCTTCTGTATAGAATTGCTGAAGATTATAATATTTCTGCAACTCTTACACCAAAACCAGTAAAAGGTGACTGGAACGGAGCAGGTATGCATACAAACTTTTCTACAAAACAAATGCGTGAAGATGGTGGATACGATGCAATAGTTGCTGGATGTGAAGCGCTCGGAAAAAATGCTGAATTTCACGTTCAAAACTATGGTGCAGGTATAGAAGATCGTCTTACAGGGGATCACGAAACACAAAGATTTGATACATTCTCTTATGGTGTTAGTGATAGAGGTGCATCAATAAGAATACCTTGGCAAGTAGAGGTTGATAAAAAAGGTTATTTAGAAGATAGAAGACCTAATGCAAACGCAGACCCCTACGTAATTGCTACAGTAATGATTGACACTATTTGTTCTGCAACTACTGGTTAGCTTGAGGTATTAATAGCAACTATTTCTTCAATTTTTTGTTGAAAGAGATTTATATTATTGTTGAAGGAATCTAAAGCTGCGGCTCTTCTTTCACCAGTATCTGATGAAGTAAGGCCTTCTAAAAGCTCTACAGTATCCTCATATATTAATTGAGCAAGAGATTTCAACTCTTCATGGCTTTTTATCAATCCTGCAAAGGTATTTGGAGGCCCAGGCTCGTTCACTGTTAATACAAATTGTTCTGCATCTTCAATAAAGTTTGCAAATTCATCTTTTGCTTCTTGGTAAGTTACACTTTCATTGTCCCAATTGTCATTGGCTTCAAGAACTTTTGATGCCAAGTCAATGGACTGAATTTTTTCGGAAGAAATTTCTTCTAAATAGGTTATTACTTCATCAGGCAATGTTGTAGTAGTTGTAGTTGTTGATTCTTCTGTTGTTGTCTCAATCTCAACTACCTCTTCTACTTGTGATTCCTCTGGTTCAATCTCAAGGTTGTTATTAGCGGCTACTCTATTTATAAATGTATAAGTTGTAGCAATCATTCCTATAAGAACTAATGGTAAGACCAATCTTCCAGGTTTAGGATCCTCATTAAATGTTTCCATGTTTACAGTTTATCAAATATGTTGATAATATCTTGATTTATGGTCTCCCAGCTCACATTCTCACCTTTTGTAATTGTTATAAAATCAGGACCAAAAAAAGTTGATGTAACACCTTCAATGTTTTTTAATTGTTTAGAAATGGAAGATTGGGTATTTTCATTATGGAAATTAGAAGGTGATATATTCTTAGCTAGCACTTTTTTAGCATTAGGGTTGGGTGTGTCTATTAATTCCATATTTATAATTAACTTTAATATAAAAAACATTATTATATGACAGTATGAATTATGAAAATATGAATAATCAAATAACAAATATAAATTTTCAGAAAAAGCACATGTTTAGTATGTTTGGATTGTATCTATTTTCATTAGGTTCAATTTACCTTGGTTACTCTGTATATCTTCTTATGGAATCTATAGGTATTATCGAACAACAAGTAATTACATGGAACGCACAAGGATTATTTTGGTTTTTAATTCTTTTCTGTGTATCGCTCTTTGTTTTATTTATTCCTGTTGAGTTTTTGAATATTTTCAAAATATATAATTCTTCATTTCGAGACCTCATTACAAATATTATTATTGCTATATTTACCTCTCTCTTTTTTCTTATTTTTTTTCAATTCTTTATTGACCCACAATCAAAAATAGTAAGCGATGTAATTGATATTGGTAAAGCTGTTTCATTTTCTGGCTTTATAGCAGTACCTCTAGTTTTGTTTTTACAGCATAATTTGTTAAGAACTATTGACCTAAAGGATTCAGTATCATACAGTGTTGTTTTATTCCTTTGGGTAATGTCCTCTCAAATATTTTTATAAGAAAATTTACATTTCATCTACTGGAAATATACCTAAAGACTCCATTAACAATGTCGAATAATCTACAAAGTAGCTGGTAACCAACAACTTATTAGTCATAATTTCCTGATCGTTATTCTCTAAAATATTATCACTTTGATACATTGAATTATATAAATTTGATAATTCATATAGATAATCTGCAAGGTGATGTGGTTCACTATTATTTAAAGCTTGCTCAAAATAAATTTCAAATTTCATAAAACTATAAATTAGGTTTAAATCTTTTTCATCTAATTTTGTTATATAAAAATCTTTTTCTAATTTTAAGTTTGATTTATTCAATAATTTTTTAGCTCTTACAAGTGCATATTGAACGTAGATTCCTGTTTTTCCACTAATATTAGAAAATTTTTCTAAATCAAATTTGTAATCTGTTTTTCTATTTGTAATCAGATCACTAAAAGTAAGAATTGTGTTAGCTAATTTATTAACTGTTGGGTCATCTAGATTCTTATTGATATCTTTTACGTAATATTTAGTTTCTTTAAACAAGTCAATTAATTTTTTTGTCCCGCCCTCTCTTGTCTTGAATGGATTTCCCATTGAGTCATTTATAGTACCGAATGCTATATGCTCAAAATTCGCATCGTCAAAACCAAAATAATCGATACATTTAAAAAGTTGATTAAAATGTAATGACTGTCTTTTGTCGACCACATATAACACCGTGTCGAAATTTTTATCTTTTCGATTAATTACTGTTGCAAGATCTGTCGTTATGTATAAGTATGAACCATCTGATTTTGTTATTAATATCTTTGGATCTGTATTTAAACTTGCGACGTAAGCTCCATTATCGTTAGTTATTTTTTTCTTTTTCAATAGAGATTCAATCATTTCTGGAATTAAATAATTTACATCACTTTCTCCAAGAATTAGGTCAAATTTATGGCCAAGTATTTCAAGTGTCTGATTTATTGCTTTTATCGAAACATTCTTTAACCTACTCCAATGATCAATTATTTCTTTATCGTTTTCATTTAATTTTTTATTTATTTTAAGAGCAGATTCTTTAAATTCATCATGATCATTATATAAACTAGATGACAAAGGATAAATTTTCTCTAATTCATCAATAGTTATTTTTTCAAAATCTATTTTATGAACAATCATATAACTAATTATTTGAGCAACTGGCATTCCCCAGTCACCCAGATGAATATCACTGGTTACTTTATTCCCCACCAATTTATTTATGTTATATAGACTCCTTCCTATATTTAATGATCTTAAATGACCAACATGTAAAGGTTTTCCAATATTAGGTCCACCATAATCGAGAATTATATTCTTTTGATTTTCAACCATTATGGCTTTTCTAATATTTTTGAATGTATATTGAAATTTATTTATATTTATCTCTAAATTTATGAAATTTTTATCGGATACCTCAAATGAATTGATAATATCTGTTTCTTCAATAATTTTAATTGTTGAAGTGATAATATCATTTATCTGTTCGTGTTTTTGGTACTTTACAAAATTGTTAATTTGAAACTGATATTTTTGCTCATTGCAAATTTTTATATCAACGTTTTCGAAGATGTTGAATTCTTTTAAATTTTCTTCTAGTTTATTTACTATGCTTTTAAGTTGATACATTTATTTATTTTTGTATTGTTTTATAAAATAAAGTATAAATAAATAGTTATCGATCAAATAGCGTTTAAGTAATCTTCTTGGTTCCTGAACAAGTCTAAATATCCACTCCATTCCTATATTTGCCAGCATTTCAGGAGCTTTAAATTTTGTTCCTGAAATCCAGTCAAAAGTAAAACCTATTCCAACAAGGTTTGAATTAAAATTATATTTATTTTTTAATTCATTTATAAAAAGTTCTTGTTTAGGAAAACCTAAAGATACCCAGACAATACTTGGCTGTATCTCTATGATTTCTTTAATATATTGTTCATCTAAAAGTTCATCAATTTCCAAGTATGGTGGACAAACATATCCTATGATCTGTGTATTCGGATTCGACTTTTCAAACTTATTTATTATTTTCATAACAACTTCTTCTTTATTACCAAAAAAATAGTGTGTAACTTCTTTATTCTCACTTATTTCAAGTGTCTTTTTGAACAAATTAAATCCATCCACTCTTTTTTGACCATTTTTGTACAACAATCGTGATGCTAATGCTACGGGAAATCCATCTGGTGTACATATGTCAAATGCATTAAGAACCTTATTTATTCTATTATTTTTAGATGCTCTAACTAGGGAGTTTGCATTACAAACAGCAACTGTTAGTTTTGATTCATTTACCAAAAGATTTGCAACCTTATCGACAGTCGTCTCATTTATTTGGGTATTTAAAACTAAATGTTTTTTCATTAATATATATATTGTATAAAACTTTTAAATATTTTGCGCCTGTGGCTCAACTGGATAGAGCATCTGACTTCGGATCAGAGGGTTGGGGGTTCGAGTCCCTCCAGGCGTGCAAATTCAATTATTTTTTTTGATCTTTTTGATAAAGAAAAATTATTGTATTTTTCTTTTTCTATTGGTTTAGTTTTATTTAATTTTTTAACTGCATCAATAAAAGAAGCCTTATTATTCTCATCAAAAAATAAGATATTATCGCTAAAAGGTAGCTCTCTATGTGATTCAAAATCTACTGCAAGTATCTTCAGTTGTGCTGCCATATATTCAAAATATTTAAGTGGAGAAGTAAATTTTGTGGAATGAATATTTTCGCTTGAGTTAATGAGAATACCGATATTTGATTCAAGCATTACCTGAACTGTTTGATTGTGATCCAACCTTCCTAAGAAAGTTATATTATCTGGAATCATACCTCCTTTTTTCTCCTTAATTATTTCAATATACTCTACAGGGCCTCCAACTATTTTCAGATTAAAATTATTTAAACTTTTATCTTCAAAACAAGAGATTATAAAATCTAAATTTCTCCCTGAACCAAATCTCAATAACTGACCAACAAAAATCATCTGATTTTCTTTTTTTGAAATTTTCTTATCAAATAGACTTTCTCTATAACCGTTCTCTAATATGATTGAATTTTTATCAAATTTAATATATTTTTTATAAGTTAAATACAATTTTTTATTTAAAAAAATTACCTTTGCATTTTCATTTTTCAAACATCGTTTTAGCACTAATTTTCTTATTTTTGAAGGTTGGTGACATTCAAAAATCACATTCCTTCCACTACTTGTTAAAAAGAAGAAAATCCAATCGGATCTTGTAAGGTACACATCATGACTTTTTCTATTATTTATATACTTCACTGCTTGTCTTGACCACAAAAAATGACTTATGTGAAACATAAATTTTTCGAAGATACCAATTTTTTTAAATGGTAAGTTATGTTTGAGCATACTAATTTTAAAATTATCATTGAAATTATAAAATTCTTTCAATTTTTCCAAATTATCTGAACAAGTAATATCTCTCTCTGGAAAAACTAGTTCAACATTTACCCCTAGCCTTGTTAACTCAATTATGTTAGTTATTGTCTGCAAGGAATTTGCAGTATCAGCTGGAAAACTCTGATAAGTTACATATGCTAACCTATTTTTACTATTCATTCGACTTTAGAATACTTAAATAAATTATTTGAACTAAGAAGCATTATAAATAATAGGAATGAATTTAGATAAAGAAGTGAATCACTTTTTAGTAAATTAATTAAAAAATATACATTGAGAAGAATAAAGTAAGTGTTGTTTTTATTTAAATAAAACTTACTAAAAATTAAACCTATTAAAACTACCAAACCTAAAATACCAAAGAATATTAAATATGAAAATATTGATGAGTGTGGAAGTATAAGGCCAAAATTTGCTTTTGAGGCATGACCAAAATAGTAATCTGTTAAATTAATTGACCCTGTCCCAATGAGAAAAGTTTTAAAGCTTGGATTATATTTACCAAAAAAAATTCCCCATTTTTCACTTCTATTTATTGGTGTAGCAATTGAACTAATTATTGTTGTAATATTTGGAATACCATTTCTTTCACTAAAGTGATATTCTTCAACTAAATAATTTAAAGAAGTAGAAATTTTACTTTTACTATCACTATTTAAAATTACTTCATAAAATCGATTGTCATCGATAGGAGTTCGTCCAAACTCATTTTTATCAAGATACTCAACATTTGAAACATTAAATCCCTCTTTAATCATCTTTCTACTAGATTCATCTAAATCATAAGAATTAAAAAAAGAAAAATAAATTATTGGAAAAATTAATATTGTCAAAATAAATAAAGGATATTTTATATTTTTACTTTGAACATTTAAAAATATGAAGAACAACAGAATTACAATCAACATTGAAGTCATCGCAGCAAAATTATTTGATTTATAAAGTCCATATAAATTAATCAAAAGCAAACATATCTCTAAAAGACTTAATTTCATTTTTTTATACACAGAAGTAAAAATTGTAAATAGGATAACAAAAGCATAAAATTCTCCAATTGCTTCCGCACTAGAACTTATTCCTCTCCAGGCATTTCCAGCAACTGGATCGAAAGTTTTACTTGCAGTTTTGTTTAATCCGAGATAGTAGTACGTAAAAAAATTAATTACAGGGCTAACCGCTGAAATGAGTGAGAAAAAGACAACCAAAACTCCAGAAGCTAAAAAATTAATTTTTAACTTATTAAGCTCAATATTTTTTAGAGATATTTTACATATGTACACAAATCCAAAAATAACAAACAAAAATGACATGGACCAATAGAAAATAGAATTTTGATTATAGGAAGAACTACTAAAACCCTTTAATTTGTCTACATCAAAATATAAAATATCTTCATTTATGAAACTTATCCATAGGTAAGTAATAATCAAGTTAATAATTACCAATATTTTGTAGACATTTTTTCTTAACATTATTGAAACACCAATGAATATCAAGCATATATAAATTACATTTAGGTTACTGCTGTTGTATGTACCGGGAAAAACAAAAAGTATTGGAAGATAGTATATTATGTTGTTAATTCGTGTTTCCACCAGAATTGAAAAAAGTTTTAAAACTATAAAAAATGTAAGCAGTACTGAGTAAAGTTGATAATTATCTTTGAGACTTGATGAGTATATTTTTGAATTCATATTATAAAAAGATTCTTCAGAAACAAAATGCAAGAGAAGCAAAAGTACGGTAACAAAGATTGAAGAATTTTTGAAGTTTAATTTACTTATCTTTTTGTCTTTTGGAATAATTGAAAAAAGTAGTAACCAGAACAATGACTGAATTATTATATCTACGTTTAAATTAGTTCCAATATAAACAATGTTTTTACCATTCAAATAGTCAGCGCTATTAATTTTTGCAAAACAATTAATTGATGAAGGGTTATCAAGTTGTAAAAAATAAGAACTATTTAAATTTTTACTTAAAAATTCAAAAAATGAAAATTCACAAACATTTGATTCAAATTCACCAATATTTTCATTATTTATTGTAGGTACATTATCTAAATTATCAGATGAATTTATCATCCAAGGAACAAAAAGAAGAAGGATAAGAAAAACAAACTTTATTGTAGTTTCACTCTTTAAGATATTTTCTCCTTTTTTCTATTTAAAAATCGATTCAAATATTTTAAAATTTCAGGAATGAATAATACAAAAGTTAATATTGACAAACCAAAGAATAGATTTCTTTCATAGTTTCCAGTCTCTACAATATTATTTACCCATCCACCATTTACATAATTTGCACATTCAATCCATGAATTAACCATGATCGTATCACCTATCTCATTAAATAATGTTATGGGATTAAAATTTGGATCTGGTGCAAATACAAAGTTTGGGTCGCTTTGTATTTTTTCGAGCTCTGGTAATAAATCAGATTCTCCACATATATTAAAAATATCGCTATCCATACAGTATTATTATCTCTTAATTTTTAACTTAAATATAAGGTAATTTTAACCATCATAATTTCCTGATATTGCATAGATTGAATATTATATATTTTATGAATGGCGACCCCGGACATTTTGGTCCTAATTCAATGATGTGGAAAGTTAATAAGGAAATAACAGTTCTTTTTGGTGGGGCTAGAGCTTTACTTATGCATGCAGCACACCCATTAATCGCTGCTGGTGCAAGACAAACATCTTTTTATCAACGAGACCCATGGAAGAGACTTATACGCACTCTTTCTCTCCAAAATTCTGTTACCTTTGGAACAATTGAGGAAGCAAATGACAGTGCTACAAGAATCAACAAATTACATGAGGTAATAAATGGTGAAGACGAAATAACTGGAGGATATTATGATGCGCTTGATCACGAACAACTTCTTTGGGTTCATGCATGTTTACAACTCTCATCTATATATTTTTATGAAAAAACTGTTAGAAAACTGACTAAAGAAGAGAAAGATACATATCACGAAGAAAATATTCTGTCTGCTAAATTAGTCCTGATTGATATCGATAAAATGCCTAAAACTCACGAAGATTTAAAAAACTGGGTAGCCAAAAAAAGTAAAGAAGCAAATTATTTGCTCCTTACAGACGTTGCTAAGGACGTATACGATATCATTGCAGGGGGTCCAGTCCCAAAACATATTAAACCTATATGGCCATTTATTTCATTTACTGCATTTCATACTCTTCCTGATGAATTCAAGAATGTTTATGGAATTAAAACTAATAAGCTAAAACAAATTATTTTAAGATTTAATTTGTTAATGTTAAAGACAACAAGACCTTTCCTACCACCTTTTTTTAGATTAATACCTCCTGCAAGATGGGCAAAACAAAGGCTTTCAAAGAACCCTGAGTTGAAATTTTCTGACAAAGCTAATATATAAAATAAAGCTATGAATGAAATTAACGAACAAATTAATAAAAAATCAGAAGAAATTGAATCTTTATTTGATAATTTACTTAAAGAAATAAGTTTTATAAAAAAAGAAAACGTTGACATTGATGATATAGAAAAATTATTGAAAGACTATATGAGTAAAATTAAATTAAGCTTTTCAGACACTTCACTTAAAGAGGAAGAATAATAAAGTTTTACTATTAATTTAATGTAATATAGTATGTCAGGGTCGGTAGCTCAATTGGTAGAGCAGGAGCCTTTTAAGCTCAAGGTCGTGGGTTCGATTCCCACCCGACCCACTTCAAATTCCTCTTATTTTTTTAGAAAACATTGCAAAAGGCGTTTTAAGAATTATTTCTAAATCTAAAAATAAACTCCAATTTTCAATATATTCAATGTCATATTTATACCAAGTTTTAAAATCAACAGCATTCCTTTCATTTATTTGTAGCAATCCTGTTATTCCCGGCATAACATTCAAGCGTCTCATGTAATTAGTATCAAACATTTTTGTATCATCATCAAACAAAGGTCTTGGTCCAACTATAGACATTTCACCCCTAAGAACATTAAGTAATTGAGGTATTTCATCTAGGCTCATTTCTCTTATAAAACTGAGACCGGACAAAATTCTTGGATCATTTTGAATTTTGAATAAAGGACCTTTTCTTTTATTCAAATTGGACAATTCTTTTCGCAGTTCATGTGAATCATTTTTCATACTCCTAAATTTAAACATACTAAATTGTTCTCCATGCAAACCAACTCGATCCTGTTTTATCACTATTGGAAGCCCATCTTTAATAAAAATTAATATGGAGATAAAGATTATAAAGGGTGAAAAAAGAACCAACAAAATTAAACTTAATGTAATATCTAAAATTCTTTTAATGATAAATTTTGATCCATATTGAATATCATTATTAAAATAAATA
>CABZMN010000005.1 GCA_902526825.1 uncultured Candidatus Actinomarina sp. | reverse complement strand
TATATCACAGGATATTTTGAAGCAACAGTAGATTTTGGTGGAGGTGACGTTACCTCTGCTGGAAGTATTGATATCTTTGTTTTAAAGCTGAACTCTTCTGGTACTTTTCAATGGGTAAAAACTTATGGTGGTCCTTCATATGATTATGGATACGGGATAGCTGTTGATTCTTCTGGAAATTCTTATATCACAGGATATTTTGCAGCAACAGTAGATTTTGGTGGAGGTGATGTTACTGCTGCTGGAGGTACTGATATCTTTGTTTTAAAGCTGAACTCTTCTGGTGGGGGAATTGAATAAATGGGATATTTTAACTAAACAAATACGATTTATTTAAAAATACTATCTAATTATCTAATTTAAAAAAATTGTTAATTGTCATACATTTTATAAACGAAAAAGGGAGTTCAGACAGAGAACTCCCTCTCCCTAAATCGAATATTACAAGATGTAAAAGTAATATAAGATTTAATCATCTTACAGTGGTTAATAAGTAAACTTCAAGAGACAAAGTTTCTATCACTAGTACTTTGTCACGAAAAGGGGACTCGCCGGTTCCCTTTTCATTTTTTAAATGTTTAATAAATAATTAAAATAAACAACGAATAAATGCCTAATATATTGCTATAGCTTTTAAATTCCGGACAGAATTTTGAAGCTTGTAAAAGAGGGATAGTCAAGTCATCCCTCTTTTTTTATTGTTCTTCATAAACACCACACAAGATTAAGATTTAAACGGCTATCTATTTTGAGGAATTTAAATAGCTATTTAGATAAGGGGTTTCTCCAGGATGGGAACCCTCTTATCTTTCACCCCATACATACCACTAAAACCAACGACGATTTCAACTGTTAAAATTATCTATATGGAAGAGATTAAACCAGATAATAAAGACTTTAGAATAGCTGAACTACACGTAGAAGGCTTATCCAATCCACAAATTGCCAAAGCATTAGGGCTAAATAGATCTACTGTTTATAGAAGACTTCAAACTCCCCAATGTAAAGGCGTTATCAATGAGATAAGAAATATTTATCACAATTCACTTATAGCAAGAATGCATAATTTGGCTGCAAAAGTAATTAATGCATATTACAAGAAAATTTCAGATGGAGATATAACCGCATCAGAATTAAATGGATTTTTAAGACTGATGACAAATTTATTTACTAAAGATAACACTGTATATGAATTTGAAAATCCAGAGATTGTAAGTTATGTTCAATTTCAAAGAGATCTAGATATTACACCTGTCGAGAGATTTAAAAATGGTGAGTATAATTAACTCAATATGAAAAAAACTTCATTATTTTTATTTCTTTTGTTAATTACATGTAGCGGAGCACAAGATGAGATTGTGGATTCGCAAGATTCATCTGACAATATTGTAAAAGATACAATTGTTGCTGAAGTTACTCCAACTGATGCGACTGAGGATAATGAATCAGAAAATACAAAATCTTCAGATAGTTGTTCAGCTAAAACAGAAGTACATAAATGTCATTACATTGCTGTTGAATATGACAAACCTCAAAAAGACTTCTCACAAGAAATTGTTGTAGCTACTGATGTTCCACAAACAGTTATCGATGAATATTATGAAATTCACTCAATGCTAAATGACATCATTGGAGCATATAATAGATACGTGACAGTTGTAACTACTACAAATGAATTTTCACAGCCAGTGTTTGATAAATTAAAAGAGATACATTGGGATCAGGAATTAAACATTATAGACGGTTATTTAGTCGGTGCAGGATGTCTTACAGGTTCAGGTATGTGGCAAGTATTTCCTCCAGATCCATATTCACTCTGCATAATGGATTATGAATTCATAGAGTATCCACATGAAACAAGAGAATGGGGTAGCCCACTTCTAGAAAGAAGAGCAGTAATTTATCATGGATGGGCTCATGAGTATTTTCATCGATATCAGAGAGCATTTCATTATGAATTAAATATGGGAAATCTAGATTCTGTCGATACACCAGTTTGGTGGATTGAAGGAGCTGCAATAGTATTTCCAAATATATGGTTAAACCAATCTTGGCAAAACATCACTCTTTTTGAAGGATCATCATTTGATGACGTCAACGTAGAAGGAATTAATTTGGATGAGTGGTATAAAAATGCAAAAAAAGCTGCTCAGGGTCAATCGCATCCAGATGACCGTTGTAATAATTATATGTTTTCTAAATTAGATATTAGCTATGATACTTCTGGATTTTGTTTTATAGGAATAGCAAATGCATATCTCGCATATCTGACTTCTTATGAAGTTGTTTGGGTAGATATTCCAAAAGATATTTATGAACTTAGTTTTGAAGGTTCTTTTAAAAAACATACAAATATGACAACTGATGAATTTTTTGATAAATTTAATTCATTCATGAGGGAGGGTGACCCAAATGATCCACCACCCGATGGCTTTTTTCCTGATAAACCAATTTCTGAAGTAGTTAATTTTTTTAAGTATGCTGATGCCTAGTGTTTATAAAACAATATAAAAAACTTTGTTATTTAATTTTTCCATTTTTTATTTTTGGTTGTGGTAATTCTCAGGATCAAGTGTCTGTAGTTCAGGACACATCAAATAATAACGAACAGGACACAACAACAACTATTGAAGACACAACAACCACTATTGCAGACACAACAACAACTATTGCAGGCTCGTCAGCAAGCAATGTTGTAAAGAACAAATGTGATGACTGTGAGTATGTAACTATTACTGAATTGATATCAAATCTTGATAACATCCCAAAATTTGCATGGAATGATTACCAAAGAATAGTTACTGAAAATAATATATTTGAAAATAATTCTTTTGAAATCATATTAAATGTTGGTCCTTCTACTTCTCTGTACTTTTTAGATAATGAGCAATATATTCAAAAAGGTATTAGTTTTTGGCAAAACTTTAATCTGCCAGAAAAGTATTACGGATTCTTCTATAACTATGACGACCTAGATTGGGCTGTTAATGAATTAAATTCTTCAGGTTTTGAAGGAGGTATGGCTAGAGCTCCATGTCGTGATGATATTTGTACCGGAGCTAATTCAGGTATTTATCAAAGACCACCTCATTTCGGAGTTGGTGTATTTGGAATTAGTGATGGAGATTCTATAGATATATATAGATACGGTCCTCTACATATTCATGAAGTAACACATTCAGTTGTTGCATCTCAATGGATTGGTAACGCTAGAAATCCACAACAGAGTGCAAATGATGCTTCACCTTGTTGGTTAAATGAAGGAATTGCTCATGCAGCTGGAATATCTCTTGGAGTTGATAGTTATGTTGAATATTTAGACATGAGATCAGCACAAGTAAGGGTTAGGCATATTCAAGCTCCATTTAATGACTACTCAGCTTCTGCAGTTTTAGATTATTACAACAAGAGTATTCCTGGACTTTGTATTAAAAATCCTGACTATGTTCTTGGGTATTCAATTGGTTACCTAACTGTTGAAGCTATGAATGCTATGTCTGGTGCTGATTCTGGTATGCATATGTATTCCATAATGGCAAATGGTAAAGAGTTTGAAGAAGCTTTCGAGATTATTTACGACATATCATGGAATGACGCAAAACCTATCTTCGCAGAATATGTAAGTATGGTTATTACAAATCTTTTTAAATCTTAAATTTTAGATATTTTAGATATTTTAGTCCTAATTTATAAAAATTTAGTGTAAGATTTGATTAGGTAATAAGCCTGTTACCTCAAAAAAGAGTTCAGGAAACTGGACTCTTTTTTATATTTTGAATCACATAAATTAAATATATTTATATAAAATAAATTTAATGAAAAAATCAATTATATTAATTTTATTAATCTCTTTCTGTGGAGGTAATTTAGTAACAATAGAGGATGAAAGCACTACAACTATTACGGAATCTCAAGACACTACAACAACAACTACTACTGTTGCACCTTCAACAACTACTACTGTTGCACCTTCAACAACCACTACGCAATCTCAAGAATCAAATGAAGTAAATGCAATTGAATATTCTAATTTGCCATTTCAGGTTAATGAAAATAAAAGAAACGCCAATTGCAAAATTAGAGAATATATTCAATCTATAGATATACCGGTAAAACAGCATTTCGAAGAGATTGGTTGGGATAAGCCTAAAAGTTTTGAAGATGCAGAAATTTGTTTTCTTTTTTCAGATGGTATTTCTGATGAATTTATAAAACAACATAGTGAATTTCATAATATTTTATTTGATTATCTCGGAGCTTATGATCGTTATGTACATTATGTATATTCAAAAAATGATGAAGAAAACACAGATGCACTCGAAATATTAAATCAAATAGGTGTTTATGGAAGAACAACAAACACTGTCGAAGACTTTTTCGATGATCGAAGTTGTTTGAGTGGTTTCTTCTTGTTTAATAATTTAGATTCGGGAATAAATGAATATTCATTTTGTAACCAACCTGATCCCTTTTTATATACACCCTGGATTGCAAATGATAAAGATAAAACCCTTTCATATTACGATTTAATGTTTGGTTGGGCACATGAATATTTTCATCATTATCAGAGAAAATTCACATATGATCGCACTATGGGCATGGATACAGATAGTTGGGATGGTTACAAACATATAAATGTAGGTGCATGGCATACAGAAGGTGCTGCAAATATATTTCCAAAACTCCTCTTGAGAGAGGTGTATGATGATTTATCTTTAACTATTGATAACAATTACCCACAACCTGAAAGAAGAGGTCATGATCAAAGCCTTCCAGATGAAATCTGCAGCAATGTTCAATGCGATTGGGAAGGTGAATATTACGAAGTAAAACGACATATTATGGGGCAAGGTACATATGATAAAGGCGATGTTAAATGTCGTGAAATGAGTAGTCTTGAAGATAGTAGATCTACGTGGTCTTGTGGTGTAGCGGGTGGTTTTATTGTAAATATGTATCTCGCCTACATAACATCATTCGAAACAATGTTTTTTGAAATACTAGAAGATTCTTATGAGACTAGTTTTCCTGAATCATTTGAAAAAAATGTAGGAATGACTCTAGATGATTTTTATACTGATTTTAATAATTTTATGAGAGAAGGCAATGTTGACGACCCACCACCACCTGGATTCTTTCCAACTGAACCACTTTCAAAATTAGTAAATTTTAAAAATAAATAAAAAATTTTTTCCATACTTGCATTCGTTTTTGTTAATAAAATTAAAAAATGAATTTTTTATTCATTGGATATTTTGCTGTTTTTTTTACTGTTGTATCTTTTTTGCCACAAGCAATTAAAACCTTAAAAACACGTGAAGTAAACGGATTGTCAGCTCTTACTTATTTATTCTTGTTTCTTGGGTCGCTATCTTGGTTTAGTTATGGAATAGTATTATCTGATGTTCCTTTAATTGTTACTAATTTTCTCACTACTTTTTTTACCGGTTTAATTTTGTTTTTAATAGTTAAAGAGAAATCAAAAACTAACTAAGCCCACCTTTGTATCTTTTTGATACTGGATTCATGGGTGCAAGGTTTTCCATCAACTCACTTGATACATCACCAAGAACTGTCATTTTTTCAATATTTGCAATTTCGCGGAATTTCAAATTAACCGGTGTGCCCATTACTTTTCCAGCTAACCCTTGAAAATTATCTGATTTCTCAAAAACCTCAACCAAAGTTCCTGTGTTGGAATCTTCATCAAGAAACCATTCAAACTTAATCAATCCTTCGGGATCCACACTATCAATAAACTGGCATTGTTCATTTAATATGAAATCCATAAACATATCTTTGTCATCGAATGACACATCAATAATTACTGTTATGTTTCCACTGTTATTATGTAATTGCATTTTTCTCCTTCGTTATCTAATCAATTATAGAACTAGCAGTATCAACTCTTGGGTCATGTGTAGCTTTCCAACTATCTTTAGTTTTAACTATTGCCGATATAGGTCCATAGCTATTTTGTAATTCTGCAAGTTGATTAACTTTATGCCCTTTATTAACTAATTCATCAGTAATTTTTTTATCTAACCCAGGTTCAATATTTATTTCAGATACAGTTTCTTTTCCAAATTCATCAATATTCCATCTTGGTGACATCATTGCATTTTCTATATTTTCATCTTTAAGAATTTTTAAAATAAAATGACTTAATAATTGTGGTTGATATCTTCCACCTCTTGTACCTATGACCATATCTAGATTTCCATCTACACTCCACATGGTTGGAGATAATGTATGAAGTGGTTTTCTTCCTGGCTTTAATGAATTTGGATGATTTTGTAATAAATTAAAACCAGCTCCTCTGTTGTGTAGAAAAAAACCATAATCACCTACACCAATTGTGCTTCCAACTCCGTAATAATTAGATTGTATTAGTGATACTGCATTTCCATCTTTATCTTTAGTGCACATGTATGCCGTACCACCACCTAGTTTTTCTGGTTTTGCAAATATTGAAGTTTTATCTTTATGTATTTGATTTGAAAGATTTTTAAGATATCCAAGATTAAGACCAATAAATTGATCTATATTTTCTGCATAATCATAAGTAATGTCATCTCTTTCAGATGCAATTGCTCTATATGACTCAATAAGTGTGTGAAGATCAATATTATCTGATCCATCATCTAGAAGTTCATAAATTTTTAAAGTTCCAAGTGTTAGATAACTTTGTGTGTGAGGAGGAGTAACCCAGCCTGTTTTACCGTAAACATCAATTGATAATGGTTTTATCCACTTTGATTCAAAAGATCTTAAATCGTTTTCAGTAACTACATTATTAAGAGATTCCGAAATTTTCTTAGCAACTAACCCTGTGTAAAAATATTCAGGACCATCAATACTTAAACGTTTTAAAGTTTTACCAAGCAAGGTTCTTTTAATAATTTCACCTATTTCTGGTGTTTTACCATCAGGAAATAATTCCGCACCTGACTCTTGTTTAATTAAAGTATCTTTATGTAATGATAGAGAATGATGTAATTCAGTTGATACTTCAAAACCTTTATCACATATCTCAATCGCATGTTTAAAAATCTCATCAATACTTAATTTCCCAAATTGTTCATGCATATCAAACCATCCTTTAACCGCTCCTGGCACAGTTACTGACATAGGATGATCTAAAGGAATACTTTCTTGAGATGATAGTTTTAAGATATCTACATTTGATCCAGCATATCCTGATGAATCTAAACAATAAGGAGTGTTCTCACCATCAATCCAGATTAATGAAAATAAATCACCTCCTATTCCACAAGTCTCAGGAGCTACAACACCTTGAACAATATTGGTACTTATCGCAGCATCAACAGCGTTCCCACCATTTTTAAGAATTTTTATTCCTGTTTTAGTTGAAAGATTATGTGGAGAAACTACGATACGAGACATTAGTTAAAGTATCTATAAAATGCTAAAACAATAAATGACCCCCAAATTATTTTTTCAAATCGTTTTGAAAACCAGAGTCTTCCGTATGATTTGTGAAATCCAAATAATAAAAAGAATTTTTTTAGGATTGTGCTCATTCTTTATTTAGCTCAATAATTAACTTATCTAATTCACCATCATCCATAGATATAGTGTGTTTAGAATTTGGGTATTTACTATTTTCTACATCTTTCTTAAATGCATTGATTGCTTTATTTCTTTCTTGATTTAGTTCATTTAAAATTTTATTCCCATCACCCCATGATTTGGCATGTCTAGGCATCTTTATATTTTTTGTTTCACCAACAATGTCTTCAAAGAATAAAAATATAACATCACCACCAGAACCTGAACCAAGTGAATTTAATACAAGATCTGTATGTTTACTAATTTCAATCAAAGCGTTTTCTGCAACACATTCAACTTCAGCTCCAAATGCTCCTGCATTCTCAAGATCTTTTAAATCTTGTAGTATTTTAAGTGCTTCATCTACTGTTTTCCCAACAGTCCTTATTCCACCAAATTTTGTAGCGTTTGATGGAACCATACCTACATGACCTTGTACATGCATACCTTCATTTGCTAACATCTCAACTATTTCTAGACTACGTGGTGTTAATACTGAATCAGCACCTTTCATTGCTACTTCAATTGCACCTTTTAAAATATCTTCTTTTGTTATGAATCTTCCTGCAAATAAAGCTGCTGTAATGAATGTATTTGGAGCACCACTTCTTACATCCTCATATGAATCACTTCCAGTGATAATCATGTCAATATTTTGGTCAGATAGGATCTCTGCTTCTTCTTTATTTTGTGCAGTCACCTGTGTCATTTTTAAACCATTCGTTTTATTTTCTATGATGTCCCCAATAGTTATATTTCTTTGAACCTGTTCATGACCATAGGTGTATATTCTTTTCATAGCTACATTGTAGATTCAAGCTATCTTGAGGTTCAAATTTAAAACATAAATCATAGTGATAACATATGTTTATGCAGATTTACTTACAGGCAAGAGGTAGCTATCAAACATTACTGGATTTATCAACATGGTGCGAAAGTAACAACATAGAACGTATCGGATTACCAGATCATTACATCGTGGGTAAGCAACGAAAAGATAAAGATGACTCAGCACCAGCATTAGATTTATTAACCGCAATTGCTGGCTTAGTACGCGATACAGAATCAATGATATATTCCGTATTAGTATCTCCAATTACCTTTAGACACCCAAGTGTTCTTCTTAAAATGGCTACGACTATAAATGAAATGGCTAAAAAAAGATTCAGATTAGGTGTAGGCACTGGTTGGTTAGAAATTGAACACGAAGTATTCGGTATCAATTTTCCCGA
Source organism: uncultured Candidatus Actinomarina sp. (assembly GCA_902526825.1). Lineage (GTDB taxonomy): Bacteria > Actinomycetota > Acidimicrobiia > Actinomarinales > Actinomarinaceae > Actinomarina. The sequence continues at coordinate 61,022 of CABZMN010000005.1, read as the reverse complement.
TCTTAAAACAAGGTTTGAAATGTTAGAAGAAGCACTTGAGTATATTACGCAAGGAATGTATGGAGAAAATTACGGGATGGATGGTAAATATTATCAACTTGATAATGTTCCAATACTTCCAAGCGCTAAAGATGAAGTCCCAATAATTATTGGTGGTGGTGGAAAAAAGAAAACTCCTACACTTGCTGGTAAATATGCTGATGAATTTAATATCTATGCAGGACCTGAAGATGTATTAAAAAACAATATTGCCCTTTTCTATGATGTGGCTAGTCAAAATAATAGAGATGTAGAAAAACTTGAAGTCTCGACTGCCTGTCCACCTGTTGTTGGATTTACTAAAGATGAAGTTGATCAATCTTTAGTTGATGCTGCTAAATCTCTCATCCAACCTAAAGATGAAATTGCTAAGAATTGGAAAGATAGAAGTTATTTATACGGTACTCCTGAAGAAATCGCTGAAACAATTGGGATGTGGAGGGATGCTGGTATTCAATCTGTATATTTACAGCTGCTTGATTTAGATAAAAATAAAAGAGAAAACGATATTGAAGTCATTAGGAAAGCTGTAGAACTAGCTAGTTAAGATTCTAAGAGATAACAAAATTGACACAATAACAAGTATCGGTCTAATTAATTTATCACCAATCTTTATTGCAGATTTTGAACCTAAATAAGCACCACTAATTCCACCTACGGCCATAATTAATCCAAGTTCCCAGATCACGTAACCTTGCACCGCAAAGATGACAAATGCAGCAAAGTTAGAAGCAAAGTTCAATAATTTTGAGGTCGCTGTTGATTCAAGTAAAGTTTGATTTTTAAAAAAAAGAAATAACATTACAAAAAATGAGCCTGTTCCCGGACCAAAAAAACCATCATAAAAACCAATAAGAAAAATTAATGGTGTTAATAAAACTATATAATTACTTAAGTCTGTTTTGACCTGTCTATTAAGGACAAAAAATATAGAAACTAATATTAATAGGATTGGAATCAATGTTCTTAATATGTCATCTGAAAGCCTACTAACCATTAGCGTTCCAGCTGATGATCCAATAAAAGACAAGATAAAATATTTATTTTTATTTATATCTGTTAGATATCCATTAACGTAGTAATTACTTGATGATGTAAAAGTACTAAATGAGGATTGAAATTTATTTGTACCCAACACAGTCAATGGATTTATTCCTACCAACAACATTGATGGTGTAGTTAATAACCCCCCCCCCCCTGCAATTGAGTCTATAAACGAGGCAAGAATTGAAACCCCAAAAAGAAATAAATATACCGTGTTAGTGTCTTGTGTAATGTCCATAAAAAAAAATTTTTGAAATCGTTCTTGTTTATTTGATAATACAACTAGATTTTTAATAATGTTGACAATAGTTTCAGAAAGAATAGCACAAGGATTCCTATCAGGCATAGGTGTTGGTGCACTTTTCTATTTATATCCAGTTATGAAACATATTTTTAATGATAAATATCGAAAAACATTTAAAATATCTGAGTTTGGTGAAGAACTATTCAAAATTGAAACTATTAAATATCTAAGAAAAGGACTTATATATGGGTTTCTTTACGGTGCAATTGTAGGTACCGTAATTGGTCCATTTGGTGCTGTCTTAGGTATTTAGTGAAATACAAACCCCCTAAATATATTCTTTTTTGTGTTTATATTTTTTTTCTTTTGTATACATTTTTATTTATTAGACCACAACAGTCTGAACGTGTTCAACTTGGAGTTTATGAGTTGGAAAAATACAATGAGACGAAAGTCAATTTAAATATTTTTAATATTCGTGAATTAGAAATAGAAATTATTGATACCTATACAACTCCAGATGACAAGTTATGTAAATTTGAAGAAATATATATATTTGGCTCACTTCCTTCATTTAACAGGTTTGTTCGTTTAAGAATTCAAGATGTTGATGTGAGTAGTGGTTTAAAGGTCACAAACGAAATAGAAAGTGAAAATTACTCTCGAGTTGATTATCAAGATCCAATAACTATCATTTCAAAAACCTTTACGTGTATTAATGAATCTATATATATTGAATTTGAAGAAAATATAGACATTGAATATTTGAGAATTATTCAAGACGACAGCGATACTTACAGAAGTGTTAAATTGATAAATATAGACGCGTACTCATAACATTTTTTATATTATTTAATTATGGATTATTTTTTATCAATTGATCAAGGAACAACCAGTACACGGTGTATCTTGTTCGATCAAGATAGTAACATAATGGGAACTCATCAAGTTGAATTTAAACAGATTTTTCCAGATAATAAATCAGTTGAACACGATGCTAATGAAATATTAGAAACAGTAAAAACTTGCATTCAACATGTCATAAAAGATACAGAGATAGAGAGTATTAAAAGTATTGGTATAACAAATCAACGAGAAACTACTGTTGCTTGGAGTAAATCGACTGGTAAACCTCTTTATAACGCTATTGTTTGGCAAGATACACGAACACAGGATATATGTGATGAATTAATTTCTGATAAGAGTCTTTCAAGTCTTTTTGAAAAAACCGGACTACCTGTTGCTACTTATTTCTCTTTATCTAAGATTTTATGGCTTATACGCAATGTTCATGATATTAAAAATTCTTTAGAAGATGATGTTTGTTTTGGAACGATTGATAGTTGGTTGATTTATAATTTAACCGGAAATTTTTATACAGATGTAACAAACGCATCCAGAACTCTTTTATATGACTTATATGATATGGAATGGTGCAATGATCTACTAGAAAAATTAAATATACCTATCAACTCTTTACCACAGGTAAAACCATCTTTCTCAAATTTTGGAGAGATGAAAGAGATAATACCTGGTGTTCCTGTTACTGCCATTTTAGGAGATCAACAAGCTGCATTATTCGGACAAAACTGTATTAACAAAGGTGATGTTAAAAATACATATGGAACTGGTTGTTTTGCACTCACAAACACAGGAAAAGAAATTGTTAAATCAAACAATGGTTTGTTAACAACTATTGCTTACCAAAAAGAAGGAGAAGATCCAATGTTTGCATTGGAAGGGTCAGTTCCAATTGCTGGTGCTGCAGTCCAATGGTTAAGAGATAATCTAAATATTATCGATAAAAGTGAAGATATTGAATCATTAGCGATGCTGGAAAAAGATAACGGTGATGTATATTTTGTACCTGCTTTCTCTGGATTATTTTCTCCTCACTGGGACGAGACAGCAAGAGGTTCTTTATTTGGGTTAACAAGATTTTCAAATAAATCACATATGGCAAGAGCGGTGCTTGAATCTGTAGCATTTCAAACATACGAGTTACTTGAAAGTATGGAGAAAGATCTTGATACTCAATTTGAAAGCCTCAAAGTTGATGGGGGAATGGTTGCAAACAATTTATTAATGCAGTTTCAATCAGATTTACTAAATAAGTCTATTCATTCTCAAGAAATTAATGAGATTACTGCTCTTGGGGTTGGTGTAGCTAGTTATCTTTATGTAATGGATTTACCACTTTCATCAATGGGTAATTATATAACGTCTTCAATTACTTGGAATCCTAATATGAGTAATGAGACAAGAATTAATTCACTTGAATCGTGGTACAAAGCTATAGAAAAATCTAAAAATTGGTTATAAAGTTTATAACACTTGGGTATGTAGGTTTTTTCGTTGTTGCTGGAATAAACCATTTTATTAATCCAATTTTTTACGACAAAATTGTACCTGATTTTATTCCATTTCCTCGTTTTGTTCATTTGGCAACAGGTGTAATCGAAATAATTCTTCCATTATTCTTTTTTACAAGATTTAGAAAAGAAGCGGCTATTTTGATGATAATTTTCCTTGTTGTTATTTATATTGGGAATTTAAATGTATGGATAAATGACCTACCTTACGGAAATCGGTATTTTTCAAATTATCAACATTTCTTAAGAATGCTTTTGCAGCTTTTTTATATCGGTATAGCTTATATTATTTACCTTTTCGATTAATTATTTTTCTATTTCTATGCTTTAATTACTTATGAAAAATTTAAAGTATCTAAGTATTTTTATCTTTGTAGCTTGTAGTTCTTCAACGACTACAGTCCCTGAAACTACGACTACAGTCCCTGAAACTACGACTACAGCGCTTGAAACTACGACTACAGCGCTTGAAACTACGACTACAGTCCCTGAAACTACGACTACAGAGCCTGAAACTACGACTACAGTCCCTGAAACTACGACTACAGCGCCTGAAACTACGACTACAGTCCCTGAAACTACTTTTGGTGACCTTTTAAATATAACTCATACTTTTGCTAATTGCCCTGATATGAATGCTTCTAATGTTAAAATTACGTGCAAAACAGGTGCTCGAGTTAAATCAGTCGTTTCTTTTGGGGAAGATACAATAAGTTCTGTTTCTAAATTTAATAATAAATTGTATGTGTCCATTAAAAAGGGTTTATTAATTGAATATGATCCTGTTACAGGATCGAAAAATGAATTGTTTAACAAACTTGGTATGTTATCGATTAATAATGAAGGTGGTTTACTAAGTTTTGCCGCTTCTCCAACTGAAAGCACATATGTAATTTCTTACACCGATTCCTCTAGAAATCTTATATTTGAAAAATTTACATACGAGGGAGAATTATCAAATGTAACAAAATCAGAAATATTATTTTCTCAACAAAACCTTGCTGATGTTCATTATGCAGGAAGTGTAATTTGGTCTAAGTACTATGAAGATTATATTGCTTCTATTGGTGACTTTACAGCAGCTTCTTCATCAGCAATTTTTAATACTAATCCTATCAACACAACAATTTTTCCTGGCAAAGTAATTTTGTTGAATGATGATGCTAATGTTTCGTCAAATATAATCCATACTGCTGATAAAGATATACCGCCTAAGTCTAATATTATTGCTTATGGATTTAGGAATCCATGGAGAATACTTGAGTATAAAAATAGAATAATTGTCTTTGACGTTGGAATGAATGTTTATGAAGAATTGAATATTTTAAAATATGAAAATTCTCCAGCTTATTTTGGATGGCCATTTTACGAAGGAATAATGCAAACTTCCGATATTTATAATGTTGATAATTATTCTCTTTCTATTGACATTGTTTCTGATTCAAAATATAACAACCTAAAAGACTTCATTGAAATTGAATCTAATTTTCCTAAATTTACATATACACATATGCCGGGACCAAGAAGCGCTATCATTGGTGGAGATGTTGTAGATGATTTTGATAGTAAATACAATTACAACATTTTTTTTACTGATTTTATTTCAGAAGAAATCATGTCTTATAACATATTAAATGCTGAGGTAAGCTTATATCCAGTAAGTGACACATGGGGTATAACATCTTTAATACTATTTAATGACGAAATTATTATTAGTACGCTATCAGGTGATCTTATGTTTATAGAGTTACCATAAAACTAGATGGCTATACTTAATTTTCCTAAAAATTTTTTGTTTGGAACTGCTGTTGCATCATATCAAGTTGAAGGTGGTATCTACAACAATGATTGGACTATATGGGAAAATAAGCCAAATTCTGTTTGTATAGAACCATGTAATGAAGCATGTAAGCATTATGAAATGCTTGATCAAGACATTGAGCTTCTTAAAGAACTTGGTATAAAAGCTTTTAGATACTCAATAGAATGGAGCAGGGTCGAGCCTTCAGAAGGAAATTACGATACTGACGCAATTAAACATTACGTAAAAAAAGCAAAAAAATTAATTGCTAACGGTATTACTCCTATAATTACTTTTCATCATTTCACTACCCCTGAATGGCTATACAAGAAAGATTCTTGGCTCAACCCAAATGCTGATAATTATTTTGATAATTATGTTGAAAAATTAATGCAGAGCTTACCAAATGAAATTGAATTTTTTAATACAATTAATGAGCCAGGGATATTTTCATTTTTTGGATATTTTTCAACTAACAAATTCCCTCCAGGTATAGCTAATGAGACAAAATTTATACAAGCTTCAGATAATATTATGTCTGCTCACAAAAAAGCATTAAAGACAATCAAAAAATATAATCAAAATGCAAAAGTTGGTATGACCCATGCTTTACAAGAATGGGAAGATGAAGATAATAATAAATTAAAGGAATATTTAAAATACCATCTTGAGGATAAATTTTTAGATGCTTCAATAGATGACGATTTCATTGGCTTACAAACTTATACAATCGTAAGATATCCAAAAAGCATTTTCTTAAAGATTTTTAATTCTTTACTTTTAAATATTGGATTTATGAGAAAATTTATATTACCTCGTATTATTCAAATTTTTGCAGGAAGAAATGGTGCAATAACAAGCGAAACCCGTACAACAAAAATGGGGTATGAATATAGACCAGAAGCAGTTCTATATAACTTAAGGAGATTAAATAAAATATTTCCTGATAAAGATATTTTTATTACTGAAAATGGAATAGCAACAGACAATGACGATGAGAGAATCGAGTTTGTAACTACTGTATTACAGGATGTGCACAGATTTCAAGCTGAACATAACAATGTAATTGGTTATCTGTACTGGTCATTGTTAGATAATTTTGAATGGGATCTTGGGTATCAAATGAACTTTGGTTTAGTAGAGGTTAATAAGGAAACATATGAACGAATTCCTCATAAATCAGCATCTTGGTTTGGCAATATTTCATCTTCAAACGTTTTATCTATTAAATAATTTTCTTTTAAACTACTATTTATGGTCTATATCATTGCAGGAGCTACAGGAGTTGTAGGTAGTGCTATTTCAAAAGAATTAGCCAAAGAAAACGAAGTTCATCTAATTGGAAGAGATGAAGAAAAACTTTCTTCATTAAGTAAAGAAATCGATGCCCAGTATTCACTTATTGACTTAACTAACACTATAGAACAACGTGAATTTTCTAAAATAATTCCTGACGATAAAGAAATAAAAGGTCTTGTAAATTGCATAGGTTCAATTTTGATAAAACCTTTACACGGAACTAAGACTGAAGAGTTTGAAGAAGTTCTTAGAGTAAACCTTTTTTCAAGTTACTATCTCTTAAGCTCATTTGCTAGGCGTATGAAAAATGGATCTGCTATTTTTTTCTCATCTGTTGCAGGCACTAAAGGTCTTTCTAATCACGAAGCTATTGCAGCTGCTAAAGCTGGATTAGAAGGTATGGCAAGATCAGCTGCGGCATCTTATGCAAAAGATAATCTCCGAGTAAACGTTATTGCACCGGGACTTATGGATACGAACATGAGTCAACGATTACTTGCAACAGAACAAGCCAGAGAATTATCAAAATCAATGTATCCAATACAAAAAATTGGTGATTTTAATGATATACTTCCTGTTGTAAAATGGTTGTTATCAGAAGACTCAAAATGGGTTACTGGTCAAACTATACATGTTGATGGGGGTCTATCAACGGTTAAGCCGAGATAGGAGAGTATGTCAGATATAAAATATTTAGAAACTCATGAGTGGTATCTCATGAAAGATGATGAAATAACAGTTGGTATTTCTGATTTTGCTCAAAATGAGTTAGGGGATATTGTTTATGTAACATTGCCTGAAGTTGGACAAGAGTTTGAAAAGGGTACTGCAGTAGTTGAAGTTGAAGCTACTAAAACTGTTGCAGATGCATATGCACCTATGGATTGCATAATTACGGCTGTAAACTCACGACTTGAAAATGAGCCTGAGACCATTAACAATGATCCATGCGGTGATGGGTGGATGTTTAAAGCAAAAGTAAATACTGTTGATGATTCAGGAATGTCTTATCAAGAGTATGAAACTTTTGTATCTTAATGGATAAAAAAACTACTCAACTTCACAAATACCATTTATCTCAAAAAGCTAAATTTATTGATTTTGGTGATTGGTCAATGCCTTTTTCCTATGAAGGTACTTTAAAAGAACATGATATTGTTAGATCATCATCAGGTTTTTTTGACGTATCTCATATGGGTCGTCTAGAGATCCAATATTCTCAAATTGAAAAAATAACTAAATTAATTTGTTCTGAAATCATTGATATTCCGACTAATAAGGCTCTTTATTCTATTTTTACAAACACAGATGGGAATGCTCTTGATGATGTTATTTTTTGGAAATTTGATGACAAGATAATACTGATTCCGAATGCATCTAATTTAGAAAAGATTAAATCTCACTTAGTTTCACACAATGTTGAGTTTATTGATAAATCACCAGACACTGTTCTTATAGCGGTACAAGGACCAGATACTATTGAATTAATTCAAGATAGATTTGAGATTCCAGATAAGTTTTCAACAAATATGACAGAAAGCTTTCTTTACGCTCGAACAGGTTATACGGGAGAGGATGGAGTCGAAATTATGGCAAATAATGAGGACGCAGAGTCATTATTAATATTCTTAACTGAAAAAGGTGTAAAACCTTGTGGATTAGGTTCTAGAGATACACTCAGGCTAGAGGCATCACTTCCATTGTATGGTTTTGAATTGACAGAAGATATTACACCTGTTGAAGCATCTCTAAATTGGACAATTACTAATAAAAATGAGTATTTGGGTTCAGATAGAATAAATGATCAATTGTCGGGTGAAAGCCATAAAGTTTTAAAGAAATTTATAATTAATTCAAGAAAGATAGCAAGAACAGAAACTGTTGGTATTGCTGGAGAAACTAAGGGTTTAGTTACTTCTGGCAACTTCTCCCCAGTATTAAATAAGAGTATTGGCTTTATATTATTTGAAAATATGCCCTCTCACGATTTAATAGAGTTTGATATTCGTGGTAATTTAATAGAAGGCAATATAGTTAATAAAAGGTTTTTAAGTTAATGTTTGTACCACATTCTGAATTAGATTTAAAAAAAATGTTCGATGAGTTAAAAATTAACTCGCTAGATGATCTATTTACTCATATTCCTGACGCATTGTTGCTAGAAAATGGTCTTGATTTACCTGAATCATTATCAGAACTTGAATCCATTGATTATTTTGATGATATTGCTGCTCGTAATAAATCAGATTTAGTTTGCTTTGCTGGTGGAGGTCATTACGACGTCTATCTTCCACAAACAGTCAAATCGTTAACTATGAGACCTGAATTTATGACATCATATACTCCATATCAAGCAGAAATATCACAGGGAATTCTTCAAGTTTTATTTGAATTCCAATCATTAGTTTGCGATTTAACTGATATGGAGTTAGCTAATGCTTCTTTGTATGATGGTGCAACCTCTATAGCTGAAGCGATCTCAGTTGCAATTAATAAAACTAAACGTGATAGAGTTGTTATATCATCGGGTTTAAATCCAAACAGTAAAGAAGTTATCAATACATTAATTGATAGAAATAAATTCAATTTAGATTATGTAGAACTAAATAACTTTTTATTTCCGACAAATTTTGAATTTGATGAATCCCAGGCTGCATTTGTAGTTTCTTACCCACATTACGAAGGTTCATGTCAGGATTTAACTTCAATAGTTGAACGTGCAAAAGAAAAAGGTCTTGTAACTATTTGTTATGTTGACCCTTCAATGTTGGGTGTACTTACTACACCCGGACAAATGGGTTTTGACATTATTGTAGCGGAGGGACAATCATTAGGAACCCCGCTATCTTTTGGAGGTCCAACAGTTGGTTGGTTTGCTACAAAGAAAGAATTTGCCCGATTAGTTCCAGGAAGATTAATAGGTGAGTCTAGAGATAAAGATGGAAATAAATCTTATGTTATGACTTTAAGAGCTAGGGAACAGGACATCCGAAGAGAAAAAGCTTCATCTAATATATGTACTAATCAAACTCTTAATGCAATTGGTTCAGCAATTCATCTTTCGTGGCTTGGGCCTGAGGGTATCTATGAAATGGGATACCATGCTATTCAAAAAGCTAATTATATGAGAAAACAGCTCATAAAAAATGGTTATGTAATTCCTAATGATGATTCAAGTTTGAGAGAGTTCCTGCTTGAAGTAAAGTCTGACGCGGCAGAAGTTATTCAAGATATGGGTGATAAAGGTTTTCTCGCAGGAATTTTATATGATGAAAAACACATACTTGTTGCTGTTACTGAAAAACGCAAAAAAATTGAGATCGATAATTATATAGAATCACTTATGGAGGTTGATAATGGTTAGTGGAGGAAACGCAAGTTCATTACCATTAGTTGGTGGTAAACCAGAACCTACTATAAAGGAATTGTCAAGTCCTGGGCGCCGTGCATCAAAATTTCCAAAGTTAGATGTACCTGAAGTAAAAATCAACCATGAGTCACTTAAAAAAGAGAAAGCTAGACTTCCTGAAGTATCTGAACATGATTTGGTTATGCATTATTCAAGGCTAGCTCATAGGAACTTCGCTGTTGACCTTGGTTTTTATCCACTTGGATCTTGCACAATGAAATATAATCCACGGTTTGCAGATTCTATTGCCTCTGATTCTAGATTTGCAAATATGCATCCGTCTATGCCTGAAGAATTTACCCAGGGCTGTTTAAAGGTTTATTACGAAATTGGAAACTATCTGTGTGAAATTACTGGTATGGATGATGCTAGCTTTCAACCACCTGCTGGCGCGTCTGGAGAACTAACTGGATTATTAATTATCAAAAAATATTTAGAAGTAAATAATATGAATCATAAAAATGAAATTATTGTTCCTGATTCAGCCCATGGAACCAATCCAGCTTCTGCAAGAATGGCAGGATTCACTGTTGTAGAAGTTGAAACTGATTCACGTGGCATGGTAGATATTGAAAAATTAAAAGAGATTGTGAACGATAACACTGCTGGCTTGATGTTGACAAATCCCAATACCGGAGGCCTTTTTGAAGAGGAAATATTATCAATATCCCAAATTATACATAATGCAGGAGGACTTCTTTATTATGATGGAGCAAATCTCAATGCGATAGTTGGAGCATCAAGACCAGGAGATATGGGTTTTGATATTGTTCACTCAAATTTACATAAAACTTTTGCTACACCTCACGGGGGTGGTGGTCCTGGTTCTGGTCCTGTTGCTGTTAAAAGTTTTTTAAGAGAATATTTACCAGGTCCTATAGCTGAGAATAAGGATCGTAAATACAACTGGTACCAACCTGAAAACAGCATTGGTAGAATGCATGGATATCATGGAAACTTTTTAGTTACCTTGAGAGCGTTAGTCTATATGAAACTACTTGGAAAAGAAGGATTAGATCAACTCGGTGCATATGCGGTTTTAAATGCACGATATCTTAGTTCTAAAGTATCTCAAATCATTCCTCTTGCATATGATGAACCATGTATGCATGAGTTTGTAGCATCTGTAAAAGATTTGAAAAAATCACATAAAATTAAAGCATATGATGTTGGTAAAGCACTTCTTGATAAAGGTTTTCATTCACCAACAATTTATTTTCCTTTGATTGTTGAAGAAGCTTTAATGTTTGAACCAACCGAAACACAATCTAAAGAAACGCTTGATGATTTAGCAAGTAACTTAAAGTTGATAGTAGATGATTTACAACAAGATGATACTGTCTTAGAAGATTATCCTAAGAATTTACCTGTAGGAAGACCCAATGAGCTTATTCCTGCAAAGTATTTAACCGTTAATTGGGGAGATTTTGAACTTCTTGAAATAACTGAATAATATGTAACTATGTCCCTTACAAAGTTAGATATTGATCGATTTATAAGTACTCTAAGAACAAAATCTAAAGAATTTAATTCCATTAATAACGTCCAGTTAGCATCAATGCTAGATGAAACTATATCAAATATAAAAGAAGTTTCTTATTTTTGGGCAACGATTTGCTCTGACAACAAAGGAACTACTAAAACACCTGCTGAAGGTGAAGAATGGTTAGGTGGACCTTTCGCTTCGGTACTAGCAACCCAATATTATATAAAAAGTCTTACAAATGATGATGATTTAAATGACGAAAATTTTAATAATTCTGAAAACAGTTATAAAGTTTTTCCAAATAATTTTATTGAAAGTATTACATTTCCATTTATTAGTGCAAAAGTTTTTTTTAATAAATCTATGTCATTTGATGAAATAAATAAATTTAGGGGATTTTCAAAAAGATACGATATTGAACCATCGATAACATTAGTTTTAGGCGCTGGTAATTTTTCATCAATACCATACTTAGATGTCTTATATCATCTAATTACTAGAAGGTCTGTAATTTTATTAAAGCTTAATCCAGTTAACGAATATCTTAAACCTGTATTTGAAAAAGTATTTAAAAATTTTATTGAAAGAGGATACATTATTGTTACAAATGGAAATATTAATGAATCAAAGTATATGGCTACACACCCAGGTATAAATCATATACATCTAACTGGATCAGATAAAACTTATGAAGATATTGTTTATGGAAAAGAGTTAACTGGTAATGAACGTAGCATTAAAACAGTCACAAAAATTAATTCTAAAACGATTACTTCAGAGCTTGGAAATGTAACACCAATTATCATTCATCCAGGTAAATGGTCTACTTCAGATATAAAATATCAAGCAAGAAAGATTGTTACTGGAAAATTAAATAATAATGGTTTTAATTGTATCGCCGCTCAAGTAGTTGTATTACCAGATGGGTGGGGTCATACAGATACCTTGATTAAGTATGTTAAATATTATATGAATAAAGTAAAAGATAGAAAAGCTTATTATCCAGATAGTATTGAGCGTTTAACAAAACTTGAAAAAGATAAAAGCTATGAAAGGGTAAATTCTCTTAGTTGTTCTACGCCACATTTAACACGCGAAATTAAGGCATATAATAAATATGAATTAGACGAGGTCTGGTCTTCAACGATTTATTTTAGGAAAATCGGATATTCTAGTGCTGAAGATTATGTTAAAAAAGCAACAGATTATTGTAATAATGAGCTTTGGGGTAATCTTGGTGTTTCGGTAATTATAAAAGATCATAACAATAAATTTAACAAACATATTACTAATTCTTATATAGAAAATCTAAGATACGGAACTATAGCTATTAATGAGTGGGCAGCTATTGGATATATTATTCCACAACTGCCTTGGGGAGGCTTTCCGGGTAATAAAGATAATGACATACAAAGTGGACAATCATTTGTGCACAACTCTATGCTTTTTGAATCGCCTTTAAAAGGCATAGTAGAAACAAAATTTAGAATATCAAGATTAATTGATCCACCATGGTTCATCACTAACAAAAAATCAAGAAGATTATTCATGAACCTTACATATTTTCAAATAAATAATACAAAAATAAATCTTATAAAATTAATTTTCTCAGCACTAATATAAACATATGAAAAAACTCGGTTTAATTTTACTGACCTTATTTTTAGTTTTATGTTCTGCTTCAAATGAAACGACCGAAACTCTAGATACAACTACTTCAACATCTGTTGCTCAAGCTGAGCAAGAGACAACTGAAAATTCGATAAATGATAATAACGCAGAAAAAGAAATTATAGAAAGTTATATATATGACAGTGAAAAGATGTCACCATTTACTGGACTTGAGATTTCACCAGAATTATGGCTTAAAAGACCAAGAAGAGTACTTGCATTTAAAATAGATAATAATTTAAATGCACGCCCCCAGTCTGGACTTCAACAAGCGGATAGTGTTATGGAAATTCTAGTTGAAGGTGGAATGACTAGATTTCTAGCATTCTTTATGGATAGTTCTAGTTCTTATGTTGGTCCTGTTAGGTCAGCAAGACCTACGGATCCAACTTTAATACGACCATATGGTGGAATTCTTGTTGTATCTGGAGCTACTGATGGATTAATTCCAACAATTAGAGAGTTAGGCGTTCCCGTACTTGAAGAAGTGTCTTCACCTACTATGTTTAGAATTGGAAGTAGAAAAGCACCTCATAATTTGTATGCCGATACAGAACTTGTAAGAGAGTATGTAGAAAAAAGAGGTTTTTTATTTAATCAAGATGTAAAACCACTATACAGCTTTGGTAATGATCAAACATCTTGGCAAGACGGTGCGAACAGAGTAACAATTAAATATAGTGAATTTACTACTATTATTTGGAAAAAAGATAATGAACAATATAATAGATTCATTGTTGATGCATATTCACCTGATAATGATGCCGTTGCTCATAATTTTATCACTAGGGATGGTTATACAGACATTATAAAATCTCCAACAATTGTAGTAATTCAAGGTCCTCTTTACAACGATGAAAAAACAACTTTACCAAGCGTACTAACTGTTGGTGTTGGTCCTTTAACAATATTTCATAATGGTAAATACATTGAAGGTACTTGGCGAAGAAACGATATTGCAAATCAGTTTGAATTTTTAGATTCAAATCAAAATATTATTGAGGTACCACCAAGTAAACAATGGATTCATGTGATGCCATTAGATGGAAGTATTTCTTGGGATAAAGATTAAATATTTGAAGTAAAATATTAAAATTTTCTACTAAAGTTTTAGTGTGAATAAAAATTTTAAATTAATTCTCTTAATTTTATTCTTAACTACATTTACAGGTTGTTCTTCACTAGATGTAGAAACAGTAGATACAAGTACATCTACAACGTCAACACAAATCGAAGCTACAACAAGTACAATAATTTCTACAACTACAAGTACTACCACTACAACAACGACAATATTTTCTAAAACTATTGAAAATATTGAAGATGCTCAAAGTAAATTAAAAGAATTAAATTTATACAATGGCGATATAAATGGCATAAATAATTCTGAAACTAAAAATGCCATTCGTGAATTTCAACGATTATCAGGTCTTGTTGTTGACGGTATACTTGGTCCATTAACAAAAGCCGCTTTAGAAAAAGGCGAAGCATCATATATTGCAATTGGTGAAGGTGATGTTGATACTGTTGAAACTGTTGTATATTCTGCTGAAATAGAGGATGCTCAAAGAAAATTAAAAGAATTGAATTTATACACTAAGGATATTGATGGCATAAATGGTATTGGTACTAAAAATGCCATTCGTGAATTTCAACGATTATCAGGTCTTGTTGTTGACGGTATACTTGGTCCAATAACAAAAGCCGCTTTAGAAAAAGGCGAAGCATCTTACATTGAAATTGGTGAAGGTACTTCGGATTCAACAACAACTACAACTATTCCTGTAGAAACTTCTTATGCATCAATCGGGAGAGTCCCAACACAAAATTATTCAGATGGGGTTAATTCTCCAGTAAATGGTTTACCGATGCCTGGTGGTGCAAATAATTCAATAGTTATTGGTGTTAAAAATGATAATAATGTTAATGCTAGACCACAGTCTGGTCCACAAAATGCTGATGCTGTTGTTGAAGTTTTAGTTGAAGGTGGTATGACAAGATTCATAAACATCTTTTACCAAAGCGATACTACTTATCATGGACCAATAAGATCAGCAAGACCAACAGACCCAACTGTTTTAAAACCGTTAGGGGGAGTACTTGTTGTAAGTGGTGCAACAGGAGGTTTAATCCCACAAATCGAAGCAATGGGTGTTCCTGTGATTACTGACAGAAGACCAGAATTTTTTAGAATATCTTCCAGAAGAGCACCTCATAACTTATATGCTGACACTAATAAATTAAAGGAACATGCTTTATCAAGAGGGTACAAAAAAGTTGAAACGCCTCAACCTCTTTTCCCATGGGGAGATCCCACTTTTTCCGAATGGACTTCTAATAGTTATTTAACTCTTTCTTTTTCAGGATATACTCGTACTACTTGGACATGGAATGGAAATAAATATACCAGAACTTATTATGACGCATATAAAAATAAAAGTTCAGATAATGTGCATACGACAATTGATATCAATGGCAACAGTAGTCAAATTTCCACAGATACAGTCATAGCTTTGTTTTGTGAACCATATTTACATCCATTGCAGCTTCCATCAGTTAAAACTGTGGGAGAAGGTAGAGCAATTATCGCACATGGTGGAAAGCTTATAGATGCAAGATGGAAAAGAGGATCAAATGAAGATCCATTTCATATTATTGATAGCAACAACAATATATTGTATGTTCCTAAAGGAAAAGTTTGGATTTCACTCGTTCCTAATACCAAATCTCCTTCTTTTGGCTAAATAACTTTACTTTTTATAAATGTTCATGGTAACCTAAGAGTGCGTTTCAATTAAGTGTGATACGCAGCCCTGTTGGGAAGCCTCCTTTTTGGGGGCTTCCGTTTTTAGAGCTTATTTTTTAGAATATCTAACGTATCACCCCAAACTATATCTGGGACGTATGCAATAAGGTAATCACATTCAACAGATTCAAATTCGTCAATTGTTTCAAAAACTTTTTCTTTAACTCCTACAAGTGGTTTACTGGTATACATTTCTTCTGGTATACCCGTAATTTCGATAATTTTTTTTAATTTGTTATCTAAATCTTTTTGATTATCCCCAATAATGACATTTGTATGAAGTGTCTTTTTAATTTCCGAATACTCACGTTGTTGAACATTACAGTGTTCTTTAAGTATTTTAGATTTATGAATAAATCCATCTACGTCAACATCCCAATTTCCATAGTCACCATATTTTGCCAATAATTTCAAAGTTACTTTTTCACCACCGCCACAAACCCAAAGTGGAGGATATGGTTTTTGTAATGGTTTAGGTTGATTAATTGCTTGATTAATTTGATAGTACTCACCTTCAAAAGTTGCTTTATCTTGAGTAGTCATAGCTAAATAGATTTGTAGTGCTTCTTCAAGCATTTTTAATCTAACACCAGCAGATGGGTACTCATATCCGTATGCTTTATATTCTTGATCATACCATCCAGCACCGATTGCAAATTCTAATCTTCCTCCAGACATAGCATCGATACTTGAAGCTACCTTAGTTAAATATGCAGGATTTCTATAAGAATTACAAGTACACATCTGTCCAATTCTTACTTCACTAGTAACTTGGGACAATGCAGCCATTAATGACCAACATTCGAATGTAGGATCTTGAGTTGGAGACGGTACAGTATGGAAATGATCATAAACCCATACAGACTCAAATTTTAGTTTTTCAATTTTTGTTGATGCTTCAAGAATTGCATCCCATTGTTTTTCTGGTTTAATACCATTTAAATCCATCCGCCAACCTTGTGGTACCATAGCTCCAATTTTCATTTTTTATTCATCCTTTTTAGTATTGATAATAAGTCAGTTAAATCTTCTTGTTTTGGTTTATTCTTATATAAATATATCAAAAAGATCAAAACAGTAGCCAGAAAAATTAGGCTAATTCCAGAAGTTATTAGTACTATATAAGCTTTTTGTTGGCAATACTTCCAATTTACTCTTTTTTCTTGGGTAAAATCGGCAATATCTACTGTGTTAATAACTTCATATATATTTCCACATTGAACTTCATAGGTTCTGAAAATTTCATAAGAAATACCAAAATATTCAATAGTTATATTCGAAAAAACGTTAACTATCACCGTAATAATGAGAAGAATTATTATTCCTATAGGAAATTTTATATTAAACATTATCAATATAAACTTTAACAAATGGAAAAATTAACCGTTTATCTAGATCAATTAAAAAGAATGAGGTCAATGAATAGGTATTATCATGATCAATTTTTATTAGATGTCAGAATATTATTTATATTAAATACAGTATTTATATTTATTTCATTACAGAATATTTACGCTCTATATGTACTTCCATTAATTTCACTATTCGGTTCAGTATTATTAAGTTTTCATGCATATTTTTTGATATTTTCTAGACAATACAGTGAATACATTGAATTAAAAATAAATAATGAATTAGGTGAAGATGTTTTAATTGGACATAAACTTGAAAATGATTACTTCTTTCCGATTAATGATAAAAAGATTGTAGTTGCAGTATTAGGAAGAGGATTTACATGGTTTAGTTTTGTAACATTTTTTATAACAGGTTATGGCCTTGGAACTTTTTTTTATTCTATTTATCAAATTTATTCAAAATCTTTAAATTTCACTTTTCTTGTTTTAATTATTATTGTTTTAATTGTGACTATTACTATCGGTATTTGGTGGTTTGTATCCGGTACTGGTGAAAAAAGATTAAACAAGATTTTTGAGAAGTATGGAAAATAAAAATTTTTTAGAAGGCACTTTTGATGATTTCATAAATCATGAAATATTAGAGATTAGTGAAAATTATATAAAGAGTTCTTTAGTCGTTGAAGATTATCATAAACAACCAATGGGAATGGTTCATGGTGGTGTTATTGATACTATGGCAGAAGCTTCAATTTCTTATGCTGCATACTACACCCAAGAAGGAACATGGGTTGGAGTTAATAACAATACTGACTTTATCAAAGCAGTTACTGAAGGTACGATTATTTGTGAAGCTACTCCAATTAAGTTAGGTAAAAGATCTCAGATTTGGGAAGCAATACTAAGTAATAATGACGAAGTGTGTGCAAGGTCAACTGTAAGATTGACTAACATAGATAAATAATGAAAAAGTACTTGATATTATTTTTGTTAATTACTTTTTGTGGTGATGACGAAAGTATTCAAGAGAATAGTGTGATTGAAACAGAGGAGACAATAATGACATACGATAAAACATACGATAGTAAACCTGAATTTACGATAGATACTAGTAAGCAATATACAGCAGAAATAAAAACTTCCTCTGGTGACATGATAATTGAGTTATTTACTGAGACTGCGCCTAATACCGTTAATAATTTTATTTCATTATCACAGGATGGATATTTCAACAATGTTATATTTCATCGCGTTATCAAGGATTTTATGATACAGGGTGGAGATCCTAGTGGTACTGGACATGGACAAATGGGCAAGTATCCAGGTTATGAATTCGAAGATGAACTGAATAATCCGATTCCTTATGAGAAAGGAATTTTAGCAATGGCAAATCGGGGGCCTAATACTAACGGTAGTCAATTCTTCATAATGCATGCTGATTATCCTTTGCCGTATCAATATACAATATTTGGTAAGGTAACAGATGGGTTTGATGTTATTGATTCCATTGCAAGTGTTGAAACAGATACTTCTGATAAACCTTTGGATGATATAGTAATAAATTCGATTGAAATTAATGAGAATTAAGAAATTTTAAAGATTTTTTAGTTAATATTCCTCCAGCTAAACCTTTTTTTGAACCTTTAAGATATCCTTTTGTGAAACATTCTTTTGTAAGATTTTTGACATAAGATTCTTTATATATAATTTTCTCACTAATTTTTCTTGATATATTTTCACCATATTCTCTTTCAGTGTTTAAGTACAATAAAGAATAGATAGCTAACAAATCTGATCTTTTATTGTATTCCTTCTTATTTATTCTTTTTATTAAATCCTTTGATTTAAGTATTGGATCGTAAATCGGTGAGCTTTTTTTATATGTTTTTTTATCTAAATCAATATTTTTATCTATTAATTTAATACTTGTTTTTACCAAATTGTGGATATTTATTTTCCTTAAATCTGTTGAATTAATATTGGTGGATTTCTCTTTATTTTCAATAACTATTTTATTACATGTCAGCTGATATTGATTTATTGGTATAAATTCAAGATTTACAATCTGGTTTTTTATTAATTTTTTAAAAGAAACTACAATCTTGTTTTGTTCAAATATTACATCTGTAGTTTTATTCATATATTTATTAAAACAGATGTTTAATTAATTTATAGTTTCTTAGGTAGAATAAATAAATAATTAATATACAAAAGTAATGATAAATATAACATTTCCTGATAAATCAGTTAGAAAATATGATTCAAGTATCACTGGTCATGATTTAGCTAAATCAATTAGCAATAGTCTTGCGAAAAATGCTATTTGTATTGAAATTAACGGTGAATTGAGAGACCTTTCATTTGTAATTGATAATGATTCAGTTTGTAAAGTTTTTACTAAAGATGATCAATATTCCCTTGATACATTACGTCATTCAACTGCACATGTATTGGCACAAGCTGTCTTAAATCTTTATCCAGGCACTGAGTTTGCAGTTGGACCATCCATTGACGATGGTTTTTACTACGATTTCCTCTTTAAAGAAAATATTAAAGAGTCTGACTTAATCAAAATTGAAAACGAAATGAGAAGAATCAGTAAATCTCAACAAGATTTTGTCAGAAAGGAAATTACGAAAGATCAAGCACATAAAATGTTTAGTAAACAATCATTTAAACAAGAACTAATTAATTCAGCTGACAAAAGTGAAGGTGTTTCCGAAGAAAATATTTCAATTTATACAAATGATAAATTTAATGATTTATGTAGAGGTCCACATGTTCAAAATACTAGTTTAATAAATCATTTCAAATTAACTAAGCTTGCCGGAGCTTATTGGAGAGGTATAGAAACAAATCCACAGTTGCAAAGAATTTATGGTACAGCTTGGTTTACCAAAGATGATTTAGATAGTTATTTAAAAAGACAAGAAGAAGCTGAGAAGCGTGATCATAGAAAATTAGGAAACGAATTAGATTTATTTATTAGTACTGAAGAAACTGGTCCTGGACAATTTTTGTGGAAACCAAAAGGAGCTATATTAAGGCAAATCATAGAAGACTACTCAAAAAAAGCACACTCTGAAAATGGTTATGACTATGCTTACACTCCACATATTGGTAGATCAGTCTTATGGGAAACATCCGGCCATTTAGATTACTACAAAGAGGGGATGTTTCCTCCATTAAAGAATCATGAAAACGATGAAGAGTATTATCTCAAACCGATGAATTGTCCGTTTCATATTCTTATATATAAGAGTGATATTCGGTCGTACAAAGAGCTACCTCTTAGATATTTTGAGTTAGGTTCAGTATATAGATATGAAAAATCTGGTGTTTTGCATGGTCTATTAAGAGCTAGAGGTTTTACACAAGATGATGCTCATATATTTTGTACAACAGACCAAATTGAGGAAGAGATACTTAACTTATTAACATTTTCAATAAAACTATTGAATTCTTTTGGATTTGACTCGATTGAAGCAGATCTTTCTACAAGACCTGAAAAGTCAATCGGAAATAGTGATGATTGGGTGAAAGCAACAAATAGTCTTAAGTCTGCACTTGAGAATCAAAATATTTCTTATGTAACAGCACATGGAGAAGGTGCATTTTACGGTCCAAAGATTGATTTACATGTAAAAGATGCAATTGGTAGGAGATGGCAATTATCGACAATTCAAGTTGATTTTGCACAACCAGACAATTTTGATCTACAGTTTGTGGACCGTAATAATAAAAGGGTGAAACCAGTCATGATCCATCGTGCATTACTTGGATCTATTGAGAGATTTACCGGAATTCTTATAGAAAATTATGCAGGTGAATTTCCAGGATGGTTATCACCAGTGCAGATAAAAGTACTTACTATTGGTGACGTAAAAAATTATCTAAAAAAAATAAGTAAATCACTAAAAGCTTTTAGGTATGAAGTTGATGATCGAAATTTACGACTTGGTGAAAAATTACATGATGCATCAAAAGATAAAGTTCCTATCACTCTAATTGTTGGAGAAAAAGACGAATTATCAAATACATTAGCTATAAATATACGTTCGCAAGATAACCAGCAAAATGTGAAGTATGAAGATGCTATTAAACAAATTAAAGCTAATCTTAAGACCCCGATTTTTAAAATATAATGGCTGAAGGCATAAACATTGATGAAAAGGACGTTCAGAAAGAAAACGTGCCTGATGATTTAAACTCTCTGGCAGTAGGAAGCTACGTTATTCCTAACCCTCTTAGAAGAAGAAAGTTTGCACATCTAGTTTTATTATCATCCATAATTGCTTTAGGTCTAAACTTTACATTAGACTTAAGTAATTTATTACCATCCTCAATAATTTTGGGAATAACAAGTATTTTTATATATGCTATTGATAACAAAATCTCTTTAAATCAGAATGAAATTCTTGAATTTTTAACAGATAAAATCAATCATTCAATAGGGTATTACTCCATAGCTTTAACATTTCAATTCAAATTCAAATTAAGACTCTTAAATCCAGTTTGGACAGTCATTGTATATGATCATAAAAATCCTCCAACTTTAAAAACTATCTTAGAAATTGATGCTTTCAATCTCGTTCTTATAGGTGATATATATACTGAAGAAATAATTGATGCTTGAAAAGTATTTTAAATCTGCTTCTGAAAAATTTGCCATTCCATTTATTAATATTTGTATAAAACTTGGTATCAAGCCAAATGTACTATCTTCTTGTGGATTATTGATAGTAATTATTGGATGTTATTTGTTTTTAAATGATACTAAAACAATAGGTGCCATAACAATTTTTATTGGTAGCGCCATAGACGGTTTAGATGGACCTTTAGCAAGAACAACCAATATGATTTCAAAAAAAGGGGCTTTACTTGATTCTTTTATTGACAGAGTTGGTGAGCTTTTCATATGGAGCGTAGTTGCTATTAAGTTTACTTCAACAGATTTTGAATTATTTGTTATATTATCAATTGTTACTGGGTCAAATTTAATTCCGTATTTACGATCTCGTGGTGAGTTGCTGGGTATAGATAACAAAGTTGGTGTAGCTGCTCGTCCAGAACGAGTAATTTTTGGAGTACTATTCATGCTTTTTAACTTGCCTTTTTACAGTATTTATATCTTCACATTTATTTTGTGGATTACTGTTTATCAAAGATTTAATATTCTATATAAGAATCTTAAATGAAAATTTTACAATATCTTTTTATTAGTTTGAGTCATAAGATATTAAAAATCTTACCGTATACATTGATTAGACTATTGTCTGTCCCAATCGGTACTCTTTATTTTCTTTTGACATTCAGATCGTCAGTAAAGCTATTTAAACGAAAAGAAATATTTAAAAATTTCAATATAGATTACAAACCATTAATAGTAAAAATTAATTACACACGATATTGGTTAGAAACTTTATGGCTTACAAATAAAAATTTTTCAAAACATATTTCACCCCATGTTGAAATCGAAAATCAAGAATATGTTCAAAAGTTAAAGAAACAATATCCAGGTTTAATATTCGCACTTCCACATCTTGGTAATTGGGAATTTGCAATCCCTATAGGTAATTCAATAAAATTAAATCTTTTAGCAGTAGCAGAACCATTAAATAACAGTTATGTGTTAAATTGGTTTAAATCATTACGAGAATCACTTGGGATAGAAATCATTATCGGAGGCAAAGGTCAAAATACATTTGATTTACTTGTTAATAAATTAAAATCAGGTAAAGATATTTGTCTTCTATCCGAGAGAAGTATCAAAAAATCAGGTGTTGCAACTGAATTTTTTGGTCAACTTGCTGCATTTCCAAAAGGTCCCGTTGCACTTTCTTTAAAAACTGAGGTACCAATTATCCCAACTGCGATGATAAAAACAAAACGTGGATACAAGTTAAGATTTAACAAACCCTTTTATGTACCTTATTTTGAAAATGAAGCAACAAGTATACAACACGGTTTAAAGACTCTATCTAAAAGTTTTGAAGAATTATTGGCCTTAGATATAAACGATTGGCATTCAATTCAACCCGTTTGGACAAGTGAGTACTAATTTATTATTAGTTTCACCATATAACGTTAATTTTTATGGTGGGGTACAAAATCAAGTTAATCTTTTTAAGTATGGCTTGGATAGCTCTAATTTTAATGTTCGTATATTAGCTCCAGATTCATCTGATTATAACATTGGTAAATCATTCAAAATTCCTTTCAATGGTTCAAACAATCCAATATCACTTATACCTGATAAAGAAGTTTTAAATGAAGCAACGGAATGGGCAGATATTGTTCATATACATGAACCATTTATACCTTTATTTTTATGGAGATTAAAAACATCAAAAAGGATTGTTGTTACACACCATGCAAAAATAAGTAAGTTTATATTTATTGGACTTAAATTATTGTACTTAACTTTAAAAAATAAAAATTTTTATTCTACTGCTGTAAGTGATGAGGCAAAAGCTAACGCTTTAACGTTATCAAAAAAAACAAGAGTAATTCCGAATTTCATTGATATAAATGAAAATATTTCTTTTATTCCAAATAATAATTTTCTATTCATAGGAAGAAATGAAAGTAGAAAAAACTTAAAATTGTTCATAGATTTATCAAAGACTATAGATGAGACAAGAGAGTTTATTGCAATAACAAATAAAACTTCAAAGGACGGTTTAATAAACTTTCTAATTGATATTTCAGATGATGAGAAAAATTCAATTATTAAAAATGTTGGTTTTTATATCGCACCACAAACACATTCTGAAAGCTTTGGTATAACAATATTAGAAGCTATAAATGCTGGTAATATTGCAATTTGTTCGAATTTAACTGCGTTTATCGATCTTTTAGGGGATAGTGGTATCTATTTTAAGACAGATAATCTCAAATCATTACTGAACGTATTAAATAAATTAAATAATGCAGATTTAGACAAAATATGGAATAAACAATACGACCATATAAATAAAAATTACAATTTACAAAAAGTATTAGATGATTGGATTTATGTCTATAACAATTTGTAGTTAATATTAAATATATGAAAATCGAATCAACTTTTAAAATAAAAAAAGGTTTAGCTGAAATGTTAAAAGGTGGCGTAATAATGGACGTCGTCAATGCAGAACAAGCAGTTGTAGCAGAAAAATCAGGTGCAGTAGCTGTTATGGCATTAGAGAGAATACCCGCTGATATTCGTGCAGAAGGTGGTGTTGCAAGAATGTCATCAGTTGAAACAATTCAAGAAGTTATAGATTCAGTTTCAATACCAGTTATGGCAAAAGCTCGTATTGGTCATTTTGTTGAAGCGCAAATGTTAGAATCCCTAGGGATTGATTTTATTGATGAAAGTGAAGTATTAACACCAGCTGATGATAAAAATCATATATATAAACATGATATAAAGACTCCATTTGTTAATGGTGCAACCGACATAGGTGAAGCATGCAGAAGAATTGGCGAGGGTGCAGCTATGATTCGAACTAAAGGAGAAGCTGGTACTGGGAACGTTATTGAAGCCGTAAAACATATGAGAAGTATGACTGATGGTATAAATAAAATTAAAACATCTGATCAAAATGAATTGATGTCATTGGCAAAAGAAATAAAGGCACCATTTGATGTTGTTAAAGAGATTCATGAGCTTGGTAAACTTCCAGTAGTTAATTTTGCTGCTGGAGGTATAGCAACACCAGCTGATGCTGCATTGATGATGCAACTCGGTTGCGATGGTGTATTTGTTGGATCAGGAATTTTTAAAAGCGGTGATCCAAAAGAAAGAGCAGAAGCAATTGTAATTGCAACAACAAACTACAACGATCCAGAAAAACTCATAGAAGTTTCTAAAAACCTTGGTGAACCAATGGTAGGAATAAATATAGATGATTTAGATGAAGCGGAGAAATTAGCTAAAAGAGGTTGGTAATGAAAACTGGTGTTTTAGCACTTCAAGGTTCTTTTTATGATCATGTACAATCTTTAGAATTTATAGATCAAGATTACGTTTTAATTAAAGATACTTCAGATCTATCTAATGTTAATTCCTTAATTCTTCCAGGCGGAGAATCTACATCCATGATAAAAATTCAAAAAAACAATAATTTATTTTCTGCAATAAAGAAATTAATAGAAAGTGGTATTCCAACATTAGGAACATGTGCTGGATTAATTCTATTAGCAAAAGACGTAATTGATGGCGAAACCTCATTGGGAGTTTTAAATACAGTAGTTGAAAGAAATGCATACGGGCGTCAAAATCAATCATTTGAGGGACTCGTTAACTTACTAGGTAATAAAGAAATGTATTGTTTCATAAGAGCTCCTAAAATTCTGTCTTATGAAGATTCAGTTACACCGATAGCAACAATTGAAAATGAAGTTGTCGGCGTAATAGAAAATAATATTGTTGGTCTCTCTTTTCATCCAGAATTAACCAATGATAAAGTTTATTTAGATTGGTTAAGAAGTTTTCTAAAGGACGGTGTTAATGTCAGGTCACTCTAAGTGGTCAACGATAAAAAGAAAAAAAGGTGCAAATGATGCTAAAAGAGGAAAATTATTTGCCAAACTAATTAGGGGTATCGAAGTTGCAGCCAAAAATGGTGGAGCTGATCCAAATAATAATGCTGCACTTTATCAAGCGATTAGTAAAGCCAAATCAAATTCAGTACCCAATTCAAATATTGACAATGCGTTAAAAAGAATGTCAGGTGATTCATCAACTGAATCATTTGATGAGATTACATATGAAGGTTATGGACCAAATGGTGTTGCAATATTAGTTGAATGCGTCACTGACAATAGAAATAGAACTTCATCAGATGTAAAAGCAACTTTTAATAAATATGAAGGGAATACCGGATCTCCTGGAAGTGTTAATTACTTATTTTCAAGAAAAGCAATATTTCAATTTGATGAATATAAAGAAGAGATAATAGATCTTGCAATAGAAAATAATTGTATGGATATTCAAGAAAATGAAGCCGGTGTAACGTTTGAATTTCAACCTTCTGAATTTCAGAAAGTAGATCAATTATTTAGAAATTCAGGTTTTAACTTAGTAAATTCCGAGATCGCTTATTTACCATCCAGTTCTGTAAATTTAGATATTGAAAAATTTAACTTATTGTCGAAGTTGATAGAAGCATTAGAAGATTTAGATGATGTTCAAAACGTATATGCAAATTTTGACATTGATAACAAACTATTAGAAAAAGCAATAACAGAATAATTTTAGCTACAATTATTGTGTGGTTAATAAAGCAAAAAAACAGGGAACTACATACGAATCAAATATCGTAAAAAGATTGAATGAAAATTCAAATATGAAAGCTCAACGTTTTGCTGAAGGTGGTTCTAATGATTTGGGTGACATACAATTGTTTGTTGACGGAGAAGAGTATTTTATTGAAGCAAAATCACGACAAAATCTAAATTTACATCAGTCACTTGGTAAAGCAATTGAAAAGTCAACCGATGAAAATACGGTCTTATTTTGGAAAAAACTTAAGAGACAGGGTGACAACAAAAGACGAACAAATGATGGAATGCCAGAAGTTGTATCAATGTCATATGAACTTTTTATTAAACTTTTAAATAAGTAATTGAACAAAACCCATATTTCTAATTTAGATTATCATCTACCAAAATCTTCTATAGCCCAAGACCCATACACAAATCCAGAGGATTCGAAAATTCTTGATGCTGAAAGTATGATAATTCATAAATTTGAAAATATAGATAATATAGTTCCAAACCGTTCATTACTTGTCTTTAACAACTCTCAAGTTATAGATGTAAGAGTCAAAACGATTAAAAAACATACCCATGGAAACGTTGAAATATTCATACTTAAGATAGTTGATGAATATTCAGCAGATTGTTTACTTAAATTTAATGGAAAAAAGATAATTGGAGAACAAATTGATCTTGAAAATTTCTCAATAAATATTATCAAAAATGTAAACGATGGATTCAGAATAAAATTTTCTTTACCCTTAGAACAAATAATCAATAAATATGGATCAACTCCTTTGCCACCATACATTGATGATATGGATTATAAATATGAACACTACAAGACTTTTTTTAGTGAGAATGGATTTTCAGTGGCTGCATCTACAGCTGCTCTTCATTTCACTCCAAATTTATTTCAACAATTGGAAAAAAATGATACTTATATAAAATTCCTTAATCTCGATATTGGCCTCGGTACATTCAAACCTATTAGTACTGAATACGTAGAAGATTATGATATACATTCTGAAGATTATGAGATTAATGAGGCAACTTACAATGAAATAATTGCCAAAAAAAAGAATGGATATAATATTGTTTGTGTTGGTACGACAACATTAAGAACTTTAGAGCATGTATATAAAACTTCTACGTTTAAAGGGAATACAAATTTGTTTATAACAAAAGGATTCAAATTTAATGTTGCAGACTATCTAATAACAAACTTTCATGCTCCTAAGAGTTCATTACTGTCAATTGTTCAAGCTATTTATGGCGACTCCTGGAAAAATCTTTATGCTTTTGCTTTAGAAAATAATATGAAGTTCCTAAGTTTTGGTGATGCAGTAATGTTTAAAATAAAAATCAATGGCATATAAATTAATTTCAAATGACAAAAATGCTCGAGCTGGGACATTGTCTATAAATAATATTGAAGTACAGACTCCTACATTTATGCCTGTTGCTACAAGAGGTGCAATTAAATCTACTCCTCATCAATATCTAGATAAGACATCAATACTTCTAGCTAATGCATACCATCTTCATCTAAGACCAGGGGCCCAGTCAATAAATGATTTAGGTGGATTACATAAATTTATGAACTGGGATAAATTAATACTTACTGACTCTGGAGGTTTTCAAGCTTGGTCATTACCAACAAAATTATTAAATGATGGTATTGAATTTAAAAATATTTATGATGGATCCTTTTTTAAAATGACTCCTGAAGAATCAATAAACACACAAAATCTTTTAGGCAGCAATATTGCAATGATATTTGATTATTTAATTGATTATGACAGATCATATGATGATCAAATGAAAGCAATAGAAATAACAAGTCAGTGGGCTGAAAAAGCAAAAAGTGTGCATAAAAACAATAAACAAGATTTGTTTGGCATAGTCCAAGGAGGTCTAAATCTTGATTTAAGAGAAACTTCAGCAAAATCAATGATTGAATTAAATTTTGACGGATATGCAATAGGTGGATTAGCAATCGGCGAAACAAGTAATGAAAGAAAAACGGTCGTAGAACATTTAAATTCAATACTTCCAATAGATAAGCCAAGATATGTTATGGGTTTAGGTGACACCGTAGGTTTAATTGATTTGATTGATTCTGGTGTTGACATGTTTGATTGTGTTTGGCCTGCAAGACTTGCAAGGCATGGAAAATTAATAACTCGTAATTCATACATCAATATAAAAAATCAAAAATTTAAGAATGATGAAAATCCTATAGATATTAATTGCAATTGCTTTACCTGTTTAAATTATTCAAAAGCTTACTTACGTCATCTTTTTCAAAATGAAAATACAACTTCTTGGTTATATTTAACTGTTCATAATATAATTCAAACAGAACAAATTATTGAAGAAGCAAGAGAAAGTATATTAAACTCAAGTTTTGAAAGTTTTAAAAAGGAATTTATAAATGAGTGACGTTGTATCTTTATTACCTTTAGTTTTTGTATTTGTAATATTTTATGCAGTTTTATACCTACCTCAACGAAGACGAAATAAGAAACACAAAGAATTTGTAGAAAACCTAAAAATTGGTGAGGATGTAATTACAGATTCTGGTATTTATGGAAGAGTTACATCTATAAGTGATGATACGGTTACATTAGTTCTTAAAAATGGTGAAATAAAAATTAAGACATCATTTATTAATAGTATTTCATGAGACGAACCCTTAAATTTCTTTTTCTACCTATCCTCGCAATTGGTTTATTTGTTTACGTATATCAATCATCTTTATCACCAAAACTTGGTTTAGATTTACAAGGTGGGATCTCTGTAATACTTACAGCTGATCAGGATACTGATCCAGAAGTTTTAGAGAAGTCTGTTGAAATTATGAGAACAAGAATTGAGGCATTTGGTGACGTACAAGAACCAGAAATATCTATAAGTGGAAATAATGCTGTTCTAGTTCAACTTCCAGGAGTTACAGATCAAGAACGCGCAATTGAAGCTCTAGGTGCAACTGGCTTATTGACGTTTAGACCAGTACTAGCTTCCTCTTTTGATACTGGATATTCACCTGCTTTTGAATATCTTCTTAATCCCGATGATCCAGAGAATCCTATTAAAGTATCAGCGCCTGGTGTTGATGAAGAAATTGGAATTACTTTAGTTGATAACCCAAATACTGAATCATATCTTTTATCTATAACATCAAGTTACCCTGTAATTTATAAATTAGGTCCAGCAGTCTTAACTGGTAATGATATTGAAGATGCAATTGCAGCATACCCTGAGAATGAATGGATAGTATCTTTAGAATTTAAAGACTCTTCAGCTGTTAAATTTACAGATTTAACAAAACAATTAGCAAGAGAAACTGGTGATAAAAGACGATTAGCTATTGTCTTAGATGGTGAAATAGTCTCAGCACCAGGTATAGCTCTAGATGTCAATCCTGATATAGGTATAACAGGTGGAACAGCAGCAATATCGATGGGAAATACGGACACAGGGGAGTCAGCAAATAATCTTGCTGTAATTTTGAGATATGGTGCATTGCCAGTATCTTTTGAAAGATCTTCCATTCAGAAAGTTTCCGCAAGTTTAGGAGAGGACACATTAAATCTTGGGTTGCAAGCTGGATTAATTGGTCTAATTGTAATTTCGATAATAATCATTCTTTATTACCGTTTTCTAGGTTTCATATCCGTATTTGGTTTATCAATGTTTGGGCTTTTGTTTTATTCAGTAATTTCAGTTTTAGGAAATTTACAAGGATTTACATTAACACTTGCAGGTATTGCTGGAATTATTGTTTCAATTGGTCTAGCTGCGGATTCTTATATTGTTACTTTTGAAAAACTAAAAGATGAAATTAAAGTTGGAAGATCTTTCGAATTTGCAGCAAATAAAGCTGTAGACGAATCATGGAAAACAATATTAACTGCTGATTTTGTATCATTATCTGCAGCTTTTTTACTTTATATTTTAGCTGTAGGTCCAATACGTGGTTTTGCATTAGTACTTGGTATTGCAACAATTTTTGATTTATTATTCACGCGTCTTTATACAAGGAATGTTGTACCTGTTGTTGTTTCAAATATTACAAACTCTAGATTCATGTTTCCTATTAAAAATAAGGATATTACCAATGTTTAAAAATTTATTTCTAGGCAATACAAATATCGATTTTTACAATAAACGTAAATTACTTCAGAAAATATTTATTGTTGAAATTGTTATTTTTCTTACTGTATTAATTTGTGCTGCTATAGGTATATTAAATTTAAATTTCTCAATCGATTTTACAGGTGGTACAACTTATCAATTGACAAGTGAGTATTCAAAATCTGATATAGATGAAGTACTAACCAATAACATATTAGAAGTTTCAAGATATCAAACATATGAAAATTCAAATACTGTTTTATTCAGAGCTGTTGAGGGATCACAATCCCAAGAAACTGAATTCTTAAATTATCTTGCAAATAAGTTTAATGTCAACAGTAATGAAATCGAGTTCCAACGTGTAGGACCAACATTTGGACAAGAAATTACAACTAAGGGAATACGAGCGCTTGTAATATTCTTATCTTTTATAGTTTTACTTATATCAATTAGATTCCAGTTTAGATTTTCTATAGTTGCATTAATAGCTTTGATTCATGATCTATTAATTTGTACAACGATTTATTTATTGTTGAATTTTGAAATAACACCATCAACAGTCATTGCACTTTTAACTATTCTTGGTTATTCACTTTACGATACTGTAATACTTTTTGATAAATTAAGAGATAGTCAGAGAATGAATAAAGAAAGTAATTTATCTATAAAAACTTTAAACAAAACGTTTAATGAGATATTAATGAGAAGTATCAATACATCAATTACATCAGCTGTGCCAATAGCTTCTATATTGTTTCTTGGTAATATAATTGGTTTATCCGGAACCCTAACTGATTTTGCTTTACCTCTATTTATTGGAATAATATCTGGAACGTACAGCTCAATATTTGTAACTATTCCATTTTTATCAAGGATAATTAATAAATAAAAAAACTAGTACCATTAATTTATGGTTAAAAATCTTGATTTACTTGATGCAGATGAGCTTATTAAAAACTTGTATTCTAAATTTAAAAATGATGAAGAAATACTAAAAAAAGCATATTTATATGCGTCCGAAGGACATTTAAATCAAAAAAGAGCTTCTGGAGAACCATATATCACACATCCTTTACAGGTTGCTACCTATTTAGCTGATTTAAGTATGGATATTGAAACAGTTGTATCAGCTATTTTGCATGATTTAATTGAAGATACAGATGTTACTTTTAAAGATATAAAAAAAGAATTCGGAAGTGAAATAGCAAATATAGTTGATGGTGTAACGAAATTAGATAAAATCCAATATAACTCAAATGAGGAAGCACAAGCAGATGCAATAAGGAAAATGGTTATTGCTATGTCTAAAGATATAAGAGTCTTAATATTAAAACTTGCCGATAGACTCCACAACATACAAACTATTCAGTATCTAGCAGATTACAAACAAGAGAAAATAGCTAATGAGACATTATATGTATATGCTCCACTCGCACATAGGTTGGGCCTTCAAAATATAAAACACATACTTGAAGATATATCATTTAGTTTGATATTTAAAAATCAAAATTCTGAAATAGAAAATTTAATTGAGAAAACTGCTCCTAATAGAGACAAAAATATAAATAAGTCATTAAAGGTAATTGAAGATCTTTTGTCTGCGAATTCTTTATCTGCAGAAGTCGTTGGAAGACCAAAACATAATTATTCGATATATAAAAAAATTATCAATAATGGTTTAACGTTTAATGAGATAAATGATCTTATAGGTCTAAGAATTTTAACTGATGATGTAAAAAATTGTTATACAATTCTTGGTTTAATCCACGCAAACTTTCAACCAGTACTTGGTAGATTCAAAGACTTTATTTCAATGCCAAAATTCAATCTGTACCAAAGCTTACATACAACAGTTCTATCGGAAACAGGTCAAAAAATGGAGATACAGATAAGAACTCACGATATGCATTATAGAGCTGAATACGGTGTAGCTGCTCATTGGAAATATAAAGAAAAGCCACAAAATGATACACAGCAATGGACAAATGCATTATCTGAATTATCAGATGAATATCCTGATCCGAATGAATTTCTAAATCATATGAAATTAGATCTTTATGAAGATGAAGTATTTTGTTTAACACCAAAGGGAGACGTAATTACTTTACCTCAGGGTGCAACACCTGTTGACTTTGCTTTTTCAGTCCATACACAAGTAGGAGAAAAATTAATTGGTGCAAAAATAAACGGAAAATTAGTAAATTTAAGTACGAGACTAACAACTGGTGATACAGTTGAAGTACTAACTACAAATGAAAAAAATAAAGGACCAAGTCGTGACTGGTTAACATTTGTAAAGACGTCACGAGCACGTTCTAAAATTAAGCAATGGTATCAAAAACAGCTTAAGGATGAGGATATACAAAAGGGTAAGCAGATATTAAATTCCTGGTTAGAAGAAAATGATGAGATTTTTAATTATTCAAGTAAAGATAATATTTTGAATGAACTTTTAAACATTCTTAAATATCCTAATAATGAATCGATTTATCAAAATTTAGGTAATGGAAATATAAAAATAAACAATGTTGGAAACAAGATTAGAAAATTCGTATTTCCTGAAGAGATTTCTGAAGAAGAAGATATTTTATCACCAGATAAATATCAAACAAACGATGATCAACTTGTAATTGTAGAAGGATATGATGATATTAAGGTAAGGATGGCAAGATGTTGCGTACCTGTTCCTGGTGATGACATATTAGGTTTTATCACGATTTCAAATGGAATATCAATACATCGATCTGATTGTCTGAACATTAAAATAGATAGTTCTAAAGGTGAGAGAATCATTGATGTTTCATGGGGGTTCAATGCACAGACTGGATCAATTGTGTGGTTAGAAATAGAAGCTATTGATAGACCTTACTTATTAAGAGATGCAACAATAGCGATATCAGACAATGGTGGCAATATCCTTGTTGCAAAATCACTTACTAATAGCAAGAGAATAGTGACTTTATTATTCCAAGTTGAAATAAGTGGAAATGAACAACTTGATTCAATAATTAGAGATGCTAAAAATATAGAAAATGTTTTTGACGTTCAACGTGCAAACCCAGGAAACTAATTGTGGATGATTTATTTGTTTTCACAAGTTTTACGACTTCTAATTGTTACGTAGTTACGCCTAGTCTTTCTGATGGTATATCTTATGTCATTGATTTACCACCTGATCTTGATCCTGTACTGGATTATATTAAAAAAGAAAATCTGAGTATTGGAGGAGCATTATTAACTCACGGACATTTTGATCACGCCTTAGGTATGAGTAGTTTTGATGGATCCATTTATATAGATTTGAATGACGAACAATTAGCAAGAAACCCAGAAGAACAACTTAAATCATTTATGGGATTAAATCTCGAATCGATTGCATTTCAAGGTGAATTGAATGAAGTTAAAGATATAAATAATGAGGAATTATTTGTACATAGTAATCCTGGTCACACAAAAGGGAGTAGTTCATTTGAGTTTCCAAATTTGGGAGTAGTTTTTACAGGTGATTTTATATTTAAAGATGGAATTGGTAGAACTGATTTATTAACTGGTGACACAAAAGAGATGATCCATTCAATAAATAATGTGTTTACAGAATTTCATGATGATTATATTCTCTATCCGGGACACGGAGATAAAGACACTGTAAAATCAATAAAAAACAACAATATTCTAGTAAGGGAATATTTGAATGATTGAACAAGTAAAAGGCACTAGAAATTTATTTGGTGCAGAATCAGAAAAATACATACATATTTTTAACACTTTTTGTGATGCATTTGTTGATTATGGGTATGAATTAGTTGAGTTACCCATTCTTGAACATAAAGAATTGTTTATAAAATCTATTGGAGAGAATTCGGAAATTGTTACAAAACAAATGTATGAATTTAAAGATAAGGGTGATAGATCACTTGTATTAAGGCCCGAAGCAACTGCTAGTGTAGTTAGATTTCATAACGAGTTTTTTAAAAATGAATCAAAAAAGTATTCATATTTTGGAAAAATGTATCGATATGAAAGTCCTCAGAAAAATCGGTATAGGGAGTTTATTCAAGCAGGAGCCGAATTAATTGGTACGATTGATGATTTTTCTGATTTACAGATAATTAAATCCTCAATCAATTTTTTAGAAAAATTAAATATAAAAGCAAAACTTAATATAAACACTATCGGATCTATTGAAGAAAGAAATCTTTATATAAAAGAACTAGAAAGTTACTTTAAAAAGAATAAAAATAATCTATCAAAAGAAAGTAATGAAAAGATTGGTAAAAATACTTTACGAATTTTGGATTCTAATGACCCATTAGATTCAGAAATAATTGATCTTGCACCTGTAATTTATCAATATTTAGATGAAGATACTTTAGATAAATATGAAAATTTAAAACTTAACTTAAACAATGAAAATATCGAATATGTAGAAAACTCAAAATTAGTTAGAGGACTTGATTACTACAATGACTTAACATTTGAGTTCGTATATAAAGCTACAGTTCTTGGTGGTGGTGGTAGGTATGATAAGCTTGCTGAATCTTTGAAACTAGGTAATTCTGCAGGAGTAGGTGTTGCTTTTGGTGTTGACAGAATAATTAATTGTATAAATTATGTACCTTCTTCAAAAAAAATCATGTTGATAGGTCAAAATTTTGATGATATTCATTCGGTTACTAAAAAATTAGATAAGAGTGGAATTAAATATCTTTTACCAATAAGAAAAAGTAAAGAGAACACACAGTATAAAGAGGCTATAAAAAACAATGTTGACTATGTTATAAACTGTACTGAAAAGACCATTAAGAATCCAAAAAATAGTGAATCATTTGAATTTAATATACGAAACTTGAAGAAGTTAATATGAAAATAGAAGATTTAATAAAGTCAAAAGTAAATAGTGAAGTTTTTGATTTAAGAGGTTGGGTAAGTAGTATTCGAGACCACGGAGGTCTTGTTTTCATTGAACTAAGAGACTCAAGTTCAAAAATACAAATCGTTTTAGATTCTGAAAATGTCGATATCGATACTTTTAAATCTGAATATTACATTAGTGTTAACGGAACATATATAAAAAGAGATAAGTCAATGATTAATAAATCTCAACAATTCGGTGAGTACGAGATTAGTGCTGACAGTTACTCAATAATCTCAAAAAGCAAATCTCTACCGTTCCAAATAGAGGATTCTACTGATACTGATGAAAATATAAGATTGAAGTACAGATATTTGGATTTGAGACGAGATGATATGAAAAGAAATATCCTCGCTCGTTCAAACACATTTAAATCCATAAGAAATTCAATGGATAGTTTATCTTTTTTAGAATTAGATACACCAACGTTAACAAAATCTACACCTGAAGGTGCAAAAGACTTTTTAGTCCCATCAAGAAAACAAAGCGGTTCATTTTATGCTTTACCTCAATCACCTCAGATGTATAAACAATTATTTATGATTTCAGGATTTAACAAATATTATCAGATTGCTAAATGTTATCGAGATGAAGATTCAAGAAAAGACAGACAACCAGAATTTACACAACTAGATTTAGAAATATTAAATGGTTCACCAGATGAAGTAAGGAAAACAACTGAAACAATAGTTAAAGAATTATTAGATAATGTATTTTCTATTAAAGTTGATGTACCTTTTCAAGATATGACTTACAAAGAAGCAATAGAAAACTATGGTACTGATAAACCAGATTTACGAATTAAAGAAGCTATTGAAGATTTAAGTAATATATTTAAAAATACAGAAATAAATTTTATAAAATCATCATTAAAAAATTCAGGTTTTGTCAAGGGTTTTCATACATCAAAAATAATGACTAGATCAGAGATAGATGCTTTAGATGAGTTAGTTAAAGACAACGGAAGTAACGGTCTTGGATGGTTTAAAATTGAAAACTCCACAATATCTGGACCATTATCTAAAATTACATCTGACAAAGAGAATGAAGAAATACTAAAACTTGGTGATGGAATGCTCTTATTTCAATCAGGAAATATGGAGATATATCCAGTATTAGATATTATTCGTCGAGAAATTTTTATCCCGGTTGATAACTACAGTTTCACTTGGATTTATGATTTTCCTTATTTTGAAGTTGAAAATGGAGAAATACAACCCTCTCATCATCCTTTTACATCACCAAAAGATACTGAGAATTTTATTGAAGATCCTAATAATTCAACTGCTCTACATTATGATCTGGTTCTTAATGGATCAGAGTTGGGTTCAGGATCACAAAGAATTAATTCTCCAGATATCCAAAGAAAAGTATTAGAAATGTGGGGTCTTTCAGATGATGACATTGAAAATCGATTTGGATGGTTTATTGAAGCTTTGTCTTATGGAACACCACAACATGCAGGAATAGCTTTAGGTATAGATAGGATTATTGCTGTAATGCTCAATGTTGATTCAATAAGAGATGTTATACCTTTTCCTAAAACACAATCTGGACTTGACCCTTTAACAAACGCGCCAACTATTATTGATGAAAATGAATTAGAGGATTATAACCTTAAATACATTGAGGTAACTGATGAATAGTAATGAAATAAGAGAAGAGTTTTTAAAATTCTTTGAAAAAAATAATCACAAGATTATGCCATCAGCTTCATTGATACCTATAGATGAAACATTACTATTTACTGCCGCTGGAATGGTTCCTTTTAAAGATTATTTTCTAGGTAACAATAAACCACCACATACAAATCTTGTTTCATCACAAAAATGCATAAGAACAGTTGATATTGATATTATCGGTGACACAGATCGTCATCTTACTTTTTTTGAAATGCTTGGAAATTTTAGTATTGGAGAATATTTTAAAGAACAAGCTATAAAACATGCATATGAATTTATAACTAAAAATCTAGGAATTAATTCAAGTGATCTATGGTTTACAGTCTATAAAGATGACGAAGAATCATTCAATATTTGGAAAAATGTAATAGGTGTTCCTGAAGAAAGAATACAGAGAGGTGATAAAGACAATTTTTGGCAAATGAATATTCCTGGACCTTGTGGACCGTGCTCTGAAATATTTATAGACAGAGGACCAGACTATGGAGAAGAAGGGGGTCCAATTAGTGGTGGGGAAGATAGATTCATAGAAATTTGGAATTTAGTTTTTATGGAATCAATACAAGACGAACCTTACAATGTCGTAGGTGAATTACCTGCAAAAAATATTGATACAGGTATGGGACTTGAACGTATTGCTATGGTTCTTCAGGATAAAGAATCTCCATTTGAAATTGATACTTTTGATTCTATTTACGAACAATTAAAGCCAAAAATTAAAAATCCGAATAAGAAATACGAAAGAATCATATTGGATCATATGAAAGCATCAACGTTTATGATTTCAGATGGTGTTGTACCAACAAACGAGGGTAGAGGATATATTTTAAGGAGGCTAATTAGAAGAGCAATCAGGGCATACTATGGTTTAACAAATGAAATTGATACTATTGAATTTTTAATATCTCCAATTGTTGAAATTTACAAAGATCACTATCCAGACTTATATGAAAATATTGATAAAATTAAGAAACTTTACACTACTGAAGAAAATCTCTTTCATAAGACACTGGAAAAAGGAACAGTCGAAATAAATAAGCTCATACAAGATAAAGATTCATTTGATGAAGAAAAAGCATTTTATCTATTTGAAACTTTTGGTTTTCCATATGAACTTACAAAAGAGATTGCATTTGAAAATAATATTAAGTTAAACGATGATAAATATATGAAAAAGTTTCAAGAACATCAGGCTAAATCTAGTTCTTTTAATAAAGAGGTGTCAGATATGAGTGAATTTGATGTAGATTGTAACGTTTTTACTGGTTATGAAGATACAAAAACTATAAGTGATGTAACACTAGTGCTGAATGAAAATGGTACAACAACAATATTTACAGAAACTACGCCATTTTATTATGAAGCTGGAGGTCAAATATCTGACCAAGGCTCAATAGTATTTGAAGATAAAGAATATACGGTAGCTGATATCGTTCAATCTAGCTCTGGTGCTACAGGCTTAGTTATAAATGAAGATATAGAAATACAATCAGGAGAAAAGATTGAATCTAAAGTAAACGAATCATTTAGAAGATCTGTATCTAAAAGTCATACATCTGCACATATAGTTCACTCATCTTTAAGAAATATTCTTGGTGATCATGTTGCTCAGGCAGGGTCATATGTTGCTCCTGGAAGATTTAGATTTGACTTTAGTCATTCAGAAAAGGTCACACAAGAAGAACTTAATGAGATATTCACATTAAGTAATAAAAACGTGTTTTCTGATTTAAAAGTAGATACAAAAATAATGAATATTGACGAAGCAAAAAAAGAAGGTGCATTGGCATTTTTTGGAGATAAATATGATGACGATGTAAGAGTAGTAAATATTGGGAATTTCTCTAAAGAACTTTGTGGAGGTACTCATGTATCTAATTCAAATGAAATAGGATTAATAGTTTTATTAAATGAGTCGTCTATTGGCTCAAATCTAAGAAGAGTAGAGATGCTTTCAGGATTTGAAGCTTATGATTTTATGACTAATGCTTACAATTCATATAAAAGTGTGAGCAATCTTTTAAATACAAATATAGAAAATGTTCCAACAAAACTCGAATCATTCTTTAATTCTTACGAGGAACTTAAATCACAGGTTGATCAATTTAAACAAATTCGAAACAACGAAATGGTTCATCAGATATCAAATAAATTTGAAACTGTTGGTGACTATAGAGTATTCATAAATCAAGTTTCAATGGATACAGTTGATGATATAAGAAACGTAGCTATTAATTCGATCAATAATGGAGTTGTTGATTACATATATTTAATTTCACAAATAGATTCAAAATTTGTCATAGTTGCTATGAAAAATGAGAAGGTTATTAAAGAAATGAATGTATCTGAACTTGTTATTGAAACTTCTAAAAATTTTGGTGGTGGAGCATCAAAGGATGGGGTTTTATCAGTAGGAGGGGGTCCTAATGATTACTCAGTAGATGAAACCCTTAAATATGTTAAAGAATCTATTGTTGATAATCTCAAGTGAAAAATATAATAGCTATTGATTATGGTGAACGTTATGTTGGTCTTGCATTAAAAAAGCAATCAATAAATTCGGGTTATGCATATAAGGTTCTAGATAGTAAATCTTTGGATGTTTTAGATGAAATTAAACAAGCATTAATTGATCACGAAATAGATGAGATTGTAATTGGATATCCAATAGGATTAAATTCTCATCAAACACGTATGAGTAATGTTGTAGATGAATTTATAGAAAATGATTTAAAATCTATAACAAATGTTCCAATACATAAAATTGATGAACGAATGACTTCAAAGTTAACAAATGATAATTCAATAAGAAATGATGACTTAGCGGCATTAGAAATACTAATTTCACATTTAAATAATGATTAATTATTACTTTAAAAATCGACTTGTAATATCTGTTGTATTTACGATATTTGCTGTATTTGTTGCAATTAATTTTGCCTCAAATATTGCTACATCAATAGACCAAACAGCAAGTATCGTTTCAAATAATGACGATATAGAAGAATCAATTATTTTAATTAATATTCCACAAGGTTCCTCAGCGGCACAAATTTCTTCAATACTTGCACAAGAAGGAATTATATCGTCTTCATTAGCTTTTGAAATTTATCTAAGGAATGAAAATCTTGGCGATAAATTACGAGCTGGTGAATATGAAATTTCAAATAAATTAGAGTTCGAAGAGATAAGTAATGTATTATTAAAGGGCCCTCCGTTAAAAACTTACACAATTACTATTCCTGAAGGTCTTTGGATAACTGAAACAATTGAATCTATCTCTTCTCAAACTGGTTACGATGTAGATTTGCTTACTAATTCACTTTTATCTGGAAATGTAGAAAGTAAATATGTTTATTTAGGTGATATATCAAAGTTACAAAATTGGGAAGGACTTCTATATCCAAACACATATCAAATAGCTTTGGATGCATCTGGTGAAGAAATTCTACAAATATTAGTTAATGAACTCGAGACTGTAATTGATAGATTATTAGTCACCTACTCAACACCAAATTGGATAAATTCTACGAGTGAACTTTTTGCAGTAGCTAGTCTTGTTGAAGCCGAATCGAAACTACAAGAAGACAGATCACTTGTTTCGTCTGTTATTAAAAACAGATTGTATGATGAAATGTTACTTCAAATTGATGCGATGATATTGTATGCTCTACAAGAGCGAAAGTCTCAAGTGTTACTTGTAGATTTGGAAGTTGAATCACCATATAATTCATATAAATATACAGGTTTACCACCAACACCTATTTCTGGATTCGGTGAGCGATCATTAATTGCTGTATTTGAAACGCCAGAGACTGATTTTATATACTATTTATTGACAGATAAAAATGGAAAAATGTCATTTACAAATGACTACACAGAATTTATTAATATGAAAAATAAAGCAAAAGAGGAAGGTGTAATTCCCTAATGGTATCTACGAACGATATGAGGCCAGGACAATCTATATTGCTTGATGGAACGATATATCAGATAATGGATTATGCCCATGTTAAACCTGGAAAAGGAAAGGCTTTTGTTAAAACAAAGCTTAAAAATCTTATTGATGGAGGATTTATAGAAAAAACATTTAGAGCTGATGAAAATGTTGATCAAGCTTTTATAGAAAAACAAGATTTTCAATATTTATATAATGAATCTGGAAATTTCATATTTATGAACACTGAGAATTATGAACAAGTATCATTAGATGCAAATCTCATTGCAGATATAGAACTTTTATTAATACCGAATAATGAAGTAACTATACAAATGTATGAGAATAAGCCATTAAATGTTTTGTTACCTTCAAGTGTTGAATTAAAAGTGACAAAAGCAGAACCAGCAGTTAAAGGAGACACTGTAACATCATCTACTAAAACAGTCACTTGTGAAACTGGTTTAGAAGTTGTTGTACCTATGTTCATTGAAGAAGGTGAAATAATTAAAATTGATACAAAAGATAATTCATACATGACAAGGGTTTGATGAAAGATTTTAGGCAAATAACATTTGAAACATTATTTGAAGATGGCTTACCGAGTTTAAAGGAAAAAGATTTCAATATAACTTCATTGAGTGAAAATCAGAATCTTAGAGCAAACCAGTTATTTAATAATACAAAAATAAACAGTGAGAGAATTGAAAATTCAATCCGGACTTATTCTGATAATTGGAGTTAC
This sequence comes from uncultured Candidatus Actinomarina sp., assembly GCA_902526825.1. Lineage (GTDB taxonomy): Bacteria > Actinomycetota > Acidimicrobiia > Actinomarinales > Actinomarinaceae > Actinomarina. The sequence continues at coordinate 18,834 of CABZMN010000005.1, read as the reverse complement.
GAAAGAATAGGTAAAGTAGAATTAATTATTTTAACATTAGGCATTTCAGAATTAATTATGGATTTAACTCCAACAAAAATTATTATCTCAGAATGGGTAAAGCTTGCAGATAAACATTCCTCTTCTCAGTCAGCAAAATTTGTTAACGGAATACTTGATAAATTATCACAGGAGATTTAATGAGTGACTCATTTATATTAGAGATTAAAAATAAAAGGAAAGAATTTATCAACTCATTTGAAAAAAATATTGAGAACATAGATAATGAACTTATAAGAGCTTGTAACGATAATCAATTAAATTCAATAAGAATACATAAATATCTTACAGAAACTGGTGTACTTGGAAAAGTTAAGACTGCTCGTTTTTTAGATGAAATAGGACTTAATGAAAAATCAAAATTTTCTGACCTAAACGATAATTACATTGAATCAATTACTTACTATGTGAAAAACTCATGATAATTATTTTTAGTGGACCCTCCGGTGTTGGTAAATCAACAATTATCAACAATTTATCAAATGATTTTAATTTTTATTTTTCTACTTCACATACAACAAGACCAAGAAGAGAATCAGAGATAGAAGGTAAGGATTATTATTTCATATCTGAAGACGAATTTAATACAATGATAAGTAATGATGAATTTTTAGAATATGAAAGATACGGTAGCTATTATTACGGAACTTCAAAGAAAGAGTTAGAACAAGATGATTTTATTGTCCTCGATCTTGAAGTAAACGGTGCAACAAAATTATTAACATCAAATGATTCATATATAGGAATTTTTATAGATATTGATGACAATGTTTTGATTGAAAGATTAAATGAACGAGGTCATGATGACCAGTTCATAGAAGAAAGAATGAATTTAGCAAAAGAACAACGCCAATCTATGGATAACTTTGACTATATAATTAAAAATATAGATTTAAACACTACTATTAAAGAAATATTAGATATATTATATGACCTGGAGAAAAAATGATAAAACCACCTATTGAAGAACTTTTAGAAAACTCACCTGGTAGATTTGCTCTTGTTATAACGTCAGCAAGAAGAGCAAAAGATATAAACTCATACTTTAACCAATTAGGTGAAGGTATTGGTGCATATACACCACCTCAAGTACAAAGTCTTAGTAGAAAACCACTTACCGTTGCTTTTGAAGAAATTGCATCTGGAAAAGTAGAGGTTAGCGAAAAAGAATAACCCCATGAGCAAAAAAATACTACTTGGTATTACTGGTAGTATTGCTGCTTCAAAGTCTGAAAAGCTACATTCGTTACTTACAAAAAATAACGAAACTGTAGTTTTTTCAACCAATGAAGGATTAAAGTATATTTCAGAAGAATTTCAAAACAAAAATGATATCTTTCATAGTTGGGATCAATTAGATGGATCTCCTCATATAGAATATGCAAGATGGGCTGATAGTATCGTTATCTATCCTGCAACAGCAAATTTTATTAGTAAATATGCAAATGGTTTGGCTGACAATTTATTACTTTCTACTTTATTGATGTTTGATAAAGATATTTATTTTGCTCCTGCAATGCATGAAGAAATGTTCATGGACAATAAAATTCAGTCAAACATTATTGGTTTAAACGATAATGTAATATTCTGTGGTCCTAGATATGGAAATCTTGATATTGGAGATAAAGGTTTAGGTAGGCTTATCGAACCAACAGAAATGTTTGATATTTTATTTAATAAAAAAGAAAAGGTTATAGTAACATCAGGTCCAACTTCTGAATATCTTGATGACGTTAGAGCGATAACAAACAAATCGTCTGGAAAGCAAGGAAGGGCAGTTGCTATAGAATTGATGAGTATAGGATATGATGTTGTTTACATACATTCAAAAACAATACCTCCTGTTGCTGGAGCTAAAAATATTTCATTTGATACTTCAAAGGAATTACAGGAAGCAATGAATATTGAATCAAATGGTACAAAGCATTTGTACATGGTTGCTGCTGTATCTGATTTTATACTAGAAAAAGTAGAAGGAAAGATGAATAGAACTGAAGGCAATATGACATTAAATCTGTCACCAAACGTTGATATAGTAAAAGAGTACAAAGAAAAATATAAAATGATAAATGTAATAAGTTTTTCAGCTCAAACAAATTATGACCTTAATTTTGAAAAGATTAATGAAAAAAATTCTGATTTTTTAGTTATTAATAATATTAATGATATTTCATTTGGTTCAGACACTAACAAAGTAACCATCATTAATAAAAAAGACAAAGTGTTTGAATCAGAAGAAAAAAATAAACACATCATTGCACAAGAGATCATTAAAAATACTTTGATTTAAATTGTTTGCTGATGTAGAAATAATCTCAAATAACACATATAAGTTTCAACTTTTTACTTATTCAGTACCTAAAAATTTATCTAATAAAATTGATATTGGTTCAATAGTTTCTGTGAATTTTAGAAATAGAAAGAAAACTGCTGTTGTTGTAAATATACATAATAAAGATTTAAAAATTAAAACTTTAAAATCTGTTGAAAGGATTATTAGTAAGTTAGATCAAGATCAGTTACTTTTTTTAAAACACCTTGCAGTTACTTATTATTTAAATATTGGTTTTTTAATATTCAATCTATATAAGGATATGAATTTTATATTTGATAGAAAGTTTAAAAATAGTTCATTAAGTATTTATAACAATACAGAAATAGACAAAGTGTTATCCACTAATTCTAAAAATATAATCTTTACTCCTTCTTTAAAAACAACTAAAAATTTATATAAATATCTATTAGAAAAAGGAATAAAAATAAATTTTTATCAAAAAACTGGTGGCAAAGATGAAATCCAAAAAGCATTAAGTACAGTTAATAAATTTAACAATTGCATACTACTTGCGAATAATTTTATGAAAATAAAGCCACATCCAACTTCAAATTACCATTTTTTTGATACCAATGATTATTCTTACAATTTACCAAGATTTAATTCTTTAAACATTATTGAATTATCAGTACTTAAAAATAAGTACTTTGGAGGAAATTATCATTATTACAATGAGTATCCATCTCTAAATTACTTCAAAAAAATTGAAAATTATAAAACTCCTGATCTAAGTAATGTAGAAATTTATCATGGAAACTCTTTACAAGATTGTGTTGAATTATTTAAAACAAAGCATACTGATAAAAATTTAAAATTATTTTTTCACGACGATATTTTAAATGAATTACTTAATGATTTCAAAATTGTAAAAAGTGAGAATGATTTATACGATTTAAATTTATTAGTAAACCCAACAATATCTTTTAAAGGTAAATTAAATTCTGAACGTTTAATTTTTCTGTTACGACAAATAGAAAGATCGAATCGAAATAATAGTCTAACGATCATACTTACAACAAAAAATATAAACTTAAAAGAATCTTTAAAGAATTCAAATATAACAAAATGGAGCAAAGAAGAGCTAGTATCTAGAAATAAATGGGGACCAAACCTTAATCATAAAGTTTTTAAATTTTCTTCTGATTCAATAATTAAATATGAAAATAAATATATTTTAGGACCTAAAAAAGTTAATAATTCATACGAATACGAAATCAATATAAATTTATCAAAAGATACTAATTACAATGAAATTACAAATATGTATTCAAAACTATTACAGTATGAGCCAAGAAAAGTTATTTCTATATGATGAATGAAATTGTAACTTTTGGTCACCCATCCCTTAAATCTAAATCAGTAAATATTCTTGAATTTGATGAAGAATTAAAAAAATTATCACAAAGAATGATCAAAATTATGTATGAGGCACCTGGAGTAGGTTTAGCAGCTCCTCAAATTGGTATAAATAAAAATATATTTGTTTTTGATGCTGGAGAAGGTCCGAACGTAGCGGTCAATCCAAAGAAAATCGAAGTTGAGGGTTCTGCAGTATTTTTAGAGGGATGTCTTTCATTACCTGGTTATTATTGGGAAATTGAAAGACCAGAATATTCAAAAATCTACTGTCAAAATATAAACGGTGAAGATATTACATATGAAGGGGAGGAGCTTATGGGTAGAGTTCTCCAACATGAATATGACCATTTAAAAGGCAAGCTTTTACTATCATCTTTAACTAGAAAAGAAAGAAAAGAAGCAATTAAAAAAATTGCACTAAATGGGTTTCCAGGAAATGACTTATAAATATTTTTTTGGTACTGACAATAGGAGTATTCCTTACTTAAATACTTTAATAGAAAATTACGATTCAATAAAAGTCGTTACAACAGAGCCACGGAATACTGGCCGTGGTAGGAAGATTTTAAATAATCCAGTTGAAGATTATTGCATAAGTAATAATGTTGAATATACTTATTTTTCTAATTCAAAATATTATGATGATATGGATTATGGTATCTGCGTAAGTTTTGGATCTATTTTTTCAAACGATTTTCTAATTAAACATCCTTCAATTTTCAATATTCATTTAAGTATATTACCTAATCTAGTCGGTCCATCCCCAGTTGAAACTACAATATTAAATGGAGAAACACTATTTGGATATACGATTTTTAAAATCATTAATGAGGTTGATAAAGGTCCAATTCTTTTTAAAAACAAAATTGATATTGTTAACAATTATTCATCAAATGTATATGAAGAATTATCTGAAGATTTTAAAATAAATTTTGACAGCATCGATTTTAATTCTTCATTGAAAGATCAAGTCGGTGAAGAAACTAGAAGTTATAAATTCACCAAAAATGATTATTTAATAACTAAAGAAGATTCACTAATCAATGCAAAAAATAAAATAAAAGCTTTTGATGTTTTAGGTCCTGCTTTTATAAAATACGATTCAAAAATAATTAAAATCCATAAATATACTGAAAATAATTCAAATTTTACATATGAATTAAAAGATGGACTTTTATATTTAGATGAAATAACACCTGAAGGGAAAAAAAGAATGAAAGCAAATGATTATATGCGGGGGCTTCAATGAAAATATCAGCAAGTATTCAAGCATCTAATATATATAATCTTCTTGATGAATTAGAAAACTACAAAGATAGTTTTGATCAATTACATGTAGATATTACAGACGGTAATTTCACAGATAATATTTCACTACCAGTAGCAATTATTAAGTACATCAAAACTAACACAGAATATGTTGTAGATACACATTTGATGTTAAATAACAACGAGTTATTTACTAGCAAAGCGTTTGAATTTGGCTCAGATATAGTAACGGTACATTGTGAAACAACACCACCTGAATTATTTAGTTCACTAGTAAACAAATACAATAATGTTGGAATAGGTATATTGCCGAGTACAGATATAAATGTTTTATCTGATTATATTGATAATGCACATAGCGTATTGTTGCTTACAGTAAATCCGGGATTCTCTAATCAAAGCAAAGCAGTTAATTTATTAGATAGAATTACTGAATTTAAGAATACCTACCCTAACTACACTAATTTATTAATTGTTGATGGAGGGGTTAAAAATGAAGAACTACAAACCTTGAGGGATTTAAAAGTTGATATAGCTGTTCAGGGAGGAGCTATATTTGCTAAATAGCCTTAAATATCTCAATTTTTCTGAGTATATGATTGAAGCAATTAAATTTGCACTTAGATATGATCCATCTCCAAATCCAAGAGTCGGTGCTGTGCTGGTTGATAAAAATAATAAAATAAAAAAGATAACTGCACATAAAGAAAAAAATAAGGACCATGCTGAATATAATCTATTTAAAAATTCAGATATATTAGAAAATGATACTTTGTATGTTACATTAGAACCTTGTTTTCATGATGATACCTCACCATCTTGCGCAAATGCTGTTTTGGAAGCAAATGTACAAAATATAGTTGTTGGGGATATAGATCGTGATGAAAGAACCAATGGTAAAGGTATCGAACTTTTAAAGAACAAAAATTTAAATGTATCTATTGAAAATGGTGTAAATGATTTTTTAAATCCTGGATACAAAATCAATAATGATAAACCATATCTCATTGGTAAAGTAGCCACTTCAGGAGATCATATTATATACAATGAAAAAAAGAAGTATATTACCAATAAAAATTCATTAGAAATTACTCATTATCTAAGAGCAACCGTTGATTCCGTCATAATTGGAAAAAATACATTAAAAATTGACAAACCAAAGTTGAATGTACGTCTAGATTATGAATATAAAAATCCTCAACCAGTTGTTTTGTGGGGAAATGACACTAAAGAGCTTAAAAAATATTCTAGTTCATTTAATAATTTTATATTTTATGTTGAGAATGACGAAGATTCATTTAGTAGCTTTTTAGAGAGACATTCTATAAAAAGTGGATTAGTTGAAGGTGGTAATTCTATTTTGTCTTATTTTTTAAATGAAGATATGATTGATGAATTTTATTATTTCAAGTCATCAGACACCCTTGAAAGTGGATTAAAAATTGATAAAACAATTGAGGAATATATCAATAATAACTTTAATTCTATTCAAGAATATCCCATTATTGATAATCTATTAACTACTTATACTAATAAGTAATGTTTACTGGAATTATTAATTCGATTGGAAATATTGAATCAAGAAATATTGATGAAATACAAATAAGTACCGATAATGATTCATATCATGGATTGGAATCAGGTACAAGTATTTCCGTAGATGGCACGTGTCTTACATTAAGAGATTACAATAATAATTTCTTAAATTTCCAAGTATCTGAAGAAACATTCAGTAGAACTGTGGCTAAAGAATATAAAAAGGATGTTAAAACAAATTTAGAACTTCCTGCTACTTTAACTACTTTCTTAAGTGGACATATAGTACAAGGCCATGTTGATAATACATCTGTTGTAACAAACATTGTTGAAAACGATAATAATCTTTGGACGTATCATTTTAAAAATACGGATACAAGATATATAGTTGATAAAGGTTCTGTAACTATAAATGGAATATCTTTAACTATTGTTAATCCCAATAAAAACGAATTTAGTGTAGCAGTTATAAACGAGACATATCAAAGGACAAATTTAAAGTACCTTAAAACCGGATCGATAGTTAACATTGAATATGACATACTTGCTAAATATATGGAAAGAATGATAAATGATAAGTGACATAGAAGTTATTATAGAAAAATTTAAAAAAGGTGAGATGGTCATTCTCGTTGACGATGAAGACAGAGAGAATGAGGGTGATTTAATTGTTTCTTCACAGTACTTAACACCTGAACACATTAACTTTATGATAACTTATGCAAAAGGTCTTGTGTGTGCACCAATCGCAAAAGATGTAGCAACGAAGTTAAAACTTTCATTAATGCAGGGTATTGATAATGAAGAAGATACACAATTTACAACTTCAGTTGATCTAATGGGAGATGGGGTTTCAACAGGAATTTCAGCAGATGATAGATTTAAAACAATAAAAGGCCTTAGCGATCCAAATGCTACCAGACAAGATTTTAAAGTTCCAGGTCACGTCTTCCCTTTGCAGGCAATGGATGGAGGAGTATTAAGACGTGCTGGTCATACTGAAGCAGCTGTAGACTTATGTTTACTCGCAGATCATTATCCGGTAGCTGTTATTTGTGAAATTATAAATGATGATGGTTCAATGGCACGCATTGACGATCTAGTAAATTTTTCGAAAAAACACGACGTAGCTATTGGAACAATAAAAGACTTAATCGAGTACAAGTTGAAATTAACAAATCCTGTATCTTTTGTATCTAAAGCAAAAGTGCCTACAGAATTTGGTGAATTTACTGCGCATGTTTACAAAGACAATAATGATAATACTGAGCATATAGCACTGACTTATGAAAATTACTTAGAAGGTGACTCTTCAATGGTAAGAGTGCACTCAGAGTGTTTAACAGGTGATGTATTTAGTTCAAATAAATGTGATTGTGGATACCAGTTAGATAGTGCATTAGAAACTATTGTAAATAATGGTTCCGGTGTTCTATTGTACATGAGAGGACATGAAGGAAGGGGAATAGGTTTAGGAAATAAGATTAAAGCATACTCATTACAAGATGAAGGTGCAGATACGGTTGAAGCAAACATACAACTTGGTTTTGAAATGGATCAAAGAGATTATGGAACTGGTGCCCTGATACTTAGAGATTTAGGAATTACGAATATGAATTTACTCTCAAATAATCCAAGCAAAAGAGCAGGTTTGGAAGGTTTTGGTTTAAATATTGTAAAAAGAACACCAATTAAGGGAAAAACAACACCAGAGAATACTTCATATCTTGAGACAAAAGAAAACAAGATGGGTCATAATTTTAATGAAGAATAAAGTAGCAATAGTTTATTCAGATTATTACAAAGATGTCACTAATGGTTTATTAGATGGATTCAATGATTCAATTGATACAACTTTTGAATGTGATGAGTATAAGGTAAATGGTAGCTGGGAAATTATATACAAAATTAATTCACTTATAGACGAATACGATAAGTTTGTAGCTATTGGAGTCATTGTTAAAGGTGAAACAGATCATTATGAATTTTTATCTTCAAGTATTGCTAATCAATTATTAAATCTAACAACAATAAAAAATGTATATATTTCAAACTGTATCTTAAACGTACTTGATATTGAACAAGCAACTGAAAGAGCTGGGTCTGAAAATAATAAGGGTTCTGAATCTGCATTAGCTTTAAATAATCTTTTCGTTACATAATAAAAATTAAGTTATATAATTAATCCTAAGCGAACGATGTTCCACCTGCTGTGAAAAATAGTATGGTAAGTAAAAACAGCTTCGTGCTGTTTTTTTTATGAAAGGGAACCAAATAGCAGAATTAAATGTGAACGAAGAGATAAAATCGAAGAAACTATTGGTAATTGCGCCAGATGGTGTTCAAGTTGGAGAATTAGAACTTAAAAAAGCCCTAATATTAGCTGAAGAACTTGAACTTGATCTTGTTGAAGTCTCTCCGGAAAGTAAGCCACCTGTTGCGCGATTAATGGATTATGGTAAATATAAATATGAGCTTAATCAAAAAGCAAGAGAGTCAAGAAAAAAACAAGTAAAAATTAATGTAAAGGAAATACAACTGAAACCAAAGATTGATACACACGATTACAAAATTAAATTAAATCAATCAAAAAAGTTTTTAGAAGATGGAGATAAAGTGAAATTTACTATGAGATTTAGAGGTAGGGAAGCTGAATATCCTGAATTAGGACAAAAAATCTTAGATAATTTTAGAGATGAACTTGTTGATTTAGCAATGGTAGAGTCTACTTCTAGACCAGATGGTAGATCATTGACAATGGTACTAGCGCCTAACGGAGGTAAAAAATGAAACATAAAACTCATAAAGGAATGAAAAAAAGAATAAGAGTTAGTGGTACTGGAAAATTTATGCGAAGGCGTGCTCATAGATCACATTATAAATTGGCTAAAGGTAGCAACTCTTGGTCAAGACTAAAAAGAGATGTTGAATCTTCTAAGGGTGATTCAAAAAAAATAAGAAAGTTGTTGAGTTAAATGGTAAGAGTAAGAAGGTCAGTAAGTAGTAGAAAATCAAGAAAAAAGATTCTTAAACAAGCTAAAGGTTACACAGGAGCTAGAAGCAAACGTTTAAGGACAGCTAAAGAACAAGTGATGCATGCAGGTAATGACGCCTTTGCTCATCGTAAAGACAAGAAAGCAACATATAGAAAAATATGGATTTCTAGAATTAATGCAGCATCAAGACAACATGGTTTGTCATATTCAAAATTTATTAACGGTCTAACAAACGCTCAAGTCAAAGTTGATAGAAAAATATTGGCTGATTTAGCTATCAATGATCCTGATGGATTTAAAAAACTTGTAGATTTAGCTAAAAAAAATATAAATGCCTGAGGTTAATACCGATAAAATATTTGCCGCTTTTTTATTAAGACTTGAAGAAGTTGCTCTAATCGAAGATTTCGATGACATTGAGAAAGAATTCCTTGGTAAAAATTCCTTATTGTCAGAAGAAAGAAAATCATTATCTTCATTAAATGAAGTATCTAGAAAAAAATATGGAAAATTGCTTCAAGATCTTTCAAATAATATCACCTATAAATTAGATGAAGAGAAGACTAAATTCAAATCTAAATTTTTTATTCAAAGAGAATTAAATGATAATAATGATATTTCCATAGATTGGTATAAAAACTTAGGTAACAAAAATCATGTTTTAACAAATGTAATGAATGAAGTAGTTGATATTTTTGCAGCTATTGGATATACAGTTTCAACTGGACCTGAAGCAGAAACATCCTGGCATAATTTTGATGCATTAAATACACCAGACTGGCATCCTGCAAGATATGAATCAGATACATTATATTTAGACAACAAACTTGAAAAATTACTAAGGACACAAACAAGTACTGTTCAAGTAAGGCATATGCAAAACAATGAACCGCCTGTTTATATTGTTGCTCCAGGGAGAGTTTACAGATCAGACCAACTTGATGCTACTCACTCACCGATTTTTCATCAGATTGAAGGTTTAGCAGTAGATGAAAACTTAACGTTTTCTGATTTAAAAGGAACATTGGAGTATTTTGTTAAAGAATTTTTTGGAAAAGACCTAAAGACAAAGTTTATTCCTCATTTTTTTCCATTCACTGAACCATCAGCTGAAGTTTTAGTTAGTTGGAAAGATGGAGAATGGCTTGAAATTCTGGGATGTGGAATGGTAGATCCTAACGTTTTCAAACATGTTGGGTATGACACAGATTCCCAGGGATTCGCGTTTGGTGTAGGGGTTGAAAGATTAGCAATGATTAGATATGGTATTGATCATATAAAAAACTTTTATGAAAATGATTTAAGGTTTTTAAGGCAGTTTTAATGAAGATATTGAAATCTTGGCTTAACGATTGGTTAGATATTGAAAATATATCTAATTCTGAAATTTCTGAGGCTTTAGAAAGTTTAGGTTTTGAAATAGAAAACAAAAAGGAACTAAACCCTAATTATGAAAACATCGTTGTAGGTAAAGTACTTGAGGTATATGAACATCCTAATGCTGACAAAGTTCGTATTACAAAAACTGATGTTGGTAATAATATTTATGAAATTGTTTGTGGAGCTTGGAATTTTGACGTAGGAGCAGTCGTTCCCGTTGCGTTACCAAATTCAAAGATAAAAGATAATTTTAAAATCGACAAACGTGACATTAGGGGAATTCAATCAAATGGAATGATTTGTTCAGCTGCAGAACTTGATCTTTGGGATGACCATGATGGAATACTTTTATTGGATGACAAGCTACTTCCAGGAACTGATTTTTCTACAATCTATTCAAGTAATGATTTCATATGGGAAGTTGGTGTTACACCAAATAGAGGAGACTGTATGTCTTATTTAGGTATTGCAAGGGAACTTTCGAAATATTTCAATAAAAAACTAAAACACAAAAAATCAAATCTGAAACCAACGATTGCAAATATTTTGAATGCAGGCAGTGGAAAAATTAAAGAATGTAACTCTTATGGTTCAGTAGAAATAGAAAACTTTAATGTAACTAACTCTTCTTTTGAAATGAGATACAGGCTCACACAGGTTGGAACAAGGATTATTAATAATGTGGTCGACATAACCAATTACATTTTATATGACATCGGTCAACCATTACATGCTTTTGATAGAGATAAATTATTTGGAAAAATATCTGTAAGAAAAGCTAAAAATAACGAACAAATTACAACACTTGACTCACAAGTGAGAAAATTAGATTCAAATGATCTTGTTATTACTGATGATGATAAGCCAATTGCTTTAGCCGGAGTAATGGGGGGATTAGAAACAGAAGTATCAGAGACCACCACAAATCTTCTTATTGAAAGTGCTTATTTTGACAAAGTATCCATTATGAAAACTTCAAGGAAATTGAATTTGATATCTGACGCATCCATACGGTTTGAAAGAGGTATTGATTATAAAATTCAAAGATATGGCTTAGAACGTTTTTTAATGGAATTAAAAGATAATCAAGCTATTAATTATTCAGAAATAAATGTAGATGATAAAGGCAACTTGAAAAACAAGAAGGTAATTCTTGAATATTCTGAAATAAAAAAACTGCTTGGTATTGATTTAAAAGAATCATTTATTAAGAAAGTTCTAAAATTTTTAATGATCGAATCTGAAGTTAACAAAGAGAGTGTGAAATTCACACCACCCTCATGGCGATATGATCTAGATAGACCAGTGGACCTTATAGAAGAATTAGCAAAACATTATGGTTTTAATAATTTTGAATCAACTCTACCTCAGGGAGTTCACAAAAATAATAAAGGAAGTTATTGGGATCTTAAGAGTTACTTATCAAGTGTTCTAACTTCCAACAATTTTCAAGAAGTCCAAACATTAAGCTTTGTAAATAAAGACAAGAATTTTTTATTCAATCCGGAAAAAAAATATGTTCAGGTATTTAATGCAATCGATCAATCAAGTAGATTTATGAGATCAAACCTAATGTCTAGTTTGATAGATGTATACAAATTAAATTACGAACAAAATAATTTATCAAATAGTTATTTTGAAATAAATACTATTTTTGATACCTCTAAAAATAAAATCTATGAGGATGTACCTAATCAAAATATTGTTTTAGGATTCCTGACATCTTCTACCTTATCAAATACGGATACTAGATTAAATGATCAAGAATTAGATCTTTACTATGTAAAAAATATATTAACTCAATTATTAAGCTCATATGATCTAGAACCGATTACAAAACCTGGATTTCATCAAAATTATTCATTTGCGATTCTTAAAAGTGGTCAAATTATCGGACATTTTGGACAACTTGCTACAGAAACACAAATGACACTCGAATTTAATAATGAAATATATTTGGGTGAGATTTATATTAATAAACTAAATTTAAATAACCTTAAAGAAATTAATTATGTGCCACTTTCTCAATATCCATTTGTAAAATTTGATTTGTCTTTTTCTGTACCAATTGATTTATCTGCAAATCTTCTAGTTGATGAAATTAATGACTTACTTAAAGACAATGAAAATTCAATCGAAATTTTTGATGATTTTCAACAAGAGAATTCAAGAAATTTAGGAATTAGAATAATTACAAGAAGCTATGACAAAACTTACGATGATAATGAAACAAGAGAGATACTAATGAATATATCACAATCTTTGGAGTCTAAATTTAACATAAAACTCAACTCAAGTAAAAATGACTGATAATTTAGGATTAAACAATAGAGTTTATCAAATTCTTTCACAAAACTCACAAAAAGCTGCTGTTGATATTTTAGGTATGAGGATATCAACAAAGTATAAAAATAAATTTACTGAAATTATGATTACCGAAACTGAAGCCTTTGGAACTGCCAAAGCTGACGAAATGTCACTAGCGAATCAGCTAAACAGAAAAATACCAATATCTCTACCTCTCGGTCCACCTCATGTAATGGTTCTTAAAACTTATGGTTCAAACATCAGTCTTTATTTTTTAACTTCGAAAGAAGGTTCATGCCAAGCCGTTCTTATTAGATCTGGAAAAATAATTTTAGGTAAGAATTATGTAGAAACCCGTAGAAAACAAAAGATGAAAAACCCAATATACCAAGAAATATGTAAATAACATTTGAGTAAAATACAATATTCATTTCACCAACTTGTGTACCTGGATAGATATCAAAAAGATCGTATGCTAAATCTGAAAATAGAGTTGTCATTAATGACAAAGAAATTACACAAACTATACCAAGAACAACTATAAATCTTGTTGCTTTTTTGTGATTCATAATAAGTAATTATAAATGAAAAACCCCTAGTTACCTAGGGGCTCTTCAATAAATATCGGCAGTGTTCTACTCTCCCAGAGGGTTGCCCCTCAAGTACCATCGACGCTAGTGGACTTAACTTCCGTGTTCGGAATGGGAACGGGTGTATCCCCACTGCTATCACCACCGTAATACTCAACTTCTTAAAAATTCTATAGCAAGCGCTCATACGCCGTCTTCAGTTCAAGCCCTCGACTTATTAGTATCAGTCAGCTGAATACATTACTGTACTTACACTTCTGACCTATCAACCTCATGTTCTATAAGGAGTCTTACCCGGTTAATCCGGTGAGAGTTCTTATCTTAGAAGGGGCTTCGCACTTAGATGCTTTCAGCGCTTATCCTTTCCGAACGTAGCTAACCAGCCGTGCCCTTGGCAGGACAACTGGCACACCAGCGGTTCGTTCATCCCGGTCCTCTCGTACTAGGGACAACTTTCTTCAAAACTCTTGCGTGCGCGACGGATAGGGACCGAACTGTCTCACGACGTTCTGAACCCAGCTCGCGTTCCTCTTTAATAGGCGAACAGCCTAACCCTTGGGACCTGCTCCAGCCCCAGGATGAGAAGAGCCGACATCGAGGTGCCAAACACCCCCGTCGATATGGACTCTTGGGGGGTATAAGCCTGTTATCCCCGGAGTACCTTTTAGCCGATGAGCCATGGCGCACCCACATGCAACCATGGGATCACTAGTTCCTACTTTCGTACCTGCTCCACTTGTTTGTGTCACAGTCAAGCCACCTTTTGCACTTACACTCGATGCGTGATTGCCGTCCACGCTGAGGTGACCTTAGAGCGCCTCCGTTACTTTTTAGGAGGCCACCGCCCCAGTGAAACTGCCCACCAGACAATGTCCCTGATCCGGATAACGGATCTAGGTTAGAAGCTCAATATGAAGAAAGTGGTATCTCAAGGATGACTCCACAACGACTAGCGCCGCTATTTCATAGTCTCCCACTTATCCTGCATACTGCACACCAAACTTCAATATCAAGTTGCAGTAAAGGTTCCGGGGTCTTTCCGTCCTGTCGCGCATAGTGAGCATCTTTACTCACATTGCAATTTCGCCGAGTCTCTGGTTGAGACAGTACTCAAATCGTTACACCATTCGTGCAGGTCGGAACTTACCCGACAAGGAATTTCGCTACCTTAGGACCGTTATAGTTACGGCCGCCGTTTACTGGGGCTTAATTTCAAAGCTTCGCCGAAGCTAACCTCTCCACTTAACCTTCCAGCACCGGGCAGGTGTCAGAGGGTATACGTTGTATTAGAACTTTGCACCCTCCTGTGTTTTTGATAAACAGTCGCTTGAGTCTGATCACTGCGGCCCGTTCAAGCTCATAAAGTTAATTAATCACTTTACTTGGGCGTTCCTTCTCCCGAAGTTACGGAACTATTTTGCCGAGTTCCTTAACCAGAGTTATCTCGCTCGCCTTAGTATTCTCTACTTGTCCACCTGTGTCGGTTTGGGGTACGGGCACTAAAAAAACTAACTAGAAGTTTTTCTTGGAAGTATGGAATTAATGACTTCGCCTAAAAGCGGCTCGGCATCATGTCTCAGAATATGTGACTAACGGATTTACCTATCAGTCTTCTTACACATTTACCCCAGGATAACCATCACCTGGGCTCATCTATCCTTCTCCGTCGCTCCATTGCTAACCTAGTAATATGTGGGTCGGTAGGCCCCGAAGGGCTTTCCTTAGCAACATATATTCGGTTTGGGCGCTTAATTAGTGGTACAGAAATATCAATCTGTTATCCATCGACTACGTCTCTCGACCTCGCCTTAGGTCCCGACTAACCCTGGGCGGACGAACCTTCCCCAGGAACCCTTGGACATTCGGCGGAAGAGATTCTCACTCTTCCTTCGCTACTCATGCCAACATTCTCACTTGTATGGTCTCCACGACTAACTCACGTTGTCGCTTCGCTGTCCATACAACGCTCTCCTACCGATTTTATCTTCTGGATCGAAATCAGAATTAATAAAATCCCATAGCTTCGGCAGTATATTTAGCCCCGTTACATCTTCCGCGCGAGAACATTCGACCAGTGAGCTGTTACGCACTCTTTAAAGGAATGGCTGCTTCTAAGCCAACCTCCTGGCTGTCTGAACACTCTCACATCGTTTCACACTTAATATACATTTAGGGGCCTTAGCTGATGATCTGGGTTGTTTCCCTCTCGTCTATGGAGCTTATCCCCCATAGGCTCACTGCTATATTTAAACACTTTGGCATTCGGAGTTTGACTGAGTTCAGTAAGCTTGTTGGCCCCCTAGCCCAATCAGTGCTCTACCTCCAAAGCGCAACATATAACGCTGTCCCTAAAGACATTTCGGAGAGAACCAGCTATCACCAAGTTTGATTGGCCTTTCACCCCTATCCACAGGTCATCCCCTGATTTTGCAACATCAGTGGGTTCGGGCCTTCACGAAGTCTTACCTTCGCTTCACCCTGCCCATGGATAGATCACTTGGCTTCGGGTCTATCGCATGCAACTAGACGCTCTATTAAAACTCGCTTTCGCTGCGGATACGGAATTACTCCTTAACCTTGCTACATACGGATAACTCGTTGGCTCATTCTTCAAAAGGCAGGCAGTCAGAAAATAAATTTTCCTCCTACTGCTTGTAAGCTATTGGTTTCAGGTACTATTTCACTCCCCTCGCCGGGGTACTTTTCACCTTTCCCTCACGGTACTTGTTCACTATCGGTCGCTGGTTAGTACTTAGCCTTACGAGGTGGTCCTCGCAGATTCACAAGGAATATCCTCCTTGCTACTTGGGATGACTCTAATAAGTAAAAGAATTTTCGAATACGTGACTGTTACACTCTATGGTTTAACTTTCCAGATAATTTTCCTAATTCAATTGTTTCTGACTTATTGAAAGATCTGATGCTCTTTCTAAGAGGTCCCACAACACCAACTTAACAACGACATCAGTCTTGACATTAAGTTGGTTTAGGCTCTTCCCGTTTCGCTCGCCGCTACTCAGGGAGTCGCTTTTGCTTTCCTTTCCTCTAGGTACTGAGATGTTTCACTTCCCCTAGTTCCCTCTACCTGTTCTATATATTCAAACAGGAGTAATTTATAAATAAATTGGGTTTCCCCATTCGGAAATCCACGGATCAAAGCTTGTTTGACAGCTTCCCGTGGCTTATCGCAGCCTTCCACGTCCTTCATCGGCTTCCAGCGCCAAGGCATCCACCAATAGCCCTTAGTAGCTTGAACTATATGAATACTTTGCAATTGCGCTTGCTATACAATTTTCAAAAAGCCTAATGACTTTTTCACAGCTGAGTAATGTATCAGTCTTGTAGACAACCGGTGATTAACCTTAGAACTAAATGTTCTATGCTCCTTAGAAAGGAGGTGATCCAGCCGCACGTTCCCGTACGGCTACCTTGTTACGACTTAGTCCCAGTTACCGACCCTACCTTCGACAGCTTCCTCCCAAAAGGGTTGGACCACTGGCTTCGGGTATTGCCGACTTCCGTGACTTGACGGGCGGTGTGTACAAACCCCGAGAACGTATTCACCGCAACTTTGCTGATTTGCGATTACTAGCGACTCCAACTTCAAGGAGTCGAGTTGCAGACTCCTATCCGAACTGAGACAAGCTTTAAGAGATTTGCTCCACCTCGCGGTATTGCGACTCGTTGTACTTGCCATTGTAGCATGCGTGCAGCCCTGGACATAAGGGGCATGATGACTTGACGTCGTCCCCACCTTCCTCCGGTTTATCACCGGCAGTCTCCTATGAGTCCCCAACATTACTTGCTGGCAACATAGGACAGGGGTTGCGCTCGTTGCGGGACTTAACCCAACATCTCACGACACGAGCTGACGACAGCCATGCACCACCTGTATAGGACGCTAATGCACATTATATTTCTATAACTTTTCCCTATATGTCAAGTCCAGGTAAGGTTCTACGGGTATCATCGAATTAAGCCGCATGCTCCGCCGCTTGTGCGGGGTCCCGTCAATTCCTTTGAGTTTTAGTCTTGCGACCGTACTCCCCAGGCGGGATACTTAACGCGTTAGCTACGACACAGAAATCGTTAATCCAATTCCTACGTCTAGTATCCATCGTTTACAGCTAGGACTACCAGGGTATCTAATCCTGTTTGCTCCCCTAGCTTTCGCTCCTCAGCGTCGATAGCGGCCCAGTGAGCTGCCTTCGCAATTGGTGTTCCTCCGAATATCTACGCATTTCACCGCTACACTCGGAATTCCACTCACCTCTACCGTATCCTAGTCACAACAGTATCGATCGACATTTCAGGGTTGAGCCCTGAACTTTCACGACCGACTTGTTGAACCGCCTACGAGCTCTTTACGCCCAATAAATCCGGACAACGCTCGCCCCCTACGTATTACCGCGGCTGCTGGCACGTAGTTGGCCGGGGCTTCTTGTGGAGGTACCGTCATTTTCTTCCCTCCTGAAAGTGGTTTACAAACCTAGATCCGTCATCCCACACGCGGTGTCGCTGTGTCAAACTTTCGTTCATTGCACAATATTCCCTGCTGCAGCCTCCCGTAGGAGTCTGGGCCGTGTCTCAGTCCCAGTGTGGCTGATCGTCCTCTCAGACCAGCTATCCGTCGTAGCCTTGGTAGGCTATTACCCCACCAACTAGCTGATAGAACGCGAGCCCATCTTAGTTCGGCTGACCTTTCCTTAAAAAATCATGTGATTAAATAAGAATATCCGGTATTAATCCGAGTTTCCTCGGGCTATCCCAGTAACTAAGGTAGGTTGCTCACGCGTTACTCACCCGTTCGCCGCTCAGTCATTTTCTGTAGTAAACTACTGAAAAGCTTCGCTCGACTTGCATGCATAAGGCGCACCGCCAGCGTTCGTCCTGAGCCAGGATCAAACTCTCCAACAAAATCTTTGAATAATTTAAATCTGACCAAAGAATCAACATGGGTTTTACCCATTTCAACTTAAAAAAGTTGAATCAACTTAATAAAAAGTTGACAAAAAAAGAGTGC
>CABZMN010000004.1 GCA_902526825.1 uncultured Candidatus Actinomarina sp. | reverse complement strand
TGTTTGGTACACCATCAATTTTTGGATAAAAAGATATGAATGAACCTGTTTCTGAAAGGTCTTGCTCGGATGAGAAAGACTCAATAACTGGATTCTTAAATTCTACAGTTCCTGTTTTTTTGACATCAGGAACACCTGCAACCGCAACAATATCATCTTTTTTGAATCTACTTTCTATGTATTGAGGGCCAAACCATTTTGCTCTTGCAATTCCGGTTTCGTCATTAATAGTTAAAGTTGTAATTCTGAGTCTTGTCTTTGTTGTAAAAACTGAAATATCGGTAATTTTGCCAAATATAGTTATCTCTTTTTCAATATTTGGTGGAACTTCGCTCAAGTTCATAATTTTTGATCGGTCGTAATGTTTTCTCGGAAAGATTCTTATCAGATCTGTAACTGAATTGATTCCATGCTTCTTCAGAGAATTAATTCTTTTTTCACCGAAGCCTTTCAATTCAGAAACTGAAATTTCACTTAAATAACTTAAACTTCTCTCCATCACAATCAAACAATACCTAAAAAGATTTAAAATCAAAGTACCTAATAATTATTAGACAAGTTATAGTTATACTTGTATTTTAGAGGGAATTATATGGCTAACAGATGTCAAGTTACAGGTAGAGTGCCGAGGTCAGGAAAACATGTTTCCTTTTCTCACAAAAGAAACCCACGATGGTTCAAACCAAATATTCAAAACAAAAAATATTGGCTACCTAGCGAAAAAAGATGGATAAAGTTAAAAGTTAGCACAAAAGGAAATAAAATCATCGACAAGCGTGGTATTGAATCTGTTGTAAGAGATATTAGACAAAGAGGCGAAAAAGTTTAATGGCTCAGGGGGTTGTAAAGTCGTACGATCCTAATTCAGGAAACGGTATTGTAGTTCTAGACATTGATAAATCAGAAGTTTATTTAAAAGCTGGTTCGCTAAAAGGTTCTATATTTAGAACTTTAAGACAAGGACAAAGAATAAATTTCGATATCGTGGAAGAAGAGGATATCAAAATCATTTCAAACGTCAAAATTGGTCAAGGTGACTATTAATTTTTAGATGCCTGAAATTAATTTAAAATCAAGTAACGAAGAAATAGTAAATACATTCTTTAAAGATATTACTTGTGATGATTACCAGGAGTCTATATTCAAAGGTGGACAGTCATTTGCAGATAAAGCCCTTAACAATTTGGACATTAATGGTTATGCAAAAAAGAGAAACAATGTATATCCAACTGAAAAAAGGGGATCTTCATACTTATCACCATATATAAGACATGGTCTTTTGAGTCTTAAAGAAGTATGGAAACACGTAGATTCGTTTGAATATCAAGACAAAACTAAATTTAGAGATGAGCTTTTATGGCAAGAATTTTCTAGGCATCTATATGCCATTGTTGGAAGCCAGAACAAGGAATTTCTAAATTTTTATGTTCAAAATGATCCTAACGAAGTAGTTGAAAACGACAAAATGAACTGTATTTCAACGGTAGAACAAGAACTCGAATCAACAGGTTATATGGTAAATCAAACCAGAATGTGGTACTCATCACATCAGATGTTTAGAACAAATCAATACTGGCTAGAAAGTGAAAATTACATGTATAAGCATCTTGTAGATGGCTCTAGATTTGCAAATAGGTTAGGTTGGCACTGGGTAATGGGTTCTCAAACAGGGAAGATATATGGTTTTTCAAAATTCCAAGTCAATAAAAGAGCACCAAAAATATGTAAAGAATGTGAATTGATAAATAATTGTCCTATTGAAAATTGGCCAGAAATAATGAGTATCTCTAGTAAAGATATCAAGGTAGATTTAGACATAGAAAAAAATTTTGGACCAAAAACAGTATTAACTTCTGACCAAAAACCTGATTTTGTTTGGATTAATGGAGAATCACTTGGTGATGAAGATCCTGCTTTAAATAATCTTTCAGACCTTCCATTAGTGTTTATATTCGATATAAAGTTGTTAAAAAGTTTAGATTTATCAACAAAGAGAATTATTTTTTTACTGGATACTTTGAAGGAGATTAATGAAAAAAGAGAGCTTAAAGTTTATCTAGACAATCCACTAGATGTATTATCTGGTATAAATTACGCATCTACATTTGCACCAGTACCAAAATATAAAAGGATAACCCAACAAATTAAACCCTCCATGGAGTTTCCGGCAAATAGATTAGTTGCTCCAATCGATTTTTATCCAAGAAGTTTCTCTGCGTGGAGAAAAAAAACAAAATTAGCTCAATGAGAAGAAAAATTATATTTCTTGTACTGTTTTTACATAACTATATTTATATCTATTCAAACGGAAGATTTGGGAAAACAATATCTGACAGACCTTGTTTAATTCTTGAAAGTATAGGAGGGAAAACCGGAAAATTGCGTAAAAACGTCCTTGTGTATTTAAAAGAGGAAAATTTAATTTGTATAGTAGCTTCTAAAGGTGGTAATCCTAAAAATCCAGGTTGGTACCACAATCTTAAAAACAATCCGGAAGCAAAAATCCAAATAGGTAGAGAAAGATTTAATGTAGTTGCTAGAGAAATTTTTAATCTTGAAAGAACTGAATGGTGGAAAAAAATGGACTTTATGAATAATGGGGTATATGAACAGTACCAAAACAGAACAAGTAGAAAAATTCCAGTAATTTTATTAGAAATTACTTAGTCACATATTGCGCCTAAGTCAGTTTTGTAATTTATTTTAAAAAAAGTCAAATATTAAAGGGTTTGAAGTAATGACCTAATATTAATTGGAACTAATTCATTGACTATTATATCAGCATTAGAAAGTTGATCTTTGGTAAACATACCTCTATCTACAGCGATAACAAAATTATTCGATTCTTTTCCAGACAAAATACCAGTTGGGCTATCTTCAACGATAATATTTTTTGTAGTTCCTAATTCACCGATAGCTTTTAAATATATGTCAGGGCTAGGCTTGTTGTTCGAAACTTCATTTCCACCTATGACATGATCGAAATAGTTAATAATTTTTGCATCTTGTAATTTAAAGTTTAGAACCTCTTTTGGAGATGCTGATACACAAGCTTGCAAGACATCTCCATGGAATTCTTTCAAGCATTGCAAAGAATCCTTAAAGAGTAACTTTTCAGAAAACTCTACTCTCATAATTTTATGAAGCTCATCCATTGTCGAATCGAAATTATCAAGTCCAACAATCTGAGAGAATTCAGCATGTACGATTCTGTCATCTATCCCAACAAATTTATCAAACTCTTCAATCGGTAGATCTAATCCTCTACTAGATAAAAAATCTTTCCATGCATAAGCATATGATTTTTCCGTATCCATAATTGTTCCATCACAATCCCAGTAAATTCCGAACATGATTTATCCAAGCTTTGATGCAATATCTTTTGCACTTTTTAATGCAATCCCATCGGAACCAGTAAGTGACCAATTATCATCTTGTCTAGACAATGCTTCGTCAATCATGTAATCTAAAAGTTCAAATTTTGAACTATTTAAATTCTTCCATAAATAAAGCGCATGGCTTCCAGGAATTGTGTTTATTTCATTTATGTACAATGCATTTTCATGCAATAGAAAATCATATCTGTATATCCCTCGGGTAGGAATTATTTGATTTATTTTATTGACCATCTCAATCAATTTTTTTTCTATTTGTTCGTTTAGATTTGCTGGTAATTCTCTTTTTGAACCTTCCAGTCCCCCGTTTTCCAAATATTTGTCAGTATACGAAAAGAGTGTTTCGTTTTTAAGTGGTTTTTCAATCTCAGATACATCAAAATCTGGAAAACTTCTAACTCCTATAAGTAAATCTATTGAATTTTCTAAAAACTTTTCAATAACAGCCCCTTGTGAATATAAATCAGAATTCGTTATTAGTTTTTGAACGGTTGGTACATCATTTATTAACTCAACTCCAATAGAAGATCCTCCAAATCGTGGTTTTAATACATAATTTCCATCAATATTTATTTCTTCAGTATTTACTAACTTTTTTTCTATAACAGGCAACCCATTTTCTTTCATTACGGTATAAAAAGCATACTTATCCATGCAAATTTGAGCAGAAATCTGGTCTGGGCCAGTATATTTAATTCGAAATATGTTTAGTAATGACTGAAGTGAGCCATCCTCTCCAGGCCCTCCATGACAAGCATTGATTAGAACATCAAAGTGTAATTTTTTTCTTTTTTGATAAAATCCTGGATCATCGTTAAATTTTATCTCAAGTTTGTTTTTATATATTTTTTTATTACTCAAAAAATCTACAGATTCGTATTCATTATCAACTAAATACCATTCATTATTTTTTGACCAATATAAAGCTATTACTTCATACTTCTTTGATAAGATTCGAACGCTTTGTAAACCGGTGAGTATTGATATATCATGTTCGGGAGAAGGCCCTCCGAATACTACTCCAATTGTTTTACTCATTTAATTTAAGGATAGTGGTCTGGAAGATCATTCTCATATAAAACAATATCTTCTGATTTTACAACAGAATTAAGATAATTTACAGCTTCGTCCCTGTTTTGAAATATTTCGTAATCAACATCATTTTCTTGAAATCCCGCTTTCAATGAATTTTTATTTGTTTTACCAACAATGAGTGCCTTATCAACTACTTGACTAGCCTCTAACGCAAAAGCATAATTTATAGCATACTGATCACTACCAAGTTCGACCATGCCAGGGGTGACAAGATAACGTACAGATTCTTCTGATCCAAGCTCCTGTAGAGTCTCTAAACTATATTCAATTCCCATAGGATTAGAGTTAAATGAATTATCAATAATTGTGTGGCCCAAGTCACTTTTCAAAATGTTTTGACGATGTTTAGATTTATCAAGAGAATCTAATTTATTTAAGTACTTTCTCACATCCAAATCTAATGCGAGCATGACCCCTATAGATAGGGATATTGATAGTTGTAAAAGCTTAGGACCGTTAACAGAACCCAGTAGATTATTTGCAACATAAATATCGTGCTTACCATTTTGATACTCTACGCAGACAGTTGCTTCTCTGGAAGTAATTGAGCAATCGTAAACATTTTTCTGATTTGTCCAAAGCCTTGCTTCATTCAATAACATTTCGTCATCACCATTGATTACCACCGAACCGGCAAGTTCTACTATTTCAGACTTAGCATCAAGAATATTCTCTAAAGATTTCATTCTCTCCAAATGAACTGGAGCAATTCCGGTTATAACGGATACATGTGGCCTAACCCATGAACAAATTTCACGTATTTCCCCGTTTGAATATGTTCCCATTTCAATAATTGCTAGTTTATGTTCTTCATTAAATCCTTCATTTATTGCTTTTGCTATTCCTAAACGATTGTTATAACTTTCTGGAGTTACAAAAACATTATTTGATTCATCAAGAATCTTGGCAAGAACATTTTTTGTTGTTGTTTTTGAATATGAACCTGTAATTCCTATTACAGGAATTGTGTTAGAGTTCAGTTTTTTTGAAGCATCATTAATGAACGGTCTAGATTTATTTTTTTCATAATTAAACATAAGCCTAAGTGCTTGATCAAAAATAAAGAAAGAGAACATGTTTGCAGCTAAAGCAAGAAAATAGCCATACCCTAAGGTGTATGAAAAAATAGACAATAAAACTACAAGGAAGTAATAACAATATGTGACCCTATTAAGTCTTTCTGTTTTATCAACTTTGCTAGTTCTTGACTTTAATGACAATCCAACTGGTGTGTAAATATTGATAACTGAAATGATTATTGGAATATAAGCAAAGAAAAGAGAGATGATACAAAGAACTAATGTAATAAATAGAATGAACCTATTTAATCCCCTCGACCTCACCCATCTAAAATAAAATTTGGTTATATAACCTGGTATGTAATGCTCTCTTTGAGCAATTCTCTGCCATCTAATTGCATTGAAACATGTTCCAATAGTTATTATCACTAATGTGGCGATAGAGATTAAATTCATCTTTTAATTATCTCAATAATCTGATCTTTTGAGGTATCCAAACAAAAATGATTTTCTTTTAGCAACACTGTTAATTCTGAATCAGGAATTAGACTGTCAGCAATTTTTCCATTTTCAAGTGGAGCAATTAAGTCATGCTCTCCATACACAAGTTGTACATGTGTATTTATTTTTGGAAGAATTTCAGACATATTATGATTTACAGCCTTAACTAGCGTATCTCTCAAATCCCTATTGGCGTTTTTATAATCTTCAGAGCCATAATTTTTTTTAATCTTTTCCATTCTTTGATCACTAATAATGTTTAATTTATTTAATAATTTAAATAATTTAAATAAAGAAAAAGGGTTTGGTTGAAGAGGTGACCTTATAAGAGGTGATCCAATTACAACTATTTTTTTATAATTTTTTAATTGAGATAAATGTACAGCGATCGTTCCACCAAATGAGTGGCCAACAATTACATCTACAGAATCTGGAATTAATTCAACTAAATATTCTGCATAAAACTCAGGTGGTCCGCTTTGCTCAAATGGAACTGATTTTCCAAATCCTGGAATGTCAATAACAATGGACTCAAATTCTTTTGAAATATTTTTCCAGTTATTACTTTCTCCGCCCCAACCGTGTAGAAAACAAATGTTTGGATTCTCAGAATTAACTTGAGCATAAGTTAAATTATCAGAAAGAATTTTAGCGATCATTAGTTTAGATATTCTCCTATAGTATTTATTGTTCTCATTTCAAGACCCATGAGATAAAGCAAAGCAATACCCCAATATAGATAATATTTTTCATTCATTTGTAATCTATAAACGTACAAAAATGTAAGTGTGAATAGTACAACTACAGCATAAAATAAATAAAAAGAGCCAATATCTTCATTTAATGTATACGTATATGAAACAAGCAATGATTGAATTATCAATGAAATGACTGATACAAATATTAAAGTATTTCCAATTTTTTTACTTTGATAGTTTTTTATGAAATTCATTGTCAGCATGATCAAGCCACTGATTCCACAAATTGCAGCACTGACTGTTCCTATAAGGTTTAAAGTACTTGTTTCCATTTATTCATTTTAATAGCTATTAAATTGAGTATTTATGGTATTTCAGTTACAGTAAAATCTATGTCTTCACAGAATATGAGCTCAATTAGAGAAAATGTTCCATCTGCATGGTACCCAACAATGGATTCATTCATATCTAAAGGCAAAAATGCTGAAATTTGGGATAGAGATAATAACCGTTTCTTAGATTTTGTAGGTGGATATGCCGTTCTAAATACTGGACATTTAAATCCAAGAGTTGTGAAAAGAGTTAAAAAACAATTAAATGACTACTCACATTCATGCTTTGCGTTTGCACCACATGAAAATGCGGTTGAACTTTGTGACCAAATAAATAAAAGATATCCTATAAAACAAAAAACAAAGACCTTTCTTGTTAATAGTGGAGCTGAAGCTGTAGAAAATGCAATAAAAATAGCAAGGTATGCAACTGGCAGAGAAAAAATAATTGCATTCAAAGGGGGTTTTCATGGGAGAACTTACTTAGCTATGGGTTTAACTGGCAAAGAAAAACCATATAAAGAAGGATTTGGTCCCTTTCCTAAATTTATAAGACATATTGATTTTCCATATGATTACAGAGGCATATCTGATGATAAAGTTTTAAACCAACTTCAAAACTTAATTTCAAAAAAAATTGACCCTAATGATATTGCTGCAATAGTTGTTGAAATTCAACTAGGTGAAGGAGGATACATTCCTGCTTCTAAAAGGTTTCTTAAAAAACTCAGAGAGATAACGAAAAAGTATAACATTTTGTTAATTTTTGATGAGGTTCAAACAGGATTTGGAAGAACTGGCGAAATGTTTGGTGCAACAAAAGTAAATGTTGAACCTGACATGGTTACTTTAGCTAAAGGTATAGGTGGAGGATTTCCTCTTGCGGCTGTTGTTGGAAAATCTAAGATTATGGACTCTGTTCATGATGCTGGAATTGGTAGTACATTTGGTGCTTCACCAATTTCATGTGCTGCTGCTCTTGGAGTTCTAGATGTTTTTGATAAAGACAATCTCCTAGAAAAAGTACACAAACAGGAATTGATAATGGAGAAATCCCTTGAAATCATGAAAGAAAATTTTGGGTTTGTTGGAGATGTTAGGGGTTATGGAATAATGAAGGGCGTAGAAATTGTCGAAAATAAAGAAAATAAAACTTCATCTAAAGAATTAGCTATGAAAATCATAAGTAATTCAAAGAAGAACGGATTGCTTCTTGTGAACTGTGGAAAAGAGGGAAACGTTATAAGGTTTATGGGTCCTTTAACTACACCATTAAATCAAGTAAGAGAGGCAATGGATATCTTTAATAACGCTTTGGAGAAAATTTAATCTTCTTTATGTGTAAGTTCATGTAACTTCTTTAAAGTATCAGAATCTTTTGCAGCTTTTGCAGGAGCCTTCATTAACCAAGCTGATACTAAATCAAGAGATTCTAAATCATTTGCATCTTTAAAAAATTTCATATATCTAACAGCATCAATTACTACACCTGCACTGTTTGGTGAATCCCATACTTCTAATTGAACTTCTATATTAAGAGGTACTCCTCCAAATGATTCACCCTCCAAGCGAATAAACGCTTTTTTTCTATCTTCAAGCCATTCAACATAATCTGATGGACCAATTCTGACATTTTTTGGATCCATTCCTTTACCTTTGTTTGCAACAGATGTAACTGAAGAAGTTTTACTTGTTCTTTTTGTTTCAAGACGATCCTCCTCAAGCATGTTAAGAAAATCCATATTTCCACCCACGTTCAACTGATAAGATCTTTTTAAATTAACTCCTCTATCAGAAAATAATTGAGCTAAAACTCTGTGAACAATTGTTGCACCAACTTGACTTTTAATATCATCTCCAATAAGTGGGACATTATTGTCTTTAAACTTTTTATACCATTCTTCATCTCGAGCAATAAAAACAGGGATACAATTTATAAATCCAACATTTGCGGCAATCGCACAATCAGCATAAAATTTAACTGCCTCATCAGACCCTACCGGAAGTAAATTTATTAATATTTCCGCACCAGATTCTTTTAAATCTTTAATGACATTTTCTGAATCTTCAGTAGGGTCAATAATGTCTTCTACAAATTTACCAATACCGTCAAGAACTTTACCTGGTTTTACGTTTACACCTAAGTTAGGTACTTCGGCGAATTTTACAGTGTTGTTTGGTTCTTCAAATATTGCTTCCGATAAGTCACTTCCTACTTTTGATTTATTAATATCAAAGGCAGAAACAACTTCAATATCTGAAACACGATAGCCACCAATTACATCTGAAATTAATCCATTTTCATCTTGTTCACTTTTATAATATTCAAGTCCCTGTACAAAAGAGCTAGCACAGTTTCCTACACCTAAAATTGCAACGTTTATTTTTGAATCGATCATTAAATTACTTTAACTGATATGGGATATAACAAAAATAACATCCTTGATTAACCACCAAATATATAGTTATACCAGCTGGCAGAATTGTATAAAATAGCAACAATGAAGTACAAAACAAATGATAGAACTCCAAGTATTTGTAAAATTTTTAAAAACTTATCCACAGACAAAGATTACTTGACAATAAAATAAACATTAAATAGTTATGATTTATATATGATTAAAAATTTATCACCATCAAGAGCATCCCAATTTAAAACTTGCCCTAAACAATTTAAGTTTGCGAATATTGACAAAATTAAAGAGCCAACTAATGAAGTACAAGCAAAAGGAATAACTGTACACGAAGCTTTAGAAAAAATATTTGATTTACCTAAAGAAGAAAGAAATCTAGAAAATCTTCATAATTTATTCAGGAAAGTATGGACAGATGTACGAGCAAGTGATGAACATGTTCATCTATTTAATAATCAATCCGAAGAGAGGGAATGGGGATTAGATGGATTAAAGCTTCTTTCTAATTACTTAACTCTTGAAAATCCTGCGTTATTTGATCCTTTAGAGAGAGAAAGATGGGTTAGAGGCACTATAGAGGATTTAAATTTACGTGGAATATTAGACCGGATGGATAGAAATGAAAAAGGTGAATTAATTATTGTAGATTACAAATCTGGAAAAGCTCCAAATGCTAAATACAAAGAACCAAGATTTTTTGCATTAAAGTTGTATGCGTTATTGATCAAAAATGAAATTGGTGAAACACCAGTTGAATTAAAGTTAATTTATTTACAAAACTCAACTATTCACACAATGAAAGTAGATGAAGAAATGCTTAAAAATGCTGAAAAAGAGATTTTAGAGATATGGAATGATATTAAAGTTGCATTTGAAAGTAACAATTTCCCAACAATCAAAAATACATTATGTGATTGGTGTTACTACAAACCAATTTGCCCAGAGTTTAATAAAAACGCACCAAGTACAGTTGAGCTAGAAAATTGTAATGAAAAAATAGATGAAATTAATGAAACATTAGAAGCTATAAATTTAGTTGGAGGTTTAGATAATCTTCCTGATAACAGTCCACTAAAAAATACAAATCTTGATGAAATCAATAAAAATTTGGAAGAATTGAATATTACAAAAAATAAAATAATTAAAGATATAGAAGAATTTTTACGGAAATAATCCTCTAGTTAATTTTGCAGCAGCAACTTTTTTAATTCCTTTAATTAAAGCAGCTGTTCTTAAGTCAACTTTATTCTTTTCAGAAATAATCCATACCTCTTCAAAGGCTGAGATCAGAACATCGATCAATCGATCGTGTAATTCTTTTTCTTTCCATAAATAATTCTGTGTATTTTGGACCCATTCAAAATAACTGGCAGTAACACCCCCTGCATTTGCAAGAATATCGGGTATTAGTAAAACTCCATTATCCCTTAATATTTTATCCGCACTCAGGGTTGTTGGTGAATTTGCTCCCTCAACAATAATTTTTGCTTTGATATTGTCTGCGTTATTTGATTTGATAACACCTCCAACAGCAGCAGGAATTAAAATATCACATTCAATTTCCAATATTTCCTCGTCAAAATTATCTGCACCATCAAAATCTTTTACAGATTTGTTTTTAGCTATGTGCTTAAAGAGTTCGGGAATATTAATTCCATTCTTATTATAAATAGCACCACCTAAATCATTTACAGCAATTACTTTTGCTCCTCTTTCGTACGAGTCAAGAGCCGCATACCTACCAACATTTCCAAATCCTTGGATAACAACTGTTGAGTTTTCATATTTTAAATTTAATTTATCTAAAGCTGCGTTTGCAATAGCTACAACTCCTCTACCGGTTGCTTCTCTTCTTGTGATAGAGCCTCCAAGTGAAGCTGGTTTACCAGTTACAATTCCTGGTTGCGGTGAGCCAACAAAATTACTGTATGTATCCATGATCCATGCCATAGTCTGTTCATCTGTTCCAAGATCTGGACCAGGGATGTCCTTGTCAACGCCAATTACTGGCAACAACTCAGCTGTGTATCTTCTTGTAACCCTTTGTTTCTCTTGTTTTGAAAGAGGGGTTGGGTCAATTGCAACACCACCCTTTGCTCCACCATAAGGTAAACCAACAATTGCTGACTTCCATGACATCAAAATTGCTAATGCTGTAACCTCTCCTAAATTCACATTCGAAGCATATCTAATACCACCTTTTGTTGGTCCCATTGATAAGACATGTTGTACTCGGTATCCAATTACAGTTTCTACCTCATCATATTCATCTCTTCTAAAGGGAAATGTAACTGTTAGTGCTCTTTGGGGAAGTTTTAATCTTTCTCTAATGTTCGAATCAAGATTAATAAACTCTGTTACTTCATCATATTGCTTAATGACCTCTTTATACATGTTTGACTCAAAAAGGTCTGAATTACTCATTACATGGCCATCTTATTCTAAAAAATAACTTGTTGTATGTTTTTTTACATTTTTTGTCGTATGCAATTTCTAATATTACTTTTATGAAAAATAACAAAATTGAAGATATCCTTAAATCATGCGGGCTAGAAGCAGTGATTGTTTGCTATCAACATAGTGACAGCTGTAGATGTCATGAAGACTATAGAAAAGCCGCTTAATTTAGGAGTACATATGAGTAATAATTTAGATGAAATATTATCTTTAACAAAAGAGATAACATATCAGGATGGTGATGACTTTGATATTACTGTTACTGAATATGGAGAACAACTTTCCAAAACAAAGGATATTGAGTTCCTTTGGATAGCGAGAAATACAAGCTCAACTGTAAAAAAAGCAAGTACAAATATTAAGTCTTTTAATGATCAAAATATTGCTAAAAACGTGGAAGAAAATGGACCTGTAAGGCTTGGAGATGAAGTATTTATCTTCAACAAATCTTATAGTTGGAAAGTTCAAGATTTGAGAAAATTTATTGAGTGGATTATTGAAAAGTCAGATAACAATGAAGAGTTAGTTGAATCACTACTTGCGATACTTGGACAAACCTTTGTTCCAAAACTTAAGGGGCTCGATGCTTTTTCAAATTCTAAAAATATTAACCCTGAAATGATTCGTGACACGTTTTTATACAAAGAATGGAAAGAAAAAGCTGACTTGAAAAGTATAAATACAAACAACAGCACTGCCCCAAAGTGGGCAAAAGATCTAGGTCATAAAGAAAGGAAATAATGAATCAATTATATGAACTATCAAGACAATTTCCAGATGAGTGGATTAAACCTGCCCCAAAAGGGAAATTTGGAAACTATATTCCACATTCTGTAATTACTCAAAGACTTCTGGAGGTATGTGGACCTTTTAATTGGGAAGTTGTTCAATTGATTAGACAAGAAAATAGTGGAAAAGTTGTTGGTTGCTTTGGCAAACTAACAACACAAATTGATGGCAAATCAGTAACTATTACTTCGATTGGAGATGTTGAACATGATCAAGGAAGTGATGGCATGAACGCTAAGCATGCTGAATCAGATGCCTTCAAAAGGTGTGCGATGAAAGTTGGTCTTGGATTACATCTTTGGGCTGGAGAAGAATATTATTTGGATAAAAAACTTAGTGAAGCTGAAGGAAAGAAAAATATAAAGTTACAATCTGCTTAACTTTGTATTTTTCCATCCCTTGATTCAATAAACATTGTTAAAGGACCATCATTGATAAGAGATACTTCCATTAGAGCTCCAAAGATACCTTGTTTTACTTTCAAATGATCAGAAAATACCTCAGCAACATCATCAATCATTTTTTTTGCAATTTCAGGATCTTGAGAATTTATAAATGATGGTCTATTGCCTTTTTGAATATTTCCGCTTAATGTAAATTGGCTTACTAAAAGTATTTCTCCACCAGTATCAATAATTGATTTATTCATTTTTCCTTGTTCGTCAGAAAATATTCTTAAATTAATAATCTTTTTTGTTAAGGTTTCAATATCTTCTGGAATATCACCTTTTTCAATACACCATAAAAGAAGATAGCCACTGCTAATTTCTGAAATTAAAGAGTTATCAACTTTCACTGATGCTGATTTAACTCTTTGCAAAACAACTTTCATAATATTCTATGATAATTATATGGGATTAGATAAAAAAACGATTGCAATGGCAAAAGAGCCGAATTATGCAACTTTAACGACGCTCTTTAAAAGTGGTGCCCCTCAAACACACGTAATGTGGGTTGATACAGATGGTGAAAATATTTTAATAAATACAGAAATTCACCGTAGAAAATATTTAAATGTAAAAGATGACCCAAGAGTCAATGTTATGATCTGGAAGCATGACAATGAGTTTAAATTTGTGGAAATTAGAGGAGAAGTAGTGGGTGAAATTACAGGTGAAGACGCTTTAAAGAATATTAATGATCTATCTCAAAAATATTGGAACAAACCATACCCTTTTGAAATTCAATCTGAAAGAATAATTTTAAAAATAAAAGCCGAAAGAGAATTCTTTTTTAATCTTAAAGATCAAGACTTTGAAGGTTTGTCATAATTGTAAAAACCTTCTCCTGTTTTTACACCCAATTTCCCATCTTTAACTTTTTCTTCTAGAAATTTTTTGGGTTTATCTTTTGGGTTTTTTGTTTCATTATAAATTTTAAGTTTTGAATAATAACTAATATCCAAGCCTGAGTAATCAGTCAATTCAAATGGTCCTAGTGGATGGTTCAATCCTTTCTTAATTGCTAGGTCTATATCTTTAAAGTCGGCTATTCCTTCGTCATATAATTCGTAGGCCTCATCAACTAACGCACCTAACATCCTGTTTACAATAAAGCCTGGTGTTTCTTTATTTAAAGTTACAACTGTTCTTCCCATCAATTTGCTCAGTTCTTTAGTCCTATCAACTATTTCTTTGCTAGTGGATTCTGGAAATGAAATTTCAATGAGATCCATTCTTAATGGAGGGTAAAAGAAGTGCATATTTATAAATCTCTCGGGATGTTTACAGTGTTGCGCAATTTCTGATGCAGCTATAAATGAACTGTTTGTTGCAAGAACAACATCCTCATCGAGTATTTTTGAAATCGTTGAAAAAATTTCTTTTTTTATGTCAAATCTTTCAACTACAGCTTCAATTACAAATGTTTTATCATCTACCACCGTTTCAAGTGAATCATAAACTTTAAGATTTTGGTTAAAATTATCCAAGCTTTCTTTTTTTATCAAGTCTTTAGAAACTAAATTTTCTATATTCTCTTTGGTAAAAACTAATTTGCTATCTAAATATTCTTTATTGCTATCAAAGATACTTGTTTCATGACCTGACATTGCTGATAAAGCCGCAATCTGACTTCCCATTTGTCCACCACCGATAACTGCAACTTTTTCCATAATTATCTATGTTTATTAATTTCTCTTCTTGCTATTGATCTTAAGTGAACTTCATCTGGTCCATCTGCAATTCTTAATACACGAGCTCCTGCAGACATCCTAGCTAGTGGAGTGTCTTGGGATAACCCCATTGCGCCAAACGTTTGTATAGCTTTGTCGATGACGTAAGAAGCAGCCTCAACAACAGATACTTTTATAGATGAGATTTCTATTTTTGCTTCTTCTTTACCAACTGTATCGATTAGCCATGCAGTTTTCAAAGTTAGTAATCTTGCTTCCTCTATTTTTATTCTTGAGCGAGCAATCCAATCTTGAATAACACCTTGTTCAGCTAATTTTTGACCAAATGTTTCTCTTTCAAGTGATCGGTCGATCATAAGAGATAATGCTCTCTCTGCCATTCCGATAGCCCTCATACAATGATGTATTCTTCCAGGCCCAAGCCTAGCTTGAGCTATTTTAAATCCCATTCCTTCTCCCCCAATGATGTTAGATTTTGGAACAACGACATTTTCAAATAAAAGCTCTGGATGTCCTGTGTATCCATCATCATATCCAAATACTTGCATTGGTCTGATTATCGATAGTCCCTCGCTATCCATAGGAACTAATACTTGGCTCTGCCTTTGGTATGGAGGACTATCTGGGTTCGTCACACCCATGAAAATACATATTTTTGCATTTGGATTTATTGCATTTGAAGTCCACCATTTACGACCATTAATTACATAATTGTCACCGTCACTGACAATTGAACTTCCTATGTTTGTAGCATCTGAGGAAGCTACATTTGGCTCAGTCATTGCGAAGCATGATCTTATTTCTCCTTCAAGAAGTGGTTCAAGCCATTGTTTTTTTTGTTCTGCTGTTCCAAACTCGGCTAAAATTTCCATATTTCCTGTATCAGGGGCAGAGCAATTAAATACTTCAGGAGCCCACCAATTATGACCTGTTATCTCAGCTAATGGTGCATAGTCAATATTTGATAATCCATATCCATATTCCTTGTCAGGGAGAAATAAATTCCACAAATTTTCACTTTTAGCTTTTGATTTAAGCTCATTTAATATTTCTGGAATATGCAATGGATCTCCTGAATCATTAATTGCCTTCTCATAGAGGTCCTCATTTGGGTAAATATGGTCAGCGAAAAAGGTTTTTAGCTTATCTTGTAATTCAAGTGATTCTTTAGAGAAATTAAAATCCATCATTCTTATTGTATCAATTTAAACTTCTGAACCAAAAAACTTTCATTAATATGTTGTTTGATGGACTTTTTTAGCGACAAACTAAAGAAATATATTTCTACAGTTGTAGATATTTCAGAAGATTTCAACTTTGAACAATTTAAAGTAGGAAGATCAAATATTACATTTAAAATTTTTGATGATTCAAATACATTTGTATTAAGACGGCCTCCATTTGGACTCAAATTAGAATCTGCACACAATATGGGTAGGGAATATAAAATATTAAAAGTTTTAAATGAAAATGGTTTAAGGGTTCCAAAACCATTCTATCTATATGAAAAGAAGCAGTTATCTACAGATGATTTTTATATTATGGAATTTATTGAGGGTGATACGATAGCTAACGACCAAGTGGCAGGGAGCTATGACCAATCACAGAAAAAAACAATTACTGAATCATTCATTAAAGCTCTTACAGAAATACACAATTTTAATGTTATAAATTCAGAATTAAGTGATTTAGGAAAACATGAAAATTACGTAGTAAGACAAATAAAAAGATGGAATAAACAATTTCAATCTCAAAAAGTTAGAGAAATAAAAGAATTAGAAAGTGCAACTAATTTACTTCTTGATTATATTCCTCCACAACAAACTGTTGGAATAGTTCATGGAGATTACAGATTAGATAATGTTCGAGTAAATGATAATAAAGTAACAGCCGTACTGGATTGGGAACTTTGTACTTTAGGAGATCCGCTTGCAGATATGGGAACAGTTATAGCATCTTGGAACACAAAGAAAGAAAAAGACTCACCATTTATTTACTCTCCTACCCTGTCTGGTGGATTTCCTACACGTGAGGATGTAATTAAACTATATCTAAATGAATCAAATCTAGATTTAAAAGATATTGAATTTTACACAAGGTTATCTTATTGGAAACATGCAATGATAATGGAAGGGGTGTACATAAGATATTCCATGGGATCATATGGAAAAACAAATGAAAATGAAATAGAATCATTTAAGGACAGTACAATAAAGTTTGCAAATAAAGCGGCGAATAAAAATTTATTAGAGGAGATAACATGATGATTGTACCTGCAGAGGAAATGGAAAAATATATTGGTCAAGAGGTTGGTGTTTCAGACTGGTTCGAAATAAATCAAGATAGGATAAATCAATTTGCAGAAGGTACAAACGATCATCAATTTATTCATGTTGATGAAGAAATGGCTAAAAGCACTCCATGGGGAACTACAATAGCTCATGGATTCCTGACATTGAGTATGATAACTTACTTATCTGCCGACAACACTGTCATGCCAGAAAATATTCAAATGGCAATTAATTACGGACTTGATAAAGTTCGTTTCATGGAAGCTGTGCCAGTAAATAGCAAGATTAGAGGGAGATTTGTTTTGTCAGATGTCCAGTATAAAAAAGCTGGTAGATGGTTGGTAAAGCATACTGCTACAATTGAAATAGAAGGTAAAGATAAACCAGCAGCTATTGTTGAGCCTTTAACTTTATTTATAATTACAGAATAGAAGAAAGAAGACTAAAGATGAGAGAAGCAGTAATAGTATCAGCAGCAAGAACACCTATTGGAAAAGCTTATCGTGGAGCATACAACAAAACAGATGCTCCTACATTAGGTTCTTATTCAATCAAAGAAGCTGTTGAAAGAGCAAATGTTGATCCAAATGAAATAGAGGATGTCATCATGGGTTGTGCTCAACAACAAGGCTCACAAGCTTTAAATATCGGAAGACTAAGTGGAATCGCAGCAGGATTACCAATTACTGTTCCAGGAATGACAATAGATAGACAATGTTCTTCTGGCCTAATGGCCATTGCTACTGGTGCAAAACAAATAATGACAGACAATATGAATGTTGTTGTTGCAGGCGGTGTTGAATCTATATCGTTGGTTCAAACTGCTGAATTGCGATTTGCTCCAGATCCAAATGTGGTAAAACTTGCAGATAACGCTTACATGCCTATGATCGAAACTGCTGATTTTGTTGCTGAAAAATATAATATCTCAAGAGAATATCAAGATGAATATTCATTACAAAGCCAACAAAGAACTGCAGCTGCTCAAGAAAGTAATAAGTTTGATGACGAGATTATCTCAACAACTACAACCAAGAGTGTCAAAAATAAAGAAACCGGCGAAGTTACTGATGAAGATGTTAAATTAACAAAAGATGAGGGAAATAGACCAGAGACAAATTTAGAAGGTTTATCCTCACTTCCTCCAGTTTACGGAGAAGGAAAGTTCATTACAGCTGGCAATGCTTCACAATTATCAGATGGTTCAGCTTCTGTTGTTTTAATGGAAGCAAGTGAAGCAGAAAAAAGAAGCCTAGAACCACTTGGATATTACAGAGGTATGACAGTATCAGCATTAGCACCAGAGGAAATGGGAATAGGTCCTGTATATGCAGTGCCAGATTTATTGAATAAATTCAATTTGAAAATTGAGGATATAGACCTTTGGGAGCTAAATGAAGCGTTTGCTGTTCAAACTTTATACTGTAGAGACGAACTTGGTATCGATAATAGTATTTACAATGTCAATGGCGGCTCAATCTCAATAGGCCATCCATATGGAATGACTGGTGCAAGAATGACAATGCATGCATTAATGGAAGGTAAGAGAAGAAACGCAAAATTCGTAGTTGTAACTATGTGTGTTGGCGGTGGTATGGGTGCAGCTGGCTTATTTGAAGTTATTTAAATTATAAATTTCTAACTAGATTTTAAATCACAATCTTACAATTTATAATGATGTATGACCAAAATTCGTACAAAATCAGATTATATTAACTCTCTAAAAAATAGAAATCTAACTATCTATCTCATGGGTGAACTAGTAAAAGATCCGCTCACTCATCCAATTATCAAACCAAGTATTGAAGCTATGGCTGAAACTTATGCATTAGCAGATAGAGACCCTGATTTGGCTACAACTATTTCACCTTATACAAATGAGCCAATTAATCGATTTTTACATATTGCGAACAGCAGTGAAGATTTATTTATGCAAAATGAAATGCAAAGGAAACTTGGTCAGTTAACTGGTACGTGTTTCCAAAGATGTGTAGGAATGGATGCATTCAATGCCCTCCATTCCGTAACATATGAGATTGATGAAAAATATAAGACAAATTACCATGACAAATTTATCAATTTTTTAACAAAAATGCATGAGGGTAATTTTGTGATTGGTGGAGCTATGACTGATGTTAAAGGTGATAGATCAAAACCTCCACACCAACAAGCGGACCAAGATTTATATTTGAGAGTTGTTAAAAGAGATGATAATGGTGTTTATGTCTCAGGAGCTAAAGCTCATCAAACAGGATGTATAAATTCTCATTGGATGGTTGTTATGCCAACTCTAAGGCTTACTGAAAATGATAAAGATTATGCAATTGTAGGAGCCTTGCCCATTGAGACAGAAGGTATTACATACATCTATGGACGACAATCCTGTGACACCAGAAGTATGGAGCCAGGTGAATATGATGTTGGAAATAAATATTTTGCTGGTCAAGAAGCAATGGTTATTTTTGATAATGTATTCATTCCAAACGAATTTATATTTATGAATGGTGAATATGATTTTGCTGCAATGCTTGTCGAAAGATTTACATGTTATCATCGAAGGTCGTATGTATGTAAATCAGGTGTTGGGGATGTAATGATAGGGGCAGCAGCAAGTATTGCCGAATATAACGGTGTTGAAGATAAATCACATATTAAAGAAAAATTGATTGAAATGAATAAATTAAATGAAACTATTTATGCAACGGGAATTGCTTCATCTTTGCAAGGAAAAAAAACAAAAAGTGGAAATTATATAAATGACGATTTATTAGCAAATGTCTGCAAACAGCATGTTACAAAAGAAACTTATGAGATAGGAAGGTTGGCGCAAGATTTAGCTGGTGGACTAGTTGCATCAATGCCTTCAGGTATTGACATAAATGAAAGTGAGATGTCACCAAACCTATTGAAATACTTGAAAGGCAAAGAAGATGTAAATACGGAAGATCGTGTAAGCATGTTACGACTTATTGAAAATATGACATTAGGAAGAAATGCTGTTGCTTATTTAACTGAATCAATGCATGGAGCTGGATCACCACAAGCTCAAAGAATACAAATTTCTAGAAAAGTAGATATTGAAGAAAAGAAAAACTTTGCAAAGAAACTCTCTGGAATAATCAAAAGAGAAGATTGATGAAAGCTGTTGTTTGTACAAAAATAGGTGATCCTAACCTGCTTGAGATTAAAGATATTGAAACACCAAAGCCAAGTAAAAATGAAGTACTAGTAAAAGTACAAGCAGCAGGTGTTAATTTTCCAGATGCTTTAATGGTTCAAGGTAAATATCAAATTGTAATAGACCCGCCTTTTACTCCTGGTAATGAAGTTTGTGGATATGTTGAAGAAACTGGAGATGATGTTGATCTTAAGATTGGGACCAAAGTAATAGCTCTGCCACCAATAGGAGGTTTTTCTGAATATGTTTCTGTAGATAAGAATCTTGTTATACCAGTATCAGAAAAAGTCGATTCAATGGCTGGGGCAAGCTTGCCTATAAATTATGGAACTTGTTATTACGCACTCAAAAGAAGAGCAAATATTCAAAAGAATGAGTCTCTTCTTGTTCTTGGTGCGTCAGGGGGTATAGGGACGGCAACGATACAACTAGCGAAAATAATGGGAGTCAAAACTATATGTGCAGTTGGCAGTGATGAAAAAGCAGAATATGTTAAATCATTGGGAGCAGATGAAATTATTAGATATGATCAAATTGAACTGAAGGAAACAGTTAAAGAACTTACTGATGGAAAAGGAGTAGATGTTGTTATGGATCCTGTTGGAGGAGATATAACAGAACAAGCATTG
This sequence comes from uncultured Candidatus Actinomarina sp., assembly GCA_902526825.1. GTDB lineage: Bacteria > Actinomycetota > Acidimicrobiia > Actinomarinales > Actinomarinaceae > Actinomarina. Next base: position 54,772 of record CABZMN010000004.1, on the reverse strand, counting down.
AGAGCAACAGCATGGAATGGAAGGTTGCTAGTAATAGGTTTTACAGACGGCAATATACCAAAAATTCCATTAAATTTAACTCTTGTTAAGGGAGTCTCAATAGTTGGAGTTTGGTGGGGAAGATGGACTACAACTTCTCCAGAAGAGACAGCTGAAGACTTTAAAGAATTAATTAAATTTATTGAAAAGGATGAACTAGTGATACAACCAAAAAATATTCATCCAATAGAAGAGACTTCTTTAGCACTTGAAAACTTTCTATCTAGAAAAAATATTGGGAAAACAGTAATCCGTTTTTAATTATTTTTTAGACGATTCGAAATAAGGATTATTTCCTGAAGCGTGATCAGTTGCATCAATAATATTTCCTATTTCAGGTACAGCATCTCGTAAAGCTGTTTCTATTCCTTGAGTAAGAGTTACTTGAGCCATTCCACATCCTTGACAGCCCCCACCAAGTCTAAGATAAACATCTTGACCTTCAATACCAACTAAAGATGCCTTTCCTCCGTGAGATGCTATTGCTGGATTAATTTGGCTTTCAAGAACTGTTTGCACCTTCTCTGCAAGTTCACCCGTAAGTTCAGGTAAATCTTCAGGGTTACCAACCATTGAAGGACTTGGAGTATTTGGGTTGTCCATTGTGAGTCCTGGTGCATTTGGATCATCTGACATTTCTAGTACTGCACCATTAAAATTATCTATATCTTTACTGGCTATAATTACAGACAAATCACCAAAATCAATATTTTTATCATCTGGTCTAGCTTGTTCAATATCTAAAAAACTAAGATCATAGGTATATTGATTACCTTGTACACCATCTATCTGTAAGAATAGAGCATAATCTTTATCTCCAGGTTCTTGTTCTTTTAATTCAATAATCTTACTGACAGCACTATCTCCAATATTGAATTTAAATTCATCAGTCATATACTTAATATTAGTAAGCTCAAGATATGTGTAAATAAATATGAATAAACTATTGCTAGTAATCCCAGAAAATAGCTATAAATCTAATGATTTTGTACTAACTGCAGAAAGATTAAGTATCGATTTTCTAGTAATCACTGATAGCGATCAAGTATCAAGTCAATTTGGTGACACTGTAATTATTCATAATTTTAGTGAAAAAATAAGCGATGAAACATTGATAAAGCTTAATAAAGTAACTCACGTACTTCCAGTTGACCATAGTGCATTAAAATTTGCTGGTTATCTAGTTGATTTATTAGATGCTAAAGGAAATAAATTACATGCAATAGAGCATTCAATGAATAAATTTAACTCAAGAAATACTTTAAATTCAATATCGAATATAAAAGCAAAAAATATGGTTATAAAAAGTCTCGAAGATATTGAAGTGTTTGTAGAAAAACATGGTACATCAGTTTTAAAACCAAACTTTGGGTCAGCAAGCAAAAGTGTTTTAAAAATTGATAATTTTAATAAAAACAAAGACTACATCATTAATTTAATGAACGAATGTGAAGATCAGGAAATGGTTATTGAGCAACATATAAATGGTAAAGAATATGCATTGGAAGGTAACTTAATAAATTCTAATTTAAATAAAATAACAATTTTCGATAAGCCAATTGAATACAAAGAACCTTACTTTGAAGAATCAATCTATATAACCCCAAGCGAACTATCTGAAAAATTACAAAATGAAATAGTTGAATTGATTGATAATGCATGTAAAAAAATTGGTCTTGAGAATGGGCCCGTACATGTTGAATTTAAAATACTTGATGGAAATATTTTCATTATTGAAATTAATCCAAGAATGATAGGTGGTCTTTGTTCAAAATGTTTAAGTTTTGGGTTGTTTAAAGCCTCTCTTGAAGAAATAACATTACATGCATTTTTATATGATGAGTTAAAACCTGTTGAACTCCTTAGTAATTATGTTGGCGTACTCATGCTTCCAACTCCTCAAACTGGTAAATTTGTTTCAATTAATCAAAATGAATTGGAAAACATTGATAATGTATCGGCAGTTGAAATAACTGTATTTGAGAATTCAGATTTGTTGGAACCTCCTTATGGTGATAAATATTTAGGTTTCGTGTTTTCGCAAGCAAACGAAAAAGCTTTAGTTTTAAATGCATTAAAAAATGCAATGAACACTTCAATGCCAATTATTAAATAATTTATGATAATCTTCAAATGAAAATGAAAAATGCACTTATAGTAAACGGTGGTCTTAATAGTACAAAAAGAGACCAGTTAGGAAATTATGATCTTGTAGTTGCTGTAGATTCAGGAACAGAACAAGCTTACAAATTATTTTTAAAACCAGATCTAATTATTGGTGATCTTGATTCAATAGATGAGAAAACTATACAGAGAGCAGAAAAAGATAAAGTTCAAATTTTAAAATATAAAACTAATAAAAATGAAACAGATTTTGAACTTGCTTTAAAACATGTACTGGATAAAGAAATTAAGGATATAACAATTATAGGTGGAGAATATGGAGAAATTGACCATTTGTTTAGTGTTTTAACTGTAATTATTAGCTTTCAAGAGGACCAACAAATTTCTTGGATACATAAGGATCAGACAGTACTCATTCCTAATTCAAAAAAAATTGCAATTGGAAATAATGTTGAATTTAGTATCCTTCCATTTTCGAATTTGAAAAATTTAAATATATCTGGAGCACAATGGAACCTTGAAAATGAAAATATTGAATTTGGTAAATCTATCACTTTAAGAAATATTTCAGTCAATAATGATATTGAGGTTTCCGTAGAGGATGGAAAGTTCTGCTTAATTTATAATAACTAAGATCTTGGCAAATCTTTCCAAGCTTTATCTTTATCTAATTTTGGTTCGCTAGGAAGACCTAAAACTCTTTCTGCAATAATGTTTCGCATGATTTCTGATGTACCACCTTCAATGGAGTTGGCTCGAGATCTTAAAAATAAACTTTGTGTATCGGTAAAACCGTATGAATCATTATCAAAATTTAATTCAGGTTGAGATAACTCATATCCTCTTGGAAATAACAATCCATCATTTCCTAACATCTCCATACCAAATTCATAAGAAGATTTGTTAATTTCAGCCTCGTGAAGCTTGCTTGTAGAGCCTTCAGGACCAGGTGTTCCTTTTTCTCTCAGTTCTGAAGCTCTCATATTTGTAAGCCGTACAGCTTCTTGTTGAATCCATAAATCCACGAGCTTGTCTTTTACAACAGGGTCATCTAAGTTTCGATCTTTCCAAAGTTGTACAAGGTGCCCAGGAGCTCCACTTCCTCTTTGTCTAACGTTGCCCCCAATAGCAACTCTTTCGTTCATCAATATAGCTAATGATACTCTCCAGCCGTCACCTACTTCTCCTAAGACATTTTCTTTTGGAATTTTTACATCTGTAAAGTAAACTTCATTGAATTCAGCTTCTCCCGTAATTTGTCTTAATGGCCTTACTTCAACTCCTTCTGATTCCATATCTACTATAAAAAATGTTAACCCACGGTGTTTTGGAACCTCCGGATCAGTTCTTGTAACAAGTAAACCCCATTTTGATAAATGCCCCAATGTGGTCCATACTTTTTGACCATTAACAATGTACCCATCTCCGTCATCTACTGCTTTTGTTGAAAGGCTTGCTAAATCTGAACCAGATCCTGGCTCAGAAAATAACTGACACCAGATCTCATCTGCAGTGAACATGGGTCTTAGATATTTATCAATTTGCTCTTGAGTTCCATATTCCTTAATTGTTGGAGCACCCATTCCAATACCAAGTAAATTGGCTATGCGATTACTGGTTGAAATTCCTTCTTTACGAAGGGTTTCATTTACAAGTAATTGAAACTTTGGATTTACGTTTAGACCTCCAGATCCTTCTGGAAAATGTACCCAAGCTAAACCTAAATCAAATTGTTTTCCCCAAAAATCTTTAATATTTTGATTTTCTTCTCTGAATGAGATGAGCTCTTTGAGTCTATCTTTTATTAACTCTTCTGAATCAGCTGGTTTTGTTTCAATTTTCGCCATATAGAATTATACACCGTTTATTCGTTAGAGCTATTTCCCTGTAAAGCTTTCATTATTAACATATTTTCATCATCATTGCTTAAAGGGTAAGTCCCATCTGTAATTGTCCTTATCTCATCTATATTGTTGGCAATGTCTTCAGCTGTTGCTTGTTGGTTAACATAACCTTCATGGGTGATTATCCCAATTCTTGCAAACCTACCTGCTGCAACCCCATATATTTCATGGGTTGGTTCACAAGCTTCAGATGCAAGATATGTAACCAATGGTGTTACAAGCTCAGGAGTCATAAATTTACCAACATCTTCAGGGATGAGTCCTTCCGTCATCCTTGTGTAAGCAGTAGGTGCTATAACATTTACCTTAATATTGTATTTAGCCCCCTCAATTGCTAAGACATTAGTAAGACCAACTATACCCATTTTTGCTGCACCATAATTTGCTTGACCAAAATTTCCAAATAAACCTGATGGAGAAGCAACATTTACAATTCTTCCATAATTTTTTTCCTTCATTATTTTGAATGCAGGATGAGTCACATAAAACGTTCCTTTTAGATGTACATCAACAATTAACAAAAATTCTTCCTCAGTCATATTTGCGAAACTTCTATCCCTCAATATCCCTGCATTATTAATTACAGCATCAACAGTTCCAAAATTATCTATTGCAGTTTGAACTATTGACTCTCCACCATCTTTTGAAGCAACAGAATCATAATTTGCAACAGCTTCCCCACCATTATTGATAATTTGATTTACAACATCATCTGCTGGTGAGTTACCTGATCCTGAACCATCAACAGCACCTCCTAGGTCGTTAACTACAACCTTTGCACCTCTTTTACCAAGCTCTAGCGCATATGCTTTACCTAAACCATTCCCAGCACCTGTAACAATCGCTACTCTGTTTTCAAAATTAACATCTGACATATTTAAGCCTCCTCGTACATTGATTCAATTTCGTTATTGTATCTCTCAGCAATAACATTTCTTTTTAATTTCAAAGTTGGTGTTAATTCACCACTTGAGTCTGTCCATTCATTTTCAAGAAGTGTAAACTTCTTGATTTGCTGAACTCTAGCAACTTTTGAATTTGCTTGATCAATTTGTTCTTGTATTGCATTGATAACTCTAGAATTTTTTGACATTTCACTTATATTATATTCAACTCCATTTTCCTCTGCCCATTTTTCGGCACCACCATCACCATCAAGAACAATTAAAGCTGCCAAGAATTTTTTACCATCTCCTACAACACATATTTGACCTACGAGTGTATGTGGTTTTACATGATCTTCAATTTCAACAGGGGCTATATTTTTTCCACCTGAGGTTATGAGTATCTCTTTTTTTCTTCCTACAATTTTCACATATCCATTTTCATCAATATCTGCAAGATCACCTGTATGTAACCATCCATCATTATCAAAGGTTTCTTTTGTTTCTTCCTCTAATTTATAATATCCTGATGCAACGTGCTTACCTTTAATACATAATTCACCATCTTCAAGAACTTTTACCTCGGTTCCTGCAAGTGGAATACCTACCTTACCAATAGGATTTAGAACTTCAGGAAGTGGAACACTACCTGATTTAAACATATTTTTAACATAGTCAATAGCGTGATTTGGTATACCAATAGTTGCAGGGCCTGTATCTTCAGTCATTCCATATATTTCAGTAACATCAATATGAATAGCATGAAACCATTTATGCACGTCTGGATTCATTGGTGCAGCAGCAGTTGCAAAAATTTCTGTACTGTCAAGTCCTAGTCCTTGTTTAAATGACTTCTCAAAAACAAGTTTTTTAAATATTGCATCTTTAAGCCTTATTCCAATCGGTGGTTTCTCTCCACGCTGTTCATATTCAACTCTTTCGAGACCATTATCTATAGCTTTCAGTGCTAAATCTTTTTTATCAGATTCATTAATTTTATTCAGCAATCCAGATTGAAAACGTTCCCAGACTCTAGGTACTGCTAAAAATATAGATGGTTTGATTGTTGGAAGTGCTTTTGCCATATCCTCTAATATTGGAACTGGAAAAATTTGTCCTCGTCTGTAAATTGACTGATAATGATCTCCTAATCTTGCAGCAATATGTGCCATAGGCAGATATGAGACGATCCTTGGATTTGTTGACAATTGAACAGTTTCAGCAAAAAGACTCTGTGCGGTCCATAATACGTTTTCATGTGTAATCATTACACCCTTTGGATTACCTGTTGTACCGGATGTAAATATTAAACACGCTAATGATTGAGGCGTAACACTTGCAATAGCATTTTCAAGCTTTGAGGAATCTGATTCATTTAATTTTTTTCCGTTTTCAATTATTTCCTGAAAATTTAAAACATAATCTAAGTCTTTATATTGTTCATAATCCTCAATAATGATGATATATTCTAGATTTTTGCATTCTTTTTTTGCTTCATTTACCTCTTTAAATAACTCCGAGTTTCCTACAAATGCAATTTTTGCATCTAATAAATTTGATATATATGCAATTTGTCCAGCTTTAAGTTGTTTATAAATTGTTGATGGTGTTCCTCCTGCATGCACTATTGATAAATCTGAAATAAAATGTTCTTTTGTGTTGTCGGATACAATAAAGCCATTATCTCCCTGACTAAAACCAATATCAATAAGTCCAGCGGCAAGGTTATGTACTAATTCTCTATATTCTGACCATGATGTTGAGTCCCATCCAGAATATTCATCGTTGATTGGAGTATTAAGTGCTGGATAATCTGGGAATTCATCTGCATTTTGGTTAAAGTAATCAATAATAGTTTTACCATCCACGACACTTGTTACTGAAGCTTCTCTATTTTTCATAAAATCATGAAGTTTTGACATATAATTTCCTAACTCTTTATTAGAATTTTAATTAACAAATATAAAATTAACGAATTAAATGTATCATTTTTAAATTCAATCCTTTATTTTTGTTAAAGGATTTAAAGTAGAACTATGGGAAACAATTACAAAGAAAGTGTAATAATTACTTCATTTGATGAAAACTATATGGAATATGCAGCCGTTTTCATTAAATCATTAAGCATCAACTATCATGAAGATCACATTTTTGACCTTATGTGTTTAGTTCCTCAAAATTTGATATCAGAAGAGGATGAGTTTGTAAAAAAAATTAATTGTGAAAATCTTAATATTAAGTTTAAATGTTCAGATAGATTTAATAAGCTAGATGAGGATGGATTGGCTTATGAGGCAGGATACATATCCAAAAATATGAGCCACAGACTCTTTATTGGGTCTTTGTTTCCTGAATATAAAAAAGCAATTTATATTGATCCTGATACATACGTCAATAGAAATATAAAACCACTAATTGATTACCCTTTGTCGAATAAACTATTAGCAACAGTTGAATATTCAGGAATGAGTAGAAAAACATTTTCAAATTCTGACCTTCCTTACTTTAATAATGGTGTTTTTATTGCTGATTTAGATTTTTGGAGAAAAGAGAATTTAGAAGATAAATTTATAAATTGGATTAAAAACAATGGGCCTACAGATTGCATTGAACAAGATGCCATGAATTTTGTATTTAGAAATAAATGGTCACCATTACCAATTACTTTTAACTTACTGGCATTCAAATTAACTGAAGATAAAAAATTACATCAAAACTACGATAATCCATTAATTGTACATTTTGTTGGAGATCTAAAGCCATGGGGTGAAAATGAAATTCCGATTTGGACTAATAAATGGAGAGAGCTGCAAAAAAATTTGCTAATTTAATTCTCAAAAATAATTAAGCCAGTGTTTTTTTCCAATTCTGAAATAAGAATATTTCCATCAATTAATTCAATATCTGAGTTTCCAAAAATTTGGTCGATGCTGTGTGCTGTACTTGGAATTTTAATATTTTTTTGATCTTCAGATCTGTTAAATATACACAAAAGTGATTTATCTTTTAAGGCACGTCGAAAGACTATCGCATCATTCTGATTTGGTAAGAGTTGGAAATTTCCATATTTCAAAATATTATTTGAAGATTTAATATTCATAATTTCTCGAATATAATTTTGTAAATTTAAATCCCAAATACCCTCATCATTCCATGGAAAAGCTTCTCTGTTATTTGGTTCGTTTCCACCATTTAACCCAATTTCATCACCATAATAAATTCCCGCAATACCAGGAAAAGTAGCTTGCATAAATATTGGTCCGTAAATTGACGAAATATCAGAACATCTATTTAAAAATCTTTTTACATCATGTGAACTTAAAAGATTTTGACATGATGATAGTGCTTTAAAAGAATACATAAAATATAAATTTGCTAAAGAATCTGAAAATTCTGAAATACTCATTCTTTTAGTCGCAAAGTAATCAACCATTGATTCTCTAAATGAATAATTCATAGTTCCATCGAACATATCACCTTGAAGCCATTGAGATGTATCACCAAAGATTTCGGAAAATAAGAGAACATTTTGATTACTATCTTTTGCTATATTTCTGAAATCTTTCCAAAACAATAAATCTATTTCTTTAGCAACATCCATTCTCCATCCATCAATATTAAAATTATTAATCCAAAATGCTGTTACATCCAATGCCCATTTTCTTGCATCTTCACATGAGTAATTGATTTTTGGCATATCAGGAACACCCCACCATGATTTATATGAAGGTTCAACTATAGGACCATCATCATCAATATTTTTCACAGGAATTTCAGTTTCTAAAAAAGTTTTTTCTAGATATTGTTTATACTCTTTTTCATTACCGTCCCAGCCAACTTTATAAGTATTTTCATACAAATGTGGTCTGTACTTTAAATGAACAGGATATTCATAAATAGTAAACCAATCTTTGTATTTTGATTTCTCACCATTTTTAATTATGTCTTGAAAAGCAAAATGTTTTGGATGAACATGATTTAATGATGTATCAAAAATTATTTTCATTTTTCTAGCATGTAATTCATCTATTAATTTTTCCAAAGCTTTTTCCCCACCAAGTTTGGGGTCAACTTTAAAATGATCCCATGTATCATATCTATGTGTACTGCCTGATAAAAATATGGGATTAAGATATAAAATATTTACATTTAGATTTTTGATATAGTCCAGCTTGTCAATAATTCCATAAAGATCACCACCTTGAAATTCTAGCCTTTTTGGTGTTGAACCCCATTCAACTTTTTCATCAAAAAGTGAGTTTGTATCTGAATAATTGAACCTCTCAGGAAATATCTGATACATCACTCCGCCGTAAACCCAGTCAGGTACTATATGTCTTTTAAAATTTTCCTCTGAATAAAACCATTTTTCCGATGGAGAAATAAAATTCGCAATTCCGCTCGTACCATAATAAATATTTAGTTTTTTGTTTGTTGTTGCTCCAAAACTGAACTTCACATTTTCTAAATTAAACTTTACTTGTATTTCCCAAAATTTATATCTTGCTGTTTCAGCGAGACATTTAAGTTGCATTGGTCTTAAGTCAGAATCTTCTAAAAATAACCATACATCAGCAATGTCAGTTTGAGTATGAATTCTTATATTTGCTGTACCATCATCAGCTATCGAAAAAAACTTTTTGTCATTAAAATCAAATTTGATGTCATAATGTCCCAAATGAGCATCACCTTCAAAAAATTCAATTTTTTGACTTTCATCTTTATCAACAAACTCTACAGAGTGCTTTTCAACCATAATAAGTAATATGAGTAAATATTTTACTATATACTTTAGATGAAAGGTTTGAATTGGATATTAAAAAATCATCTGGATTAATTTTGCACCCCACAGCTTTACCATCCAAATATGGAATAGGTGACTTTGGCTACTCAGCATTTGAATTCGTAGATTTTTTAGAAGAAACGGAGACAAAAATCTGGCAATTACTTCCACTAGGACTCACCAGTAATGACGAATACTCACCATATTCAAGCCCTTCATCATTGCTAGGTAATAGATATTTAATTGATCTAAATAATATCAGCGATTATCAACCAACATCATCAGTTAAAGAATTTGATAAGAAATCAGTTGATTTCAAAAATGTTTACAAATTCAAAGATAAAATTTTTTATGAAATTTCTCAAAATATAAATATTGAAGATCCTATATTCTTTGAATTACTTAATGATGAATTAATCAGAAGCCATATAACTTACCTTGTTTTGAGAGATAAATATGGTTTAAAAAATTGGACAAGTTGGGAAAAAGATCACCAAGAATATAGTGACAATCTTTATGAGAACATTACAAAAAATGATAAAAAACTACTTAAATTTCATATATTTACACAATTTGAATTTTTTAGACAGTGGGGAAAATTAAGAGAGTATGCGAATAAAAAACAAATTCAAATACTTGGAGATATTCCAATTTATGTAAATCATAACTCTGCTGATGTTTGGTTAAATAAAGAAATTTTTGAACTTGATAATGGTGGTGAAATGTCATATGTATCAGGTGCTGTACCAGATAGCTTTAACAAGGAGGGGCAAGTTTGGAATAATTGCCTCTACCAATGGGACAGACAAAAGTTAGATAATTATAAATATTGGACAGATAAATTAAACAAAACTTTAGATCTTTACAATTATCTTCGAATAGATCATTTTGTAGGATTCTTTAAATATTGGGTAATTAAAAAGGGAGATTCAGCCCTAAAAGGTGAGTGGAAATTGGGACCAAAAAGTGAATTTTTTGACAAAATTTCAAAGAATGTAGATCTGGATAAACTTTTAGCTGAAGATTTGGGAGTTATTTTGAAAGAAACCAAGTCGTTATTAAATAAATACAATATTCCAGGTATGAAAGTTCTACAACAAAGAATTCCTGATGATAATGAAGGTTTGCCTTTCCAAGGTGACACTGATGTAGTGAACCAAAATAAATTGTTTGAAGAGGCATCTGATGATTATTTTGAAGAAATCCATCCAAAATATTGGGAAGAAAATTTAGCTGCTTACACTGGAACTCACGATAGTCCTACAATTAAACAATGGCTTAATGAAGCAAGTAAATCTCAAATTAAAAATTTTAACGAATATTCAAATAAATTAAATAATCAATTTGAAAGTGACATTTGGAATTTTATTTCATTGATATGGGAATCTCCTTGTAAATTAGCTATCACAACTGTTCAAGATTTATTACAACTTGATTACAAGTCACGATTTAATATACCAGGTACTACTGTAAATAACTGGAAATGGCGAATTGAAAATATGGACATTTTAGACCCAGTAATATCTGACCTTAAATATATCAATAAATCAAACAGTAGAAATTAATTTGATTCTCTTATGTAATCAATTACGATTTGAGCCTGCTCTTCTGTTATGCGGACTGCAGGCATAGAACCTTTTCCTTTCAAAATAGTTTGAAGCCAATATGTATCTGGTTTATTAAGAACTGATGCTGTTTTTAAACTAGGACCAACTCTACCTGAAAAATCATCTTGGTGGCAAGCTGAGCATCTAGCTGTGTAAATCTCTTTTCCAGTTGTAAGCTCTACAGTTTCTTGAGATCCGCATGCAATAAATAAAAAAAGAAACAATACGGTTGCTTTTTTCATGTTTATTCTTCTTCTAGGCCAGTTTTAAACTCTCTAGTTGATTTACCTAAGGATTTTGCCAAACCCGGGAGTCGTTTTGCTCCAAAAAGTAACAATAAAATCGATAAAATTATAAGTAATTCAGGTAGTCCTAATCTCATAATTTAATTTTAACTTAATCTATTCTTTATTATCTTCTAAAGATTTCTTTTGTAAAAAATTGATTATTACATATCCAAATATTGTAAAAACAAGAAAGAATATTATTTCTTCAAAATTGGTAGTGCTTGGTAGTTCGGGTCTTGTTACAACGGCCTCTAATTCACCTTCACTGTTTACTCTTGATTCAAGAACATTTCTAAATGGCCATATCTTAATAAGAGAGCCAATAAGAAATCCGGAAAGTAGAGATAATATTTCATTTTTAAAATTTGCAAACATAAATGATAAAACTCTGCTGAAAATAATTAATCCTAAGATGCAACCAAGAGCAAAGACTGACAAAATTTGCAAATCAAAACTTTTAATTGCATTAATAATAAATTCATATTTTGAAAGAAGTAACAAAATAAATGAACCACTTATTCCCGGGAGAATAGTTGCGGTGATTGCAATAGAGCCTGATAAAAATACAAAAATAGGTGTTTCTGGAGTCGAAGCTGGAGAAAGAAATGAAATAAGTCCTGCAACAATTATCCCTAAAATTAGGTAAACAATATTTTTATTTGTTAGTTTTTCAACTTCATTAAGGATCATAAAGGCTGATGCGAGTACTAATCCAAAAAATAATCCCCAAATCTTATACTCGTGATTGGTAAGTAAATAACTAATTAAATTAGCTAACAAAAAAACGGCTGCTGTTATTCCTAAATAAATCGTTAAAAGAAAATTGCCATTAAGTTTTTTCCAAAAAACTTTAACTCCCTTCTTAAAAAGTGTCTGAAATAATGAAAGATTAATATTTTTAATTGATTCAATTAGCTCTTCATAAATGCCTGTAATAAGAGCAATAGTACCTCCGGATACACCTGGAACAATATCTGCAGCACCCATCGCAACACCTTTAAAGAAAAGAGCAATTCTTTGATTCAATTTAAGCCTCTGTCGTTTTTGGAGAAAAAATTCTATAAAAAATTGGTGAGATTGTTGCAGTAAGTACAGCAAGTAATATAATCTGCTGCTCCAAGGCTTTTGAAATAAGGTCCAGCTCTACACCAATCTCAGCCATAGCAATAATTAAGCTAAATCTTGCAGCTAATAAAAAGCCACCTGCTACTAATTGTCTGATTTTTATTTTTGTAAATATTAGAAACAATGAAGGTACAATTTTTACAATGAGTGCAATTCCTAAAAGACTCAACACCTGAATATAAAATTCTGTATTTTTAAAAACTTCAATATCGTAATTTAAACCTATATTTATAAAAAATATTGGAATGAGAAAACCATAGGAAAAACCTTTTAGGCTGTTCTCTAAACTTCCTCTATTTGGGAAAGTAAAAGCAAATAAAGTTCCTGCAAGGAAAGCTCCTAAGATATATTCAATGTCAAATAAGACCGCAACACCAACTAAAGTCAACATTAAAGCTATCGAACTTCTGATACCCATTTCCTCTGGATCATTACCATCAAACATTCTCGAAAATATTTGTGGATTCCACCAAGCAACTCTTCGAATAATTCTAAGAATTAAAATTACAATTAAGAAATACAAAATTACATTTAAGTTAGATATAGAAAAGCCTTCAGAATGTTGTAAAGATGCAAAAACTGTTACTCCAATCAAAGTAAATATGTCAGCTATCAAAGCAGACATAAAAAGTGACTGACCATAATTTGTTTTAATCGTATCATCGCTTCTCAATACAGTTATCACAATATCTACACTTGTAGTACAAAGTACAAGTGCCAAAAATATTGGATAATCTAGAGTAATTATTAGATAAAAGGACGTTGCAACTGTTGCAATATAGATAGCAAGAGGGATTGATAAAGTTTTCAAACCTTTTTCTCTAAATGTGTCTAATTCTATTTCAAACCCAGACAAGAACATTAATAACATGAATCCGAATATTGCCAACCCAGATATAAATTCTGAAATCTTTACTATTCCTAGAACTGGCCCAACTAATATTCCATATGCAATTTCTAAAACAATACTTGGAATGCTTATTCTTTGTGCAATAAGTGGCAATAAAAAAGCACCTAAAGAAATGATTACAAGAGATAAAGCGTCAAAGTTTTCCATTAATTAGGTATATATAAAACTGAAGATTTCGCATTCTGAAGAATAAATTCTGCAATCTTTTTACCTTGCCAATTGGACTGACTAGTTTGACTAACGATTGAAAGATCAATTTTATCTGTGAAAGAAGAAAATACTTTTGCTTCGTTTCCTTCAGCATTGACTATCTCACATTGTACTTCATTAGATAATGCTAAATCTTGAATTCTCTCAGTGTTTTTATTCGATGTTGATGTATGTTCTGGTTGAAGAAACTTTGGTTGAGATATGTTTAAAGCTGTAACATCAGCAGATAAAGTTGAGGCTAAATCAAATGCTATATTGACTGGACTATTATCACTAAAATCATCACTAACAAGTATTCCTATTTTTTTATATGGAAAAGAAGATCTTGAAAACAACAAAGGAATACTGTTCTTATTTGAAAAATTAATATAAGTTTTTAATTTTGATTTTGTTATATCTTTTTCATCAAATGGTATCAATATAGTTCCTATAGAAAATGAATCTTTATTGCTCTCAATTTCTTTAAGTAAAGATTTTTGTACATTATATAATTCAAAATCTTGATCTTTCATAATCGCTTTATATGTTTCTGTTTGGTCTTCCTTTTTATCTGGAAATATGTCACCTGAGGTTAGAATTTCTAATTTATCTGCTTTTGTATTTCTAATGAAATACTCTGCTTCAGAAAGATTTTTTAACTCATCTTCATTCTTAAGGAATACGGCAACATTTTTGCCAAACTCAAGTGGAAATCTTGATTCAGAACCAGAAAATAAATTTATAACATTTGAGAACGCACCTGATTGTAAAACTATTGTTACAAGATCACCAGTCTCAAGCTCTGTATCACCATGAGGGATAACAACATTTCCTTTTCTTAATAATGCTCCAACAATAAAGAAATCTGAACCTATATCTTTAAGTTTTTTTCCTCTAGCAGGACTATCTGAGTTAATTTCAAGTTCAATCGCCTCAGCTCTACCTCCAGCAAATGCCTGGGAGACTACTCTTCTCGGTTCAAGAATATGTTCTAGTCTTCTTCCTATTAACACGTCGGGATCTACAACCTCAACATCTAAATTTTTGTATTGCTGAAAATTTTTATCTTCGTTAACTATTGAAGACAACCTGTAAATATTATTTTGTTTTGCAATCTTTAAAATTTCCAAATTTACTTCATCATCATTTGTAAGTGTGACTATAGCACTTGCATTTTCAATACCTGCTTTTTTCAAAACGAGGGTTGAGGTCCCGTCTCCTTGGTATTTTTCTATTTGCCTATTTGGATTAAAATTCCTAAGCTTTTCTTGATCCATATCAATAACAGAGACATTCCAGCCAGTGCTAATTCTATTAATAAGTTGGCGTGCCTCACCATGAGCGCCTATGATAATTACTTTCACGTGCTTATTATGCTATAAATCTGATTTTCATAAAGGACTACTTTTAAAAACTTATTCATATATAAACCCCGTGCTTACAAAGGTTTTTTATGATTAAATTTAAAGCTTAATCAATTATTAAATAGGAAATGCATAACATCTCCGTCCTGAACAATATACTCTTTACCTTCAGATCTCAATTTTCCAGCTTCTTTTGCCCCTTTTTCACCATTGTTTGAGATATAATCTTCAAAACTAATTGTTTCTGCACGTATAAATCCTTTTTCAAAATCGCCATGTATCTTGCCTGCTGCTTGAGGTGCTTTATCGCCAATATTTATCGTCCATGCTTTAACTTCTTTTGGTCCAGCAGTAAAGAAAGTTCTTAACCCTAGAAGTTCATACCCTGCCTTAACCAGTTTGTCTAATCCTGTTTCAGTTTGACCAATTTCTTGTAAATATTCTTTTTTTTCTAAGATATCTAATTTCGAGATATCTTCCTCAATATCAGCACAAATTGCCACAACTTTTGCATTTTCATTATTGGCAAAATTAATAACCTGTTCGAGATACTTATTTTCATTAAATCCATTTTCACTTACATTGGCAACGTACAAGACAGGCTTTGTAGTCAATAATTGAAAACCTCTAAGTAATTTTTGTTCTTCAATAGAAAAAGTTAATGATCTAAGGTTTTGACCATTTTCAAGATTTGGCAATATTTTTTCTAATAAATTTTTAAGTAATAAGCCTTCTTTTTCTCCTGACTTGGAACTTTTGGATGTTTTTTGGTAAAGTTTTTCAACTGTACCTAAGTCTGCTAAAACTAATTCTGTATTTATAACTTCAATATCATCAATAGGCGAAACCTTACCTGCAACATGTACAATATCTTCATTCTCAAATGCCCTAACAACATGGATAATTGCTTCACTTTCTCTAATATTTGCTAAAAATTGATTACCAAGCCCTTCTCCTTGAGATGCTCCTTTAACTAATCCTGCAATATCAACAAATTCCATTACAGTTGGTAATACTTTTTTTGGATTTACAATATTTGAAAGTTTGTGTAAACGATTATCTGCAATAGGGACTACACCAACATTAGGTTCAATTGTACAGAAGGGATAATTTTCTGATTCAATATCCGCTTCAGTTAAAGCATTAAATAAAGTTGATTTTCCAACATTTGGTAAACCAACAATTCCACATTTAAATCCCATATATTATGTCCTTTGATAAAGCATATCGAAAGCATAATTTAATTTTTTATTTATTTTTAACAACTACACCTCATGGAATAAATAATTAGATTAGAGTTTTAAATAAGGAAGAAATATGACCGAAAAAAATAATAAAAAAACTATTTTTGGTTGGTCTATGTATGATTGGGCAAAATCTGCATATGAAACAACAACACTTGGGGCTGTTATGCCGGTTTATTTTGTGAGTGTCGTAGTACCAGAAGAAGGATTTTTATTTAGAGGTAATTTATACACTGGAGCCGAGGTATGGGGATTTGCTATAGGATCAGTCTTGTTTATTTTCTTCTTAATTATGCCAACAATTGGTGCAATGGCGGACCTTTCTGGTTCAAGAATGCGGTTATTTAAATCTTTTGCATATGGTGGTGCTATTTTTGCATCCACATTTTATTTTGCACAATCAGGTGATGTTGTTCTAACACTTTTAATATATTTTCTAGCACAACTGGGTGCAACAGGATCCAACGTGTTTTATGACAGTGTTTTAAAAGATATAACAACTGAAGATACTATCGACCAAGTATCTGCAAAAGGATATGCACTTGGATATTTGGGAGGAGGGCTACAACTTTTACTTTCCTTGATTGTGATTCAACTTGGACCTTCATTATTAGGAATTGATACCTCTTTAGCATCAAGAATCGCAATAGCTTTTGCAGGAATATGGTGGCTACTTTTCTCAATATTTAGCTTTTCAAGAATGAAAATAGATGAAACAAAATCTGAAAATACGGTAGGTAGAAATCATTTGTCTGCTGGTTGGAAAACAAATTTAAATACATTAAGGAAAGTTAGAAAATTTCCATTTTTACTTTATTTCTTACTAGCATACATATTCTATTGGGATGGGGCCCAGACAGTAATTAATATGGCAGGTCCATTTTTTAGTGAAGTTTTGTTGCTCGATCAGACTTCAATAATAGTTGTATATCTAGTTGTTCAATTCATCGCTTTTATTGGTGCAAGATTAGCAGGTTATCTTGCAGGTAGAATTGGACAGAAAAATACTCTTATTTTCACCATTGCACTTTTCTTTGTGGCAGGAAACGGGGCATATTTTGTACCAGAACAGCAACTTCTACCAGTGATACTCTTAGGGGTAATAGTTGGAACAGGTATGGGAGGATTACAGTCAGTAAGTAGAAGTGTTTATGCAACAATGTTACCAAAAGGTGCAGAGGGTGAATTTATGGGATTCTTTTCAGTCATTTCAAGATTTTCAGCTATTTGGGGTCCTTTAATTTATAGCTATGTCAGTGCTTCCACAGGTAATCCGAGACTTTCTTTACCAGGTATTTCACTATTTTTTGTAATTGGATATCTATTGTTAAGAAATGTTGATATTAATTCACAAATTACTGAAGAAGAGTGGGCCGCTAGCTAATCAGTTGAGCTAGATTTGAATATAAGGCTGATACTGTTATTGGACCTATACCACCGGGGTACGGGGCTCTTCCAAGTAAATAATTATCGAGATCAGTGGTATCAATATCTCCATATGATTTTCCATCAACAACAGAAATTCCAACATCAATGACATAGGAGCCTTCTTTAAAATAAGATTTATCAAACATTTTTGATTTACCAACAGCAGATATAAAGATATCTGCTTTGGATATAAAATCTTTAGGATTTGAAGTTTTACTATGAATAACAGATACGTTTCCATTAAATTTTTTTGAACTCAAAATTTTTGAAAGAGGAGATGTTACTAACCTTGATCGTCCAGCAATGACAATGTTTTTGTCTTCAGTTTCTAACTCGTAATGAGATAACAATTCAAGAATTGCCATTGACGTAGCAGGAATAATATTTAAATTTTCAGAATAAAGTCTACCCAAATTAAAAGTAGTAAGTCCATCAACATCTATTTCACTTGGTATCAAGTCAATTACCTTTTCAACATTCAAGTGTTCTGGTAGTGGAAGCTGTACAATCATTCCTTGAGATGATTCAGAATAATTAGAGATAGTATCTTCTAATTCACTTTCTGATGTACTCTCTTTTAATTTTATCCAATTAAAATCTACTCCTAGTTGCTTAGCTTTTTTTTCTTTTACGGATACATAAAGAAGTGATGCAGGATTTTCACCGACAGTAATTGCTGTCAATATTGGAGGTTTGTCATTTTTAGTTATGTAATTTTCAAAAATCGTTTTACTTTTAAAGTCAAGGTTTTCAGTAACAGGTTTACCATATAAGATTTGTGACATAAATTAAGTTTAATAAATCACTTGGTTAGTTTATAAATTATTTCGTTAAAATAGCATTTGGAGACAAATGTGGATATTTCAAAATTAAATAATAATATTACACCTTCGGGAACAATGGCAATATCTAACAAGGCTAGAATTCTTAAGGAACAAGGAAAGCCTGTAATTGGTTTTGGTGCAGGTGAACCTGATTTTCCAACACCGTCACATGTCATAGAGGAAGTAAAAATTGCATCGGAAAATCCAACGTATCATAAGTACACAGCAGTTGGTGGATTAACGATTTTAAGAGATGAAATTTCTAGAACAACAAGAGAATATTCAAATTTTGAAGTTAACCCAGATAATATAGTTGTAACAAATGGAGGAAAACAAGCAATACTAACAACATTTATGTCACTACTTGATCCTGGTGATGAAGTATTAATACCTTCACCTTATTGGACAACATATCCTGAAGCAGTAAAAATTTCAGGTGGGAAGCCAGTAATTGTTAATACAGATTTTGAAAATGATTTCAAAGTTACAGTTGAGCAACTTGAAGAGAAATTTACGGAAAAAACTAAAGTTGTTGTTTGGGTATCTCCATCGAATCCAACCGGGGTGGTCTATTCAAAA
Organism: uncultured Candidatus Actinomarina sp.; assembly: GCA_902526825.1. Classification (GTDB taxonomy): domain Bacteria; phylum Actinomycetota; class Acidimicrobiia; order Actinomarinales; family Actinomarinaceae; genus Actinomarina. The sequence continues at coordinate 35,481 of CABZMN010000004.1, read as the reverse complement.
GAAGAAGCTGAAGAAATATATAATTGGGCATTTGATAAAAATATATGGATACTTTCAGATGAGCTTTACGAACATCTAGTTTATGAAGGAATCACTTCACCTTCGCCAGCAACTATTGATAAAAATCTTGAGAAAACAATTGTAGTGAATGGTGTTGCTAAAGCGTACGCAATGACTGGATGGAGAGTTGGTTGGATAATAGGTAATGATGATGTCATCGGTCTGTCAAAAAAAATTCAGTCTCATGCCACATCGAACGTTGCAAATATTTCTCAAGTTGCTGCATATTCAGCATTAAAAAATGGATTAGATACCACAAATGAAATGAAGAAAGCATTTAATAAAAGAAGAAACTATGCACTAGATTTATTTGGAACTTTAGAAAACATAAAAGTCCCCAATTCGACAGGAGCTTTTTACGTTTTTCCTGATGTCAATCATTATACAAATGGTCTTATAGAAGGTGTAGGTACATCAATTGAGCTTTGTGATTGGTTACTAGAGAAATACTATATTGCGTTTGTACCTGGCGAGGTATTTGGAAAAGAAGGATTTCTACGTTGTTCTTATGCTCTAAGCGATGAAGATCTAAAGGAAGGCCTTTCGAGATTTAAAGACGCTCTAGAATCAATTTAATGAATGAAGTAAAGAAAAAAAGTTTATATTCCTGGTTACTTTTTGATTTAGCAAATACAGTTTACGCATTTGTAATTCCTGGTTTATATTTTTCAGTCTGGCTTGTTAGTGAACAAGGTTGGACAGACCAAGCTTTGGGTCTTGCAACTTCAGGAGCAATGGTAATTGTTGCCTTAACTGGTCCTTGGGTAGGAGCAAGAAGTGATGGAGCACAAGGAAAGAAACCATTATTATTTATTACAACTGCAATCTGTATAATAGCGACCTTCCTTCTTGGTACATTCAATGTAAATATATCTGTTCTTTTGTTTATCATTTCATTGATTGGATTTAATCTCGGATCAGTGGTCTACGATGCTCTTCTTGTTTCAGTAAGTAATGAAAATAACAGAGGAAAGATTTCAGGAATGGGAGTTGCATTTGGATATATGGGATCACTTATAGGGTTTGGCGTTGCATCAATTCTTCAGGAATTTGGTTACAGTTATGTAGAGATTTTTAGATCTGTGGCAATTCTTTTTTTATTATTCTCAATTCCAGCATTTTTATTTATCGAAGAGAAAAAATTTAATATTATTAAAACAAGCGTTAAATTTAGAGAATCTCTTTATATCGTAATTAAGTCGTGGAAGCATTCTAGAGAATATAAAGGTCTTACTAGATTTCTTATTGGGCGATTCTTTTATGCAGATGCAATTAATACTTTAATCAGTGGTCTACTGGCAGTATACCTTGTTGAAGAGGCTGGTCTTACAGCTGAAGACAGTCAAAATTTATTAGCCCTGGCAATCATTATCTCGATTATCGGTGGTTATGTTTACGGTAAAGCTGGAGATAAATATGGTCCAAGAAAATGCACTTTATTTAGCTTAGGTTGTTGGATGGTTTCATTAATCATTGCAGTTATTTCTACAGAATTTGATATTGACTGGTTAATTTATGTAACTGGAGTTATTGGTGGCTTCAATATTGGTGGAATATTTGCAGTTGATAGAGTATTTATGACAAGACTTAGTCCAAAGCAACATCTTGGTGAATTTTATGGTTTATATTCTACTGTTGGAAGATTTGCAACAATTGTAGGTCCTATTTTATGGGGCTTTATTGTTAACACTTTAAATTTAGGACGAAATACTGCGATGTTGTCTCTTGTTGTGCTTTTAATGATTTCATTTTATATTATCAGGGGTGTCTCTGATGAAAGTAATTTTATAGATTAAGTTATTTAAAAAAGAAAAACCTTCTTTTCTTTTTAAATGTATTTAATTCTTCTCGTGTGTTTTTAAGTTTTTCTCTTAAAAATTCACTTTCGGCTTCTGCTTTTGCTGCCCTCTCTCTAGCTTCAGCCATTAACTTATCAGCCTCATGTAAATTTCCAAGTTGGTCTAAAACTTTCTTCCAAGCAGATATTGGAACGAGCATGTTTTCATCTTCTTGAGTATCATTTGCCTCATCAACTTCATGAATAATTTCTTCACTTTTTGTTTCTTTTTCTGATTCTGAATCAGGAACTGGACTTTTTCCCTCCGAAGAGAAAAAATTATATTTTTGCGACATTCTTTCTTCGTAGCTACTCATTAATTAAAATCATCTTTCATTGTTTCTAAAGTAGGATTTTTAAACTGAAATCCCTCTTTTAATAGTTTTTGAGGAATTGCTCTAATACTATTTAAACCAAGTTGCTCGCCTAGTTCCCAACCAACAGCTAATCTCATTATAATTGGCGGTAAAGGAGGGGCAAAAAAAGCTTTATTCATTATTTTTGCAATGGCTCTTGAAAATTCTTTCTGTTGTAAAGGTTCAGGAGCAGTCACATTAACAGCACCCTTAATATTTTCATTTTCTAAACAAAATACAAATGCTTCCGCCATGTCATAAACAGATACCCAAGAAAAATATTGTTTACCATCTCCAATTGGACCCGACAAATTTAATTTTGATATAAGTGTAAATATTTGTGTTGCAATATTTCCCTTCCCTAAGACAATTCCAGCTCTACACTTCATTACTCTTACCCCCATTTTTTCAATTTCATATAATGGTTCTTCCCAGCATTCTTCAGCAACCATTTGTAAAAATTGTCCTCGATTAAACGGAGTCTGTTCGGTAACTATCTCATCTCCATGATCTCCATAAATATCATTTCCAGATGCCGTAATAAATATTTTTGGATATTTTTCACATGATTTGTATGTATCGACAAAAAGATCAGATGCCCACTTCCTAGACCAATAAATTCGTGATTTTCTTTCTTTTGACCATCGACCACCTGCAAAAGGTAGGAAACCTAGTATATCCTGTGGAGCAATACTTTCACCAGCTAAATGGATTATTGCATCAAGTTCTTGAAATTTATCTTTATCTATTTCCTTTTTTGCTGGGCTCCAATAAATTTCATCATCACTCTTTACTTCTCTTCTTACAAATCTTCTAACTTCATGGCCAGAATCCTTTAAAATTTTAATTGTTTTTTTACCAATAAAACCAGAGGCACCTGTGACCCCAACTATCATTCTTCCTCATCTCCATAAAAAAGGAAGAAATCTTCGATAAGCTTCTCAAAGTCTGTAACTGCAGTACCCATGTTTTTTGTAAAATTAACAGTAACAACATTCGATTGAATAAAGATATTTTCAATATCATTTGAGAATTGAAATAGTTTCATTGCCAGTTGTGCGCTGATTTCATTTGTTAATGAAGCATGGGCTATATTGTAATAAGTTTCACCATCTTGTCCTGATAATGATCTGTTTAAGTCGAATATGACATTTTTTCCAAATTGAGTTGTCTTTAATTCAATTTTTTGGCCCATTAAAATTCACCAATCTTCATTATTCTAATAAGGTTAGTTGCTGCCTCTTTATTTGGAGGTGTACCAGCGACAATAACTACTTTATCATTTTTTAAAAAATTCATCTCTTCACTTAGCCACTGATTTGCAATCGCAAACATCTCATCAGTAGTTTCTAGTCTATCTATCTTTATCTGTTCTACTCCCCATATCAAATTAAGTTGATTAAAAGTTTTTCCAACAGTTGTAAATGTAAAAATTGGAGCATCTGGTCGATGATTTGAAATCAACAACGCTGTTTTACCAGTTTCAGTAAAAGCTACAATTGCCTTTGCATTAGAATCATTCGCTACTTGTACCGCAGCTTTTGAAAGTGAATTTGTTAGTTCATCAGAAGTCAATACATCTTTAGATGATGTTATTTTTGTAGTAGATACATTATCTACCTCACTACATATCTTTGCCATGGCACTAACAACCTCAATTGGGTTTTCACCGATTGAGGTTTCCGCTGACAACATTACAGCATCAGTTCCATCAAGTATTGCATTTGTAATGTCAGAAACCTCTGCTCTTGTGGGCCTATGAGAAGAAATCATAGAAGTTAACATTTCAGTAGCTGTTATTGTAATTTTTCCCTGTAAATTTGTTTCATTTAAAATCTCTTTTTGAACGAGTGGAATTCTCTCAAGAGGAAGCTGTACACCTAAATCACCCCTTGCTACCATCACTCCATCCGACTCTTGAATAATTGATTTTAGATTTTTTACTCCAGACTTAAGTTCAATTTTTGCTATAACTTTTGTATCAGCATCTATGTATTTCTTGACATTTATAATTTCTTCTGCGTTGCGAACAAAAGAAACAGCGACAAAATCAACTCCAAGTTGATTGCCGAACTCTAAATCTTCAATATCTTTTTTTGTTAAAGTTGAAACTGATAAATTAGAATCTGGGAAAGCAACACCTTGATTAGATCTTAATTGTCCCCCAATCTCTACCTCAGCAATAATTTTATTTTTTGCTTTTTTTATAACTCTTAGGGACAATTTTCCATCATCAATTAAAATTCGTTCACCTTCACTCACATCCTCAAATAATTGGTCATAATTTATAACAATATTTTCATTATTTTTCTTTGAATCTTTATTGAATATTTCAATTTCAGCTCCTTGAGATAGGTCAAATGATTGTTCCAAATGTCCTGTTCTTATTTTTGGACCTTGAATATCTTGCATTATTGCAATTTTTTTATTTGATGATCTAGACCAATCTACTATTTGTTGATATTCTTCATTAGATCCATGTGAAAAATTTAACCTTAAAACATTAGCTCCTGCATCAATAATTTCATTGATAGCCTCTTTTGAATGAATACTTGGACCTACTGTTGCGATTATTTTAGTTTTTCTTGTCATTTCAATATATAACTTAATAGCATGGAATATGTAAAGTGTTGTAATGTTAAAAAATTTTTTGATAGGTATCCCCGTAAGAAATTTTAAAAATCCAATGTCTAGACTTGAAAATGTTCTGAGTGTTGAAAAAAGAATAGAACTATCAAAAGGAATGTTTGAAAATATAGTGAAATCATTTGAAAATGACGAAACAAAAATTGTTTGTGTCACAAATGATGAGCTTGTTATTGATTACTGTAAGAACAATGATATTGAGACATTCTCAACTAGAAAAAAAGGTTTAAATTTTGAGCTAGAAGAGTTTCTTCACTCTTATGAATATGAATATTGGACTATCTGTCATGCTGACCTGCCATACCTAAACAATTTTTATGCACAGGAATGGATAAAAGAATGCAAGTCATCCCAGATTGTAATATGTTCAAGTAAAGATAGCGGAACTCCTCTACTTGGGGGAAATATTAAAGTTAAAAAATTAATGTATGGTAAAAATAGTTTTGATAATCACATGAATATTTTTCTTAAAGAGAATTTAGATATCAAAAAATCATTTAATAAAGAATTTAGTTTTGAAATAGATGATGAAGAAGATTTCATTAGTTTTCTTCAGCATAGACCAAGATGGTCTAAAAATTTACAGTTTTAGCAGCCCCGACCGGATTTGAACCGGCGTTTCCGCCTTGAGAGGGCGGCGTCCTAGGCCTCTAGACGACGGGGCCTCTGCTCGGGGAGAAGGACTTGAACCCTCAACGATGGGACCAGAACCCATTGTGTTGCCAATTACACCATCCCCGAAAGGTAGCAGCCCCGACCGGATTCGAACCGGCGTTTCTGGGTTGAAAACCCAGCGTCCTAGGCCTCTGGACGACGGGGCCGTATTTGTATAAGAATATAGTAACTTATATATATTATTTGTTACAAATTATCAATCTTTTCGGCAATTCTTGCAATTGTAGAAGATTGACCTAGTGCATAAATGGATTCAAATAATGGCGGACTTATTTTTGTACCAGTTATTGCAACTCTTGCAGCCTGGAATCCTTCTTTAGGTTTTATATCAAGTTTCTTTAACTGTTCTCTCATCATTGCTTCAATTTTGTCTAGTTCAAAGTCTTTCATTGTTTTAAATTCATTTCGAATGTTCGTAAGATAATCCTGAGCAGATTTTGAATTAACTTCTTCCCATTCGTCCTCGTCAACATTAAAAGGCTCATCGAGTAGAAATTCAACCTGTCCAATTAAGTCCTTTAATGTTTCAAGGCGTTCTTGAACAACAGAAAGAATTAAATTGATCCTTTCAATTTCCTCGCTAAAAAGCTCCCTTGATAATGAAGTTTCAATTGCATCATGAGCAATCTTATTAAATGTTTTTTCATCAAATTCTCTTATATATTGACCATTCATCCAAAGAAGCTTTTGTGTATCAAAAATTGCGGGGTTAGCTAAAACATTTTTTAAATCAAAATTATTTATTGCAAATTCTTTGTCAAATATTTCTAAATCATTTCCTGGGGACCAACCAAGAATCGACATATAATTAAACATCGTTTCAGATAAAACTCCACGTTCTCTAAAAGATGAGACTGAAGTATCACCATGTCTTTTACTTAATTTTTTTCCGTCTGGACCAAACAACAAAGGGAGATGGCAAAAATCAGGAACTTTTGCATTTAATGCATTCATTATCATTATATGTTTTGGAGTGGAAGAAAGGATATCCTCTCCTCTAGCGATTATTGTTATCTCATAGTCAATATCATCTACAGTAGAAGCTAGGTGATATGTTGGGCTCTTATCAGATCTTAAAATTACAAAATCCTCAACATCATTGGTATTAAATTTCATATCTCCTATTACATAGTCTTGAAAAAATATCTCTTTATCTTTTTCAACTCTAAATCTCACTGCTCCATCATCTTCATATGCAAAATCATTTTCAAGTAGTTGATTTGCTATTTCCTCATACCTGCCAAATCTATCTGACTGTTTATAAGAATTTGAATCACTACATTCATAACCCTCATCCCAGTCGATACCAAGCCATGAAAGATTTTGTACAATATTTTCAATATATTCTGGAGTGCTTCTTTCAGTATCAGTATCGTCTATTCTGAGAAGAAATTTACCATTATTTTTTCTTGCATAAAGCCAGTTAAATAATGCCGTTCTTGCATTGCCAATATGAAGCTCTCCGGTAGGTGATGGCGCAATTCTTAATTTCATAATTTACTCAACTGAATTTAATAAGGTTCCAAGTGTTTCAATTTCAATTTTAATTTCATCTCCAGGCTTAACTTGACTAACCCCTTCAGGTGTACCCGTCATCACAACATCGCCAGGAAGTAATGTCATAATTGAAGTAACAAATTCTAATATTTCACCGATTGAATATATCATATCTCGACTGTTACCATCCTGTTTAAGTTCACCATTGACAAATGCTTTAATGTTGAGTTCTGGATTATTTGTAAACTCTGTTTGAATAAATGGTCCCAAAGGACAAAATGTGTCAAAACCCTTTGCTCTTGTAAAGTGACCTGTTTTGCCTTGTAATACTCTTTCTGATAAATCATTAGCTGCAGTTAATCCAAGAACATGTTCCGTCCAATTTTCTCTAGAAATATTTTTACTGACTTTTGAAATCACTAGTGCTAGTTCTGCTTCATGATCAACATGTTGACCTATTTTTGGATATATTATATTTTGACCAGTGCCAATTACCGAGGTTGAAGGTTTAATAAAAAATACTGGATTATCTGCCTGATACTCATATCCAGGCAAACCCATTTCCTCAGCATGTTTTGCATAGTTTTTTGCTACTGCAATAACTTTTGATGGTAAGACAGGTGCTAATAATTCAATTTCATCAAGTTCATAGATTTCTTCTGTACTTTCCCAGACAACTAGAGGTGACCCCTCGTAACGAACAACTTTGTCGTCAATAAGCTCTCCATAAAAGATTTCATTTTGATGTTTTGCTCTTACAATTTTCATACTTTTAACAATATTAAGGCATTAGAAAAATAGAGTGTTTAGTAAAAATTAAATATTGATAAAAGGTGTGTGCCTTTATTTTTTTCCTTAGAGCATTTAATTAACAATTCTTCAGATAGATCACCAAGGCTATTTTCAGTTATTCTTAATATACCCAATATATGGTGAAGATCATATACTGTTGGAGCTCTACCAAAATGAGCTGCTCTATTAATTATTAGGTTTGTAACAATAGATGTAACTAATTTATTTCTTGGATGGTTACCCCATAAAGTTTTGTACTTGTTCACTATTTTTAATGCAAAACCACTGTCTGGTCCAGTACTTCCAAAAACTTCTTTGTCGTTTGGATCAAGATTTTCTGCAAGTCTTTTAAAGTTTTTCCTCGGTACAGGCATTACCGGGTCGTTTATTCTTTTAATTTTATCTAAATTGATACTTGGTTCTTGTGGCATTAAATCAATGTTATATATGATTTAAAATTATCGTCCTTTCCATTAACCACATCTTCATATGAATCAATTATGTCTGAAGTGATTTTTCCAACCTGCCCATCAGATATATCATCTTTATCAATACTTACTACTCCAATAACACCCGTTGCAGTTCCAGTAAAAAATACCTCATCCGCAGTTTTAAGATCTTTAACAGTAAGGTTTTTTTCTTCAATTGGTATATTTTTCTGTTTAGCAATCTCAATTACTGTTCTTCTGGTAATTCCATTTAGGGCACCTGTGGAATTTGGAGGTGTAGAAATATTATTATCTTTAACAATAAAAATATTTTGTCCACTGCCCTCAGCAACTGTTCCATCATCACCCAACATTATTGCGTCATCAAAACCATTCTCAACAGCATCAATCTTGGCTAATGTTGAGTTCATGTAGCCTCCCACACCTTTAGCTAAAGGTATAAAACTCGTCGGACTAATTCTTCTCCATCTTGAAATACAAACGTTGACACCTTGATTGACTGCCTCGTCTCCTAAATAAGCTCCCCAGTACCACGCTGCTATTGAAACCCTTACAGGAACATCTTTTGGAAGAAGTCCCATTTCCCCTTCACCAAAAAAAACTAAAGGTCTGATGTATGCTGATTCAAGCTTGTTTTTGCTCACAACATCTTTTATTGCCTCAAAAATAACTTCTTTAGTGTACGGAATTTTTAAATTATATGAATCAGCTGAAGCAAATAATCTATCAACATGGTCATTAAGTCTAAAAATTGAGACGCCTTTTTCTGTATTTCTTGCTCTTATACCTTCAAACACACCAGTCCCATAATGCAGAGTGTGTGTCATTACATTTATCTGAGCACTGTCCCAGTCTACAAATTCACCATCAAACCATATAAAATCGGATTTTTCCACAGTAAATAAATACTACACCTTTTAAAAGGTCTATCCAAGAAAAATACTATTATTCAAATTGTGAAACGATTTATTGCTTCAGGATTTGGGGTTGGCCTTTTTTGGGAGGCATTTTTTAAAAATAAAAAAGGTGGAGGCACTTTTGCCTCTTTATTATTAATACTTGAAATCTATTTCGGTAATTATCTGTTTGGGATTTGGAACACTCTTAACTTATTCATATTATTTATTGTTTTAATTATTTTATATTTTGTAACTGTCGACGATGATGATGCATCCTCTGATCCAAGCTGGATTACGCTAGATGAGATTTGTGGAATGAGTCTTGTAACAATAGGTTCTGGGGCTGAATTGTTACCTTTATTGTCTGGTTTTCTAGTTTTTAGATTAAGTGATATTCTTAAGCAACCAACTTTTGTTGGAGAATTGGAGAAGCTTCCAGGGAAATTAGGAGTTCTCTACGATGATCTTGGGGCTGGGTTTATTGGATTAATATCAGCAATGATTGTGAATCAAATTATCCAAATAACTCTTTAAGTAAGATATCTTTTACAGATCCAGGATTAACCTTATTCACTGAGCTTTTCATTACTTGACCCACTAAAAAACCAACAAGTTTGTCTTCGGGATCTTCTAATCTTTCAACAATATCTTGATTTTCATTAATTACTGAAGTCACAAGTGTTTTTATTTCCTCATCATCTGAAGATTGGATAAGATTGTTATCGGTTGCATAAGATTTAGGATCAATATCCTCACCTAACAATTTTGCAAGAATATCTTTTGCTGATGTAAAAGAAACCTCATTAGTTTCAAACAAATTTATTAAATTAGAAATTTTTTCTGAATCAACCCAATCAGGTAACTCATCAATTTCTGCTTTCCTCATTTGCCCCTGTAGTTCCCCTGTAAGGAAATTAAATGTTGATTTACTATCTTTAGTATTTTCAACGGTAGACAAATAAAGATCATATAACCACTTATCACCTTTATCTAAATAATTTGAATCTGATAAAGATAACCCGGATTCTTTTAAAGTTTTTCTTTTATCTAAAGGTAGGTTTTGTATATTCTTTTTTGAATTATTAATAAATTCTTCATCAATAATCATATTTGGTAAATCTGGATCTGAAAAATATCTATAATCAGCACTTCCCTCTTTTGTTCGCATTGATATAGTGACTTGTTTATTCTCATCCCAATGCCTAGTTTCCTGAATTACAGATTCACCTTTTTCAATTTGTTTGGACTGTCTCATGATTTCATAATCGATTGCTTTTTCTAATGACTTCAATGAATTCATATTTTTAATCTCTACCTTAGTTCCAAGTTCATTTGAATCTTCGTTTGCTACTGATATATTTGCATCAAATCTTAAATTTCCTTTTTCTAATTTGCCTTTTGAAATTCCAAGATCAATGACTAATTGTCGTAATTCTTCAATATAAGCAACAGCCATTTTTGAAGTTGAAATAACTGGCTTAGTTACAACTTCTACTAATGGAATGCCTGATCTATTGAAATCTAAAAGTGTACTAGTTGCAGAATCAATTCTACCTGAACCGATATGAACACTTTTTCCTGTATCTTCTTCCATATGTACTCTTTCAATTTCAACTGAATGAAGTTCCTCATCTAAAACAATTTCTAAAAACCCATTAACTCCTACAGGAAAATCAAATTGAGAAATTTGATAGTTTTTTGGCAAGTCAGGATAAAAATAATTTTTTCTATGAAACATGCCTTCATTAGTAATATTGCAATTTGCACCTAATGAAAGCATAACTATATATTCAATAGCTGTTTTATTTGGTACTGGTAAAGCACCTGGAAGACCTAAGCATGTTGGACAAACGCTAATATTAGGTTCATCAGTTTCAACTACTTCGCACGAACAGAACATTTTTGATTTTGTATCTAGTTCAACGTGAGTTTCCATTCCAATTGTTGCTTTAAGATTCATTATTTTCCTTTAATAAATTTGGAGAAAAATTAAATTCAACCATTTCCTCAATGGATTCTGCAAAATCAATGAGTGAATAATCTGAGCAAGGCTTACCCATTATCTGTACTGATAAGGGTAAGTTATTTTCCGATAACCCAGTTGGTATGCTTATGGCTGGTAGGCCAGCAAGGTTGGCTGGAATTGTACATAAATCAGACAAATACATCTCAAGTGGATTCTTTGTTTTTTCACCAAAACCAAATGCGGGTGTAGGAGTAGTTGGTGATAAAATAAAGTCAACTTTGTCGAATGCAGTTTTAAAATCTGTAATAATTTTTGATCTCACTTTTAAAGCTCTGCCGTAATATTCATCAAAATATCCAGCGGATAAAGCATATGTTCCTAGTAAAATTCTTTTTTTAACTTCTTCACCAAATCCAACCGAGCGTGTTTTATTCATCATTTCATAACTTGTCGATGCATCTTCTCTAATGCCATATCTAACTCCATCAAATCTTGATAAATTTGCAGAACATTCCGCAGGGGCAATAAGGTAATAAACTGACAACGCCATTTCAGTAAGAGGTAAAGAAATTTCAGTCACATCATGCCCTTTTTCTTTAAGTAGATTGACTACTTTGTTAACTTCATTTTGAGACTCATTTGAGACTCCTTCTTGCATAAGTTCCTTCAAAATTCCGACTTTTACTTTTTTATTTTCTAGTTTTGTATATTCAGGAGTTATTGATGTTGCGTCCTTACTATCATATCCTTGAATTTCATTGAATATAATTCGTGTGTCATCCACTGTATTTGTAATTGGACCAATTTGATCTAGAGAAGATGCAAATGCTATCAATCCGTATCTTGAAACTGTTCCATAGGTTGGCTTGAACCCAACTACTCCACAAAATGAAGCAGGCTGCCTAATTGATCCTCCTGTATCACTTCCTAATGATGCTACAGCCGATCCTGCAGAAACTACTGCTGCCGAACCTCCAGAGGATCCGCCGGGAACAAAATCAGGATTCCAAGGATTCTTTGTAGGACCATAAGCGGAATTTTCTGTTGAGGAACCCATTGCAAATTCATCAAGATTCGTTTTTCCCGTAAAAATTGTTCCTGCTTTTTTTAGACTTGTGACAACCGTTGCATCATAAGGTGAAACATAGTTGGAAAGCATTTTTGATGAACATGTTGTCTTATATCCATAGATATTAATATTGTCTTTTATTGCGATTGGAATTCCATCAAGTAGTCCCAAACTCTCATTTTTTGTATATCGTTTATCGGACTCTTTAGACAATTTTAAACCCTCATCATAAAATAATTCTAAATGTGCATGAAGCACGGATTCTGTGTAAGAAGCTGTTTCATATACTTGTTCAAATAGTTCAGATGGTTTCATTTCTTTATTCTGAAACAGTTCATTTATCTTGGAAATTGAAGGTATTTTCTCTGTCATGTTTATTTATTCTATGGACGGAGGTACAACAAAGTGACCATCCTTCGTTTCAGGAGAGTTCATCATTGCATCCTCGTGTTTCAGTGATTCTTTTGATTCATCCTTTCTCAATTCAAGGACCTTACTTAGAGGATGAATATCAATTTTTTGATCTTTTACATCAATATTTTTCAAAGCGTCAACATGTTCAAGAATTATTTGTAAATCTTTTTGAAGTTTGGCTTTTTCATCTTCACTAAGTTCTATAGAAGCAAGATTTGATATATCATCAATGTTAAAATTTTCGCTCATGTAACACTCTCAAGAAACTTATTTAATATCTCATAGGATTCTAATATTTCATTTTTAATAACAAATTCATCTGAAGTGTGAGCTAGTAATGGATCACCAGGCCCAAAGTTTAGTGCTGGGATGCCATCATTAGTAAATCTCGCCACGTCTGTCCATCCTTGTTTTGGCGTAACCTTTAGACCTGTAGAGTTTATAAAATCGCTGATTATATCTAGATTTTTATTTGGTAACGCTCCAACGGATATGTCTTTTACACTAACATTTCCAAACTTTTGTAATTCATCTGTAATATATTTTTCTGCATCCTCAGCGGAGAAAGAAGGGACAAACCTAAAATTTACATTTAAAGTGATATTAGGTGGCGTTACATTATTTGCCACCCCACCATTTATTCTTGTTACAGTTATTACCTGTTTGTAGATTAAACCATCAATTTCATAATCTTTTATTTCATTCTTTAATAAAAATTCACTCAATTCTTTAAGTTTAAAAAATGGATTCTCTCCCATCCAAGGTCTTGCAGAGTGGCTTGAAACACCAGGAATGACTAATGTTGCGTTAAGTGTTCCATTGCAACCTAGTTGACACTCCAAACTACTTGGCTCCATAACAATTGCTAATTCAATAGAAAAATCTTTCTTCAATTTACTCATTAGATTGTTAAGTCCATTTTGTTCTGGAGTTCCTTCTTCGCCTGTATAAAAAACACCAACTACATTTTCCTTTTCATCAAGTATTGTCTGAATCATGACTGCAACTCCAGCCTTCATATCAACGGCTCCCCGACCATAAATATTTTCTTCATCGGAATAATTTTTTTGGCTTTCATGAATAGGAACAGTATCGAGATGTCCAACTAATGCTATTTTGGGATTTGAATCAGGAGTATTAACAATCAAACCTCCTTCATCTTTAAATATATTTCCTTTATATCCAGAATCCAGAAGATAACTTTCAATAAAATTGATTAATTCCTGCTCATCACCAGTTACTGATTCAATATCTATTAATCTTTGGGTCAATTCGTTTAGGTTCAAACGTCAACTCCAAATGTTCTGAGTGCCTCATTTAATGAGGTTTTCTCGTTCGTTGATTCTTTTCTCTGTCCAATAATTAGTGCACATTGAACTTCAAATTCACCACTTGGAAATTTCTTTGGTCTAGTACCAGGAATTACAACAGAATTTTCAGGGACAATTCCTTTGTGCTCAATAGGCTTTTCACCAGAAACATCAATTACTGGAGTGGAAGAAGTTATCGTAACATTTGCGCCTATAACAGCTCCTTTACCAATTCTTACACCCTCAACAATTATTGCCCTGGATCCAATAAAAGCACCATCCTCGATAATTACTGGCATCGCTGAAGGTGGTTCTAAGACTCCTCCAATTCCTACCCCTCCAGATAAATGAACATTTTTTCCAATTTGAGCACATGAACCAACTGTTGCCCAAGTATCAACCATTGTTCCAGAACCAACATAAGCTCCAATATTTACAAAACCGGGCATTACAACTACTCCAGGCTCACAAAATGCTCCATACCTTACAACTCCCGGAGGAACTACTCTAATTTTTAAATCTTCATAATTTTTCTTTGGTTCTAATTTATCAAAATAAGTAACATCACCTGATGAAATGACTTTCAAATTTTCTATGGTGAAATAATGTAGTATTGATTTCTTTACCCATTCATTGACCAACCATTCACCATCGACTTGTTCTGCAACTCTTATCTTGCCATTATCTAATGCCTCAATAGTCTGCCTAATTGAAGTAATATCTTCACTTGAAATATTCTCAGCATCAATGTTTTCAATGTTTTCTTTTAATTTTTCAATATTCATATTGGTCTCTTTTTAGTTATTAGATAGTATTTTAATGTATGAGTAAAAACACTTACAGATTTATTATTCTTTTATTAACTGGGCTACTAATTTTCGTTATTTGGTGGGGAGTCTCGTTTTCTCGAAATAATTCAGAGATTGTTGAGTTGCCACAAGTCATTGAAGATATTTATCCACTTCCAAACGATCAGGTGCCACAACAATCAAGTATCATTGTCGACGTCCCTGTAGGATATGAAATCGTACTAATTGTAGATAATTACATCATCCCAGCTCAAGAAATTTTATTTCAAGATGCAATTGGACTAGCAACTTGGAGACCAGGGCCAAATAAATCATTTGAATCGTGGATAGCTGGAAAGCATACTGTAGTTGTTCAATGGTCAAAAACAACTGGACTCCCTGATGTGGGTGAATTCAGCTGGATTTTTTATACTTACTAATTAATTCTTTAAAATTGGTTTCATCTAGAGTCTGAACCCCAAGAGTTTTTGCTTTCTCAAACTTAGAACCTGGTTTTGATCCATATATTAAGTAATCTGTATTTTTGGAAACTGAAGTTGTCACGGTGCCACCATAGCTTTCTAAAATGTCGACAACATCTTGTCTTGAGTAATTATCTAACGTCCCTGTTATTACAAATGTGTTTCCAGATAAATAACTTTTTGAAGTTTTAATATCTTTTTTGAAAGCAAATCTATAATTTTTTAATTGATTTAGTAAATTAATATTTTCTTTGTTTGATTTCCAATCTTCGAGTGATTTTGAAACACTAATAGAAATTCCATGGATACTTTCAATATCAGACTCTTTTGCATTTAGAACACCATCTATTGAATTAAAATTTTGTATTAATAATTGAGATGTACGTTTCCCAATAAATCTAATGCCTAATGCAGTCAATAATTTTTCAGGGGAAGCATTCGTGGATGATTTAATTGCATTTAATAGGTTGTTTGTTTTCTTTTTCTCCCATGAGGGTAGATCAATCAAATCTTCATATTTAAGACTGTAAATATCCTCTACATTATTAATTAGTTTGCTCTCCAACAAAGTCTCAACAGTCTCCCTACCAAGCCCTTCTATCTCAAGACCTGATTTAGATCCAAAAAAGATTATCGCCTCTTTCTTTGCTAAATTACAGGATTGTCCACCTTCACATCTAGGTACTTTTTCTTCATCAATTAACTCTATTGAAAATTCCCCACATGGACATTTCTTAGGAAGTTGCCATTTTTTTTGGCTTCCATCTCTTCTATCTTTAAGTGAAGAGACAACTTCGGGTATTACATCACCTGCACGTCTTACAATAACGTAATCATTGATTCTCAAATCTTTTCTTTTTATTTCATCTGGATTATGAAGTGTTGCAAAAGAGACCTTTGCGCCTCCAACATCTATTGGTTCAAGTACAGCTACTGGTGTAATTGCCCCAGTTCGACCTGTCTGTAATTTTATATCCTTAAGTATTGTTGTTTGTTCCTCTGAGGGAAATTTAAAAGCAACAGCCCATCTTGGTGATTTTGATGTATACCCTAACTCATCTTGGGCCTGAAGTGAATCAACCTTAAGAACTGCCCCATCAATTTGGTATGAATATTTTGATCTTGACTCTTTAATTAATTCAACACTTTTTTCAATTTCTTTTTGACTATGTGAAATATCAATCTTGTTTGTTTTAAAACCTAGTTCATTCATCAAACTGTTGTTTTTGGAATGAAAATTATTTTTGTTTTCTTGCTCGTAAATTATTAGTTGATATGCGAGAAGTCTTAAATCTCGATTAGATGTTATTGAAGCATCTTTTTGTCTAAGTGAGCCTGCAGCAGCATTTCTTGAATTAATAAATGTACTAGTTCCCTCTTTTCTTATTCTTGAAAGAGATTTTTTTTCTGTATCAGATAACTTGTTTTTATCTTTTAGTTTCAACTTTTCAATTTCAAGTGAGTCTTTAAGTCGCTGAGCATTGAGCTTATCAAAACTTTTTACTGGCATGTAAACTTCGCCTCTTATTTCTACTGTGCCTTTGATCTCTTTTTTTAAACGGAGAGGGATATTTCTGATTGTTTTTACATTGTGAGTTACATCCTCCCCAACTACTCCATCTCCTCTGGTTAATCCTCGCTTTAAAAGACTATCTTGATAAATTAGTGAAATTGCTAAACCATCAATTTTTGGCTCAACAGTAACTGGAAATATTGAATTTTCAGTTATCTTTTCTAACCTTTCAAACCATTTCTTTAAATCTTCACTATTTTCTATATTGTCTAAACTGTACATTCTTCTTTGATGTTCCACTGGTTCAAATGCATCACTTGGAGTTTCTGTAACTCTTTGAGTTGGTGAATCTTCCATTAATAATTCAGGATGATCCTGTTCAATTAATTTCAGAGAATTAAATAATTTATCGTATTCTCCATCTGACATGATTGGATCATTTAGTACATAATATGCATGTTCAGCGTTTGTTAACTTGTCAATAATTTCTCGAACATTTTTCTTGTTCATCCAATATTCTCCAAAACTTTAGGACTTATTCTCCCACCACACACAACTTTTGTACCATTGTAAATAACACCAAATTGGCCAGGGGCAACACCAAATGCTGGCTCTTTTAGCTGTACTAAGACTTTTGTATCTGATAACTTTTTAATTTTACAATGAAGATCTTCAGAGTTATACCTTGTTTGTATTGTAAGGTTTTTGTATTCAAGATCATTTACACATGACAACTCTTCAACAATAAATGAACTAACTAAAAGATCTTTTTTTTCTCCAATAGTTACATTTTTGTTTTGTACATTAATTTTTGTAACATATCTAGGTGTACCGTATCCCCCTGGTAGGCCTTTTCTCTGTCCAACTGTAAATTCATGTATTCCATTATGGTCACCCACCTTGTTTCCTTCAATATCAAAAATTTTACCAGGGGATGTTAAATCGATTCTTTTTTCAACAAATGATCGATAATCTTTTTTTCCTACAAAACAAATATCCTGACTATCTTTTTTAAAAGCTGTTTTTAATCCGATTCTTGCTGCAATTTGCCTAACATCAGGTTTACTTATTTCTCCAAGAGGAAATGATATATTTTCTAAATCAGACGACTTCAACATATGAAGTACATAAGATTGATCTTTGTCAAGATAATCTGCCTTATGTAATTCAAATTCATTATTTTTTTTAATTATTTTTGCATAATGTCCTGTTGCAACTTTGTCACAATTTAATTTTTTCGCTTGACCGATAAAATGATCAAATTTAACTGACCTATTACATTCAACACATGGGTTTGGTGTCAGACCTTGTGCATACATTTGAGTAAAATTATCAACTACATTTTTGGAAAAAGATTCAGTGTAGTCCAATACGTAGTATGGTATGTCTAACTTAGAGGCAACTTTTCTTGCATCCTCGCTATCTGATGCAGTGCAACATCCAGATTCTGGCATTTCTCCATTTGGTCCTTCCCACAATTTCATGGTCACACCTATAACCTCGTGACCTTGTTCCTTTAACAATGCAGCGACAACTGAAGAGTCTACACCACCACTCATTGCTACTAAAATTCTCATTCAATTTCCTTTACGGCTTGCATGACTATTTCTGCAGCTTTATTTCCATCTCCAACTTGAGTTGTCCAACCAAAACTAAACCTCAAATGACTATTAATAAATTTGGGATTTATATTCATAGCCTCTAATACGTGAGATGGTTTTTGAGCACCGCTTGCACATGCAGATCCTCGTGAAACTCCAAGACCATTTAAATCTAATTGAATTAAAAGTACTTCAGAATGTAGATCTTTAAATTGTACATTGCTTATGTGTGGAAGCCTATTCATTGAATCTCCAAGAATTTCTATATCTAATGAATTCTTAAGCTTTTCTTCAAAAATTGCTCTTTCATTCTTCATTAAACCAACTTCTTCATCAAATCTGCTTTGTTGTTCTTCTAGTGCGGTTGCAAATGCAGCAATACCTGGAACATCAACAGTGCCCGCTCTTCTTTCAAGTTCTTGCTTTCCTCCATGTAAAAAACTAGGTAATTTATGATTACTATTTATAAACATTGCACCTACTCCCTTTGGTCCTCCAATTTTATGAGCAGATACTGCAGCACTTTCAATACCATTTTTATGAAAATCAATATTGTCTGAGATAATGCCCTGGACAACATCTGAATGAAAAAGGGTTGATGGATTGATTGTTTTTATTTCTCTAGCAATATCCTTAATAGGTTGAATAATACCTGTTTCATTATTACCCCACATTAACGATGCAACCTTGGTGTCGTTGTCAACTTGCCCTAAAAATTCATCTTTAGTTACTAAACCATTTTTATCAGATTTAGCATATTTAGTACGATACCCGTTTGAGGATACCCATTCAGCTGAAGCAATAACAGCCTCATGCTCAATATTTGAAGTGACAAGGTTATCATTAGGTCTTTCTGAATTAAACAAAGATTTAATAGTCCAGTTGTCTGCTTCAGTACCACCACTTGTGAATACAATTTCTCCTTGCGCTGCATTTAATAATTCAGCAATTTTTTCACGAGAATCTTCTAATAAATTCTTTGAATTCCTTGAAAGTTTATGTCCCCCTGAAGAATTAGCATAACCATAGCTCTCAGCCTCTATATATTTATCCATGGCAGATTTACGCATCGGAGTTGACGCAGCATGATCTAGATATAAATAGTCTTGATTTTTCATACCCAATTATTTTAGTGAGGAACTAAGATTGTAAAACACACAATGAGTAAAACAATTTCGGTAGAAACAATTATAAATGCTTCCTTGGATGAAGTTTGGAGTGAAGTGTCAAAAATTGAAAATCATACAAATTGGATGAAAGATGCAGAGACAATTCACTTTCAAACAGATATAAAATCTGGTGTCGGTACAAAGATAAAAGTACTTACAAAAATTGGTCCAATAAAACTTTATGATTTTATGACATTTACTAAATGGGAAAATAAAAAAGCCATTGGAGTTGACCATGTCGGAATAGTTACCGGTGTAGGTGAAATGCAATTTCATGAAGTATCAAAATACAAAACTAAGTTTAAATGGATTGAAACATTGAACTTTCCTTTTTATCTTGGAGGACCAATAGGCGAATATTTTGGAAAACCAATATTAGAATTTATATGGAAACAAAATTTAAATAATTTAAAAGAAATATTTGAAAAATGAAATTAGCAAAACTTGCGTTTTTACTATTATTTATAACTTTTTGCAATGAAGATAACAATTTATCTATTGAAAATAATGCAGATGAAGCTGTAGAAAACCAGAGTAACAACCAGGAAGATTTAGTTGATTGGGATTCTGCACTTGGTAAATCACCAGAAATTTTTGTATCAACATGGAATAGTGTTGTTAATTCTATTTCTAACGATGAGGAAACTATATTATTTTTTTCAATTAATCCTGATGAAGTAAAGTGGACATCCTCAGATAAAGATCAACTAGTTTACAAGTGGGGAGATGCATCCAAGCAAGATAATATATTTATTTTGAACCTATACATAGAAAATGAAATTGTAAGAACTTTACAATTTTTTGCGCCTACAACAAATGACACTACAACAACTCAACAAACCAAATTGTTTTTACTTTTAATAATTGCGCTTTCAGATGATGAATTAGATAGAGATGGTAGAGAAAATATTCTATCTGGACTTGGACTGTACGAAGAGATAACTGATCCAAATGAATATGGAGGTATTTTAGTATTAAATGAAATTGAGTATGAGATTGAGCCTTTAATTCAAGGGAGTAGGTTGGTTGGTTTAAATTTTTATAGCAGATTGACCTTGAACTAAACTAAGTTGCAATTACTTGTTCAACACCTGGAACTTTGTCTATTAAAATTCTCTCAATTCCACTTTTCAATGTTGCAATAGACAATGGACAACCCTGACACGCCCCTAGCATCTCTATATTAACAACACCATCTTCGACCGAAGATAGTTTAATATCTCCTCCATCAGCTTGAACTGCGGGACGAATATATTCGATTGTGTCATTTAATATATCCAGGTCAATATCAACCTTTTCAGGTCTTTCCTTAAAAGTTGGAAAATTAATTCCTTTATCATCCATCATTATTATTATATTCGATTACTCCCCCTAATGAGCTTAATGACATTACGATATCTTCATATCCTCTGTTAATGTGGTCTATTCCTGAAATTGTTGAAAAACCATCAGCTTGTAACGCAGCAATAATCAAACTTGCACCCGTTCTTATATCTGTTGCATGTACCGGCGCACCAGATAGTCTCTTAACACCCTTAATCATTGCATGTTGCCAGCCAGTTTGTATATTTGCACCCATCCTTTGTACTTCTGGTATCCATTGAAAACGTTGATCATAAACATTCTCAGTTAATATTGATGTTCCATCAGCTAATAACAGAGCTGATCCAAAAATTGGTTGAAGATCAGTAGCTACTCCAGGAAAAGGTAGTGTTGAAAGTTCTATAGCTTTAAGATTATCTTGGTATTCAACTGATATTGATGTTGCATTCGTTTTTATCTTTGCACCCATTTCATTTAATTTTTTTATTTCCATAGGTAAATGTTCGGGATTTATTCCATTGATTTTTCCAGAACCTTTTGTAGATAATATTGCTGCTAAAAAAGTTCCTGCAACTATTCTATCCCCAATAATTTCATGGTTCGTTGGAGCCAATTTTTCAACACCTTCAATTATGATTTCACTTGTACCAGCTCCAATGATGTTTGCACCCATTTTTATGAGCATATTTGCAATATCAACTATTTCTGGTTCTCTTGCAGCATTCTCAATTACAGTTCTACCCTTAGCAAGAACAGCGGCTAATAAAACATTTTCTGTTGCTCCAACTGATGCGTAAGGAAGATTTATTTCCACACCATTCAGACCATCTGTTTTTCCAATTAAAACACCATGGTCGAGTTCAAAATTTGCACCCATTTTCTCTAATGCGTCCAAATGCATTTGAACAGGTCTAGGTCCCAATTGATCTCCACCTGGAAATGCGATTCTAGCTTCACCACAACGTGCTAACAGAGGTCCAAGAATAATTATTGAGGCTCTCATTTTTTGAACTATTTCATAAGGGGCTTCTATACCAATTTGTGAAGGTGTTTCAATCTCCAAAGCATCATCTTGAAAAGTACTATTAATACCAAGAACTTCTAAAACGTCTTGCATATATTGAACATCTGCGATCAAAGGAACATTAGTAAGAACATATTTTCCTTCTGAGAGAATAGGAAGAATCATTTCTTTGAGTACAGCATTTTTAGCGCCTTTTACATTTATATCACCACTTAATTTGTGGTTACCTTCAATTGAAATATGTTTTTCCACTATCATTGATATTACTTGAAGTTTAAAGTGTAACAATTTTTTTATGACACATGATATAAATATTCATCATGAAGACAACCATGAGAGTGCATCCAGTTATCTTGTAGGAGAGATTAAAGATTTATTAGTTAAGTCAAATAAAGATTTTTCAATTGGACTTTCAGGTGGGAACACTCCTAAATTAACTTATTCAATGATCGCAGAAAACTTTGATGACCTCTCAAAAACTTTTCTTTGGACAATTGATGATAGATGGATTGAAGAAGATAATGACCTTTCAAACCAGAAAATGATCAATGAATGCTTTGAAAGAACTGACGCAAATATTTTAAAATTTGAATTCACAAGTTCCTCTCCTGAAAGTGATGCAAAAAAGTATGAAGATAAACTACAAAGCACAATCCAGATATTCGATGTTGCAATTCTTGGTATGGGTGAAGATGGACATGTAGCGTCACTATTTCCCGGTACAAAAGCCCTTGAAAATAATGATTCACTTTATGTTGCAAACGAAGTAAATATAAAAACAAAGTGGAGAGTAACATCAACTTTTCAATTACTTGGAAAAGTTGAAAAGATATATGTCCTAGCGACTGGTGAAAGTAAGAAAAATATACTTAAACGTGTAAACGTTGACAATGACTTACCTATTAATCTTTTAAAGAATTATTCAAAAAATATTGAAATAATTACTGACCAGATAATCTAATTATTCTTTCATCTAAACTTAAAGTGGAGCCGCCTTTTGTGTAAGTCTGAACCACTGACACTAATCAACTACCCTGTTGGGGTGGCTCCATTAATAAAACTATGTTAGGCTTCTTAATCTGTGCAAATTAAAAACCTATTTCTAGCTCTTGTAACTTCATCAATTTGGGGATCTTCATTTTTAATGATCAAATATTCTCTTGATGAACTAAATCCTTCCGATATAGCTCTTTATAGAATTCTAATTGGTGCATTATTTGTAAATATTTTCGTAAGAACTAAAGAAAAGATTGATAAGGCTGATCATATCAAATTTGTTATTGTTTCCTTTTTTTGGATGGCTTTACCTTTTTATATGTTCGGAATAGCAGAGCAAACAATAACATCATCATTAGCTGGACTAATCAATGGTTCAACCCCAATTTTTGTAGCCTTCATCGCGGTAGTTTTTTACAGACTGAGAATTACCAATCTTCAAATCATTTATATTTTTTCAGGCTTCATTGGAGTTGGCCTGATTACATTAAGTGGTGGAATTAATGAACTATCTTTTAATATTGGATCTATCTTTGCATTAATTGCCTCAATATCTTATGGAATTGCTGTAAATATAGTTGAGCCACTTATTAAAAAATATGAATCCTATATCGTTCTTAAAATTGTCATGAGATATGCATCATTGCTTTCATTGATTTTATATGGATTTACTGCATCATTTAAACTTCCAACTCCACAGATTTCATTAATTCCAATGTTAATTTTAGGTATTGGTGGTACTGGGATTGCATTCTTAACCTATTACAAACTTTTAGACAATGTTGGAAGGATATCAAGTTCATTTATAGTTTATATGATTCCGATTTTTTCTATTTTCTTTGGTTATCAGTTTCTAAATGAAATTACTTATGCCATACAATTTGTTGGAATTGGAGTGATTCTTACTTCAGCTATTTTATATTCGAGAACTTAATTATTTTATCTCTACAAGTTCTGATTCAGCAATTGCAGCTAACTCTCCACTATCCAAATAAAGTTCGCCTTTAAACTGACTACTTCGCCCATTAATACTTTCTCTCCAAGCAACTGCAGTTACGTATTTTATTGAAGGTCCAACAGGTTTGATGAATTTTATTGAGAAAGTTTTTGTCACGGCTTTCTGACCAAGCAGTACACTCAATGGCCCCATAGTGATGTCTATCCAGGAATCAATAATTCCACCAAGTGTTGTAGGTAATGGATTGAAATATCTTTCCCTTACAGGGAATTTGCATTTTAAGGTTTCATTTTCCTTATCAAATTCTAGAAATTCACCCTCAAGCTCAATCCATACATTTGGAACAGGCATTCCGCTCTTCTGTAAAAGATTTTCAATATTGTCTTCAACCATCATGTAATAATAACAACATTTATGAATAAGCTGTCTTGACTAACAAGACAGCTTAAACAGGGTTAATGAGTAATAATAAAATATTAGAATATAGGTACGACAGTTTATTTACCTTTCGGATGCCAAACTGTCTTTGTTTCAATAAACGGAAGTATGGAACTTAACCCACTTGTTGGTGGTTGAAAAGAAATTCTTTTAACAGACTCTGATCCTTTTTCGCCAATAATTGTTTTAGATTCTTTTGAAATGTCATCATAAATTACTGCATGTTTTATTTCAACATGACCACCAACATCTTCAACAATATTTTCAAATTTTCCTGCGATTATATTCAGACTGCCTGCCGGAAAATCTGAATTATTTATATCCTCTGAAAGTTTTAAAGCAATGACTGCATTTTTCTCTGAAAAATTAATTACTGAACATCCAACAGTTAAGGCAGGTAGAAAGGACTTAACTAAATCGTCTAAAGATATTGAGTTTGAATTTAATGTGAATGTAACTCCGATTGGCTCCTGATGAGAAATATTAAAATATTCTCCAGCTACAGGGTTGAGATTACCTGTAAGTTGTTCCCATTTATCAACAAGACCTGCATACCAAATGATTGTGTTTATTGAATTTTCGATATCATTTTTAGCCTCACTTTTACTAAGTCCATGATCTTGTAGCAATATTATATAACTTTCTTTATTTCCCTCAATCATTTCAGATAATCTATAAAGTATCTGGGATTTGTTGTACATAGTTAATGAATTCCATTTTGCAAAGCCAGCTTTGGATGATGTAACTGCGTCTCTTAAGTCTTTCTTTGAAGTAAGAGGGATCTCGTATTTTTCATTTTTTAAATCAATTGCATAGACTTTTCCTGACTCTGATCTTACAAATTTACCATCTACATAATGTTTATATGTTTTCTTAACTTCTGTCATGATGATGCCTTTAAATATGAAAGGAGACCATGCCTGCCACCTTCTCTTCCAAAACCAGATTCTTTATACCCACCAAATGGAGAAGCCGGGTCGAATTTATTAAACGTATTAGCCCAAACAACACCAGCATCAAGCCTGTCTGCAGTCCATAATATTTTGGATCCTTTTTCAGTCCAAATCCCTGCAGATAATCCATACTCTGTATTGTTAGCTATTTCAACAGCTTCATCTGGAGTTCGAAATGTTAAGGTAGTCAATACTGGACCAAATATTTCTTCTGTCGCAATTTTATAATTTGCCTGAACCCCAGTAAATAGACTTGGTTTAAACCAAAAACCATTCTTGGGTAGTTCACATTCAATTTGAAAGAGCTCCCCACCATCGTTTACACCTTCATTGACCAGTTCATTGATTTTATCAAGCTGATCTTTTGAATTAATTGCACCAATATCAGTGTTCTTATCGAGTGGATTGCCAACTCTTAAAGTTTGCATCCTTTTTTCAAGTTTGTCGATAAATACATCATGGATATCCTCTTGAACTAATAATCTACTTCCAGCACAGCATACGTGTCCTTGATTAAAAAAGATTCCATTTACCACTCCGTCTACTGCTTCATCTAAGGCTGCATCGTTATAAACGATGTTTGCAGCCTTTCCACCTAACTCAAGAGTAAGGCCAACATCCCTTCCAGATAAAGATTTCTGTATGTATTTACCAACACTTGTTGATCCAGTAAATGCAATTTTTTTAATATCTTTATGATTCACTAAATGGGAGCCTGTAGTTCCATCTCCAGTAACTAAATTAAAAACACCTTTAGGAAGACCTATTTCATCACAAAGTTCTGCAAATAATAAAGCAGTTAGTGGAGTGGTCTCTGCAGGTTTTAAAACTACAGTATTACCCGTTGCTAGCGCGGGAGCAACTTTCCAAGAAAGCATTAATAATGGAAAATTCCATGGAATAATTTGACCTACAACTCCGTAAGGTTTTGAAATACCACTACCCCATGCAAGATCAATTTTGTCAGCCCACCCGGCATAGTAGAAAAAATTCTGTGCAACTTGTGGGAGGTCAAAATCTCTAGATTCTTTTATAGGCTTTCCACCATCTAAACTTTCTAGCACCGCAAACTCTCTGGATCTTTCTTGGATTAATCTTGCAAGCTTAAACAGATACTTTGATCTCTCTGATGGTGAGGTTTTACTCCATTGTTTAACCCCTTCTTTTGCTGCATTTACAGCAAAATCTACATCCTTTTCATCACCAATGGATATTGATGATAAAACTTCTTCAGTTGATGGAGAGATTGTGTCTAGATATTTTTTAGAATTTGGTGACACAAATTCTCCCTCAATGAAGTGGCCATACTTTTTTTCTATATTTACAATTTTTTCTGACTCTATTGATTCTGCGTATTCCCAATTATTCATAAATCATCCTCTTGGAAAATAATAACTTGATTGATATGCATTAGTTTTTAGTTTTTTTATTTGTCTAAGAACATCATCTAACAAGCTTGATGCACCAAATCTAAAATAATCTGGAGAAAGCCAGGAGGTGCCTAATTCTTCATTAATAATTACTAAGTACCGTATCGCATCTTTAGCGCTTCTTATTCCTCCTGCCACTTTAATTCCCCTCATGCCATAACCATAAGATTGAAATTCTCTAACAGTTCTGGCCATTACCAAGCATGCTTCTCTTGATGAACCATTAGATATTTTTCCTGTTGAGGTTTTGATAAAATCAGATCCAGCACATAAAGCAATTACACTTGCTTTCTTTATGTTTTCATAAGTTTTCAGTTCTCCAATCTCCAGTATTGTTTTTAGATGAATATCTCCACAAACATCTTTCAAAGATTTTATTTCTTCATACACTTTCTTATAATCACCTTCAAAAAAAGCTTTTCTATTAATTACGATGTCTATTTCATCAGCACCTTCATTAATTGCAAATTTAGTGTCTGAAATTTTTGATTCAATAGGTGCTTGTCCACTTGGGAAATAAGAAGAAACGGATGCTACTTTAACACTCGAATCTTTTACTGTTTTTTTAGCTGTTGATACAAGTGCTGGATATACACATACTGCAGCAGCACTAGGGACGCTTTCATCATTTGGATCTGGTGCTATTGCTTTTGATGACATTTGGATAATTTTACCTTCAGTATCCTCGCCCTCTAATGTTGTAAGGTCACACATGCTTATTATTTTTTGTAAAGCATTTAATTTAGATTCTCTCTTGATACTTCGTGTTGCAAGTAATGACACTCGGTCTAATACCCCAACTTCGTCAATTTTCACATTGTTAACCATATCTTCAGTTGTTGTCCAGTCGACAGTGTTATTAATTGATAGTTTTGTATTCATATTCTTATGGTATAACTTAATTTGTTATAAAGAAATAACTAATTAATCAAGCGCCTCAATCTTTGCTTTTGCAATGTTTATATCACTTTCAGTAACATTTGCAAGGCCCCCAAATACAGTAAACATTTTTGACCAATCTGGCTCTTTTGAAAGTATATCCTTAGCTAGAGGTGATCCTGTTTGCTCAATATGTTTGTTTAAGAATGCTCTCAACTCTAATGCGTCTATGTCATTTATCTCTCGAGATTCTGGAGCAGATTTAGAAATATATTGCTCAAAGTTTTTTTGTGTATTTAATAATATAACTTTCCCACCAGTCATTCCAGCACCAAAATTGAAACCAATACTTCCAAGAATGATTAAGGTACCACCAGTCATGTATTCTGCTGCATGTGCGCTACAGCCCTCAACTACTGCTATTCCCCCGCTATTTCTTACACCAAATCTCTGACCAACTCTTCCAGATATATATAGTTGTCCACCTGTAGCTCCATATAAAAGTGCATTTCCAGCTGCATGATATGCTCCTTGATTTTTTGTACCTTGAGGGATAATCGTAATACTTCCTCCACCCATTCCTTTACCAACATAATCGTTTGCACTTCCAATTAGCTTTAGATTTATACCGTCTCTAATAAATGCTCCAAAACTTTGGCCTGCAGCTCCAGAAAGACTTATATATGTTGGGTTTTCTTTTAATTCATTACCTAATTTGTTAATTGATATCTCTCCAGAAACTCTTGCTCCGATACTTCTATCTTCGTTTGATACAGGATACTGAATAATTGTTGATTTCTTACTTCTTACACCTTTCATTATTTCTGAAGTTAATCTTCTTGATAACCTTCCTTCGTCATGCCTTATAAATCCAGGGTTTTTCTTATCTGAAACAGCATTCTTTAAAAGCTTGTGAAGACTTTTTGGTAAGTTATTATTCATTACTTTAAGTCCTAAAAGATCTGCATGTCCAATGAGATCATCTAACGACTGAACATTAAAAATTTGTAAGTATGACTTAATATCTTCAGCAATAAATTTAAAAAGTTGCATAACTTGTTCTGGGGCACCAGTAAATTTTGCTCTTAAATTTTCATCCTGAGTTGCAATTCCAACTGGACAGGTATTCTCATGACATTGTCGAACCATTTTACAACCCAAGGCTAAAAGTGGTAATGTTCCAAAGCCATATCTATCAGCACCTAATAGGGTCGCAATGATAATATCTTTTGGAGACCGTAATCCTCCATCAACCTCAAGAAGAACTTTATCTCGCATATTATTTTCTACTAATGCCTGATGAGTTTCACTTAATCCAAGTTCCCATGGAGATCCAGCATGTTTAATACTTGTCCATGGACTTGCTCCTGTCCCGCCATCACTACCAGCTATTGTTATAACATCTGCTCCAGCTTTTGCCACTCCAACAGCTATAACTCCAACTCCAGGTTCAGAAACAAGTTTTACATTTACTGGATTGTTAGGGTTAAAAGTTTTTAAGTCATATATTAACTGTGCAAGATCTTCAATTGAGTATATGTCATGGTGAGGTGGGGGTGATATTAAAGTCACACCTTCGACAGTGTGTCTTAGTTTTGCAATATGTGGGTCTACTTTGAATCCAGGTAATTGACCACCCTCTCCCGGTTTTGATCCCTGTGCCATTTTTATTTGATATTCCTCAGCAGATGCCAAATAATCTGGAGTTACTCCAAAACGTCCAGAGGCAATTTGTTTTATTTTTGAATTCTTTTCAGTTCCATATCTTTCTGGATCTTCACCACCTTCTCCAGAGCCTGACTTGGCTCCAATACGATTCATTGCTATAGCTAAAGCTTGATGAGCTTCCTCTGACAAGGCACCAAGTGACATTGAGCTAACTGTAAATTTCTTGTATATATCTTGAAGTGAGTCATCTTCTACTGAATTTAAAATTTTATTATTCTCAGGGAGTGTAAATAAATCACGTATTTGTACATTATCTCGATCTTCTAAGGACTCAAGATATTTGTTCCATTCGTCCCTATCTCCAGATCGAACAGCTTTTTGCAATTTTAGAACTGTCACTGGTGAAGTTACATGTGGTTCACTTCCTTTTTTATGTTTGTAAAATCCACCAATCTCAAGATCAAATGGTTCATCTTTTCCAAAGACAAGTAAGTTATCTTGTATATTTTTGTACCCTAGTCCTTCTGTTCTTGTGTACGAATTTGAGAATGCCGAATGTGATATCTCATTATCAAGTCCAATAATTTCATAAATTTCGGATCCTCTATATGAAGAAACAGTACAGATTCCCATTTTTGACATTATCTTTAAAAGACCTTTATTCAATGCATCCCTATAGTTTTCTTGAGCCTCAGAAGGAGTAACCTCTAAATCTGGATTGTCGATTGATAACAATCTTGCTTTTTCTAGAGCAAGGTATGGCCATATAGCTGAAGCACCATATGCTATGTGACATGCCAAGTCATGAGCATCACGTATTTCACCAGAAACAACTATTAATGAGGCTTTTAGTCTTACACCT
Source organism: uncultured Candidatus Actinomarina sp. (assembly GCA_902526825.1). Taxonomy (GTDB): domain Bacteria; phylum Actinomycetota; class Acidimicrobiia; order Actinomarinales; family Actinomarinaceae; genus Actinomarina. The sequence continues at coordinate 5,427 of CABZMN010000004.1, read as the reverse complement.
TTATTAATTAGATACTGATGTACCCGTCCTAATACAAGAAGAGATGGTGCAATGCTATTCCCTGTTATAACTTTTCTATCACTAAATATAATTAAAGATTTTTTATTTAAAACTGATTGATAAACGTCTTCACATAAATCATTAAGAAAATCTTCCAGACTTGTTTCTGATTTGTTGAACGAGATATCGAAAACTTTCGATTTGTCCTTTGAGAAACCTTTTGAAATAAGTAGATCATAACTTCCCTTACTAAGAATTGGAGATTCAAGTGTAATTAAATTTGCTTGTTGTGATGTTTCTCTTAGTATTGAACCCCTTTTACCTAAATAAGTTTTCGTTGACATTACAAACCGTTCTCTTATTGGGTCAATAGGAGGATTAGTTACTTGAGCAAACATTTGATGGAAATATCTACTTAATCTTGGCTTTGTTTTACTTAAAACAGCCAGCGGTGAATCATTGCCCATTGATCCAGTTGGTATATCACCTTGTATCATTGGAAGTAAAATTAACCTCTCTTCTTCAGGTGTGTATTGAAAATAATCTGAGAGTTGATCAAGTTCCATTTCATCAGGTTTGTCACTGAATTCAGTATCTGCAACTAATGGTTTAGTTTTTACCCACTCTTTATATGGGTTTTTCTCAGATAGTTTCTCGATAACTTCTTGTTCATCCAATAGTTCGTCAGTTTTTATTCGATATCTAATAGTTTGACCAGGCTCTAATTGAGCAGTTTTATACGCTCCTGCCTCAACAGAAGGACAGATACCAACCTCAGATGCTGCCAATATATACCTATCTGAGACCATCCACCTTAAAGGTCTCAAACCACTTCTATCAAGACCGGCAATTATATCTTCTCCATCGGTAGAAACTATAGCTGCTGGACCATCCCACGGTTCTGATAAAAAAGCGTGGTATTGATAGTAAGCTTGCTGATCTTTTGTAAATCTTGGATTATTCTCCCATGCTGAAGGAATAAGCATCTCTTGAGCATGAGAGAGCTTTCTTCCAGATTGAACTAGTAATTCTATAGCGTTATCAAGTTGTCCAGAATCAGATAGATTTTCATTTATGAATGGCTTAAGTCTTTCAATGTCTTCTTTCCAAAGATTTGATGAAGCATCTACTTCTCTTGCTTTCATCCAAGAATAATTTGCTCTAATTGTATTTATTTCACCGTTGTGAGCCAACATTCTAAAAGGTTGAGCTTTATCCCAAGTAGAAGTTGTGTTGGTTGAAAACCGTTGATGAAATACTCCATATCTTGTCTTGTAGAGAGGATTTCTAAGATCCCAATAAAAATCTGCAGTTTGAGTAGCTGTAAACAACCCTTTATATACAACAGTTTTACTTGAGCATGAGTTTATATGAATGTTTAAAAATTCGTTTTTTGCAAGATCAGTTTCTAGAGATTTCCTAAATAAATAAAGATAGTTTTCAAATTTGTATTTATATTCTTTAGTAGAACAAATAATTGCTTGATAAATTCCAGGTTTTGAATTTTTTGCCATAGTTCCAAGTATCTCTTTATCTGTTGGTACTTTTCTCCAATAAAGAAGATTGATATCAAATTCTTTTAGTTTTTTATCTATTAATTCAATTGACTCGTTTATGTTTTTTGGATCGAAGAAACAAGATATCATTCCAAGTTTGGATCCATCTTCTAATCCTAAGCCCCTTTCAGAAAGTTCAGCTTCAATTAGTTCGAATGGTATCTCTGTCAATACTCCGGCACCGTCTCCAGTTCCGTCTGCAAACTTTGCACCTCTATGATCTAAGTTAGAGAGGCATTCAAGAATCTTTAGTGTCATACCATGCGTTCTTGGAATACCTCTTGAGGCAATAAATCCAACACCGCATGAATCTTTTTCTTCGAAATTAAATGTCATCAGTATGACAATTTTACTATGAATAAGTTGTTATATAAATAAGAAAACCAGCCTTAAAAATCTTTAGGGGGGGACCTAAATTTAGCTGGTTTCCTTAATAATTTCTTACTTTTTAGTTATGAAATCTCCATATGCAGATGTTCCGTGCTCTGAAGCATCTAATCCAGCAATTTCCTCTTCAGCTGTAACTCTTAATCCTACAGTTGAATCAATTACCTTGAAAACAAGATAAGAAGTTGCATATGCCCATGCACCAATTGCTAATATACCGATTATTTGCGGACCAAACAATGTTCCTCCGCCTCCATAAAACAGGCCATCAGAAGTATCAAAAATTGCAACAGCAAGAACACCCCAGATTCCACAAATACCGTGGACTGAGACTGCACCCACTGCATCATCAAATCCTTTTTTCTCCAAAAAGTTTATTGAGTACACAACTAAGGCTCCAGATACTAAACCAATGAGAACTGCTCCCAAGTTGTTAACGTTCGCACAACCAGCTGTGATCCCAACTAAACCGGCAAGAGCACCATTTAGTGTCATACCAACATTTGGCTTGCCCGAAATCATTGACGTATACATTGCTGTTATAGAACCAGCAGCTGCTGATAGAGTTGTTGTTACTGCAATTGCAGCTAGATCAACGTCTACTGCTGCTAAAGCAGATCCTACGTTAAATCCATACCATCCAAACCAGAGAATAAAGACACCAAGTGCTCCAGCTACCATTGAGCTTCCAGGGATAACTTGAGGATTTCCGTCATCATCATATTTTCCAATTCTTGGTCCCACGATTTGTACACCGGCTAATGCAGCAAATCCACCAACCATGTGAACTACACCAGAACCTGCAAAGTCAATGAAGCCTAAGTCACCAAGCCAACCTTGACCACTCCAAACCCAGTGAGTAACTATTGGATAAATTACACCACATATAAATGGTTGAAATAATAAGTATGCGCTAAATTTTGTTCTTTCAGCGACTGCACCAGAAACAATTGTTGCTGCAGTTGCTGCAAAGACTACCTGAAAGAAATAGGTAATTGAGTCACCTTCTAAGAAGAAGTTCCCATAAGCTAAAAATCCACCTAGAGTTGTTCCTCCATAAGCTAGTGCAAATCCAAATGCCCAATAGGTCACTGCACCAACCGAAAAGTCCATAAAGTTTTTCATTACGATATTGACTGAGTTCTTTGATCTTGTGAATCCAGTTTCTACAAGCATGAAGCCAGGCTGCATAAACATGACTAAAATACCTGCAACTACAATCCACAAACTATCTATATAAGTTGCTAATTCCATTTATAAATCTCCTTTTGTAACAACTTAATTAAATATAGATGTTACGAGACCTGATAAAAGTTAAATGATTATTACCGAAATGTTTCATAATTGTTTCACAAAATTGTATTGTTTGTGATTAAGAAGTCTATTCTTAAAGTGTTATGTCAAAAAATGTATTAGTTTGTGTGGCTTGGCCATATGCAAGCGGATCAAGGCATCTAGGCCATATTGGTGGTGCTTATTTACCAGCAGATATATTCGCAAGATATAACAGACTAATTGGTAATAACGTAATCATGGTATCAGGTAGCGATGTGCATGGTACTCCAATAACTGTAAGAGCAGACGATGAAGGTGTTGAGCCAATCGAGATAGTAGATCGTTATCATAATGAATTTCTTGGCTACTGGGATAAATTAAATATTCAATGGGATAACTACACAACAACAATGACTGATAATCATAAAGAAGTTACTCAGGAAATGTTCTTAAAAATAAAAGAGAATGGCTTTATTGAAAAAAATAAAAGTATCCAGGCATTTGATCCACAAGAAAAAAAGTTTTTACCTGATAGATATGTTGAGGGCGAATGTCCAAAATGTAATTATTTGGAAGCAAGAGGTGATCAATGTGATTCTTGCGGTACAACTCTTGATCCTGAAGAACTCATAAATCCTAAAAGTAAAATAAATGGTAATAATGCAGAGTTCAAAGAGACAGAACATTATTTTTTAAAGTTGAGTGCTCTAAATGACAGACTTTCTGATTGGTTAAATAGTAAAGAAGGTTGGAGACCTCACGTTATAAACTTTTCTAAATCATTTGTTGAAGAAGGTCTACAAGATAGAGCTATAACGAGAGATTTAGACTGGGGTATCGACATTCCAGAAAATGAATTAGGTGATGGAAAAAAAATATACGTATGGTTTGAAGCTGTAATTGGTTATTTATCTGCAGCTAAAGAGTGGGCAATAAATAATGGTACACCTGATGCATGGAAAGATTTTTGGATGAATGAGGATGCAGAGTCTTATTATTTTGTTGGAAAAGATAATGTTCCTTTTCATGCAATAATATGGCCTGCCATGTTACTTGCATATGGTGATTTGAACCTACCAACAAATGTTCCGGCAAACCAGTACATATTGATAAAAGGTGAAAAGGCATCTGCAAGTAGAGGTGTTGGAAAAACTTTAAACGATTATCTTAATGAATGGAATCCAGATTCATTAAGGTACGCTCTAGCCAGTATCCTGCCAGAGCAGAATGATTCTGAAATTTCTGAAGATGAGATGATTAGACGAAATAACGAAGAACTAGTAGCAGCATGGGGGAATTTAGTTCAAAGAGTTTTTTCACAATATATAAATAATTTTGAAAAATTAGACTTTGATTTTGAGTTAAATGAAATTGATAAAAAAATAATTGATCAAGCCAGTGTTTGTTTTGAAAAGACTGGTGAATTAATCGAAAAGGTCGAACTCAAATCGTCAATTCAGTCAGTTATGGGCTATGTAAATAAAATTAATGCTTATCTTAATGAAACAGAACCATGGAAAATAATAAAAGAGGACAACGCTAGAGCAACAGCAATACTACACACATCACTTACAGCAATAGATGCATGTTCATCATTATTTACTCCTTTTATGCCGACAACATCTGAGGTTGTAAAAAATGCAATTGAAAAAAATACAAATAATAATTGGTCAGTAAATGACATAAAAAAAGGTGCCCCATTAAAAGACATCGGACACCTTTTTAAGAAATTTGATTAGCTCTTTGTAGCTTGAAATACCTCATCTATTTCATTTATCAAACCTAGAAGCTCCTCACCTACAGCAGGATCTTCTGTTTTTTTTGCTTCTCCAGCTTTCTTTGTTGCATTCCAGAAAAGATCATGAACATTTGGAAATTTTTCAAGATGTTCTGGCTTGAAATAATCAGTCCACAATACCCATAGATCTTTTTTAACCTCTTCAGCCATATCTTCTTTAATGGTGATGCATCGTTGTTTGAATGCAGCATCATCAGATTCTTGATATTTTTTGGAGGCATTTACAACTGACTCTGCATTGATTCTTGCTTGTGCAGGATCATAGACACCGCATGGCAAATCACAATGAGCATGAGCGACTCTTGTTGGTTTAAATAACTTCATAAATCTCCTTTAATAATCTACTATTAATTTTAATAACAAAAAAACTATATGATTAAAAGCATTGCACGGATATTAAATATTAGAAAC
>CABZMN010000003.1 GCA_902526825.1 uncultured Candidatus Actinomarina sp. | reverse complement strand
CAAAAATTTCAATAATTTCTTTTTCAGTATTGTTTTCATTTATGAAATACGAGCCCAAATTTTTTCTAAAAGTCATTATTCTTAAATTTCTAAATTTTGAATTATCATCAAGATTAAAACTAATGTAAGTTTCATTAGTAACTGCTCTTCCTAATAAAGAGGATATAAATTCCGTATTTCTAAATATCATTAATATGATTGGAATAAGAAATGAAAATAATAGTAAACTTCCTCTAAATAAATTATTAAACCTTAATATAAAAAAACTTACCATTAGATAACTTGTCCAAAGTAAATAGATTTGGAAATATTCGCCCAATAGATTTCTATTCATTGAGAAAGAAAGTTCATTTACATATGTATAAAAATTTGTTGAATAGATTATTATTAAAAAGATAAAAATTAATAAAATTAATACACCATCAACTGTAATAAAGACATCATCAATAAAAGGAAAAAATCTATCCTTATCTTCAATTAAATTTAAATAAATTTCGTATTTAAAGTTTTCATCCCAAATTAAAAAATTATCAAAATAATAAATCGTTATTAAAGTCAAAATAACTTGAAGTGATAAGAATCTTAAAAGATATTTTAATAAATTTTTAATTTTCATAATTTCTATATTATTGGCAATAAATTTATTACTATGTATTTTTTTGCAGTTATAATTTAAACATTGGGGGGCGTGGTAAAGTCTGGAGTTTACGCCTGCCTGTCACGCAGGAGGTCGCGGGTTCGAATCCCGTCGTCCCCGCCATTATCTTGGCCAGATAGCTCAGTCGGTAGAGCACTTGTCTGAAAAACAAGGGGTCGGCAGTTCGATTCTGCCTCTGGCCACCAATAACCATAGGCTCAATTGCTCTACACAAACAAACTAATCAAAACTACTCGCCTAAATAGCCACATTGATTGAGTTTTAATATAGAGTTCTTAATAAATGAAATATTATAATTTAAACTTTTCAAATACTGTATTCGTATTAATAAGCATCTCAACTTTTTTTATTTTAATTTATAATATAATTCACTACTCTCCAATTCTGGGTTATGATGCTGAAGCACACTTCAGCTATGTTGATTATTTATCAAGACATCTACCTAGAGAATTAAAATTACCTAGCCATTCCGAAACAAGAGAATTTTTTAATCCACCAGTTGGATATCTTTTTCCTTCATTTATACAAGTATTTTGCAGAAATTTAATTGACTCTAATAACTTATTATCAGATTGCCAGCCAATTTATGGCAAAGCAACTCAAATATTTCAATCTATTTTATACATAGTAACTATATGTATTAATCTTTATACATTAAAGCTAATTACAAAATCAAAAAATATTTTTAACGTAGGTTATTTAATTTTAATTTCTCTTCTTGCTGTAAATTACAGAACAATATCAATGATTCGTGGTGAACCATATATATTATTTTTTCTCAGTTTGTTCTTATTAGTTATATTGAAAATGCAGAATAGTGATTACAATTTTGGTTTAGAACAAGTTTTTTACACTGGTGTAATAATTGCCTGTATTGCATTAAGTAGACAATGGGGCTTTTTACTATTTATTCCCTTAATTGTTTTATTGTTTTATAGAAATTCGAAACGAAATTATTTAATATTTTGGTCATCAAGTTCATTTATTGGCGGATTGTTCTCAAGCTGGTTTTATATTGGTCTTTATCAAAAATATGGATCTTTTACTGCTTTCAATATGGAATCAAAAGGTTTTTCTTTTAATAACCACAATTTATCCTTCTATTTACCAAATTTGTCTCAACTTGAGTTTTTATTCACAAAACCGATTAGACCCAATTTAGATAATCAATTTTTTTCTATAATTTACTCGGACTTATGGGGTGACTACTGGGGTTACTTTTCATTTACATCTAGATTTTTAAATGATGGTCGAAACCAATTGATGATAGGGGACTACCTTGCAAGGGTTAATATTGTTTCTCTTTTTAGTACAACTATTATTGTATATTTTTGTTATCTATCTTATAAAAAGTATAAATCTAATTTTATAGTTCAATATGTTAATTTAGCTTGGATATGTAGCTTAATTGGCTATTTAATATTTGCAATTATGTACCCTACTTCTTCTGGCGATACAATTAAATCTACGTATATAATTCAAGCATTTCACTTAATGGTATTTTTAGCGTCTATCTACTTCTATGATTTAAAAAGACTAAATAGAAAAATTTATAATGGGATATTGCTCACTTTGATTGTTGTTTATATTCATAACTTCCAATCATATTTGTCCCATTTTCCTTTAAGTTTCTACCCATAAATTTATAAAACTGCACGCAAATTACTTCTAGAGTTTTTATGAGTTATTTCAAGATAATCTAGTTACTCGAATAAAGCCTCTAGTAAGTGGTTAAATATTAAGTAAGTTAATGTAAAATAAATTAAGGTCAAATGGTTAGCCCGTAACTGAAAAACAAGGGGTCGGTAGTTCGATTCTGCCTCTGGCCACCAATGAGGAAATATTTAAATCCATTAAATTACATAAATTATTTCTCTAAAAAAATGAATACTTTTTTTACCAATAGAAAAGAATTAAAAATCAATGATATAAAATTTTTAGAGGGAAAACTTAAAAATATTAAAAATGTGGAGAGTCTTCGAGATTTTCATTTTCAAACATACTCTGATTCAAAACATATCAACAAAGATATGTTTGAATTATTATTAAAAATCTTTTCAGGTTCAAGTATAAATATTTTAGAAACAGGAAGTGCAGCGCATGGAACAAAAAGTTCTGTACTTTTTGCAAGTTATGTAAAAATTTTTGGTGGTAAATTTGATACTGTTGATACAAACCCAGAAATAAAAAGTTATTATAGTTTTTTAGAATCTAACAATATTAGGTTTCATACAGAGGATTCAATTAATTATATTAATAATTTAGAGGATGACATTATCAATGGGTTAGATTTGATTTACTTAGATAGCTTTGATTTAGATATAGATAACCCAGATCCTTCACAGGAGCATGGACTAAATGAATTTCTATTACTTGATAAAAAATTAAAAAAAGGTGCTATTTTATCGATAGATGATACTCCGATTAGTTATAAATTATTTGGTAATTCTAAAATTAATAAATTTGACTTTATACCTGGTAAAGGTCGATTGGTCTTAAATTATTTAGATAAGAACCCTAACCAGTATGAAATTTTATATCATAACTATTCTGTTGTATTAAAAAAACTCTAACTGTGATTAAAATAATTTAAGTATAAGGAACAGTAGATGAACTTTTTTCAACTTATTTATGCTTTCATTAAAAAAAATCTTAAAAGCATTCGAGAAACAGAAGATCCAAATGAAAGAAAAAAACAATGGATTCAAATAGTTTTTGGGAGTGTTCTGGCTGTAGGGTATGGGGCTATTCATTTACCGCCAAATATCAGCATCAGAGAAATTATTTTGGCTGTAGGAATTCTTTTAATAACTTTATATTTCGTATTCCGTGCTTTAAAGTACTTTAAACTGATTTGAAACAATTAAGATATACACATGCTTGGAAGGTTTAAAAACTTAGATAAAGAACAGAAAAGAGAATTTTATAGATCAGTTGGTTGGTCCAGCAGCTCTTTAATAGGAGGATATGGAGCAGCTAATAGAATAGGAGTTGACATAGGTAATGCAGTACTGGGTTGGGCAATTGGAATCGTAATAATATTTGTAATCTTTCGTATACTTAAAATTTTACAAATAATTTAGACCTAATAAATCATCAAGAAATTTTCATAGGTCTTTACTTTTTCGATATTTGAAAATTTTAATAAAAATATTTATTCCATCATTGATTTTAATTTTCTTTCCTTGAGAATAGCTTCTAGCAGTATAATTTATTGGAAGCTCTTTAATTTCTCTGTTAGTTTTTAAAAATTTTGACAATATCTCAACTTCAATACCAAACCCTTTCTCTTCAGTTATATATTCTTTTAAAAATGATGTTGGCATTAACATATAACAACTTGCTATATCTGAAATCTTGTATGAATTTAAAACTGAAAATAATGTCGATAATATTTGATTAATTACAACAAGACCCTTATATTTTTTATATCTTTTAATATTTCCAATAGTTCTTGATCCTAAGATTAAATCATTAGGATATTTTAATGATTCGTTGTAAAGTCTTGGAATATCTTGAGGGTCATATTCAAGATCTGCATCATGAACTATTACATGAGATGTGTTAACAAATTTTTTAGCTGAAATAATACAACCACCCTTACCAGTATTTTTAATATGTTGATGTAGCTCTATATCTTGATAAGAACTTTGTATTTTGTTTGCTATCTGGTAGCTATTATCTGTGGAGCAGTCATCAAATAAAATAATCTTTTCATAACATTCAAGTTTTAATAATCTATCTACAGATTTCTTCAAATACTCCTCTTCATTAAAAAAAGGCACAATAATGGTTAACGAGATATCACCCTCCTTAATTACAATGATATAAAAATTATATTTTACTCTCAAACATTCTTATTTTTTCGCTTATTTACTTTATGAGATTTAAGTTCTTGTCTGAAATAAAATATTTATATGCTTGATAAATTTAAAAAATTAAAAAAGAATTACGAATGAGATTTTCAAAAAAAGAAGAATATCTTAAAAATCAAGATAAGAAACTCCAAAAAATTATCGACAATAATGGTCACATTATCTTCAAACCTAATATAGAAAACCAATTCGATAGTTTAGTTGGTATTATAATTTCCCAATTTATTTCAACTAAAGCTGCAAATTCTATTTATAAAAAAATCAAAGAAAACTTTAAAACAAATATATTAAGCGATATACATTTCCAAAAGATGACAGTTAATGAAATAAAGAAGTTAGGTTTGAGCACTAATAAAGCAAAAACTATAAAAGAACTTTCTGAATTGTTCCTTAACAATAGCTTTAAAGATTTATCAAAATTAAATAATGAGAATTTAAATGATCAATTGCTTTCAGTATTTGGAATTGGCCCATGGTCAGTGAATATGTTTGAAATATTTTGTTTAGGTAAATTAGATATTTTTTCATCAAAAGATGCTGGATTACGTCTAGCTATGAACAATTGTGGAATGATAAAACCAGATAGTGATTGGGAAAAGTATGATAAATACGCTGAAAGATGGTCTCCATATAGGTCAGTTGCGTCATTACATTTATGGAAAACAGTTGATTAATTTTTTTATAGAAAATAAGTTATACTTTATAAAAACAATTAGGAGGGGATATGAAAGGTGGCTCCCCTTTGGGCTCATTAAAAACATTTATATCAGTTAACAATTCAGTAAAAAATTTTATTTTGATTTTAATTGTGTCTGTTGGTATATACGTTAGGTTCTTATGGTCACATTTATCACAGTGGAGGCATGAAGAAGCCGTAATTTTATGGATTTCTTTAACAAAAAGTATTTTTGCGTCACCTTTTAGCAATGTATCTTCTCCTGGGGTCCCAAATCCAAATCTTTCCATTCTTTTATCAAAAATATTGATTCTATCTGACTCATTTGTCGTTACTTCAATTATTTTGAGTACTCTACAAGGTATTGCAATTTATTGTTGTTTGAAATCAACAGACAAAAAATTTAACCTTATACTCGGACTTTTTTTATGTTTTAGTTCGTATTTTATTTTTGTTACGTCAACTATTGCACTACATATGATTGTCTTAATATTTAATGCCTTATTTCTCAAAATAGTATTTGAATACCTTTTTAATAAAAAATATTATCTTGGACCATATTTTCCAATAGTTACTATTTTACCGGTATCGATTTATCTTGGAGGATTTTCAAATACATTGATATACTTTTTAATTTTTGTAAGTATATTGTTTCTAAATTTTAAAAATTTCAAGATGAATTTTTCAAGCAAATTTCATTTTTCCATGGGTCTTTTTCTTGTAATTTCAATTCTTTATATAACTTGGTATCAATATTTTTCTAACATTGAATTTGATTCATTAAAGATACAAAGTTCAGGAACCCAACTTTTTCCTTACTCAAGAATTAGAGATTACGTTTACTTAGGATTTCAAAATACTAAAATATTTCCATCTTTTTTCTTAAACATTTTCGGTGAGCCCACAAATATTTATTGGCCATTTCAATATAGTGATAAATTTTCATTAACAACAGAGGGTGTTGTGAGGTCTTTTCTAAATTATCACAAAGTTTTTAATTTAGTTTCCATTTCACTTATTATTTTTGGAATAGCTTTTCGTTTTTCAAAATATAAAGAAATAATCAATTTTGAAAATTTGTTGAAAGCTATTTTCGTCTTTTTTCTAATATATGTATACACAGTTTTAACACCACTATTAGGACAGGGAAGGTCTTTTCTAGATTTTGATATTGGTAGTTTAATGGTTTACTCCTCAACGTATGTTCTCTACATTTATTTATGGACTACATCTTTTTTTATTTTTAGATTTAATCAATTATTTTTTACCAGTTTTGTATTATTTGTATCCACTTTTGCCTTTTTAAATGTATTTGCAACAAAAAGTCTTCAAAGTGAATTCAATAACTCGATAAGCTTAGAACATTCTGTAGCTGATGAATCAATAATTCATAAAGAGGAAATAGTTGATTTTTTAGCTAGCTATGTCAAGGATGAAATATCAATCTATTACGGTCTCGTTGAATTTGAGTATGAATGGTCAAATTATTTTAATGAAATAAATTATGCCAGTCCTTATTACAAATATATTTACAGTATCGGTAGGGAGTTTGATTATTTATTAAAGCGAAAATATGATATTGATAATATAGACGAAGGCATGTTGATTAGAAGTCCAGAAAACACTCAATTTTTTCTAAGGTTTTCTTTTGACGATCAACCAAAAAATCTGTATGAAAATTTTAATGAATATCAGTTTGGCAACTACATAGTAACAGTTAATCTAGATTTTTAATTTTCATGAATAAATATATAAAATCAAATAAAAAGTACGTTAATACCTTGAGTTTCCTCATCTTACTAATTTTCATAGTTTACTTTAAGAGTTCTTTCTCCCAAATAGCAGCGTGGAGAGAAGATGAGTCAGTAACTTTATGGCTAGCCTTGGTAAATAATTTATTTGATTCACCATTTGGAAATGTATCCTCAACAGGTTTGCCAAATCCAAATCTTTCAGTAGTCATATCAAAATTTTTAACAGTATTTGATTCACTATCGAATGTTTCATTTATTTTAGGGTTATCTCAAATGTTACTAATATATTATGCTTTTTCTTCAAATCAATATGAATACAATAAAGTTTTAATTTTGTTTATCGGATTTAATTTATATTTTACATATCTAACGACATCGATTTGGTATCAATTTATGATTACAACATTAAATGCATTATTTTTAAAAGTATTATTCGACTATCTTTTTGAGAAAAAATATTATATGTTTTGGTACTTTCCTTTTTTGGCAATACTTCCAGCATCTTTATATCTAGGGGGACTTTCAAATTCAATATTGTTTTTCTTTTTTTTCCTTGTAACAATAATCTTCAATTTCAAAAACTTAAGAAGCAATATATCAAATATAAAACATTTTTTTATATCGATGTTTCTGTCCTCATCAATACTTTTAATAACGTGGTATCAGTATTTTTCCAACTTAGATTTTGAATTATTAAGATTACAATCTGGTTCTCAACTTTTCCCCTATTCAAGGATTAAAGATTATATATATGTTGGGCTTCAGTACGTTAAAGAAACACCACAATTTTTTTATGATATTTTTTCTTCTACTGATTCAATATATTTCCTGTTTACCTATTCAGATAAACTAACTGAAGATACTAGACAGATAATTGACCTAACTTTTTTGAGTCATAAATTATTAAATCTTATTTCAATATTAGTAATTATTGGTGCATCAATAACCGTATTTACAAGTTATAGAAATAAGATAAATGAAAAGCTTTTGTTCAAAAATCTAATTGTATGCATTTACATATTCTCCTTTACAATAGTAACTCCACTTTTAGGTGGTAGACAGTTTCTGCAATTTGATATTCAAGCTTTGTCCGTTTTTTCATCTACATATATATTGTTTATATTTATATGGATTTCTTTACCATTTATATTCAATGAACTAAATTATTTCAATAAAGGGATAAAAATATTTTTATATGCGATTGTGTTTTTAAATATTTTTTCATCTTTTAGTTTGAAGAATGATTATTTAAATTCGCAAAGTTCATACCTTTCTGAGGCGGATGAGTCAGTTGTATATAAACAGGAAGTTGTTGACTTTTTAGCTTCCAAGACTGAAAAAAGTATTCAAATTTATTATGACTTAGACGGGGAAATTTATAGTTGGATTCCAGATTTTAATGAAAAAAATTATTCATCAAATTACTATAAGAACTCATTCTCATTAGGTAGGGACTTTGATTATCTGTTAAAGAAAAAATATAATATTGATAACTCTCAAGAAGGAAATTTAAAAAGATCATTTCAAAATACAGATTTTTATATTGGATACAAGTTTGAGGAATTTCCTTACAATATATACAAAGAATATAAACAGTATGAATTTGGAAATTATCGAGTTACAGAAAACTTAGTAAAAAATGAGTAATTCAGAATACACAGTGATAATCCCATTTTTCAACGAAGAAAAAACATTAGAAACTGCAGTAACAAATTTAGTAAATGAAAATTTTGCAAGTGAGATCATTTTGGTAAATGACGGATCTGTTGATACATCTAATGAAATAGCTTTAAGGCTTGTAAGAAAATACAAATATATAAAATTAATCGAATCAGAGCATAATAAGGGAAAAGGTCATGCTCTTAATTTAGGAATAAATGAATCAAGTAAAGAATATATTGGAATACTTGATGCTGATTTAGAGTATTCACCAAATGATTTAAAAAATTTATTTCAAGAAATTCATGAAAATAATTTAGATATTGCTTGCGGTTCAAGATTTATCGGAGATCAAAAGAGAAAAAATTTATATGTAAGAACTTTTTTAGCAAATAAATTTTTAAGTATACTTTTTTCGATAATTCATAGAAAGAAAGTTACTGATATTGCAACTTGTCTTAAAGTTTTTAGAAAAAATGTTTTGAAATCTATTGAACTTAAAGAAAATGGTTTTTCAATAGAAGTTGAGTTACTGGCAAAAACTCTTGCAAGGTCAAATAAATTTATTGAAATTCCTATAAATTACTCGGCTAGAAGTTATGAAGATGGAAAAAAAATAAAGTTTACTGATGGATTTAAATATATTTACGCAATTGTAAAATATAATTTTTCTTCTAATAAATAATTATTAATCAAATAATTTATTTTTAATAGATTTAGGACTGTATCTATCAAAACCAGCACTTAGTACTTTTCCATTAGTGTCTTTTTTAAATCTTAAATTATTTTTATTTATCAAATTTATATCAACTGAATTCTTATGTAAAAATGAATAAATGTACTGTTCGGCATTAAAATCTACTTCAGCGTAATTTATGATATTATCATCTTTTAAAGAATCAAAAATATTACACATAAAATATTTCATAATCTGATAATTAGATGCAAAAAATTTGTCATTTATGTGATTTTTATATGTATTTTGTTGAAAACAATTAAACATACTATTTAAAAATATTGGATTTTTTACCTTTGTAGCTTTTAAATCTGGCCTATATCTTACGATTAAATCATATTCTCTATCAAATTCATCAAACCAATTAAAAGCGTCTTTATAATTTTTTAGTTGATAAAGCCAACTAGTTTTTGTTTTTATTACATTATGATCATTTTGTATTGCATAAGACTGCCTAAACAAACGTTCAAAATTTTTAAATTCAGATGTATCTATTTCACTCTCATTAAAAAGTTCATAGTTTTTAATTGAAAGTCTTTTTAATATTTCAAAATGTTCTTGAGTGTCAAGTGTGTATACGTATACGTCAAAATCCTCGAATATTTTGTCTAAATATTTATAGTTTCTTTCAAAAGTTCTTAAAAAGCCGGTAATTAATATCGCAAAGTTTTTCTTCACAATTATATTTTATTTCATTATATTTGTAATAAATGAATTTACTTATTTATCCTTTATATTTAATTAACAACAATACAGAACACTACAATGCACATAAAGAAGTAATTGAACTAAACATTTCATATATTGATAAGTTTCATTCTGTCGATGAGATAAAAATTATTGGCAAGTCGGTAAAAAATTGGTCTGAAATGATAAATGATTTAATGAAAAACATTGAAGATCTGCTTAAAGCAAAGAACAACATATTATTGTGTGAAGCAGATAATTTTATAGTTGAAGACTTTAAAGAAGTATTTTCTTTGAACAAATTCACATTATTTGCATTATGCAACAATGGTTCAAAATTAGATAAAAATTTGCCTGGGGGAGAATATCTTAATGCTGGTTTTGCGTATTTTCCTTATAAAAATTTTGAGAAATACTTCAAATTTAAAAAAATAGATGAAAAGGATTCAAGTAAATCTTCACTAATTTATGAGAAACAAATAAATGATATTTTCTATTCACAATTTAATTCACATATTGATGGACTCAATTACATAAATAAAAAAATAGGATTTTCAAATTATAATTGGAGAGGCTTATTGTGTATTGATGTTGATAATAGATTTCTTTATAAAAGAATGCCTTCAGTAAAAAAAATTAAAAGTATACATTTTTTAAATTTGTCACAATATATTCATAAAGTAAATGGATTTAATCCTTTTTGGTATAAGAAATTTGTTAATGACTTAGTAAGTGGAAAAAGTAAAAAGATTGTAATTTTAAAAATTTTATATCATTACTGGAAATATGTAGATATAAAAATAGTTAAAAAAAAGTATAGACTTGTAAAGTATTTTATTACTATTCTATTATCCAAATAATGATGAAGACAGATATCTATGATGATCTAATTAAAACAAAATCAATATATGAAAAAAACATTGATATATATTCTGAATTTACAAGAGATAACCAAGACTTAAAAGTAAAAATTGATAAAGTGACAGGAGTTATTTTTATTGATAATTACTATGTTGGAGATTCTGAATATATAAAAGGAGAATACAAAGAAAATTTTGAAGATACTGAAATTGATGGGTGTGAAAGCATTGAAGATATGGTTGATTCAAAAAGAAGATTAGATCAGTTCAAAAAAGAAATAATTAACAAAAGTATTTGTGACTTTGGATGTGGTAAAGGTAGTTTCTTAAAACTTGCAAACCAATATGCTACAAGCACTTACGGAGTAGAGATTCAGAAAAATTATCTAGATGATTTTAATAAAAATCAAAATATTGATGTTGAAAATAATATTAAAAATTTTGAAATGAAATTTGATACAATTTTTCTTTTTCACACTTTAGAGCACTTACCAAATCAGATTGAAAGTTTAAAACTATTTAAAAACTTTCTGAAACCGGAGGGGAAAATAATTATTGAAGTACCACATGCACGTGATTTTTTATTGACAAAATTAAAAATAGATGAGTTTAAAGATTTTACTCTATGGTCTCAACATTTAATTCTTCACACAAAAGAATCACTAAATAATTTTTTAACCTTTTCCGGTTATAAAAATATTCAAGTTAAAGGCTTCCAAAGATATAGCATTGCAAATCACATAGGATGGCTAAAAAATAAAAAACCAGGAGGTCACAAATCTAATTTAGTTGAGATAGAAAGCTCTAAACTTAACGAAGAATACAAAAAGAGTTTAGATAAATTAGATGCTACAGATACAATTATTGCCTATGGACATATATAATCTGTTTTTCACTTTTTTAAAATGATAAATGAAATTGTTGTTGGTTAAAATATAATTGTGACAAATAATCTCGATTCAAAAAAAGCAATGAAAATTTTTTTTAAATTAAATGTTTAATTTAAAAAAAGTAATTAAAGCTCGCAAAACTCTTGAGAGAGTAACATCTCTACTTTTTAAATTGTTTCAGATTAAATTAAGGTATAAAGAAAAAAGACCTGACTATGGTATTGAAATATTTGAATATTTTTACTTACCTTGGAAATCTGACGACGAATTTTTAGCAAACTATGATTTAATTTCTGAATTCACTTTAAATCCTAAATCTAGACTTTATACAATTTATGAAATGTCCAAAAAATATTTATTAGACAACACTTCTTTTGTTGAAGTTGGTAGTTGGAAGGGAGGCGTTACTGGGCTGGTCGCTCTTACAAACAAAGATAAAAATATTGATTACTACTCTTGTGATACATTTGCTGGAGTAGTTAACAGTTCTGAAAAAGATAGTTTTTTCAAGAATTCAGAATATAGTGATGCTCTACCAAGTGATGTTAAAAAAGTTTCAGAAATCGTAAATACTAATTTAAATGTAGTTGAGGGTATTTTTCCACAATCTATGAACTCTATAAATATAAAAAACCCAATTTCTTTTGCACATATCGATGTTGATACCTATATTTCAGCAAAGGAAAGCTTAGAGTTTATTTTTAAAAACGGATCTAAGGGATGTTTAGTTGTTTTAGATGATTATGGAGGCTGGTTTACAGATGGTGTTACTAAGTATGGAAATGAACTCAAGTTTTCTGAAGACTTTTTTGTTGTACCAAACCATTTAGGCCAGCTCTTAATATATAAATTAAATTAGAAATGAGTGAAGCAACACTTGCAAATTTAATTACAAATAAAAAAATTATAATTGTTGGTCCATCTCCACATCTAACAGGAAAAAATATGGGTAGTTTTATAGATTCGTTTGATGTAGTGGTGCGAATTAATGAATTAGGAATTAGTAAAGATTATTTTATTGATTATGGATCAAGAACCAATGTGGCTTTCTTATCACTATCAGAACAATCTTTGAGAGTTTATAAAAAAATGTTAAGTGAAGTTTATACAAATGAATTAAAAATTATTGTACATCCAAGAGATGAATACAATATAAATCCTTATAGTGAAGAAAGTTTTAAAACAAGAAACACAAGAGAAATTTATGATGATATAGGTCTTTCTGTTGATTATTTCCATATTTCTCATCCAAGTTTTTTCGAAAGGTGTAATTTATTTGGAGTTTATCCAACAACTGGAGCATTAGCTATTCAAGAGATTTTAAATTATGATTTCAAAAGTTTATACATATGTGGATTTTCCTTTTATACAACTAAAAATAAATGGAATGAAGGTAAAAAAAATTATATGAAAGTTTACTCAAGCAGTATTTCAGAACATAATATCAGAAAACCAGGCCACGATATTAACAAAGAAGTTCAAGTTTTAAAAAAATTAATTTCAGAGAGTAATCAAAATATTTTTGGAGACATTTTATTTGAAAGGATTATATTAAGTAAATCTAATGTATACTTTAAAATTAAACAATTTCTAAATTATTATGTAAATATAGATAATTTTAAAAATTTATTAAAACTTGCAATAAGAAAGTTGAAATTAAAATGAAAAATTTGTTCATCATACCTGCAAGATCTGGAAGTAAAGGAATTATAGATAAAAATATCCAACCAATTAATGGAATCCCTTTATTTGTATGGTCCATAATTCATGCAAAGTATATGTCAAGTAGTGGAGATTACATTTGTGTTTCGAGTGATAGTGATAAGTATTTAAGTATTGCAGAAAATTGGGGTGCAGATTCGTTAAAAAGAAGTAAAAAATTATCTTCAGATACTGCATTTACCGAACCAGTTATGGAAGATGTTATCAATCAATATGAGTTAGATGAGCAAGATAATATATTTTTGCTACAACCAACAAGTCCTCTGAGGAGTAAAAAATCATTAGAAATGTTTATTAACTTAATAAAAAACAATAAAGAATCAGGTTTAACAGTAAAGGAGACATATCAGTTTGAATGGGTAAAAAAAGATAAGTTTAGTTATCAACCAAACTATGCTGAAAGACCACGAAGACAAGATATGGAACCAAAATACATTGAAAACGGTTCTATATATTTTACAAAATTGAAATACTTTAGAAAATATAAAAATAGAGTTAGTGTCAACTCACAAATTGTAGTTATGGATGATTTTGAATCTATTGAGATTGATAATAGTGAAGAACTTGAACTGGTAAAAAGTTTAAGTGTTAAATTTAATCAACAATGGATAAAGGAAGTAACACAAAATAAAAATATAAGATGTGTATTTTCAGATATAGACGGAGTATTTGCAAAAAATAAAAAGAGAACAAACTCCAATGAAAGAATTTACTCAACGCTTGATTCATCTGCTATTTCTTCTTGGATTGGCAATGGTAAGTTATTTTTCTTTGTTTCTAGTGAAAAAAAGATACATTCTGAAGAATTGTTTAATAAAATGAACGTTACTGAATCAGTGTTTGGCTCGTCTGACAAATTATCTGATATCAAACACCTTCTAAAAAAATATAAATTAAAAAGAGATGAATGTATTTTTTTGGGAAATGATATAAGCGATATTAAATGTTTGCGATATTTTGATATTTCTTTTGCTCCCAAAGATGCTACCTCTGAAGTTTTTTCAAGTTCAAAATTTAAAATCAGTAAAAATGGTGGTGATGGCTTTATATCTGAAGTTCTTACAATGTTAGAATAACGGTATGAATTTAAATATCGATAATTTTAAAATTAATGAAAATTCAAAAGTTTATATAATTGCTGAAATTGGAATAAATCATAATGGTGACATTGAAATAGCTAAAGATTTAATAAAGGTAGCAAAAAATGCTGGTTGCAATGCTGTAAAGTTCCAAAAGAGAACGCCAGAACTTGCAGTCCCTGAGGCCCAATGGAATGAAATGAAAGAAACACCATGGGGTTCTTTAACTTATTTAGATTATAAAAAAAAGATTGAATTCAATATAGATCAATACAAATTATTATTAGATTTTTCTAAAAAAAATAATATTACAATGTTTGCTTCATGTTGGGATGAGCTATCAGTTGAAACAATGAATGAATTGTCATTACCTGCTTTTAAACTAGCCTCTGCTTCATTAACAGATAAAAAAACTATAGACGCAATGATTAAAACCAATAGACCAATTATTATCTCTACAGGAATGTCTACGGAAAACGAAATAGATAAAACAGTTGATTATCTAGATGATTATGAATTTGCTATTTTACATTCAACATCATCTTATCCCTGTAATATTGAAGAATTAAATTTAAATATGATCAAGACCCTTAAGCAGAAATACCCACAAAAAATAATTGGATACTCAGGACATGAAGTGGGAATTCCAACGACTATTGCTGCAGTAGCTTTGGGTGCAAGAATTATAGAAAGACACATTACCCTTGATAGAACAATGTGGGGAACAGATCAAGCTGCATCTATTGAGCCCCATGGGTTAGGTATACTCGTAAATCATATCAGAGCAGTTGAAAATTCTTTAGGTACTGGAGTTAAAAAAGTTTATGATTCAGAATTTTCTCCAAGAAGTAAATTAAGAAAATACAAAAGTTTAAATTAATTAATTTAATTTAGTAAATACAAATAAAAAATTAGGAAATTTATTAGTTTTAATTAATTTGTAACCATTTATTAACAACTTAAAGAAAATATATGTTGCTCTAAGATATCCTTTAAGCGAATTGTTATATAACTCATCAAATTCAACAAGTAATTGTTTTGGTAGTATTTTGTTTTTTAGCATGTCATTCACCACTTCTATTTCAGCCCCTTCAATGTCAAGCTTTAGCAGTGGTATATTATCTATGTTGTAAAAATTAACTATATCTGAAATTGATATTGTTTCAACTTCAATAAACTTACTTTCTTTTTTGAAATCATTTTGCCAGTTTGAAATGCTGTGGCTTACGTGATTTGCATTAGGAGGTTCAAAAAATTTTACAATTTGATTACTTTTATTAAAAAGTGCTTTTTTTATAAAAGTGATATCATTTTTGTTTATGTCTTTTAAATTATATGCTTCAATTGGCTGGCTACCACCATCCAAAAATTCTTTAGTATTACTTTTACCCAAAGACTTACTAACTTTATTGATATGTTCAATAGATCGAGGAGTCGGGTCAATTAAAATTACTTTAATTTTGTATTTATTTATCATTTCAATATCAAATGAAATATCTTCTCCAACACCTGCTGATATCATTAGGCTGTTTTGTAAATTTTCATTATGAATAAAATGCCATCCACCATATTCTGTTCCAAGGTAAAATAATTTTTTTGTTTTAGATATCTTATTAATAATGAATTTAAATAATCTAATGTATAAACTTGTCAAATACATTTTTAGTTGAAAAACACTGGCTGATTTTTTATATCGTCGATATTCAGCAAAAATTTTGTTGTATCTTTAATACCATGACCGTGTTTCCTAACAGCTAAAAAGGGATATAAATTTTGTTTTGATATGTCCCCATGGAAATGTGTTTCATTTTTTATTGTTACGCTACCAAATTTTTTACTTAATAAACTAAAAATACTTTGATCATGCCTATTTTCTTTAAATCCTACTATTTGTTTGTTTGAATTATATTTATCTGTAATCAAATATGGATCACTTTTAAGTAATTTTTTATATTCTTCAAAATAATCTTTAGTATGTTGATTATTTTTAAACATAATGTGTGTAGCTTCTAATTGAGTATTACTAAACATTCTGGACTCTTTTTCAATGCCAAAATATTGAAATAATTCTTTAGTTGTCCAGTCTTTTTCTTTGTGGATAGATTCACATTCAATTCTAAAATTTCCATAATCAGAGGTATTGAGTAAATCTACATAATCATAAAATCTTTTTTTTGCATAATAATTAAATGAAGAACCTGAATCACTGTAAACAACAATGTCATCAGGTTTAATCTCACTTAAAAGATTACTTATAATTTCGTGCTTCCATATCCAGTATCCAGCACCACGTTTCATAATTAATATGTCTTTATATTTATTTTTAAACTCATCAGATAAAGAAGATTTATTTAAGCCTATTGTTTTTTCAAAGAAGCCTGAATATTTTGCTAGATTAATTATATGAGACTTAGCAATTCTAAAATTTTTAGTCCCATAAGTTACAAAATAAATTTTTTGAGATTTTTTCAAAGTCTTTCTATTGAAATTTAAAATCTTATCTAAAAAAAATAAATCTGAAATTTTTGATTTTTCCCCACCTTCATACCAATAACTATCATTTCTCATTCTGTGGTAATGCATTAAGTTTTTATTAAAAATAATTTTTCCACCATTTTTTAAATAAAAATATGACAATGCGATCGCATCACCTGCGGAGATATCAACTTTTAATTCAAAACCCTCTTTACAAAAATTTATATAATCCTCACGAAGAAATATTGGATTTCCTATATTTAAAATAGATTTAAGAGTCCTATCTTTGAAACTGCTATCTTTTTTATTTAGTTCTTCTTTATTTAATTCGTTAATAACATTTTTAATATCAAGTTCTTTGTTTAATTTTGTAAACAAAACATCATTATTTCTAAAAAATAGAAGGCTTTCTATATTTTTAAATTTTCTGAACAATTTTATTTTTGATGGAAGAAATAGATTACCATTTTGTATCAATTCCAGATTTTTTTGTCTATTCAAGAAATTAGCAGTTCTTGAAGAGATGATATTATCACTATCTACTTGATAAACAATGTTATTTTTTGACAATTCAACACCTTTATATTTATTTTTGAAGCCACCTAAATTATGCTTATTTTGATTTAATTTGATACTTAAATTTGAAAATTTTTTTCTTTGGATAACATCCTTAATTTTCTTAAACTCTACTTCATCAGAGCTATCATCCGATATTACAATTTCATCTAAATATTTTAAATCTAGTGTACTTGTGAGAAGCTCATCAAGATATTTAGAAGAATTGTATGTAGGTATAACTATTGAAAATTTTTTTTCTTTCACTAAACAAATTTTAATAATTTTTTCTTAATAATTACCACTGAAAATTTTATTAATATTTTTATACTTAATTATGGTCACTCATGCTTAAATCAATATATCATTACTTTTTAAACAATATTTATTTAGCTAGAAATCTAAAAAAGTTTTTGTTTTTTAAAAAAATTAGTCTTAACGATTTGAAATTACTAAATAGAAATGAAATTTATTTTTACTTTCATAATTATTTTTATTTTCGGTCAAAAAGGTATATCAAGAAGCATAGGTTTTATTTCAGGCTGTACAAAAGAGGTTATGGTGAAGATGCATTTCATGCAATGTGGGAATTTATAATAAAAACTTTTAGACCAAGAAATATTCTTGAAATAGGAATATATAGGGGCCAAACACTAACTTTATTTTCTCTAATATCAAAAAAAGAAAATATTCACTCTGAAGTTTTTGGTATATCTCCCATGAATAATGCGGACGACTCAGTTTCGAATTATATGGATATAGATTATGAATCTGATATAGAAAATCACCATAATCATTTTTCACTTGATAAGCCAAAAATACTCAAATCTTTATCAACAGATAGTGAAGCAATTAATTTTATTAAATCAAGAAAATGGGATCTTATATATATTGATGGAAGTCATGATTATTCAATAGTTAAAAAAGATATATCAAACTCAATCCAGAATTTATCAAAAGGTGGATTAATTGTTTTGGATGATTCATCATTGTTTCAAAATTTTAATATCGATGAATTTACTTTTCCAGTATTTAAGGGTCACGAAGGTCCGTCTAAAGCATTTGAAGAAATTTTAAAAGAAAATAAATTAAACTTCTTGTTTGGCGTAGGTCATAATAATATTTTTATAAATACTTAATTCCAATAAAGCATTTCATCAATCTTTTTTTTTCTAATCAAAAACTTAATTTTTTTTAATCTTCTGGAATTATATGAATCGATATATTTAGAAAAGTTTTCAATTAGATCTAAAATTCCATTATCAAGATTGTATACAAATTCATAATTCGGTAAGATATTTTTAAGTAAATCAAAATTTACATTATACGATCTTTCATCGGCATTGCTTTTACCAATACTTATATTTGATATATTGGTCAATTTTGCAATTTTTTCAGCTATTTCAATAATTGAACAATTTAATTCATTTCTACCAATATTTAATAGTAATTTTTCGTAATTATCATTTTTAATTAAATGTTCAATTATATTGCATATATCTTCTACATGAACAAACGGGCGTTTAGGTTTTCCATCAGAAAGTAATTCAATTTTTGAGTTTTTGATCGCTGAGTAAACTAAGTCATTAATTACTAAATCTAAACGAATATTTGGTGAAAAGCCAAAAGCTGTCGCATTTCTTAATATCGCAATTTTAAACGAAAAGTCATTTTCTAAAATATAATTCTCATTCCTAACTTTAGCTTTTGCATAAGTAGTTATAGGGTTAAGTTCAGATTTCTCAGTTACAGTTTTTTCGTTGTATCCATACACACTGCATGAAGACATATATATAAATTTTTTAATATTTGTTTTTTCCATTAATGAAAGCAAGTTAATTGTTGCTTGGTGATTGATTTCATATGTTAATTTTGAATTTAGTTCTCCAAGTGGATCATTTGAGAGTTCAGCCATATGAATTACGCAATCGATATTTTGTAAATCATTAGTTGTTAAATTTCTTATATCTTTTTGTATTACATTACCTAAAGCTGTTGCAACTTTATTGCTACAATCAAAAAAATTTGTATCGAAACCATTAATTTGATAATCATTTGAAAATTTTTCTACAAATTTACTACCTAAATAACCGTTACAACCAGTTAATAAAATATTTTTAATCATTAAAATTTAACCAGGGTATTTTATTGTTTTCCCAAAGATTATTGAACATTAAATATTCTCTGTATGTATCCATGGGTTTAAAAAACCCTAAATGCTCATATGCATATAGTTCACCATCATTTGCTAAGTTTTCAATTGGCTTTGATTCCAATGTTGATAATTCATCAATGTAGGAGATAAATTTTTTATTGAAAACCATGAAACCCATATTGACATTTCCTTGTAAAGTAGGTTTTTCAATAAAACTAGTTACTTTATTTGTGTCGTTAAACTCAACTAAACCAAATCTTGATTCTGGATTTGTTACCGTAATGGTGCCAATTTTTTCATGTTTAATATGAAAATCTATCAATTTGTTTATGTTGACGTTTGCTAGCCCATCTCCATAAGTGACAATAAAATTTTCATTCAAATATTCTTCAATTTTTTTTATTCTGCCACCAGTAGGAGTTTCATCTCCTGTATATATTGTCGTCACATTTGAATATTCAGAAAAATAATTTTCAATTATATCACCAAGATATCCTGTGCATATAAAATACTCAAAATTATCAAATGAATCGAATATTTCCATCAGATGCACTAAGACCGGTTTACCACCGATTTCAACCATAGGCTTAGGGGTTGAAGAGGTCATTTCACCCATTCGAGTTCCTTTACCTCCTGCTAAAATAACTACTTGATTTATTGAACTCATGTCTCTAGTTTATAAAATTATCATATAAAATATGGAAAAAATAGGAATTATAATTACTGGTTCCAATGGATTTATTGGAAGTAGATTGACTAAAAAAATTGAGAAGCAATCCTTAATATTTATTGATAGAAAAAATAAAAATAATTTAAAATTTGTAGATCATAACAATTTAACTATAAATAATTTAAATCATTTTGACTCAATTTTAATTTTTCATCTATCGACTTATTTCTCATTGGATGATGCTAAAAAGGATAAAGTTTTTGAAGCAAACATTAGTTTTACAAATAATTTATTAGATTTGATTGATGCTTACGATGTTAAAAAAATAATCTATACAAATTCGATGTATAACTTCTATAAAGATCCAAATTTACGAAATAGTTTTTATACAAAAACAAAAAATGAAAGTGCAAAAAGTTTAGAGTATTTCTGTGACAAAAATAATACAATTTTTGAAGAAATATTTCTTGATAACACATTTGGAGAAGGCGACAAAAGAGAAAAAATTATTCCACTGATTGTTAAAAGTATTATTCAAGATTCAGAAAACCCAATTATAAATAAAAATGGATTTATTAATTTAACTCATGTGGATGATGTCGTAGATAGATTATTAATATCTAGAGAAAATTTTAAAAAAAATAAATCAGCATTTATCTCAGACTATATGGTTAATTTAAATTCAATTTATCATTTTTTGTTGAGCTTTTATAAAAAAAATCAACCAGATAAAGAAATTCTTACTTATAAAAAAAATGACTATATAAATATGCAACTGTCAATTGATAACAAGAATATAAACTTAGACAATTTAAATGAAAAATTAGTGTTATTATTGCAAAATGCTTGATAATTTTGATGGTGTAAAAGTTGTAAAAGGAAATAGTTTTGTTGATCATCGTGGAGAACTTAAAAAAACAATAATTGGTGACATTATGTTATCTGTTAGCGAAATCTTAAACGTTACATCTTCAAAAAACGTTTTAAGAGGGATGCATTTCCAAGAACCACCAAATGCTGTAAGTAAATTAGTCCAATGTACTCAGGGAGAAATTTTAGATGTAATTTTAGATTTAAGAAAGAGTTCTGAAACCTATCTTAAATCTGGGTCTATCCAATTAACAGAGAAAGATGATATTTCACTTTTTATTCCAGAAGGATTTGCACATGGTTACCTTGTTCTTTCAGACTCTGCAAAAGTAATTTATTTACAATCTGGAAAATATAATAGTGAGAGTGATTTTTCTATCAATCCTGAAAGTATTAATTTCAAATGGCCAATAAAAAATTTTCTTGTATCAGAAAAAGATAAAAATGCAGTGTCTCTTAGTAACTATTCAACAAAATTTGAGTAAAAACATAAAAGATTAAATACAAAAGTTTATAATTTAAACATGAAAAAATACATTGTTACAACAACAATACAATCCCCTACAAAAGCAACTATTAAATATTCTGAAATGTCTGATTGGCAACTTGTAGTTGTCGGTGATAAGAAAACTCCAGAAAATGAGTATCGAGATATTGACTGTATTTTTCTTACACCTGAAAATCAAGAAGATTTAAATAAAAACTTATCGGACTCAATTGGGTGGAATTGTATACAACGAAGAAATATGGGTTTCCTTTTTTCATATCAACAAGGAGCAGACATAGTTGCAACTGTAGATGATGATAATATTCCATACGAATTTTGGGGAAAAAATATTTATATTGATAATGAAGTAGAGGTTGATTTATTTGATTCAGAAAATGGATATTTTGACCCTTTAAGTGTAACGAATAATTCAAAAATTTGGCATCGTGGTTACCCAATAGAGATGGTTCCCACAAAAAATAATGTAAAACCTATAGGAAAAGATAATCGTCATGTTTTGGTTCAGGCAGATTTATGGGACGGCGACCCGGATGTTGACGCCATATGTAGGCTGTCTATGAAACCTGAGGTAAAGTTTGATGTTCAAAAACCATATGGAAGTAAACAACTAAGTCCTTTTAATAGTCAAAATACTTTTTTAAGCAGGAAAGTACTCCCACACTATATGATGTTGCCTTATGTTGGAAGAATGGATGATATTTGGGCTTCTTATATTGTTCAAGAACAATTCCCAAACTCAGTTATCTACAATACTGCAAGCGTGTATCAAGAGAGAAATGAACATGATGTCGTTTTAGATTTAGAAAAAGAGATTATCGGATATAGAAATACTTTAAATTTCATTCAAAAGAGATACGAATTAGAAGATAATGTAAAAAAATCTTTTGAAATATATCAGAATGCTTTTTAAATTTTTAATTATTGATGTAAATTAACATTTTATCATGAGGTTTTAAGTTAGAAGCTCTTGAAACTTTTTTACTATCATCATTATCAAAATCATATTTTATTACATCACCTGATAAGTTTTCTTTTCTAATCAAACTTTCAAGATTTTCTAAAGTTGCAAC
Organism: uncultured Candidatus Actinomarina sp.; assembly: GCA_902526825.1. Taxonomy (GTDB): domain Bacteria; phylum Actinomycetota; class Acidimicrobiia; order Actinomarinales; family Actinomarinaceae; genus Actinomarina. The sequence goes on along the minus strand of CABZMN010000003.1, from coordinate 79,046 downwards.
GCCATCTAGCCCTATATCTTCGATTATTCCTATTCCATTCTTTTTTAATAATTTAAAGTAATTTATTATAAAAAATTTCATTGTTTCAAAAGAGTGAAACCCGTCATCGATTACTACATCAAAATCAATGTTTTTAATTTTTTTTAATGCTTTTTTCTTATAAGCGTCACAATGGAGAAAGGTAATTTTTGAAGAACTCTCTATTCTTTTAACAAACTCCATGTTTACTGGAGGAAAAAAATCCGGCCATCTTGAGTTATCAGATGGAAGATCTCTATCAAGTGTATAAATATGTGCATTCGGAAAATACTCATCAAGCATTAGTGCACTCGCTCCAGACATGGTTCCTATTTCTAAAACATTTTTTGCAAATAATCTTATTTCTGAGAGATGTTTTTCATATTTCTCTATATAGAAATGTCCATACATACCAATATCACTTCTATCTCCCTTGTCGCAATATCTTTTATATTTTGAATATATTTCTTGTAAAGAATCCATAAATTAGGATTTTATAATTTGTTTAGATATCCATTCATAAGTTATCTTAATTCCATCTTCTAAGGAATATTCGTAATCCCAATTAAGAACCTCTCTTACTAATGAATTTTCTGAATTTCTACCTCTCACTCCAAGAGGTCCATCTATGTGATTTATTTTAATTTTTTTATTAGCAATTTTGGAAACAATTTCAACAAGCTGATTAATTGATACCATCTCTTCAGATCCAATATTTATTGGTTCAAAAACTTGAGAGTTCATAAGCCTTCTTGTTGCTTCAATACAGTCGTTGATAAATAAAAAAGATCTAGTCTGTTTTCCATCACCCCAAACCTCGATATTACCATCTTTTGTCTCAGCAACTTTTCTACACATTGCTGCAGGGGCTTTTTCCCTTCCTCCGTCCCAAGTTCCGTTTGGTCCGTATATGTTATGAAAACGAGCAATTTTTATATCCATTTTGTAGTTTTTCATATAACTCAGGTACAGTCTCTCAGAGAAAAGCTTTTCCCAACCATATTCAGAATCAGGATTTGCAGGATAGGCATCTGATTCTTTCAAACCAGGATTATTTGGCGATTCCTGAATTTCTTCTGGATATATGCAAGCTGAACTTGAGTAAAAAACTTTTGGAAGTTTTTTTGAATAGTTTTCAATCAAACTTCTTAATAAATTTAGATTAATTAATGAAGAATTATGCATAATGTCTGCATCATTATCTCCAGTAAAAATAAATCCAGCACCACCCATGTCTGCTGCATATTGATATATTTCAGTTATATCTTCATGTTCCACAAGTATTTTGTCAATGTTAGTTTTTTCAGTTAAATCTAGAAGGTAGAACTCATGTGCATTTGAATCAGAAAATTCAGGATTTTTTATATCAACTCCAAGAGTCATATAACCCTCTCCATTTAATCTAGATACCATATGCGAGCCAATGAAGCCACCAGCACCCATAATTAAAGCTTTTTTTGTCATTAATAAATTATATCAATTAGGTTAGTTTAAAAGTCTTGTAACTCGATACCATCCGCTCTAACTCTGTTAAAACGTACAGTATTTACTTCTCTTAATTCAATACTTTTCGCATCAAGATAATTTTTGAATATACTTTCTGCATTAAACCCATCAATTTCATTTTGCAAAATGTAGTTATATAAATCAGCAAATGTATCCATATTTTCTGATGAACTAATTATAAATCTATCATTAATTCCACTCCAATTATGAAAATTTGGAGTATATAAATATTTGTTATTCATTTTTGATAGATCTAGATTACTATCGTAAAACATTAGGTCTGATCTACATCTTAAAACCCAATCAAAGACAAGATTATTTTTTGCTTCATATTCTTTTTTTAATTCATTACATTTAAAAATTCCATAGAGTTGTTGCATATGAGCAATTTTTGCTTCTTTTAAACTTTTAAATTTGTTTTTTACAGACTTAAATTGATTATTTTTTAATTTGGTTTTCCTTATACTTGGATCTTTTTCAACTATGTATACTGAATTTTGAAAATATTGATCAAATTGTTGATTGATTTTCTTATTTTCTGGGATATGAGCAAATATTTTGTAATCTTCAAAATTTTTATTAAGAAATTTGTTTATATTTTTATGTGTTAGTTCAATAGATCGAAGTTGACCAGAAAAACACACTGCAATATTCATTACTATATTTTATATTGAGTTTTGTAAAGTTATTTAAACTTTTGTAGTAAATCCAAATAATAATTTTTATTTATTGGTCTAATTATTTTGTAATTTAATTCTAAGTTAGAAAGTGATAATTCATAATTTGCTGAATAACAGTCTTTTCTATCAAAACATAGAATACCTTTTGAAATATCACTTATGGGTTTAACTCCGTAATTTTTAAGTTTCTCATATTGAGTAGTTGGTAGCGTTGCCTGACTAATTACTGTTGGATTACTATAAAAGCTTTTATAATCATTCATGTTTATTAATAGTAAGAAAGAAAAAATGGTGATAATCAAATTCAAGTTTATGCTGAATTTGTGTTTACTTTTTAAAAAGTCCATATTTAATATTAAGAATGATGTCATAAGAAAGAATGAAGAAAATCTATATTGAGGTAAATAAAATATCCAAAGTCCAAAGAGGATGAAAACAGTCAAATATACTTTTATTAAATTTACATAATCTCTTTTTATTTTTTGATGTTTAAAGAAAAGTATTTTTAATAATTTAAAAAATATTACCGATATCAGAAAATTTTTAATTATATTTTGATTATTTGGTAAAAAAACTTCACTTATCCACTGCAAATTATTGATGGTATTAATTCCATTTTCTGGATCTCGAAAACTATCTAATACCAAATAGCTTATATATTTTGATTTTTCTGGGAATAACCAGCCAGTATTAATACAACTTAGATTTACAGGATATATAAAACAAGATGTATTAATAAAATTCTTAATGGACCATAAAATTAAAAAAATAAAAGAGAAATTATAAATTGATCTAAATTTTTTAAATCTAAACATCATATAAAAGTAAAGTGGAAACAAAATATAACCGAAGATCCTTAATTGAATCGCATAGATAAAAAACAAAGAGAATATAAAATGATCAAGATTTGATATATCTTTTTTTATATTTATTGAATAGATAGAAAAAACTATAAATAATATACATAATATAGAAAATGAATAATCAAACTTGTTTATTTCCTGTGTAGCAATAAAACCATTTCGGCCACCATCAAATCCGAAATTATCTAAAATTCCAAAAACTCCAAAACAAATAGCAATATTTTTGTAATATTCAATTTTTGAAAAAATAAAAGCAATTATTAGCGAAAAAAAGCTTATAAGAAAAACAAGATTAAATATATGTGCAAAATTTAAATTTATTTCGTTAAACAACGATGAGGCAAACTCGCTAATCGACATATATCCTAGATAGGGATTCAAATTGGATAAACCAAAGACTATTTTTTCTGTATAAATCCATTTTTGTGACATTAAATGATATAAGAAACTATCTTTACTTAAACCAGTGTCATAAAAGGTAATGAACAATAAAAAACAAAGAAAAATATTTAAACCAAAATCTTTGTAAGACTTAATTTTTGTAAATTTTCTTACGTTGATAATCAACAAAAAAGTTATGAATAGAGTTATATTAAAGTCAATTAATCCTGAAAAAAAATTAAAAATAAACAATATTTGAGAGAATACAATCAAACCAATAATTAGAAAAAAAGATTCTTTTTTTATGTCAAATAAGCAATAGATATCTTTTTTTGTAAAAATTTCAATTATTATAAATAAAGCACGACCCACCATATATAGCAACGTTAAAATTGCTACATAATTTATAAAAATAAAAAGTACATTACTCACACAATTAGATATTAATAATATTCGTAATTGATTATGCAAATTTAAAATTTATAGATTGAAGACTCACTAAAGCACTAATCTATATGTTATGAATCTTGTTTTGCACTTAAAAACTTATTTACTTAGTTTAATTACAACAATATACAGCCCTACAAATATACACAACAAATTAAAATTTCAGCAAATATATGAAATTTTATATTCGATCAAGCAAGACAACATAGATGGTGATTACGTAGAATTTGGAATTTTTAAGGGTAAATCTTTATATCATACTTGGCGATGCATTAATAAACTTAATTTAAAGAACATGCACGTTTATGGATTAGATTCATTTGAAGGGTTTCCAGTTGAAAATCACGAACTATATACAAAAGAAAATTTTGAAACTTCATATGATAATGTAATTAAATTGTTCTCTAATAAAAATAAAGTAGATGTAGTTAAAGGCTTCTTTCAGAATTCTCTTAATACTGACAAAATGCAAGAAATAAGCAATGTCTCATTTGCGTTTATAGATTGTGATATTTACGAATCTTCTATACCAATATTTAAATACTTAGAGGAAAGAATGTCATTGGGAGGATTCATAATGATTGATGATTTTACCTCTATTGACGATAATAAAAATTCAATTTATAAAGCTTGGAAAGAAAATAAATATTTTGAAAATAATTTTGTTTATTATTCAAGCTATTCAAATGGACAGGTGTTTAGGAAAGTAATAAGTCATTAAAAATAAAATCTATGATTATTTATATAAAGTTATTTTTATTAATTATTTTCTTATTATTTATATGATAAAGATATGAACGGTTTTCAAAAAACTTTAAAAGAAATAATCTATATTTCGAAACTTACTGGAGTTACAAAGAAGAAGATAAGAATATTGATGTCGGTCGGCTTATCAAACTTAACCGTTTTGTCTGATATTTTAATAATTCTTTATTTTGCAAACATACTGTCTGGAGAAAAAGCTGAATATGATATTTTAAATTCAATTCTATCTAATTTAATTTTTCTTCCAATAATTGTACTTTTTAGATTTATATTCATATATGTAGAACAAGCAAATATTATGTCGCTAAAGCTTCAAGTTGAAAAAAATCTAAAAATTTATCTTATTAAAGAAGTCTATAAAAAAGGAAATTATTCGATTGCTGATTCAAATTATTATATTGGAACTTTAAGTGGTCATATTGGGTATTTTTACCAAGGATTAACAAGTTTATTAAATAGTTTTATACAAGTAGTTGTTTATTCTTCATTTTTAATATTTACAGACTTTAATACAATCTCAATTTTTGCAATTGGTATTGCTGTTTTGTTTATTCCTACGAGAACATTATTAAAATTAGGTCGTAAGTATATGCACGAGGCTTATGTCAATGGAAGGCAGGCATCCAGAGAAATAGAAAGAGTTATACAGAATATATTTTTAATTAAGATTTTAGACACAATCAAAACTGAACTAGATAATTTTGATATAACAACAGAGAAAGTAAAAACTGCAAATTTTAAAAATCAAATTTATGGAACATTAAATTCACTTACACCAAATTTTTTAACTGTTTTTACAGTTTCAATTTTGATCGTATTTTTTGATATCTTAAAATCTCTTACGCTAGAGTTTCTTGGGGTAACACTTAGATTAGTTCAAACTATTGGAACCTTTAACAAGTCGCTTAATATGGTCATCAATTCGCACGTGCATCTAGAGTCATTTATTAATTTAGAGAATAACAAGTTAATAATTGATGAAAATTATTTTAATATAAACGAAAATTCAAACTTAGCAATTAAAATAGAAAATTTGAAATTTAAGTATTTCAATTCTGAAGATTTAATATTTGATAATTTAAATTTAGAAATTAAAAAAAATAAACATACAGTGATTACTGGACCAAACGGATCTGGTAAAAGTACATTATTAGGATTGATTTCAAAAGTTTTTTATCCTCAAGAAGGTAAGATAACTAGCTATTCAGAAAAAGTAGGTTATGTTGGTGTTACACCTCTAATATTAAACGGTTCCTTGCGAGATAATTTTATGTATGGAAATACTTCAAAAAAAGATGATGCTGACTTGATTCAATTAATGAAGCAATTTGAACTATTTAATAGTGATGATATTGACTTAAATTATCAAGTTAATAATAAAAGTCTCTCTTCTGGACAAATGCAGAAAGTTGCATTTATCAGGTCTTTGCTTGCAAATGTAGAAATATTACTACTTGATGAATCAACTTCAAACCTTGATGTAACATCGAGAAAGCTTATATTTGAAATTCTTAGCAAAAAAAATATTACTATTATTAATTCAACTCACAGCCATGAAGATTTCTCCTACGATGAACATCTGCGCATAGTATTAAAAGATGATAAAAGACTATTTGTCAGTAGTTAAAATTTTATAAATTTCAAATTCTTCATTTGCTATCTTATCAATTAAATAATTTTTCTCTATGGTTTTCAAAGAATTTTCAACTATTTTATTTTTTAAATTTTTATCATTAAGTATTTTTTCAATTAGTTGTATTGTCTTTTTGTCATTATCTATGTAAAAACCATTAAAACCATTATCAATAATTTCCATAGTATTCGGATTTTTTTTACACAACACTATGCAGCCCGAGGACATGGCTTCCAAGAGGGCTTTAGGATTTCCTTCATATAACGATGTCGTAATATAAAAGTAATAATTATCATACAAATTCATTAATTGATCGTTATCCATGTTCCCCAAAAGATTTAGTTTCACATTTTTTGAATCAGCATACTTAATAAGATCATATTTCTCAGGTCCACTTCCTAATATATCGATTTCAAATTTAGAATTTTCAAATAAATCGATCAACATCTTATAATTTTTTTGGCTATCAAGACGCCCAACGGATAGAATTCTTTCTTTGTGCCTAGATTTATTTTTTTTAACCTGTAGTGTTGAAACATAATTTCTTAGAATGGAAATATTTTTCACATTTTTTGACATTTTTTTAATTTTTATCATATCAGTTTCTGATGTCACAGTATATATATCTGAAAATCGCAATGAAGCTTTCGTTAGAACGAAGTAAAAAAGTTTAACAAATATTGATTTTTTTTGAATTTTCTTAAATTCGTAAATGTTATATCCCGTTCTAACAAATAGTGGAATTTTTAAGATTTGTTTCAATATTATTCCTATCCAGCTTCCACTTAATTGGTTTGTTTTAATTAATTGGCTATCGTTAATATATTTTTTGAGGACAAATGGAACAAAAAAACTTTTAATTATATTTATTGATTTAATTTTACTTTTTTTTATATATTTATAAATTGGTAAAACTTTTATATTGGGGTTTTCTATTATTGGAATATCAGATTCATCCCCAAATGTCATAAATGTATATTTTAATTTGTAATCACTGATCATTTTATTGTACAAACTTATTTCTCTACTTAATAAGCCAGAATCTGCCCACTGTTTTAAAGATACACCATAAGTAAATATGAGAATTACATTCATCGAGTTAATATTAACTTAATATACTGTGTTAATAATATGAAAAAAATATTAGTGATCCACAATACATACCAAGTTCAAGGTGGAGAGGACATTGCTGTTAGAAATGAAATTGAGTTTTTAAAGAAACATTTCAATGTTGAAACAATTTTTTTTAATAATAAAATTGATAGTTATTTTAAACAGTTTTTTTATTTTATTTTGAATAAAAATTATGAGAGCATAAAAATTGTAAAAGAAAAGATTAAAATTTTTGAACCGGATATTATTTATGTTCATAATACTTGGTTTAAAGCCTCTGCTGGAATTTTTGACTTATTAAAAAATCAAAATATCAAAGTACTTATAAAACTTCATAACTTTAGATACAGATGTACAAATTCCTATATGAGCAATGTTCATTTTAAAGGAAAGACATTTTGTGAGTGTTGTGGCCTAAGTTCAAATGAAATTGGTATTTTTAACAAATATTTTAAAGAGTCATTTTTAAAATCATTTCTTGTAATAAGATATGGTAAAAAGTTTTATAAATCAATATCTAATGAAAAGTTTACATTACTTGTTTTAACTAATTTTCATAAAGAATATATTGAAAATAATGATATTTCAAAAAATGTAAAAATATTTAGAAACTATATTGATTCAAACATTCAAAATATAAGTGAGTATAAAAATTATTTTGTATATGCAGGACGAATATCAAAAGAAAAGGGTGTATTTGAATTAATTGAATCATTTCTAGCTGCAGACCTAGAAGATATGCAATTAAAGATTATTGGAGATGGCCCCCTTTTAAACACTTTGAAAAATAAATTCAAACATGAAAATGTTCTATTTTTAGGAAAATTATCAAATGTTGAAACTATTGAAGAAATAAACAACTCAGTTGGTGTTGTAACAACAACTAAACTTCTTGAAGGCCAGCCAACATTATTATGCGAAGCTTCTATTTTAAAGAAACCATCAATTTTTCCAAAAACTGGAGGAATTCATGAATTTTTTCCAGAAGATTATAAGTTATCTTTTAACCAATTTGATTATCAGGATCTTATATCAAAATTTAAAGTTTTTTCTGATATTGAAAGTGCGGTTAAAATTGGCAATGAAAATTATAAATATATAAAAAATTTATTAGATGAAAGACTATTGTTAGAAGATTTAATGAAAATTATTGATGAATAAAAAAATTTTGGTCTCTGTTTTAATGAGTACACACAATAGTGAAAAAACTATTAAAAATGCTATTGAAAGTATTGCTAATCAAACTTATAAAGATTTAGAATTTTTGATTATAGACGATTGTTCAGACGATAATACTTATGAAATTATCAAGGACTATTCGAAAAAATATGATTTTATTAAGATTTTTCAAAATAAATCAAATATTGGTTTAACAAAATCTCTTAATAAATTAATAAAAAATTCAAATGGTGAATTTATCGCACGTCAGGACGCAGATGATGAAAGCTTAAAAGAAAGATTAGCTTCACAAATAAGTAAATTAATTAAACATGATGTTGATTTTTGTGTTTCCAGAGCAATAGATATTCAGACTAAAAATAACATACCAAGATTCTCAAATTATTTACCTAAAAAATATGTTTTAAAATATAAAAATCCTTTTATTCATGGAACATTATTAATCAAGAAAACAGTAATTGAAAATATTGGAGCTTATGATGAAAGATTTTATTATGCTCAAGACTATAAATTGTTTAAGGATTTGATTGAAAAAGACTATAGTTATATTTACTTGAATAAACCACTTTATAAACTAAACACAAAAAATAATATATCTACAAATAAAAAAGATATCCAAAGTTATTATGCTTATTGTGTTAAACGCAACATAGAGCCAGATGGAAGAAGTTAATTTTAAATTATATATTAATAAAGCCGGAGAATCTTGGATTACTGATAGATTAAGAGCTGAATGGTATAAAGAAAATAACAACACTACAAAACGAATTTCTAATGCTGACATAGTATGGATAATTTCTCCGTGGACATGGGATAAGTTAAATAAGAAAAAACTAGATAATTTGAAAACAGTATGCACAATTCATCATATAGATGAGGCAAAAGTTGATTCAGATTACCTTGATGATTTTAAAGCTAGAGATAAATATGTTGATATTTATCATGTGCCTTCAAAGAAAACGGAAGCTTTACTGAATAACTTAACAAATAAACCAAAAATACAAATTCCTTTCTGGGTTGATTCACAAAAATTTTTTGAGATAAAAGATAAAGAAGCTCTCAGATCGAAATTTGGATTGAGTGACAATGATTATGTCGTAGGTTCCTTTCAAAGAGATACCGAGGGAATTGATCTAATAAGTCCTAAACTTTCAAAAGGACCAGATTTATTTTTACAAAATTTAAATAAACTCAAAAACCAAATAGGAGGCAAAAATTTGAAAGTTCTAATTGCGGGGTATCGACGCCAATATATTATCAATGAACTAAAAAAATTAAAGATTGATTACAAATATTTTGAAAAACCAAGTCTAAAAATTTTAAATGAACTTTACAATTGCCTTGATTTATATATTGTTGCATCAAGAGTTGAAGGAGGGCCAATGGCAATTATGGAATGTGCAATAGTAAAAACTCCAATTGTATCTACTGATGTAGGTATCTCAAATGAAGTTCTTCATCCATCATCAATATATGAAATAGAAACTTTCGAAAGTGCAAAACCAAATATAAATTTTGCTTATGAAAGAGCAAAAAATTTTGTAATTAAAGATGGAATGAACAAATTTAATGAAATGATGGTTAAGCTTTATGAAAGTTAGCATTGGAACAAGTGTTAAAGATGGACCATGGGGAGGTGGTAATTTATTTGCAATTAATCTCACAAACTACTTGATTAATAATGATCACGATGTGGTTTATGACTTAAAGGATAATGATATAGATGTTATCTTACTAACTGAACCTCGAAAAACATCTGAGTCATCTGCATTTACCCACATTGATGTAAATAATTATCTTAAATATGAAAATAACAAATGTGTTGTAATTCACAGGATAAATGAATGTGATGAAAGAAAAAACACAAATAATGTAAATGAATATCTCATTAAAGTTAATAAGTCAGCGGACTATACAGTATTTGTCAGTAGTTGGCTAATGAATCTATTTAATGACCAAGGACTTACTCAAAAAAATAAAAAAGTGATTCTTGCTGGGGCTAATAAACAAATTTTTAATAATGATAGCTTTTCACATTGGAACAAAAAAGAAAAACTTAAAATTGTAACTCATCACTGGGGTGCAAATTGGAATAAAGGGTTTGATACTTATTCCCAGATTGATGAAATGATTGGTGGTGAAAAATGGAAAAATAAAATTGAATTTACATATATAGGAAATTTACCAAAAAATTTCAGCTTTCAATACTCTAAACATGTCGATCCTTTGTCTGGTAAAGAACTTGCAAAAGAAATCAAGAAAAATCATCTGTATATAACTGGGTCATTAAATGAACCTTCTGGTAATCATCACATTGAAGGCGCTCAATGCGGACTACCTATTTTGTATATTGACTCTGGTGGAATTCCTGAATATTGTAATAATTTTGGTTTAAAGTATTCTCCTAAAAATCTAGAACTGAAGCTTAAAGAAATGTACGAAAATTATGATTTTTATTATGAAAATATGAAAAATTATCCATTCAATTCTGAAAAAATGTGTGAAAATTATTTTCAACTATTTGAAGAATTGTGTTCTAAAGAAGTTGAAATTAGCAAAAATAGATCCATAGATAAATTACAAGTATCAAATTTTTATCTTTATAAATTGAATAAATTAGTTAAAAAAATATCAAGTAAAGTTAAACTTTAAAAAGTGAATAAAATAATCTCTTACGGAATATTGACAACAATGTTTTTTCTTGTTGTATTTACACGTTCTTTTGCTGGTATTTATCTTTTTGGTATAAGACTTGGAGAATACTTTGTTGCTTTTGGGCTTGTTTTATCATTCGTTATAATTTTGATACCTAATAAATATTTAAAAGCACCTGTAACAATTCATAATCTTTTTAGATTTATTATAACCGCATTTTTTATAACACTAATTGTTACTGATGCAGATTTATTAGCAAGGTATACCTACAAAACAAGCTCATATATTTGGACTATGGCATATTTTTTTGTTGGTTATTATTTTTTAAATGAAACAATTGATAAAAAATTATTTTACGCATTCTTTTTTGGATATTTAGTTCTGTATATCTTTGGGACAGGAAATTATCCGGATGCGTTAATGAACTGGTTTAAAACTGTTGGTGACAGATTTACCTTCGTAAAGGCATCAGATATGGTTTTAGCGACAATCATATTAAATTTAATTTCGTTAAATACATTGAAAAAAAAACATAGCTATCTCTTTTTCATATTTTCAGTAGGTATTTTTATCCCTTTAATTACTCAAATGAGCAGAATGGCACTCGCTGCACTCTTACTTTTTACGATGTTGTATTTATTTTTTAATTTTCAATATATATTTTTAAATATTAGAAATCTGATTCTTTTATTAGTTTTAGGACCTTTAATATTTTTTCTATCAACATTTAGAGTTACACAATTTGATTTTGCTTCATTACCTACTGAAAATTTAGAGAGAGTTGGTATTGTAAGTGTAGTTGATGAAGAATTAGATAAGATTACAAGAATTCATGACAATACACAAATTGATACATTTATGTCTCTTTATTTTGAAGAAAGATATGTTCCAAATGTTACATATAACAGTGGTCAAAATATCTTAGTGGATACAGGTTGGCACAATAAATTAATTTCTACTGACGGAACGTTTAATTGGAGACTGAGCATGTGGCAAGATTTATATTACTATCAAGCTTCTGAAAATAATGTAATTTTTGGATATGGATATAACGAAGTCCTTCCAGTGTTTAATCTTGCATATGATTCACAAAATATGTTCAGGGTTGGCCATGATAAATCAAATGAACATGTACATAATTATCTGATAAACATATTTGGAAGAGGTGGTCTAATTCAGCTATTTTTAGTTTCGTTTCTTCACTTAAGTATGTATTACATATATTTTAAAAAATTTAAAAATCATTACATATTAATCTTAATTCTCCCCCCACTGTTAAATGCTATGACAGATATTGCTATGGAAGGAGTTCAATTTCCAATTAATTTCTATTTAATGTACGGATATTTTTTATCTCAGGGTATAAATTTAACAAAGGATAAACTGAAAATATGAAAAAAGCACTAATTACTGGTATTACAGGACAAGACGGTTACTACTTATCAAAATTACTTTTAGAAAATGGATATGAAGTACATGGGACTGTAAGAAGAGCTTCTTTAATAAATACTTTTAGAATAGATGAATTAATTTCAAATTATAGAAATGGTGAGCTGACCCTACATTATTCTGACCTTCTAGATTCGGCATCTTTGAGCTCATTAATAAACATTATTCAACCCGACGAAATCTATAATCTTGCAGCCCAATCACATGTCTCTGTTTCATTTAAGAACCCCGTATATACTACTCAGGTTGGTACTCTTGGATCAGTTTCAATCCTTGAAGCAATAAGAAGTAAAGATAAAGTAATAAAATTTTATCAGGCATCTTCTTCAGAAATGTATGGTGGATCATCAAAAGAAAAATTAAACGAAAGCTCTCCTTTTAACCCAAAAAGTCCATATGCTGCATCAAAAGTTTTTGCTCATGACATAACAAAGATTTACAGAGATTCATATGATTTATTTTGTGTTAACGGAATTCTTTTTAATCATGAATCTCCAATGAGAGGTGAAACATTTGTAACAAGAAAAATAACTCGAGCAGTTGGAAGAATAAAAATGGGAATTCAAAAAAAAGTAACTCTTGGGAATTTAGATGCTTCAAGGGACTGGGGTTTTGCAGGTGACTATGTTGAAGGAATGTGGATGATGTTGCAACATGAAAATCCCTCAGATTGGGTCTTAGCAACTGGTGAATCAATTACCGTTAAATCATTTGCAGAGAAAGCATTTGAGTATGTTGATTTAAATTATGAAGAATATGTAGAATCTTCTGAAAAGTATTTTAGGCCAAATGAAGTTGACTTCTTGCTTGGAGATAGTTCAAAAGCAAAGAAGGAACTTGGCTGGAAACCAAAAACCTCTATTGATGAACTTATAAAAATAATGGTTGATGAAGATATAAAACTTGCCAACCGAGAAAAAGTTTTAATTGATGAAAATTTGTTAAAACCAACTTGGGAAAATCCATCAAGCTGAGTTTTTAAGGAACCAATCATAAGATAATTTTATTCCTTCTTCAAGACGGATATTTGGTTTCCAGCCGTAAGAGAACATTTTAGTTGAATCTAATAATTTTCTAGGATTCCCATCTGGTTTGGTTGAATCAAAAATTAATTCACCGTCATACTGCAATACCTTTTTTATAAGTTTTGCCAAATCGATAATTGATATTTCTTCTGAACTACCCACATTTAATATTTGATGATCAACATCTTTATCAATAATTAATTTAATTGCTTCTGATAAATCGTCTACGTATAAAAATTCTCTCAATGGTTTACCTGATCCCCATATGCTGAATTTATTCTCATTATTGATTTTTGCATTATGCATTCTAAATATAAGTCCTGGAATGACATGACTATCATTTTCTGAAAAATTATCGTTAGGTCCATATAAATTGGTCGGCATTAGGTTTATAATTTTATGACCAAATTGTTTTGTCATTGCGTCCCCAATTTCAATTGCACTTAATTTAGCCATTGCATAGGGTGAATTTGTTGGTTCAAGTTTGCCAGTCATTATGTATTCTTCCTTTAGTGGATTTTCTGCATTGAGTGGATAAATACAACTGCTTCCCAGATTTATGATCTTTATGTTCTTATTTTCTGAACAACTTTCTAATATATTCATGTTGATTTTTAAATTTTCAGTAATAAATTCGAATCTCTTCTCATTATTTATACTGATACCACCAACCTTTGCAGCTGCATTTACTATACAATCGGGGTTTACACTTTTTATAAGTTTTTTTGTAGAATTCAAATTAAAAAGATCATTTGTATTTCTATTTGATAAGACTAAATCATTATTACTGTTTTGAGACAAAATATTTGAAATTGAGCTCCCTACCATTCCCTCGGATCCAAATATTAAAATTTTCAAATTGACCTCAATAAAAAAGATAATTTCATCTTTATATATTAGTATTTATTTTGTTATGGTTACGCTGAATCCCCAAATAATAAAGATACCAGCATTTATGACAAAATTTATTGATGTAGATAATCTCACGACGTTTCAAAAAGTAAAACTCATAATCAAGGGAAAGTTAACAACTACTGTTTTTAAAACTTTTAGTGAGAAAAATATAACTTTATTTTTAAATACCTTTTTTAAATTTGATGGAAAATTGGTATTTGATGAAAATAGATATATAAAAATTTCAGAAAATAAATCAAAACAATTAAATTATCCAAACCTAAGAGTTACTAGAGTTCTATTGAATGAAAAAGAATTTCTAAATCATTTATTTGTGTCTTACTTACTAAATATTCCAAATTTTAAAACAGGAGACAAGGTTCTAGACTGTGGAGCAAATGTCGGAGAATTATTTCTAGCTTTTGAAAATCTCAATATTAATATTGATTATCTTGGATTTGAACCGGATCCAAATGTTTTTGAGTGTTTAAATCTTAATACAGAAAAGTCAAATTACAATTGTGCACTATCTAATAGAAAAGAAGAAGTAGACTTTTACATTGATTCTTCAGGTGGAAATTCTTCCATATATGAATCTAGCGAAACGGAGCTTAAAACTAAAGTTGAAGCACGTTTACTAGATGAATTTATTAAGAATGAAAAAATTAAATTATTAAAAATAGACGCAGAGGGTTATGAATTAGAAGTTCTATTAGGTGGTGAAGATAATTTACATAATATTTCATATATCTCAGTTGATTGTGGTGCTGAGAAAGGGATGTCCCAAGAAACAACCTTTGTCGAAGTGAATAACTATTTAACATCTAAAAATTTTGAAATTATTGCAATAAATGAAAAAAGATTAGTCTGTCTTTACAAAAATAAAAATGATTGATTACAAGAATCTTTCAGAAAATATTGAAAATTATATTTTAAATTTAAAAAAAGAAAATAGTTTATTCCAACCGGTAATTAATGGTGCAACAAAAGAAGGACAATTAATCGACATGGGACATACTTGTTATGCATTAAAAGTTTTATACACTATAAATTCTGATCTTTTAAATGATGATGATTTTATTTCTGAAATATATAGAAGGTTTGAAAGTTTTAAAAATGATTACAGCGATTTACCTAAAGGGTCTTACGTAGATCCGAATTACTATAAAATATACAAATCAAATTTTACGGTTTTATGGATTAAGAATGTTGTTAAATTTTTCTTAAGAAGAATAAAAATTTATGAAATCAATCCTCATTTTAAATTTATAGAATATATTCGAGCTGAGACCAAACAATCAATTGCAACAATTAAACAAATATTTCCAAACAATCAAATTTCATTTACAGAATTCCCACAAACGAGAGAAGATTTAAATAACTTTTTTGACCAACTTGATTGGAACCATCCTTGGAATGCAGGTGCACAAGTATCTGGAATTTGTGTATTTATTAGCTACTTGGAAAATAATGAAGACTTAGTGTCTTTTATAAATGAATATTTAGAACAAATGTTATTAGAAGATGGATCATATGGGTTGCCAAAAGTTTCTGACTCTTCTGAAAAAGTAAATGGTGCTATGAAAGTAATTACTGGGCTAGATTGGCTGAATATACCTATTCACAGACCAAATGAATTAATTGACTTATGTCTTAAACATAAACCAAACAGTGAAGGTTGTGACATTGTTGATATAATATATGTCTTGTATAAATGCCATCAACAAACTGATTATAAATCTAAAGAAATAAGAGAATATTTCAAAGATTTGCTAAATGATATTGAAAAACATTACTATCAAGATATTGGTGGGTTTTCATATTTTTTAAATAAAAGCCAAACACATTACTATGGCATTCAAACAACTAAAGGATTAGATGAGCCAGATATACATGGAACAACATTGCTAGTCTGGGGATTATCAATGATATTTTCAACTCTTGGTGGCTTGTATCCACGGTGGAATGTTATTAAGCCGTAATATCTATTTTTCTTTGTAAATAAATCAAAACAAAAATACTTAAAAATATTGCTAGATTTAATGAAGGCGTTTTTGATAAATCAATTAATCCGCGTGAACTTTGCTGTTTAGAACAACTTTTATCAAGAATCTTATTATCGTCTATTTCAAATAACATTCTCTGGATAATAAACCTTGAAGCCTCAAGCTGGAAAGTATCTTTTACTAATATTGTATAATCTGATCTATTATTTTGAAATTTACAAAATTCAATATGTTTATTGGAGCAATTACTTTCAAAATCTAAGTCATGAATTACTATTTTGTTAACTTCGCACAAGACACTGTGTTCATTTCTGTTACCTAAATCAACATAATATTGATTACTATCTTTTTTAGGAAAGCCAAAAATAAAAATTGAACAAATCATATACATAGCTATAAATGCAACATTTAAAATTTTTTTTCTAATTGCTAACGAAGCAACTAAAAACATAAATGAAAGAACTATAAAAGGTGAGTAATAAAAAGTTTTAAATGTATCACCAACCTTTGGATCAAAGTTATTTATCGGAAACCCCATCGAGTTAATTAACAGAATAAACATACCAACAAAAGGTGCAATGAGATATACTCTATATTTTTTTGAGTTGTATATCTTGAACAGTAATAATGTATAAAAGAGAAAGGTAAACAGTATTCCTAATATACCCCTCAATTCAGTGAGTGCTTGACTAAATGGACCATTATATTTTATATAACGATTTTTTACATCTAATTCCAAAAAGTCTATATCTTTATCCTCTACAATTAATTCTTTTCTAAAATTATTGAATGTACTCACATCTTTATCCCAATAAAAATTAAAGTGATCAGAAAATGTATCAAGCAGTGTAATCCCTATCAGAGAAGCTTTATCAAATTCAAAAACATAAAAATTTTGTTTTCCACCCATGACATTTTTATAAATAATGTTTAATTCTGCAGCATTATCATAATTGTCAGTAATTTGAAAATCTAAAACACTATATTCATTTATTCTTTCATTTTCATACATTACAAATCCAAAAATTAAAGAAAAAATTATTAGTAGTTGAAAAACTAATTTGATATTTAAATTTTTAAAAATTGTAAAAGTAATTATTAAACCATATACAGAAAGCATTCCTAACCAGCTTCCTTTTGTCGTCAGTATCAAAACAGCAGGAAATATTGATAGAAATAAATAGTTTTTATTTTTAGTGACCATGAATGTTTTTATTAAATATAAAAACCAGGGTAGTAATGCAAACACTAGAACCTCAGGTTTCATAGTTATTTTTAAAGCGAATAAGGGAGGAAAAAAATTTGTTAAATGAAAAATAATTAAAATTTTATTTTTATCAATTTTATACTGTCTTAGTAAAAAATAGAATCCAACAAAACCTATCAAGATAATCAGTAAGTTTGTTAATTGAATAGCAAAACTAACTTCACTTTGTAATAAAACTGGACTTATAAATTTTGCTCTTAAACTCAGTATAAGCGATACAAAGTAAAAATAAATTGGTCCTTGTTCCAAACCAGTATTTTCCATCATTCCGAAAAAATACTTCAAATAAGAAATATACTTTTGATAATCTGCACCAAATGTCGAATAAAAATATAAATTAGTAAAAACAAAAATATATAAAGATATTAATAAAAAAAGTAAGACATTTAATTTGAATTTTAAATCAGGATTTTTTAATTTACTTTGAAACATTAAACTTATATAGAGAAATCAAAAAATACGATAAAAGCTTCCATCCATCTTTAAATCTAGATATTTGAGTTGAACCATATTTTCTTGATCTGTAATGTACGGGGTATTCTAAAATTTTTTGTCCCGAATAGGCTGCAGAAAATATTAAATCAAAATCTCCAAAAGGATCATTTACAATATTTGTTTTTTGCCAATCATATAGTAAATCTAAATTTTCTTTTTTAAATATCTTTGTTCCACATAAAGAATCGGTTAGTTTTTGTTTTATCACAAGTGAAATCAAAAACTGAAAAAATAAATTTCCAATTGAATTCAAAAAACGCATTGCATTTTTTTCTTTTCCGTATATAAGTCTTGTCCCATTAACAAAATCAGCATATCCATTTTCAATTATTTCAAAAAAATCATTTAATGTTTCTGGATCTACACTTATATCAGCATCTAAAATTGCAATTAACTCTCCGTTGCAATTGTTAAGAACTTCATAAACAGCACCCGCTTTACCTTTACTTTTTTGTTCAAAAACAGATATATTTTTTTCTGTAAATTGCTTTCCTAATTTATGAGATTTTTCTAGTGTTTTGTCCTTTGATTTACCACATACAATTAAAACCTCACTTTGACATTTGAAAGATGGGATTCTCTTAACTAATTCTTCAAGATTACCCTCTTCATTTTTAGCAGGAATTATTATACTTTTTGACATTTCTTTTTTTGGACTATTTTCAAATCTAAATAAAGTATATGTTTTTATTCCTATATTTAGTAAAGATAATAAAAATTCAAAAATTTTGTTAATAAATGAACCTAAACCAAATATTGAAAATGGAAATATTTGTCGAGTATTTTTATGAATCATTTCAAATCCTGTCGACTTTGCAATGTTATTAATTTTTTTAGGAGGGATATAATTTCTTTTTTTAGTTGAGTTTTTCAATTTTAAAACTTCAAACACTTTAATAAAATTATTCCATTTTGGATTTATTGCTGTTATTAATAGTTTTCCGTTACTGTTTATAAATTTTGATATGTCTTTTAGAAATAGATATATATCATCTGATAATTCAAAAAGATCAGTAATTACAACAAGATCATATTTCTTATCATCGTAAAACTCCATTAAATTATTTTGTGATGAAATATCAATCTTTAAAGTGTCATAAAACTCATCTAGAACCTGAATGTTTGACTCGCTGTTAACAACATGTAGAACAGAGTCATTTATTGAATAGTATCTACTTATTTCGTTAATGTGATTCTGGTAAAAGGTTTTAGAGTTAATTTTCATTAGCGTTTTCAGTATATTGTATATTTTAAAATTATTTAAAAATTAGTAAATTATACAAATTAGCATAAATAAAGATGTTAAATTATCTTTTTTGTCTTGATAAAAATTACAATAAACAACTTTTAATATCATTAAACTCATTAAATTTTTATTCCAAATCAAAATTTAATGTATATATCATTCATAAAGATCCAACCTCTTTAGACCGTTTAATGATGAGGTCTAATATAAAATTTGATAAAATTGCAAAATTTAAGACTTATCAATTTGATGGCCTAAATTTTAATTTTCCAAATTTAGAAAATAATCATATCTCAGAAGCAACGTATTATAGATTTTTCATTGATGAATATATTGAAGATGATATTGATCAACTAATTTACCTAGATTGTGACATATTATGTTTGAATGAACCTGATGATTTATTAATTGAAGTTTCAGAGAGTTTAAAACAAACAAATAATGTAATTGCAGCTTCTGTTGAGTACGTGAATACTGTACACACATCTGAATTATTTAACAGATTAGATTTAAAAAGTAATACTTATTTCAATGCTGGCGTAATGGTTATCGACTTTAAAGCATGGAAAGAAAACAACATTAAACAAAAATTACTTTCAGCAATGGAAAAAATATATGATAAAGTAAATTTTTGGGACCAAGACATATTGAACTTTGTGTTTGATGGTAGATTTTTAGAGATATCTCGCAATTTTAATTTTTCAACCCAACTGAACAACAACTCAAACAACATTGATTTAAGATCAGTAATTTTTCTACATTATGCTGGAAGTAATAAACCATGGACGATCATTGGAGCAACAGAAAATATTTCCAGTGAGTTTCATAAAAACTACTTTTTATTATTTGGCGATAGATATTTTTTAATAACAAATTATAGAAAACGAGGGCTTGTAGACTTATTTAAAATAATTTTTAGTTTAAGAATATTACAATTAGATTCACCGTTGAGTTTTATAATTGAATCAATAAAATCATTAAAAAAATGAATAACAATTTTAAAATCTATATTGTTCACTATCCGGCACTTAAAGAAAGGAAAAAAAACATGGAAGATTCTTTAAGAGAATCTGAGTTTTCATATTTTTTTGAAACAAAATTTGATAGAAGAAATTTAAATGAAGAAGATAAAAAAAAATTTTATGGAGATTTAAAAGATTCATATAAAGCAAATTTTTTATCTCATATTAATTGTTACAAACTCCTTTCTGAATCTAGTAATAATTTTGCACTAATTCTTGAAGATGACTCACCCCCCGATAGATTGTTTTATGAAAATATCGATAAATACCTAAAAAAATTGCCGAGTGATTTTGGGATGTTTTTTATAAGTGCTGGCAAGAATAATTTTCATATTCCAATTTATCTAAGGAAACCATTCAAGAGAATTTATAAAAAAGATGATAAACCTAGCACATGGGGTGGAGCTGGCGCCTCAAGAAATGCTGATGCTTACTTTATATCAAAAAAATATGCAAAAATTTTATATGATGAATTTAATCATAATGATTTTACAACGGACACTACCATTGATTGGTGGATGAATGATGTAATTAGAAAATATGACATACCTGTTTATTGGGCCGAGCCTGTTTTAATCGAAACAAACAAATTCGAAAGCTCTTTTTAATATGAAAGAAAAAACTGACGCTATTTTTGTTTATTTTAATGCCAGAAATAAAAGAATAATTGAAGGAAAAGATTCACCAGAGGAGTTTTTTTATGGTTATCAATATTTTGAACATCAAGGATTAAATGTTGAGATTATGGAGTTCGGTGGAAAAATAAATAATGTAGCTAATTTTATTCTTGGAACAATACAAAACTTAATTGTTAAATTATTAAAATTTCAATATGACTTTTCAGGAATATTGAGAATTAAAAATTATAAAAAAATTCAATCTACAAATCATTTAATAATGACCAATACGAGAATAGGGCATTCCTTATTACCTTTTATTTTTTATTCAAAATTAACAAATAAAAATACAAAATTTTCAGTTTTTGCGATGGGAATGTTTAACTCAAGCTCTAAAAAGAAAATAATACTAAGAATTCATAAATTTCTCCATAATATTTTGATTCGCAACATCGATAACTTAATCTTTATTGGTCATAAAGAATATCTTCATGGAATGAATGAATTTAGAAAATATAATAAAAAAATTAAATTTTTACCATTTGGAATTGATAATCAGTTCTGGACAAAAAAAGATAGTGAGAGGGAAGATTATCTATTATTCATTGGAAACGATTCAAACAGAGATTTCAAGTTTTTAAAACAATTAGCACTAAACATGCCAGAGAGAGAATTTATTGTTGTTACTGAACAAAAAGAAGAAGAACTAAAAAATATTGAAAATATATCTTTATATAAAGGTTCATGGAATAAAGGTTTCTTAGAAGATAGTTTTCTAGTCAATTTGTACTCAAAAGCAAAGATAACCATAATTCCATTAAAAAATTCACTACAACCATCTGGCCAGAGTGTTGCATTACAGTCAATGTCAATGATGACTCCTGTGATAATATCAAAAACTGATGGCTTTTGGGACAGTGAGCATTTTAGTCACAAAAAAAATATTTATTTTGCTCTTGAAAATACATTAGAGGAGTGGGATTCTGCAATTAACGATTTAGAAGATAATGAGGTTTTATATAAAGATTTAACTCAGAATGCAAGGTCTTTAATTGATATGGAATTTAATTGTCAAATATTTGGTAAAAAATTGTTAGGTATCATAAGGAGTTAGATTGAAACTATCTGTTTGTACAACAATGACTGATCCAGAGTCAAGAAGAGATCCATGGAAAGAAGCAATTGAATGTTACGAAGATCTTGCAGATGAAATCGTAATAACCGGAGATAATTGGAAATATGATTTCTCATGGGAGGAGATTGGTAAATTCTTTCAAGAAGGTTTTGATAAGGCAAAAGGTGATTGGGTTTTAAGAATGGATCTTGATTATTTTTTTCATGAAAATGATATTTCAAAGATACGTAAATTTTTAAACTCTAATAGTCAAGAGCCAGTTGTTGCATTTCCTCAGTATCAAATTTTTTCACCAGATAGATATCAAGTCAAAACCAAGCTATGTATAGCTTTAAATAAAAAAATGTTTCCACAAATTAAATTAAATGGAGGAGGTGACTTATGTCAGCCGACGCTCAACGGAAATCAACTTGTACATAAAAACGCTGTAAATTTAAATACTCCAATTTTTCAATATGATTCAATTTTTAGAACAAAAGAAATCATTTCAGAAGATCGAGCAAGATTTGCGAAAGCATGGAACACATATTTTGGAAACTATGGAACAAGAGGAGGACCAGAACCAAATCAAGCGTTTGATGCTTGGTTTGAAATGATAAAAGAAAGATATTTATATCATGTATTGAAAATTGATATAGATAGCCACCCAAAATACATTAAGGAAAGATTAAATAATATCAATGAAGATGAATTTGGATATGATTTATTTGGATATAAAAGCAATGTTGAGAGACAGTTTCGACATTATTTTATAGGTTATAAACAAAAATATTTTTAGTCTAGGTTTAACCAATTTTCTTTTAAATTTTTATATTCCAAACTATCATTGACTCTTTGAATTTCATCAAAATTCTTTTTATCGCTGGTATTAATTTCAGTAATTGTTGATACAAACTTATTTTCTTTATTTCCATATGAAAGCTGATTTATAGGAAAAGGATATATTGAAAAGTTCTTCACATTATTTTTTTCACATAATTTTCTGTGAATAAAATTGTCACTGGTAGTTTCGATTTTTTTAAAGTTGTCAAGAAAATGTTTTGCAAATAAATTATTTATTAGAAAACACGGATTTGCCATATTTTCAACGTTATCTTCAAGAAAAGTACTTTTATTGAAAAATAAAAATTTCAAATAATATTTTTTATTCACCTTTGTGTGAGACCCTATTCTTATAAGAAGAGGGGAGTTTAAATCAGTCAATTTATTTTTAATCCAAAAATCTCTGAAGTGCATGTACGATCTCTTAAAAAAAGTTTTGAAAACAAAATCATCTTCGAAAATAAGGACATTTTTATAATTTTTCATAACAATAATTTGCATTATTTTTTTCATAGATAAGAAATTCGCAACTTGTTTTGGTGTTATGAAATTATTTTCATGAGTACATTTTTCAAGACCACATCTAAAACATGGTGGAAAGCTTACAACATTTTCAATGTACTCATTTTTAACTATCTGATCTTTATGGGTAACAGCATCTATAAATTCAAAATTTGATATTTTTAAGTTGTTAAATTGTTCGGTTACATGTTTTTTTCTATTCAAATCATGCTCAAGATTTATCACAAATAATTTATCTACATCTTCAAAAAATTGATTCATATTTCCATATTCTATAGTACTTATTAGTCAAATATTAAGAATGAATTATTGAATCATGCTTAAATTGATTATGAGCAGTTTTTGGAAGAATGAAGTCCCTAAAGGATACTACGATACTTCAATCTTATTTGACAAAAACTCCAAAAGAAATATTCAATCTAACTGGCATAAAAAAACATTTAGTGTGGTTAATTCATATATTAAAGACGATGATATTGTTTTAGATTTTGCCTGTGGTTCAGGCACTTTTCTTGGAAAATATGTCAAAAATAGTAATTCAATTGGAGTTGATATTTCAAGAAATCAAATTAATTATGCTTCAGAAAAGTATGGTAATTTTGGAAGTTTTTTTTATTTAGAAAATTTTAGTTTTGAAGAATATGAAAATCATTTTGACAAAATTACATGTTTAGGATTGTTTGAGTTCATAACAAGTGAAGAAGCTGAAGATTATCTCGAGAAGTTTAAATATTGTCTTAAGGAAGATGGCAGATTAATTTTGACAACACCAAATTTTGTTATTTTCATGAATATTATCGAATTTATTTTGAGTAAATTTGGTAAATTAGACTATTCAAATCAATATAAAGTAAAATACAATTCTAATTTTCTTAACTCAACAGTAAAAAAAAATGGACTATTTGTTTGTAAAATTGAAAAAATAATTTCATCATTTATTTTTCTTTCACTTTTAATTGGGAAAACAGCTTTAAAATTAGATAAATTATATGGAAAATTATTTAATAATAAGTTTGGGCTACTCATACTTGCAGAAATAAAAAAATGAATAAAAATTTATCAATTATTCTTCCAACATTAAATGAAAGTAAAAACCTTAAAAGTCTTATACCAGAAATAGTAGACATCATCAGCTCAAGAGATATATCAAATTATGAAATACTAATTGTAGATGATGGTTCAGTTGATGATTCAAATGAAGTTTGTAATGAACTAAACAAGGTATATGGAAATATAAAATTTGTAGAAAGAAAAAACTCTCCATCTCTACCTATGTCAATTTATGAGGGAATTGAACTATCCATAAATGATAATGTTGCATGGCTAGATGCAGACGGATCAATGCCAGCTACAGCCTTAGGAAACCTGATTGATCACTTTTTTAATAATGAAAATTTAGTAGTAATTGGATCTCGTTTTGTTGTAGGAGGTGGATACAAAGGAGTTAAGGATTTAAATACATCATTTTTTAAAGCAATAAAAAATGTAAATAATTCAAGTGACTCTGTATTTGGTATGATATTTTCCATGTATTTCAATAAATTCCTAGTTAGATTATTTGGTTCAGATATAAAAGATTTAACAAGCGGATTTATAATTGGGAAAAAGACACTATTTTCAAAACCTAACTTTGAAAAATCAAACTATGGTGAATACTTCGTTTATCTGGTTGCAGATCTTTTAAAGAACAAGGTCAATATAAAAGAAATTGGTTATATTTGTGAAACAAGGATACATGGTGAATCTAAAACAGCGTCTAACTTGTTTCAATTAATTTCAAGAGGCATACCATATATTAAAGCTGCTTATAATTGTAGGGGAGCATTTTAAATGAAAATTTATGATAAAAATGGTGACATTTTGGCTTTTATAGTTAACGCAAACGAAAATGAACAAGCTAAAAATTTTTACACAGAAAATAATTTAGATATGCAGGTTGCTTCTTTTAACTTAAAGGAAGGAGAGAATATTGATAGACATTATCATTACAAACAAAATCGAAATATTCAAACAACATCTGAAGTTATTTATGTTCAAGAAGGAAATTTAGAGATTGAAATATATGATAATGAAAAAAATTTTGTCGATAAACTATCAGCATCTGAAGGAATGATAATTATTATTTTTGATGGAGGTCATGCTATAAATATTATTGAAGATTCAAAATTTATTGAAATTAAACAAGGACCTTACGATCCAGAAAATGACAAAGAGCGTTTTTAGTGATAAGAGTATTCGAGCCTTGGACTAGCCCTTCTGATGTACTTGAAGTTAATAAGGCACTTATTAAAAAACAGATATCTGGTTCAAGCACCTATATAGGTAAACTTGAGGAAAAATTTAAACAATTTATAGGAATGAAATACGGTATAGCTGTATCAAATGGTTCTGTTGCTCTAGACTTAGCTCTTCAAACTCTTGATTTGGATGAGAATGATGAAATAATTCTTCCAGCCTTCTCAATTATTTCTTGTTTATCATCAATAATTCGGACAGGAGCAAAACCTGTGTTTTCTGATGTTGACAAAAAAACCTGGAATATTACTCTGGACGAAATTAAAAAATTAAAATCATCAAGAACAAAGGGTGTTCTAGTAGTTCATACATATGGATTACCCGCCGAAATTGATGAAATTAGTAAATATTGTAAAGAAAATAATCTATTTTTAATTGAAGATACTGCAGAAGCTCATGGTATAAAAATTGGAAACAAATACTGCGGTTCATATGGAGATCTTTCAACATTTAGTTTTTATGCCAACAAACATATAACTTCTGGAGAAGGTGGAATGATCTTAACAAATAATAAAGATTTTTATAAAAAAATCATTCAAATGAGGAATCTAGATTTTAAGGCTAGTAATAGGTTTGTTCATGATAATTTTTATTGGAACTATAGGATAAGTGGCCTTCAAGCTGCGCTTGCATTTTCTCAAATTGATAATGTAGAAAAAATTATTAAAAAAAAACAACAACAAGCACGAGTTTATAACGATCTATTTAAGAACAATGCTGAGATTATTACTCCTGAAAAAAGCTTTAGAGAAATTAAAAATAATTATTGGGTTTATGGAATTGTTCTCAAAAAAGACGGTATAAGAGATGAATTAATGGAAAGACTGTATAAAAAAAATATAGAAACAAGACCATTTTTTTGGCCTTTACACTTACAACCAGCTTATAGAGAACAGGTTAGTGAAGACATAGCCCTCCTTCCTGTAAGTGAAAACCTTGGAAAAAATGGTCTATATCTTCCAATGGGAGCCCATATAAATAAAAAAATTCAAAAAAAAATCGTAAAAAGTATAGAAAATACATTAGCTGAGATAACTAAATGAAACTTAAATTCGAATCAAAAATATCTAAGTACCTCATTCTTTCTGTATTTATTTTATTTTTATATCTTGAAATAAGTTATTTTTATATTTTTACATGTATTTTATTTATCACAAATCTTTACAAGATAATTGATAAAGAGAAAATATTCTATTTAGTAAGTGTGTTCACTTTTTATTTTTTAAGATTCGTTTTTTCTCTATCAAGCTCATTTGATAGCAATTGGGATTCTTTCTCTCTGTATAATTTTTCTTATGCAAATACCAGATTTTTTGATCTTCAGCAAAATCTTGTATCCATGAAATGCATCATTACCAATGTTGATAAATATTATTATAAATTTTCAACAACCAGTTATATTTCATGTCCCTATTCTGCAAAGTATGGACCACTTTCAACAAAAATACCATTTTTAGGGGATATATGGATTGCAACATTAATCTTATCTTTTGCTGCAATTGTTTCGGTACTTTACTTGTATAAATATGTAATTGATCGAAACGAGAATTATTTTTTCATAACAATTTTATTTTTGTCACCAGCAACAAACTTTTTGATAGAAAGAATGAATATTGATATTTTTATTTTCTTAGTATCAATTTATTGCTTGATAAATTACATAAAATATCCCAGGCTAGGTACTTTTTTTATTTTAATTTTATCCCTCTATAAACTCCATCCATTTGGATTATTAGTAGGTCTAACATTCTATTTTGTAATCAAAAAAGATAAAAAACTATTTCAGATGAACTTCAATGCGATAATTTTATTTTTTGTAGTTTATTTACTTGACTCAATTTATTATATGGATGTTCTTGCAACAGAATGGAGACCCGCAGACCTAAGAACAACCTTTGGCTTATTATCAGACTCTTTGATATTGGATAAGATTCTTGGAGTTGGTGTAAATGCAGTCTATATTTTATTGATTGTGATTATATTATTACTGGCACTGACCCTCAATCGTTTAAAATTGTTTTCAGATTTTCAACTCAATGAAGCGGAAGAATTAATCTTTTATTCATTTGCATTTTTAATTTGTTTGAATTTTATGTACGCCAATTATGACTACAGAATTGCACTCTTTTTGCCAATATCTTATGTTTTTTATAAGAAACTAGAAAGCACAAAAATTGTTCATTTATTTATTTTTTTACTACCTATAGGATTAAAAATTACAAACCGTAATCCAGAATTAATATATATTGATAACTTTTTTGCCATAATTGGAAGAATTTCAATATATGTTTTTATTTCATGTATTTTATTAATTATCTTTAATGAAATTAAAGCTTATAGATTTAAAAATATTTATAAATTTGTAACACAAAATGAATAAGTACATTGAGACTTCCATTTTGCTGCCGACGAAAAACCATGAAAAAATTATAAAAAGAAATATATCTTTTTTAAAAAGTTTTATGGGAGAACACTTTCAAAAATACGAGATACTGATTATTTCAAATAATAGTTCTTTTGAAAATGCCAAAATTTTAGAGGAGAGTTTGTTTCAAGATCCAAATATCAGAATTAAGTTTCTTGATGAAAAAGGTAAAGGCAGTGCTGTAAGGTGGGGATTAAATAATTCAAAATATAAAAATGTAATCCTTTATGATTCTGACTTTTCATATAGTTTTGATCTTTTTCACCATTTTTTTGAAAAAGATTTACCTATTAGTCCATTTATTTATGCAAAAAGAAAATTAAATAGAGAGATAATTTTAAAAACACCTGTGTTGAGGTTAGTTGCAGGTTATATTTTTAATTTGATTGTGAGAGGATACTTACAAATTTTGGCTAAGGATACTCAAGCAGGTTTAAAATTTATAAATTTAGAAGAATTTAAAAATGCATCTAAATTTGAAAATAATGAATATCTTTATGACATTGAGTTATTTTTATTAGCTAAAAAATCAAATATAGAACCATTAAGCATAGATGTACTAGAAATATCCAACAGCAATAATTCAAATATAAATTTGATTTCTGATTCAATAAAGATGCTTAAAAACTTAAGAGAAATAAAGTATCAGTATTTAAAATCACTTTGAAGTAACTTATACTCATTAATTCGATTAATAGAAGTTACATATTTCAAATGATTTTTCTTAAAAAGATCGTATTCGTTATAATCAGGATGTCCTGGGTGAAATGAAATCTCAAATTCTGTATAAGTTTCCTTTAATTTTTTTATATGTTTTTCTAAGGAGTTTATTTTATATATCCCAGAATAAAGCAATCCTGCAAAACCTCTTTTCGAGGATTGCTTTTTTCCTAAACTTAAATACTTTAAGACAATTAGAGCAAAAAGATTTCTATAGAATGTAATTCTTAATATTGAAGCAAAATTTAATAAATATATTTTTTCAGATGGGATTCTTATATTTGTAATTTCATACCTTTCTTGATTTGTTAAATGTTTATAAATCCATGGAATAATTTGTATATGGTGATGTCCATCAAGTTCAAGGCTTTCAAGATCATAAAGTTTACAAAACTTATCTATTTGGTGATCGATTTCTTCAATGCAAATTTTTTTCAATTTTTTATTAGCAAAAAAAAGTTTCAAAAAAGATAATTTTAAAAGCTTTTCCTTATGCATTTGATTTCCAACAGAATTTATAGAAGTCAGGTTTAAATGCAGTCTTATCTCTGTATTTTTAATACCTTTAATTTTTGTTAATGCTTCTGAGTTGCCATCTATCATTATTGAAATACTGTTAACTTTTCCATCATTTACGCAGTCAAGAATTTTTGATGACATAGATTTTGTGTATCCGTAATCATCGGCATGTATATAGATCTTGTTCTCAGAATTCATTTAATATCACACTGGTTAGTAATTATTCTACTTTATTAAGAATAATTAAGGGTATCCTGATACAAATGACCAAAATAAATTTAAAATAACTTTTGTTGTGGATTATATTTTTTACTATTCAGGCGAAATACCTAAACATGTTTTAACATCTTTAAACGCAGTACTATCAGTTGAAGATGATTCAAAAATTTATTTTTGTGGTTCAGATAATTCAAAACTTGATCATGATAGAGTTACGTTTATAAATTCTAACTATTTTTTTGATTCGCACTACATTAATAAGATAGAAGAGCTCGAGAAATTTGAAAGACTTGACAACAATCCACTATGGAAAACTTCATTACAACGGATATTTTATTTATATGAGATTGCAAACCACTTTAATATTGATAAGTTTATTCATTTTGACAATGACGTCATTATTTTTAAATCTTTTGATGCAATCAATACGATTTTTGAAAATTCAAAAATAAACATTACAAAACTTTCTAAAGATATGTTAATTTTTGGTTACTCATACATTGATAGTCTTGTAACTTACAAAAAAGTCTGTGACACACTAGTAAATATTTATGAGAACAAAAAATTTTATGAAGATAAATATTATGATGGCAAGAGTCTTGTAGAAATGAGAGGTTTATATTTGTCATATTTAGAAGAAAATAAATTTTTCAATATTCTCCCAACATTACCCAAAGAAAATAATAATTTTTTGTTTGATCCAGGATCTTATGGTCAATATTTGGGAGGTCTACACAATAAAAGATTTTCAAAAAGATATATTGACAAAGACCATCAGACATATGACTTAATGAATAGTAAAGAAATATTGCCAGTGTATGTAGGTGGAAAAGCATATATTAATCTTGATAACCAAAAAATTGATTTAGTTAATTTACATGTTCATAGCAAAAAATTAGATAAATATTTACCTAAAAATTATGTGGAATTTTTAAAATAATGTTTCAGGAAATGGCAAATGATTTAAGAGGAATTAAAGAAGCTCTTGGTCCCTCAGGTATAAGAAAAATATTTCTAGCACCATTTTTAATATTTCAATTATTTATTTCTTACAACTATGTAAAAAACAAAGCCATTGATTTAAAACCATTTATAGATGAGTATGTGTCACTTTCTTCAAACTATCATTTAGTAAAAGAACTAAATTTTAGCGCTGGAGGTTTTCTTGGTGGAACATTTAGCGTTTATTTAACTTCTGGACCAATTTCAGCAATTGGATCAGTTTTTGGATGGATAGCAACTAACGACATCTTTTATTCCAGAATTTTTAATTACTATTGGATTTGCTTTTTACTGATAATTTGTTCCTACACTTTAATAAAAAAAATAGGATTAAGTAATAGGTATGTTTGGATATTTCCATTAATTGTTTGTTTTACAATTCCTTGGTGGCAGGGAATACTTTACTCATTAGGTGAGATACCATCAGTAATCTTGATTACCACAGCCATGCTTCTCTTTAATAAAAGTAGAAAACTTTCGTTATTGTTATTCGGATTTTCAATTTTTTTGGGCAAACTATTAAATATTTTGATTTTTGCAATTTTCTACTTAACTCACTTAAATCATTCAAGATCTTTAAAAACAATTTTTAATGACTTTGTTTATTTCTTGATTCCACTTATCCCATGGTTGACCTTAATTCAATTTACATATAATGATGGGGGATTAATAAAGTACTTTTTTGATCTTTACTATTTTGTTGGAGACTCCAACGCGTCCGGGATTGAAAATGATAATTTCAGTTTAACTTCACTTAAGCAGGCTATTTTATTATCAGAATATTCTCAATGGAACATTTATGAAAAAATTAGAATTGGAATAATTCCAATATTGGGATCTTTACTTATACTTAAAAATAGAAAAATACTGGACCTAAAGTTTGGATATGTAACTATCCCAATTTTTTTGTCGTTAATTTCCACATATCTTTGGTTCTGGATTCTAAATCCACTTAAATGGATGAGATACAGTCAACATTTCACAGCTATAATCATTTTTTTGCTTTTATATTTAATTATTTTTGATATATTTGAAAAAAAATATGATTTTTTAGCAGGTAGTTACCTCTTAATCTTTTATCTTGATAATACAAAGAAGTATTTAATCTATTTTCTAATTTTAATAACGGTAAGTTACTTTATAAAAAATACAAATGTTTTCAAAGCCTCTTTAATTTATATCGTTGTAATTTTGATGACTCTGGATATTACTGCTGGTGTAATTCGAAAAGGCTTTAGAGAGGTATCTTCTTTAGAATTACAGGCTTGTAATACTAGTCTTAATAATGATGAATGTAGAGAAAGTTATTTTGAAATATTAAATGAATAAGTATCTAATTATATTAGCTGGATCTCCAAGAGGTGGAGAAAAAACTTATTCAAGCCTTTATAAGTATGTTAAAAATCATCTAAATGCAGATTTAGCTTTATGCACAACCGAAGATATGTACGATGAAAGTATTTCATTATTTCAAAGCCCAGATTATTTATGGCTTTTAAAAGATTATGATAATTTTTTTGATTATTTTAATGAAAATTTCGATGGAAGTTGGAAAGAATATTTCGAACTAGGTAAAGGAACTGGTTTGTATGAATCAGGCTCTATACACTTTATCTTTAAAGACTTTATATTAAAAAATTATTTAAATATTTTAGAAAATTATGATTTTATAATCTACTCAAGATTTGATCAGTACTACCTTGATTTTCATATTAATGGTGACAAAAATAGAATTCTAATTCCTGAAGGGGAGGATTATTACGGTATATGCGATCGGCATGCAATAATTCCTAAAGAATACATATCTAAATTTTTAAAAATCTGTGAGTACATAAATTTGGAAAAATCTCTCGAGGTTAATACAGAATACTTAAATTGTGAGACTTCTTTTTTGAACCATCTAAAGCATGAAGGACTTTTATCTTTTGTTGAAAGATATCCTAGAACTCAATTTACATCTGCTTTAAGTAAAGATAAAACAAATTGGAGAATCCCAATTTACAAAATATATTTCTTTGACAAACTGATGATAAAATATCCGGATGAATATATTGATTCATTTAAAAATCTAATTAGAAAAACAAACATATTTAAATTAATATATTTTCAAAATATATTATTTTTAAATTATTTATATCTAGAGACTAGAAGATTTCTTGGAAGATTAAAAAGTAACATTAGTTAGAAAATATTACTTTTAAAAATATTAAGAATTTCTAGATTTAAAAAAATCTAATTTTTATGTAGCTACTTATAACAAAAAGCAAGAATGTTCATAAAAGTTAATTTCCACTTACACCATCACCATAGAAAATTGTCTTACCTAAATATTCGTATGGCTGTACATTTTTATCTTCTACCTTACACTCTGGTACATCCCAACATTGAACTGTTGATGGGTAAACACCCCATCCGTAATTACTTTGGAAATATTCAGTGTTATATTCAATATTCAACTCATCAATATTCAATCTATTTAAAAACATTTCTTGATACGAATAAAATCTTGGTATTTGGGCTAATGAAAATATAAATATAATAATCGCTACATTCTGTATACGTGAACTTATATTTAACTCGTAGTAAGAGAAGTAGTATGCGATTGATGCAACGATAAGTAACCAAATGCCTGTCCCGTATCTAAAGTTTGCATAATTTGAGTTATACCAAAATATAAGATTGATAAAAAGAAAAATAGAAATACTTCCACGGTACTTTATTTTGTTCAACTTTGATTTTGATATTGTTAAAAGTTTAAATGTTAGATAAATTATTAACAACGTTATTGGAAAATTGATAATAAATTGTGAATTTTTAGAAAAATTAAACCAAGTTTCTAGCTGAGAATAAATCGGTATAGATGAGCTAAAGTCTATAGGACTATATATCATTGATGTATCAACAAAATCTAATTGTATTTTTTCATGCCATGATAAATTTGGGATACAAGTAAATTCTATTGGAAAAAATAGACAACTTGTTGTAATTATATTTTTAACCAGCCAAAGAATGAATATACCAATATAAGAATATGAAAGCTTTAAGAAAGACGCAATAGATGTCCCATTTTCTTTAATGTATTGATAAATAAATGGAATTAAAATTAGTATTAAATAAACTCCAGTCTGTTTCATCTGAAAAGAAAATAATGACATTAATAAAATGAATTTAAATGTGTATGGAGTATAAATTTTCTCTTTCATTGCATTAAAAATTAGAAAAGTTGTCAAGAAAAACAAAATTCCTAATGCTGAGTCGTATTTACCAACAGAGAGCATAGGTATAAATCCGTTACCTCCACCCAAGTAACCAAAGTTATCTAAAAATGAGAATACTGTTATTGATAATCCAACCAAGAAATAAAATTTATTTTTTGAGAATATTAAATAAAAAATAAAGTTCATAAATACTGCAAAGAAAACAATTTCAAGAATTCTTAAAAAAAGAAAATTATCACCAACCCATAGCAAAGCCGATACGTACTCATTTATACTTGACCATCCAAACCATATATTTAAATTAGTTAAACCAAAAATTATTGGATTTTCTCTCAAGATTAATTGGTGGGGGATGTGGTAAAGTCCAGTATCCCAGCCTAACCAGACACCATAACTTGATATGCCAAGTATTGAAGGAATAAAAATTATGCTTATAAAGTTTTTTAAATTTAATAAATTATTTTTTGTTATAAAGACCCAATATACAGTAGCTAAGCCTGATGTTAGAAATATTGGAAGTATCAAATATTCTAGTGGTATGAAAAAATTTAAAACTACGGCAAAATTACCAATTAAGAATAACGAAACTAGTGGATAAAACAATGATATCGGTATCCCAGAAACCTCTCTATTTACAATATTGGATTTTTTAAATCTATTTACAATTAAATCACCAAAAAAATAAAGGTAAGAATACGTTAAGACAGTTAATGCAATATTCACAGTTATAATAATAACACTGTAGAAAATTGAAAGTTTAAACCATAATATGAAGAATAAAGTTGGAGTCGTTGGTGGCGCTGGCCACATTGGCCTACCTTTTAGTTGTTATATTCAAAACAAAGGAATAGATACTTTAATCATTGATACAAACAATGACATTTTGGAATTAATTAAAAATAAAATTACACCATTCATTGAATATGATCTTCAAAATCATTTAGATCACGCAATCAATAACGGACTGCAAACCACTTTAGATTTAAATGAAATTAAAGATTGCAATATTGTAATTATTACTTTGGGTACATCTTCAGATAAACATGTAATAAAGAAATTTAATCAATTAATCGATGATGTTATCTCTAAGATTACGCAAGGTTCAACAATTATCTTGAGAAGTACAGTAACTTTAAATACAATAAATAAAATTATTGAAGACAAGACTTTCAATACTAAAAAATTACATCTTTACTACTGTCCTGAGAGGATTGCTGAGGGTAAGGCTTTTTTAGAGCTTGATAAGATACCTCAAATCATAGGATCAAAAGATAAAATAGAAAGTGACCTAATTCTAAACTTTTTTAATGAATTAAACATTAAGACAATATCAGTAAATTTTGAAGAAGCAGTTTTTATAAAACTTTTTCTAAATACTTATAGGTACTCACAATTCTCAACAATAAATTATTTTGATAATATTGCATCAACAAATTCACTAGATTTTAAAAAACTCCTAGGTATTGCTAGTGAATCATATCCTCGACTTGAAAATGTCCCAGATAGTGGAATGGTTGGTGGGCCATGTTTAATCAAAGACTCACATACATTCATCGATTCATTTGATGATCCAAGAGGTCTAATTTCAAAGTATTTTGAGATAAATAAAGACTTTATCAAAAATATAATCACGAAATGTGAATCTAAATTTGATAGTAAAAAAATAGTACAACTTGGTTTAACATTTAAGCCTGAATCAGATGATTTAAGAGATTCTCAATCTATTGAATTAAACAAAAGTTTAATTAAAGAAGGTTATGAAGTAAAAACATATGATCCTTTTATAAATTCAGAGGAAGAGTTGTCAAAAATTATGGAGTTTTCAAATAATATACTTATTTCTACACACCATAAAATATTTGATAGCTATGATTTTACAGATAAGAAAGTTGTAATAGTTGGAGATAAATAAAACATTAATTATTCCGTGTAAAGACGAGGGCATGGAGTTTGAAATCATATTAAAAAGATTCATCGATTATTTAAAACAAGATACTGAGATTGTTGTAGTGGTTGACGATGAAAGTGATTCAACAGTTCAAGCTACAGAAAAGTTTGAAAATATAAATCTTTTGATAAACTCTTATGGCCCTGGCCCAGCCTTAGCTATAAAATATGCTATCGATAATACAAAAAGCAAATCAGTATGTGTCGCAATGGGTGATGGAAGTGATGATCCAAAGCAAGTTGAGGATTTATTTCTTCTTATTGAGAGAGGGTTGTCCGTCGCTGTAGCTAGTAGATATATTAAAAATGGACAATATGTTGGCAAGAAAGGTTTGAAATATCTTTTAAGTAAATACTCAGGTTTCTTTCTTTATTATTTTTTGAGAATTGGTACAAAAGATCCAACCAATATGTTTAAAGCATACGATAGAAAATTTTTGGATAATGTAGATGTTGAAAGCAAGAATGGATTTACTTTAGGTCTTGAGATGATTGTAAAAGCTAAACTTAACAAACAACCAATAGGCGAACTGCCAACAATTTGGATAGATAGAACACATGGTGAGTCAAAATTTGATTTAAAAAAATTCATCCCTAGTTATTTATATTGGGTTTATAGACTAGTCATTAGAAAGAAAAATGAATAAAGTTTTACTTACCGGCTCCGAAGGTTTTATAGGTGGATACGTTGTCAAGGAACTTCTTGATCAAGGATATTTTGTATACGGAATTGATAATTTATCAAAATACGGTTCGATTATTAGAAATCATTCTGATAATAAAAATTTTGAATTTGTTGAAGGTGATGTAAAAGACAAAGATCTCTTAAAAAAAATAATGAAAGATTGCGATTTCCTAATTGCTGGTGCTGCAATGATTGGAGGAATCTCTTATTTTCATGAATTTGAATACGACCTTTTGTCAGAGAATGAAAAAATTATATCTGCCACCACAGATACTGCTATCGAAGTATTTAAAGAAAAAAATAAACTTAAGAGAACTGTTTTCTTAAGTTCTTCCATGGTTTTTGAGTCAACAGACGTTTATCCAACTAAAGAATCAGATCTAAAAGTTATCCCACCACCATTCAGCTCATATGGATTTCAAAAACTGGCTGTAGAATATTTTGCAAAAGCAGCAAACTCTCAATATGGACTAGAGTATTCAATTGCAAGACCTTTCAACGCTGTGGGTATTGGAGAAGTTAAGACAGAGACTAATAAAAAGCTTTCAGAAAATTCACAGAATCTTGCTTTAAGCCATGTAGTTCCTGATCTTATTCTAAAATGTCTTGAGTACGAAGATGAGCTAGAAATTTTAGGAGAAGGAAATCAGATTAGACACTACACATATGGAGAAGATCTAGCAAAAGGAATTTGCACACTACTAACTCACGAAAATGCAAAAAATAATGATTTTAATTTATCAACAGCTCAATCAACTTCAGTTTTAGAATTAGCTGATATTATTTTTAAAAAAATAAATCCAGATAAAGAATTAAAGATTAAGAATCTAGAGCCATTTACATACGATGTACAAAAAAGGATTCCTTCAACAGAAAAAGCATCTAACTTACTTGGTTTTGAAGCAAAAACCACTCTTTCTGACATGTTGGATATTGTTATACCATGGGTAAAAGACGCAAAACAAAAAAAATTATATTAGTAATAAATTTACCTTGATATGTCAAAATTAATAAATACACCCGTCCTTTTTATAACCTACAATAAGACGGATACCACTTTGAAAGTACTGAATAAGATTTTGAAATGTAATCCTAGCAAATTAATAATTATTTCAGATGGCCCTAAAACAAATTACGATGAGGAATCTGTAAATTATTTAAGGAATTATTTTAATAAGAACCTTGATAATTCAAATATTGAAAAAGATTACAACCATACCAATAAAGGCCTTAAAGAGACAGTAACTTCATCTATTTCAAAATATATAAACAAATATGGCAAGTTGATTATTATTGAAGACGACATCTTACCCTCAAAAATGTTTTTTGATTTTTGTGACAAAATGTTAGATCTTTATAAAGATGAAAAAAAAGTTAATTTAATTTCTGGATTTAATTATTTAACAAGTTACAAAAATCAAAATGGCCATCAATTTTCAAAATACACAGATATTTGGGGTTGGGCTACTTGGGATGATAGGTGGAATAATTATGAATCGCTTTCAAGAGAAAAGTTAGATAAATTTATTTCTGAAAAAAATTTCTTTAGTGATGATAGTGAAAAACAATATTATTTAAACAACTTTGAAAACGTACTCAATCAAAAGCTAGACAGCTGGGCTTTTGATTTAACTTTCTCAAACTTTATCAATCGCAATTTTTCAGTTCTACCAAACTATAACTTAACAAAAAATATTGGCTTAGGTCATAAATCCTCTACACATACAAAAAATAAAAATAAATACCTAATTCAGACATTGAATGTAAGATTAAGTCTTTTGCAGAGAAAAAATTTTAACAAACAAATTGTCCAATTAGATACAAAATTTAATTCTAGATATTTGAACAGAGTGATACTAAAAAATACTTTTTATAATAAATTAATTTTTAGAATTCTAAAATTATTGAACAAAACTTAATCTCTAGAATATTATTTTAAAGATTCGATAAAGAAAGTACTTTAATTGTTTTTTTCTACTTTTTAATTTGTTTGATTTATTTCTATTCTGAATAAATAATATATTTTTACTCATTACATCTAATCTAAGATACTTTTTAGCTTTATTATTTTCTTTTGATTTTTTATCAAAGATCAATTTCCTCCAGTATTTAAAGTCACATAGTTCCATTGACCCTGTTTCTAATAACTTGTTGTGATCAGTTAATTTGATGTTCTTAAAATTATCTACAAACATAATTGGTAATGATTTAAATTTTGAAAAGACAATATTGTTTTTTACAATTGGAATACTATTTGCATATAATGCTTCCCAAATTCTATGACTATCAATCCCATTACCCCAGGGTGACAAAATATATTTAAAAGAGTTTAGTTTTTCTAGATATTCAAATTTATTTAATTTTTTTTCATCGTAATGAATTATTGGGTTTTTAAATGATATTTTTTGTGTAAAATGCCTATGAATAAATCTTGTGTTTACATTAAAGTTCGAATATATTTTATTATTTTTAGTATTCAACTCACTAAATTCAAATTCTTTAAAATCGTTTTCAACTGGATAAATTGAAATGTAATCATTATTAATGCCAAGAGGTATTGGATGTAGAAACTCATTAATGCACTCAACATTTGTAGAAAACCAATGTTTTATTGCTTTTGGCTTACTAGAAAATATTTTTTTATTTATGCTTTTATCAGATTGTCCCGAAATAAGTATGATATCTTCAACCTGCTCATTAGAAATTAGATTAAAAAAATGATCAACAACTTCTACATGGCAAAATATAATGTCATTACTTTTTATATCTAATTGATTTTGGATAAACCATACAAATTGTGAACTACCAACTGTACTTTTTTGAATAATAGAAGAATTTTTGTTGTATTCTGCATTGAAACTATCTTCATCAATGATTGCTGAAAAAACAAAATCTGATAATTCAACAAATTTTGATGTATTTATAATTTCAATGCTCAAAGCAATACCTCATAATTAATTATTTTTTAAATTTAGTAATTTATTACTATTTATAAATTTATTTCCATGCCATCCAAAGTGATTATTTATATTATAGAAATGAAATCGTTTTTCTTTTTCTAAATTTTTTCCTTTTAAAGGTATTTCATATGAAAATGAAATAGCAGTTTTTACATCAGGATATTTAATTCCATATTCAAATGCTTTATCAAAATTTAGAATATTTAAGAAGATATCTTCTGGTGCCCCGTCCACCTCTTTATAGCTTCGAGAATAATCTAAAAACTTTTTACTTCTCAAACTAAAACCACCGTTTCCTATTCGATTTAAATTAAGATTTTTCAATATTTTTTCTTCCATCTCTTTTGGGTAATATTTCCATCTTTCATTCCATTTTTTACTATTAGGCCATGGTGCACCGATGTAATCAAATTTTAAAAAAAGGTCATCCCATTTTTTATAATTTATAACATGTCCATCATGTTGAATGATTAGTACATATTCTGACTTTATATGCTTTGATAAGTTTAAAATTTCATTGTTATAATCTTCAACATCTCTAATTTTTTTTATTGATATTAAATCAAAATTTCCTGAAATAGTTTGATCACTTAGTAAAAATACATTATTAAATTCAATGTATTTTGAAGAATATTCTAAAGCTTTAACTCCTTCTTCAACCATGTTGCAATTTATAGTAACCAGATCAACCGGTATTTTAAGTTTCATATATCCAATTTATACAGAAAAAACAATAAATTTCTCAAAATGTTAATTTGGTTTTTGTGTCAACGAATTTACAAATATAAAAAATAATGGAATTATCGAAAAAACTATACTTATTGCTCTCTCAATTATTAAAACTGAAATTAAATTTTCCAAACTGACACCTAATAGATCATTAGAAATTAGAATTATAAACTCTTTAATCCCTAATGATGCTGGAGTAATGCTAAGCAAAGAAGAAAAAACTGAAAGGGAGTTGTAATATAAAATTTCTAAAATTGCTAAATCTTTAAACAAATAATTAAATATGATCGCAATCTCGGTTGCAAAAAGAAAAAAATTTACTCCGGTTATAGTCACAAGTTTAAGCAGTAGATTCTGCTCAGAAGATAAAATATTCCAATTTTTCTTTGTTTCATTCACCCACTGGCTAATTTTTGATTTTGGAAAGTTTTTAAGAGCATAATTCTTTTTCAAAATATAAAAAGATGATATAAAAATAATACTTAAGATTGATAATGATCCAATTTTTAATATTATATTTTGATTATTAATTAGAAGCAAAGATATCAAACCAAAGAAAGAACTTAAAAATGTAGTTATAAAAACAAAATAGAAAAATATTGAAGTAAGCTCAGGTGATTTAAAATTATATTTTTTATTTAAATATAAAAGACGAAGGCTTGCTCCAGATTTTCCAGGGAGGTAAAAATTACCAACAAAAGTCAATGATGATAGATAAATAGCTTCAAAAATCCTTAATTTTAATCTAAATACTTTCAATAGTTGAAAATTAAATAAGGAGTTTAATAATAGTGTAAAAAATTTCACTGAAACAATTATTATTATTGTTCCAGTATTTATTTTTATAAGAGCTTCGTAGCTTGAAGGATTATTAATCAAATAAAAACTAATAATAATTAATGAAAACAAGGATAAAGATTTTGATATGTTACTTTTCATTATTAATTCTCATAAGTAAAGACGATACAATTAAAATATATACAAAAATTATTAAAAACTTGTATATTGATATAGATTCAATGTCGTAAATAAATTGTGTAAATCTCTCATCTTCAGTTGGCAAACCAAAATTATCTAAAAAATTAATAAAATTTAATTTTCCAAATATTAAAAAAGACAATTTAAAAATTATTGCTCCAAAAAAACTAGTTGTAAATATCTTTAAGTAACTATCCAGTTCGAAAAAAGAACTCAATAAACCTGATAAATAAAAAGGTTGACTATATTTTAAAGTTCTTCCAAATGAATTAACCACTTCAGATGTTGATAGTTGTGTTAAAAGATTAGCTTCAAAAAACATCACAGAGGTAGCTGAAAATATTGAAAATAAAATTAGATAATATCTTAAAAAAATATAATTACCTTCGTTCATAAGTTTGTAAACAAGAATTAAGGAAACAGGAAGTAAACAATACAAGTATCTAAATCCATAAGATGAGGCTGTAGATTTCCATAAAAGAACAATTCCGATAATTTGAGCAAAACTTAAAAATATAAGAAACTTTATTTTAAGATTTAAAAAGCTTTTATCAAAAAATTTAAATATTAAAACAAATATAGAAAGAAAAAGAATCGGAGAAAACCAAAAAATCCCAAATTCT
Source organism: uncultured Candidatus Actinomarina sp. (assembly GCA_902526825.1). Classification (GTDB taxonomy): domain Bacteria; phylum Actinomycetota; class Acidimicrobiia; order Actinomarinales; family Actinomarinaceae; genus Actinomarina. The sequence goes on along the minus strand of CABZMN010000003.1, from coordinate 36,986 downwards.
TGGGTAAAAAAAATTTTGAAAATATTAACTATATTTACTGAAAAGAAATTAATTAGACTTGAACTACTCTCAACAAAATTACTGATCTGATTACTTGTTTGATAAACAAATTGAGGATTAAAGGTATATCTTCCATATAAGATATTTGTATGAAGCAGGAACAAACCCGAAGAAAGAAGTAATGATAATTTAAAATAATTATTCTTAAACAATGAAATATTATTAATTGTTTTTTTGCTAATAAAACCTTTAGAAATTATTGGAATTAAAAATAAGAAATAATTTACCCATCTAACTGAAAGCCCAAGCATTAGGATAATAGGAATACAAAATGCAATTAAATTCTTATCTTTTGAGGTATAAAATTTACAACAAAGGTAAATAAGTAATGAAGCACAAAAGACTTCATAAACATGAGACATGCTAAATCTTTCAAATGCAAAATATGAAACACCTGAGCCAAAGTAAATTAAGGCTATCTCATAAATTTTTGTATCAAATTTCAATATTTCAAATGTCTTTTTTGTCAGTAGAATACTTCCAAAAAAATAAGTGATTGATGATAAGGAATAAAACAATAATCTATAATTCAATAGTTCTGTTGACTTTTCATCTGAACCACTCAGTATTTGATCAATGAAATTTCCAAAAAAAGTAAAAGGTGCTGCAAGTATTCCTGTTCCGATAAATCCTGTTGGTGCGATTTTTCCATTTACATTGAATCTCTTATCCTCATTACCCTTTAGTTGGTTTGCATAATCAAGATCTCTATCTAATGCAATAGTTTCAGAATGAATATAGTAATCATGATCATCGCCACAACAATTAACAGAGTTTTCAAATCTAAAGTCAATTTTTAAAAAAAAGAGAAATAGAACTGTAAAACAAAATATTATTAAATATTTTTTTTTAGTCTTCATTGTAAAAATTAGAAAGTTTTAATTCATACTCAATTTTTTGTGAGGTATATATTAATCCAATGCTTATTGTAAAGAATATCAAAGTAACTAGAAACCAAGTCGCCTGTGAAGCATAATAATCAAAATATCTAATTTGAATAAATCTTGTAAAAGAATAACAAAAAGTTGCAAATGAACATAAACTAAAAAAGTCTAATATTCCTGACATTTGAAGCTTAGAATATTTCATTTTTATTTTAATTTTTGTTACTAAAGTTTTTAAAGTATAGAACAATAATTTGAACAACATCGTAAGTGCTTTAAGATTACTTTTCTCATCTCGGTATGTGACAGTGTTTTTAATTTGTCCAATTTTAAAATTTTTTTCTATTGATAAATTTGAAAAGTAAACGGATAGAAAAAATGGATATCCATATCTATAAAAAATTTTTGGAAGATCGAAGTTTCTCAATGCTTTACTAGAAATCAAGAATAAACCGTTTAAAGGATCATTAAGTTTCCAATTCGAAGTAGATAGTTTTAGCAAGAATGAAGCAAAGGCGTTACCAATAAATCTTATTATTGGTATATTCCCTTCTATTCCTTCTTCCCAGAACCTATCACACTTTAGGAAATCGATTTTATTATCTTTTGCAACCTTTTTTAATTTCAAAATATCATCTATTTTAAATTGATTGTCTCCATCAATTTTTATGACGTAATCGGTCTTATTTAGATCAAGTTCTTTAATTGCATTCAAAAATGATTTTCCTGCACCTATATTTTTATTGTTATTAATTATTTTTAAATTATTAAAATCTTTAAGCTCAAGTTCGTTAATTATTTTTAAGGTTTCATCTTTACTTGAATCATTTACAATAATTACTTCATCAAAATGGTTAAAAGACTCTCTTATTGTTTTTTCAATATATTTTTCTTCATTATAAGCAAGGACTATTAAAGTAAACACATTTTTATGATATCAAGAATATTTTGAATTAAAATACCAAACAAATTCTATTCAAATATCTATTTGTTATTTAATTATAAAAAATCAGTAAATGTTTTTGATGGATTTGATTTTGGAACATATTCTAAATTTTTAATCAAATTAAATTTTTAAACACATTCAAAAATTTAAATATTATGGTTAATAGTAGAAATGAAAATTGTAATTGCAGCTTTAGTTAGAGGCTACGAAAGACAGCAAGATTACAAAATTTTAATAAAAAGAAATAACAATATATTTCGAAAAATTACCTCTAAAACTGAATATAAAATAGATCAAATATTGTTTCATGAAGGTAATATCAGTAAAGAAGATCAAAGTTTTATAAATACCAAATCTCCCAAAAATATAAATTTTATAAACGTATCTGATGATTTTCATTACGACCAAAAATTAATTGAAAAAATACCTGATCTTGAACGTTTTGGAATTGGATATAGATTAATGTGTAAATTTAACTTTTTGCATATTTGGAAATACATTAAAGATTATGACTATCTCATCAGAATTGACGAAGATGTGATGGTAAAAAGATTTAATATGAATATTATAAATAATCTAAATAATGATTTTGTTTTTGGTACTGTCAGATTTAGCAATGAAACACATAAATATACAAATCAAAGCCTTCCAGATGAACTAATGAATACATTCCAAACCAACAATAAAAATTTTTACAATAATAAATTTCCGTACACAAATTTTTATATTTCAAAAATTTCTTTTTGGAACGAAACTGAAATTAATAATGCCTTACAAAAAGTTGCAAATAATGATTTACAAATAATCCACAGATGGGGCGATTTACCAATTATTGGAAGTGTTTTAAATTTTAAGAATGTGAAAATAAATCTTTTAGATGACGTAAAATATATTCATTTGTCACACAAGAACAAATTCAAAATGAGTAAAGTTATAAAATCTTAAAACTATTTTGTTTATTTTTTGATAAAACTTCAAAATTATTTAGATTAATACATAATGTTATGAACACAATATGAAAAGTATTTACAATATATCTATATGATGATTTGTACTCCATATCTTGCCAATAAGATATGTACAGTACATTTACGAGAAGATAGTTTATAAAAACAATTAATAAACTTAAACATATATAATCAAATTTTTTATTAGTTTTTAGAAATGAAAATACACTCGATAGAAAAAATAATATGAAGAGATAGCTTGTAGGTTTATCAATTAAGAATTCATTAATTATATTTATTACATTAACAATTTTTAAATCTCTAAAAAGTAACAAATCAAAAAATAAACTTTCAAAATTTATTTCATCTGTATGTGCCCATGATTTAACTTCAGAAGTATAAACACTCTCATAAATCAAAGAAGTAAAATAAGGTATGATTCCAAATATTACATACTTATTTTTTCTAATAAAGAGCAATGATAAAATTACGATACCCAACACTAGTAAACTAACAAAATTTTTAGATAGAATAAGGCTTCCAAAACATAAAAAGAAAAACAGTGAATGAATTGTATTTTTCCTCAAATAGAAAAGATAGTAATAGACATAAACACCAAAGAAAAAACTTACAATACCTTCTAGCATTAAAGAATTTGCTAATAAGTAGTAAAGCCACTCATTATTGATTAAAAACACTGTCAATCCAACACAAGAAATAATTTTATTTTTTTTCTGAATTTTTAGATCAAATATAAGTAAGAATGTAAAAAATAATAGAAAGTTGTAATTAGTTTTTATGAATATAAAACTTTCGTGATTAAAATTAATTTTTAATAAGAGAGATTGAATATAACTTATTAACAATCCTTGACCACTTAAAGGATTGTTAATCCATGAAAAGAAATAGTTTTCATTATATATCATTGTCGCAAGTTCTTTCCACTGGCCAGGAACATCTGTATTTAGTTCTTCATAAGTTCCGTTGTTTGATAGAACGTTGAAGAATCGATTATTAAAGAATCTAAATAAAAAATAAGAAGATGCAATCCTTATTAAATCCATACTTTTTATTTTTTTAAATAAGAGTACAAATATCCAAATAGCACTAACAATAAAAAAACTTGTAGAAAATAATAATTCTTTAGAAACAAAAAGAAGTAAGGAATCAAACAAAAAATAACTTATCAAAAAATATGTTGCAGTTAATGAAATAGATCCAATATTTAAATATTCATTTAATTTACTAAACAGACTTAAGTAAAAGATCGAACCTAAGGCAAATGATATTAAATTAATTAAATTTTCAATAGATAAATTATCAATTATTGAAAAATCACTCACAATATTAAAAAGTAAATTTACTGTCAGTGGAATAAATAAAATAAGTATTAATAAATTTTCTTTAGTTTGTTCAACAATATATTTCATTTAATTATTGTGAACTTGAGAAACAAATTCATGTGATTTTTTTAAAATATTAAGATGCTCATTGTCAACTTTTGAATCAATTACATTTGAAATGAATGCATCAAATTGAATTTGGGCTGTTTCTGGATGATTAGCAAAAGACAGTGTTGATAAATTTGATTTTTCACTTATTAAATTTGAATTAGGAAATTTTACTTTTCCTGACTTATAGATGTCTAATCTTTTTTCGATTAAATCAATTTGATATAGTGCATTAGAAGTAAGTATATTCCATTTTCTAATCTTTAACTGTGACTGTCTTGATGAGGAAATGAAGATGTTCATTTTATTGTGATTTAAAAGTAATTCAGAACTTTCAATCGTTTTATTTTTATAGGATGTCAATTTTCCAGAAATATTTAAATTAATATCATCAAATAGATAAAACAAAACAGAAATATCATGAAGGGCTAAATCATGTATTACATCTTCTAATTTTCTTTCTTTACCAATTTGCTGAGAATGCCTGAAAGCGTTTATAGATATTATATCTTTGAGATTTAATTTCTTAATATGTGCAAATATTGGATTATAAATTTCAATTAGTCCAGCTCGAAGTACTGTATTCTTTTTTTTAGAGATATTAACTAAATCAATTACCTCACCTATTTTTGTTGATACTGGTTTTTCAATTAATACAGGTATATTTAAGTCCAACATTTTTTTTGCTAAAGCATAGTGAGAAGCAGTTGTAGAAGAAATCACAACACCATCAATTTTTTCGTTCTCAAAATTAATTTGGTTAAGTTTGTTATATCGTTTAATTTTATTATTAACAGATAAATTTTCATTAAAAGAGTTATCTAAAATACCAACTAATGAAACATTCCTTGAATTTTCAATGATTCTTTTATGAACTTTACCCATGTTGCCAAGTCCAATCAAAAGTATATTTAAATTATTCACCTAAATTTCCTTATTGAGGTGACAATGTATTCTAATTCATCATCAGTTGGAAATGAATATAATGGGAGAGATAACACACTCTTTGAAGCACTTTCTGTATTTTTGAGCTTTATTTTTTTACTATTTTTTGTAATTACTTTTTGATGGTGTATTGGTGTCTTGTAGTATATAGCATTGCCTATATTTTTTTGACTTAAATAAGCCATTAATCTACTCCTTATATTTACGGGTACACTTATTGTAAAATAATTTAAAACTGTCTCATTATTATTTTTCTTAGGAAGGTTTATCCATTCAATGTCATTTAAGTTATCTAAATAGAATTTATAAAATTTATTTCTTGTATTACGAATTTTTGAAAAAATAGCTAACTTCTCGTTAAGAATAAATGCATTTATAGAATCTAATCTTGAATTACCTCCAACAATCTCATGCTTATATTTTTTTATTTGACCATGATTTTTTAACATTTTTATTTTTTTATATATTTGGTAATTGTTTGTTGTGATGCAGCCTCCATCCCCAATTCCACCCAGAGTTTTGCTAGGAAAAAAAGAAAAGGCACCAATGTCCCCGATAGATCCTAAAAAATTATTTTTTTCATTTTTGCTTCCAAATGCCTGAGCTACATCTTCAACTAATTTTATATTTTTTTCTATACAAATTTTTTTAATCTCAGTTATTTGTGCATCATTTCCAAATAAGTGAACAGGTATAGCTGCTTTTATTTTAGAAGTAGCCTTCTTACTAAAGTCATTTAAATCAAGAGTATAATTTTGTAGATTTATATCAACAAAAACTGGAATCGCATTAAGTTGCAATATACACTCCACTGTTGAAAAGAAAGTAAAAGAAGGAACAAGGACCTTATCACCTTTTTTTATTCCTAAAGCAATTAAAGCAAGAATTAATGCATCAGTTCCAGAATTAAGAGAGACACAATATTTCGTTCCAATAATTTTTTTAAAATTATTTTCGAAATTATTTACACTTTCTCCACCGATATACACACCACCTCTTAGCTGTTTACTAAGCTTTTCGTCAAAATTTGAAATATACTCTAATTCCCTAGATGGATTAGCAAGTGGAATGTTTACCATTGACTTAAATATACATTTATTTTCAAATTATTTTTAGTCAATAATTGAAATTAAATAAGTACAATTAAATAATGGAGCGAAACGGAGTATTTATACATAAAAGTTCATTTGTTTCAGAAAATTCCTTGATTGGAAATAATACAAAGATATGGCACTTTTCTCATATACGTGAAAACGTAACAATAGGAAATAATGTCATAATTGGACAGAACGTTTACATTGATGAAGGAGTCATTATTGGTAACGATGTTAAAATCCAAAACAATGTATCTATTTATAAGGGTGTAACAATAGGCAATAATGTATTTATTGGACCAAGTGTTGTATTTACGAATGATTTATATCCCAAAGTTGAAGAATGGGATAAAAATTTAATTATTTCAACTGAGATAAAAGACAATGTATCCTTAGGGGCAAATTCAACCATAATTGCTGGAGTTGAAATTGGTGAGTTTAGCTTAATCGGTGCTGGAAGCGTTGTAACTAAAAATATAACTAAAAATTCAATAGCATTTGGAAACCCTGCAGAAATAAAGACTAAAAATTATAGAAAAGAATAGAATTCTTGATCAACTTTATTATTGGAACAAAAGCTCAATTCATCAAATGTATACCTGTAATTAATGAATTTATCATGAATGATATAAAAACGACAGTTTATGATTTAAAACAACATAGTGAAATAACATCAAATTTAAAAAATAAAATTCTACAAGATTACAAATATGTTGAATTTTCAAATAACAAAAAAAATCTAGGTACTTATTTCGGTTTAATTAAATGGTTTATTAGGAATTTATTAAAAATTCTTTTTATAAGACAAAAAACAATAAAATCTAAATTTTGCTTTGTACATGGTGACACTCTTTCGACACTTTTAGGAAGTTTATTAGTAAAAGTAAATCGAGGTAAGTTGATATTACTTGAAGCAGGACATCCTGTACCAGGAATTTTCAAACACTTTCCCGAATCGGTAATTAGGTATATTTGTGCAAAACTATCAGATATCTTAATTACAAACGGAACCAGCCAATTAGACCAGCTTAAGAAATGGAATGTAAAAGGTGAGATTATTGAAATATCTACTAATACAATTTATGATAGTGTTTCAAAAGTAAAAATGGACTCAATTATTTCGAATGATGTAATAGTCTCTATCCATAGAACCGAAAATATAAATAGTAAAAATAGGATGACATTACTTGTAAATTCAATAATTAAAATTTCTAAAAAATTTGATATCACTTGGTATCTTCATATTCCAACAAAAAATAAACTGAAGTCATTTAAATTGTTAAATCAATTGAAAGAAAACAATATACAGACGAATGATCTTCAACCATATGATGTATTTATAAACAAGCTAAACAATGCAAAATTTGTTATTACAGATGGAGGTGGAGTTGTTGAAGAATGTTCTATATTAGGAGTCCCTACGTTGGTTTGGAGAAATGAACATTTAGATCAAAATCACATATTTGAAACCAGTAATAACTTGTATTTGTGTAATTATCATGAAGAGTACATTGAACATTTCTTTAAAAATCATGAAGAATTTATGTCCAGCTTTAAAAAGAATAATAGTTATCCATCAAAGCAAATTGTCGATGCCTTAAAAATGAAATTATAAACTAATATTAAATATTCCAAAATAAATTTTGAGAAACCCCTGTCGGCACAACAAGATTTGAACCTAGGACTTCTTCCTTGTAAGGAAAGAACTAATAAATACTAGGTTGTATCACAGAGTCTCAATTTATAGAGTCAATGAAATTATGCTTTCTCAAAAAGATATCAGAAGTTATCAGAGAGTATTTATAATTTTAAGAAATTTGTGGGTGTTTTGTGGGTGTGAAATTAATTAATCATCAATATAAATAGAAAAGTCTAAATTTTGACTGTCAAAGTATTTAACTCGATTTATAGAAGTACTTAAAAATTTATTTTTAACGTCTTCGCTAATCCTATCTGGAAAATATCTTACAGCTATATAAAGTGGAAACATTTCCGCTATATCTTCTCTATTCGGAAAGTCTTTAGCATAAGTACTTACATATTTGTTTCCATCATTTTTAACCTGTTCATTCCATTCAGAAGTACCGTAATAATAGGCATCAATTGAAGAATGTGCTGCTTCATGAATAAGAGTTTCTTCAACTATATTTCCAGTAGAATAGTTCTCATATTCAGGAGTTTGTCCCGTGTGAATTAAGATATTATTATTTCCACCTCCCCAATCATTATTACCTTTATGTATCCAAACTGTCTCGATATCCTTTTTTAAAACTTTAGGAAGCTGTCCTATTAACCATGCATATTTATAGCTTTCTAACTCAGCTTGTTCAAAAGTAAACTCTGAATTGACTTGTACCTCAATGTAATGATCATCTGAATAATAAGTATCAAATATATGAGCTTCCATATTAGAAAAACTAGCTTTTCTTCTATCAAACATTGATCTGTAATCGATTCCTTTATATTCCTGCGATAGATAAGTTGAGGGATCGTTTTCTGTAATTATATTTCCAGTTATAAATATAGTTCCCCAAAATGGGGGGTTGTCTACGTTAACAACTTCATAAATATATTCAGGTAGTGTTGTAGTAGTTGTTGTCGGGGCAACAGTAGTTGTTGTACTTGATGTAGTTGTTGTCGGGGCAACAGTAGTTGTTGTACTTGATGTAGTTGTTGTACTTGATGTAGTTGTTGTACTTGATGTAGTTGTTGTTGGGGCAACAGTAGTGGTTGTCTCTTTTACAGTAGTTGTTGTCTCCTTTACAGTAGTTTCTGCTGTTGAAGATGAATTAGAGCTTCCACCACAAAATGAAATTAGAATTAAAAAAATAAGTAATCGTTTCATATTTACATTTTATTAAAAATATTCGGGTTTTGTTCGGTTGAGTTAGTTATCATTTGTTATTTTTAAAATAAACGAAGTAAGTTAAACGAATTCCAATATACATAAATATAGCAACAAGAATTGCTTGAGTTGGAGTGTAGCTTGAGCGAAGAGCGCGAAATACTGACCAGACTATAGTTAAAAGAGCAAATAAACCACCTAATTCATTTTTGTATTTCTTCATAATTTCATATTAATTATTTTTACAATACTCGCTACTGCTGCCCTCATTCCCAGAGGGTGGTAAATTTCTAACTATTTCTTCGTCATTAGGAGTTAACCAATCAAACCAACAAACTGCATGTTTGGCAATTTCATATCCAAACGATTTTACTAATTCTGAAGTTTTGCTTGCCTCATTTTCTTTTCTATAGTCATATATACCAAAATCTACGAATACATTATTTAATATTCCAACTTCGGTAGCTATCACTTCACCTTTTAAAAACTCTACATTTTCTAGATTCGTTGTTCTTGTTTCCCCTTCTTTTGGAGCGGGAAGATTATCTGCAATTTCTTGTAATTTTGGAGATAATACAAGTAAGTGGTCAAGCCTAAATTTCACATTACAAGCTGTATTAAATTCAAACATATACTGAACTTGTCCTTCAACAATATATCTACTACCAAGCACTAAAAAACTATCAATTGGGATCTTCACTGTAATATTGTTGTTGTTATCACCTAAGCCATCAAATCTAAATCCACCGTGTGGTTTAAAATAATTAGCTCTGATTTGTCCTGGATATAAAATTGAAGTAACCAAATTTAGATCAACAGGAGTGTCAAACAATAACTTTTCGGGGCAATCATTATTTATTGACTGTGTATCAGTAGTAGATGTAGTTGTCGTATCTTCATCTCTTGTGGTTGTTGAAGTTGTAGATGTAGTTGTCGTTGTTAATGGTTCAATTGTTTCATCGGACCCACCACAAAATGAAAAAAACATAATTACAACAGCTATTTTTTTCATAGTGTCATTTTATTGAAAATGTTCGGTTTTTGTTCGGTTGAGCTACATATTTATGTAAAGATTTCTGAAAAACCCTTGTGGGCGCTACAGGATTTGAACCTGTGACTTCTTCCTTGTAAGGAATGATTATTTGAATACTAGAAAATACTAGAGAGTATCAATTTAAAACATCAGTAAATGTAACGGCTGTACTAGGTAGTACTAGAAGACATCAGTATGTATCTTACGTTTTTTTAGAAAATGTGTGTGTAGTGTGTGTGTTTTTACTGAGTTTTTATATATGAAATACAATCTTCATATATATTTTGAGGTATTGATGTCAAGGCACCGCCTTGATTGCTCGAATTTACCAAGTAATTATCTAATTGTCCTCTTCTTCTAACTATTGAGATATTGTCTTGAAATTCATTAATTTTGAAATCTATAAAATGAACCCATTTTCTGTCAGCAACAGAAACTATTTGATTATTTTGCTTTCTTATTTTTTCAAAAAACTCTGCTTGTTCACCTTCTAAACAAATATAGTAAGGCTCAATAATATTAACCTCAGCCCAACCCAGAATCTCAATTTTTTTGTTTTGTTGACCTGAAGTCATACCCATTCCAGTATTCGGACTCTTAAAAAAAAGAAAAATCATTTTGTCATTTTTTTGTAAATTAAATATTTGGTTTGTGACATATTTCGAATTTTTAAAAGCCCAAAAATTTTGATTAGTAGCATTCATCATTCTTTTAAAGTTAATCATTGGGCTTTCACCCCTTAATGCGACTAACCATTTATTTCCAGTTGTGTCCCCTATGTTTTTACTATTCAAAGAATCTCTAGTTAATGTATAAATTCTTTTAGCCATCCATTCTTGAAAGTCTTTTGAATTTATAACAACAGTTGGAACACCAACCTCAGAATCATTTTCAAACACAACCAAAAAGCCATTATTATTTTTTATATAATCAATTTGGTTCTTTTTATTGAATTCACTTGACTTCCACTTGACCTCTACGGGCACTTCTTTTTGGTAGTTTTTAAAGTACAAAGTGAAATCGGGTCTATATCCAATCTTTCTTGCATCTTCTGGAACCACTAATGCTAGATTGTTAAATTTTATCCTTGGGTTTTCTAATTTTGGTATTAAAGAAGACTTATCAATCGTATTATCAAAGAAATATAAAGACTCTAAGTAATATCTATGAATTAATTTTTCATTAAACGGATTCCTATTGATTGTTTTTTTGAACTCTTTTGATACTTGCACAAAACAATTATCTCAAAAATGTGTGTGAAATGTGTGTGTGATTAGGTTTTTCTAATAATATTTTTGGAAAAACCCTTGTGGGCGCTACAGGATTTGAACCTGTGACTTCTTCCTTGTAAGGGAAGCGCTCTGCCGGACTGAGCTAAGCGCCCCGAAGTTTTATTATATTACTTATTAACTTATGTACTGAAATTATTTTTATAAAAATGCATAGATTATTTATAAAACATTAATTTACTCATAAATATTAAATGATTTTTCGTGGATTTAATAATATTTATTTTTGAGTCTCCATACTTTCTAATTCTTAAAACACAAGGGAGTTCAATTACATTTGCACCATTGAGAATGGCTTTTATAAACAGCTCTGTTACAGCCACAAATCCCTTTGTTTCTATGAGTATATTTTTTACTTTAGAAGTACGATACATTTTAAAAATTGATGTAAAAGATGAAATATTTTTATCTACTAATAATTTATACAACATATTTGCTCCATTACTTACAAGTAGCCTTCCTTTTTTAACCCCCTCCACATCTCCTTCAGGGTGATAAGGAGATCCATTTATAATATCTATATCAGGACTTATAAGATCCAACATATCTGCGATGTATATTGGGTCAAACGTACAGTCTGAATCTAGAAATACTATAAATTCTGTATCACAATTGTTTATAACTGTAATTAGGAATCCATTTAAATTTTTGTTTTTATTATGTTTGATAATCTCAACATTTTTAAAATCAGAAAATTTCTCAGTTAGTAGATCATAGGTATTATCTGTACTTCCATCATCAACAAATAAAATATTTAAATTAGGTAAATTAATTTTCTCTATAGCTTTTAAGAGACGCTCTTTCATATAATCAATTGTTTCAGATTCGTTATATAGAGGTACCGCAATTGTTAAGGAACTATTAAACATTGTGTTTTAATTTTAATCTGATAAAACCTCTAATATTTTCTCAACAACATTATTGCCGTAAGGGTTTTCCTTTATGGTTTTTTTATCATTATTTTCAAGGAATTGGATATTATTTAAAATATCGCTTCCAATAAGTTTTCCATATCCACTGTCTATTGTCTCAGGCCTCTCACTTGTATCTCTGCAAATTAAAATATTCTTATTAAGACAGATAGCTTCTTCTTGGAGGCCACCACTATCTGAAATTATTCCGTTTGATTTATCTATTGCAAAAACCATATCTTGGTATGGTAAAGGATCCAATTGAATTATATTTTTACTCAAAAAATCTTTAGAATTTGGTACAGATGGATGCTTGATATAAATGATTGTTCTATCTTCAGAAAGCTGATTTAATTGTTTCCACATCGACTCAAAATTATGAATGTTCTCTCGTCTGTGCAGTGTACAAAGATAGTAATCATTATTCTTGGAAATTAATTCATTTAAATATTGACTTGATTTACCTTTTTTAATTATATGTGTACAACTATCAACAATTGTATTGCCTACTTGGTGCACATTTTCTGTAATCCCTTCATTCTTAAGATTTTCAACTGATTTTATTGTTGGACAAAGATGAATATTACTTATATGAGATATCATTTTTCTATACCCCTCTTCAGGAAAAGGACTTTTTAGATTATACGTTCTTAAGCCTGCCTCAACATGGATAATCTCCCTACCCCTATTAAATGCACTTAAGGCAATAGCAAATGAACTTGCAGCATCACCTTGTACAATTACTTTACAATCCAAATCTTTTATAATTTCATCACACTTATTAACCATTTTTGAAACTAATGAATTAACTGATTGGTAATGAACCATTGTGTTTTGAAGAATATACGTTGGTTTATCTATTAGATTTTCAAATTCTTTAATTAAATCTTCATGCTGACCAGTAAACAATGTTTTGTGAGGAATATTTTCTTGTTTTAATTTATTTATTAATGGAAATAATTTAATTAATTCAGGTCGTGTTCCATAACTGATTAAGTACATACGTCTAATATATCACTATAAAAGAAGTTATATTGTTTGTATTTTTTTAACTACACCCTAGGGAGTTTCCACAGTTCAGACATTTGTAGCATGAACCATTCCTGATTGTTATATGACCACAGTCTGGACATGCTGGAGCATCTCCCATCATATCTCCAAGTACCTCTTGTACAGTCGTTACTGAATTAGAAGCAGTATCAGTATTCTCAAAAGTTTCTTTTTCCTCAACTTTAGTTATAAACTGTACTTCTTGAGCTTGAGCCTGAGTTTCATTTGTTTGGGAGGTATTTGTTGGTTCAACTTCTTCCACCTGTGCTGGTGATTCTGTTACCTGTTCCTCAATTGGTGGAGGAGTAACATTTTGAATAGGAGTAGATGTAACATTTTCTTCATCTAATGAATCTTGTGGTGGATTTTGGACAATATCTGTTCTGTTTAGATACTCAAGTCCAAGAGCTCTGAATACATAATCAATAATTGAATTACTCATTTTTATATTTTCATGCCCTTCAACCATTCCTCTGGGTTCAAATGTCTGGAAGGTAAAAGTGTCTACAAATTCTTCCAAAGGAACACCATATTGAAGACCTTTAGAAACGGCAATTGCAAAACATCCAAGCACACCCTTTAGAGTTGCACCTTCTTTTGCGATATCAATAAAAACTTCTCCAAGAGTTCCGTCAGGATACTCTCCAGTTCTGAGATAAACTTTATGTCCAGCAATTTTTGCTTCTTGAGTCCATCCTTCTCTTCTCTCTGGGAGCAAGAATCTTGGTCTAGTAGTTCCTGCATAAGCTTTAGTAGGGCTTGTGCCTGGAGCATAATTTCCTAACATTAACATTGACTCATTTTCAATTATTTCTGATACTTGTGGATCACTATCTTCAGATTCACCATCATCTGAGGATGCAGATAATGGTTGTGATGCTTTTGATCCATCTCTATAAATTGCGATAGCCTTAATTCCAAGACCAGCAGATTCAAAATAGCAGTTTTCGATATCTTCTATGGTTGCTTCATGAGGCATATTCACAGTTTTTGAAATTGCACCTGATATAAATGGTTGAGCAGCAGCCATCATTCTTACATGTCCCATATAATGAATAAAACGCTCACCATCTTTGCCGCATTTGTTTGCACAATCAAAAACACTTAAATGTTCATCTTTAAGATAAGGAGCCCCTTCGATTGTTTGAGTTCCACAAATAAACTTATTTGCCTTATCAATTTCAGTTTTAGTAAAACCTAGTTTTTCTAATAGATTGAAATCAAAAGAGGTATATTCTTCTTCAGAAATTTCTAGTCTTTGCATAGTTTCCTCACCAACTACAAAGACATTAAATGCATGTTGTATTTCAAAAGCACCAGGTAACGAATTTTCAATATTATCAATGTCTTGTTCGTTTAAGCCTTTTGCTTTGAGTGTCTCTCTATTTACAAAAGGAGAACCATCTAATGACATTGAGCCAATTACATACTGTATTATTTCATCAGTTTCTTTTTCTGTATAACCAAGTGCATTTAGTGCTGGTCCTATTGATTGATTTGCAATCTTCATATATCCACCACCAGCTAACTTCTTAAACTTCATTAGTGCAAAGTCAGGTTCGACACCTGTTGTGTCGCAGTCCATGAGCAAACCGATAGTTCCAGTTGGAGCTAATACCGTTGCTTGTGCATTTCTGTATCCATACTTTTCACCTAACTCAAGTGCACCATCCCATGAGTCTTGAGCTCCCTTTAATAAATCATTAGGACATAAATTTTGATCTATTGCTAACAAATCATGGCTTATTCCAACATAATCGTTTGAATCATATGCTGCTTTTCTATGGTTACCCATTACTCGAAGCATATTGTCTTTGTTTTCAGAGTATTTTGGAAACGGTCCAACTATACTTGCCATTTCTGCTGATGTTTTGTAAGCCTCTCCTGTCAACATAGCTGTTAGAGCACCCGCAATAGTTCTTCCTAGTTCCGAGTCATAAGCTATTCCTTTTCTCATTAATAGCGACCCAAGGTTTGCATATCCTAAACCAAGTGTTCTGTAATCATAAGAGCCCTGAGCAATTTCTTTTGAGGGAAACTGAGCCATTTCAACAGAGATTTCTAAAACAACAGTCCATATTCTTAGTGCGTGTTTGTATGATGTAATATCAAATACTTGATTTTCATCGTCATAAAATTTTACTAAGTTCAAACTTGCTAAGTTGCAAGCTGTATTGTCTAGAAATAAGTATTCAGAACATGGATTGGAAGCTCTGATTTGACCTCCTGCTGGTGAGGTGTGCCACTCGTTTATGGTTGTGTTGAACTGAACACCAGGGTCTGCACATCTCCATGCTGCATCAGCTATCTTACTCCACAGGTCTCTTGCTTTTACAGTTTTCATTGTGGATCCATCGGTTCTGGCTGTGAGCTCCCAGTCCCCATCTGATTCAAGCGCTTTTATAAATTCATTTGGAACTCTAACTGAGTTGTTTGAATTTTGACCAGAAACAGTCGCATAAGCTTCACCGTTATAATCTGATGGATAACCAGCATTTATTAATGCTCTTGCCTTATCTTCCTCGATAGCTTTCCACTCTATAAAATCCTCAATATCTGGGTGATCAAGGTCAAGAATGACCATTTTTGCAGCTCTTCTTGTTGTTCCACCTGATTTAATGGCTCCCGCTGCTCTGTCACCAATTTTAAGAAATGACATTACACCTGATGAAACACCTCCACCAGAAAGGTTTTCTCCCTCTCCTCTCAAGTTCGAAAAGTTTGTACCTGTCCCAGATCCAAATTTAAACAACCTTGCTTCTTTTACCCAGAGGTCCATAATTCCACCTTCATTAACAAGATCATCATCAATAGATTGAATAAAGCATGCATGTGGTTGAGGTCTTGAATAAGAGTCTTCTCCAGGAGTTAGTTCACCGGTTTTTGGATCAACATACCAAAATCCTTGTTCTTTTCCAGTTAAACCGTATTTGTAATTTAAACCTGTATTGAACCACTGAGGACTGTTCGGTGCAGCCATCTGAGTAGCTAGCATGTACTTTAATTCATCTTCGAAAGCCTGAGCATCTTTTTCTGATGAAAAATATCCTGTTTTTTCTCCCCAATGTCTCCATGTCTCTGCCAAACGATTAAATACTTGTTTTGAGGATGTTTCAGGACCTAAAACTACTTCACCATTTTCGTCTTTTATAACGTTACCTTTTTCATCAGTCTGAGGAACACCAGCTTTTCTGAAATATTTTGAAACCATAATGTCAGTTGCCACTTGAGACCAAGTTGAAGGTATTTCGACGTCGTTCATCTCGAATACAGTAGAACCATCCGGATTCGTTATCTTAGAACTTCTTTTTTCCCAAACTATATCTTTATAAGGATCGCCAGGTGATGTGTACTTCCTATCTATCTTAAGCCCTGTATTCTTTGCCACAATGTCTCCTTTAAATAGCTAAATGTAGTATATGCCACTGTTTTAGACACTAAATATAGTGTTGTTTAATTATATACAAATCGCTTTAATTATCAAGCATATATAGGTAAAATTTTCGCGAGGATAATGTTACAAACTCAACTTAGATACATCCAGACAGTACTTACTTTTGGAATTTTTATTACAATTTTTTTAAATAATGAAAACCTGATAATCTCTTGTTTTGTTGGGTTAATTCTAGCCTGGCAATTAGAACTTCTTACATGTGAACTTAGGACAACCAATAATGAATTTATACTAATTCTTCTATTACTCATTACTTCTTTTTCGCCAGTTTTAACAATATTTTTTGAGATTAGTGAAATAAAAAATATGATATTTTTCATATCAATTTTGATAGGTATTTTTTATCTTACATTTAAGGACGTTAACATATCAACGTTTGGCAATGTTTATTTAATAACATTTATTTCCTTTTTCTTAGTTTCTTTTTTTGTTTCAAAAATGTTTAGTGAAAATTTGGATTTTTTAACATTTTTGTTTTTAATACTTTTCTTTATAAAAACATTGGCAACCTTTTTCAATATACAATTCAGTAATTATCAATATTTCTTTAACTTTTTCGCTTCATTTTTTGTGATCACTACAGTCAGTTTGTTATTTGGTTTTACTATTCAATATGTTTTGATTGCAGCTGGACTAGTGTCAATCATTACAGTGATAATGAACTTTCTTTTCCAAAGAAATAGAAAAGAGTACAAATATTTTTCAAACCTTACAACACAAATATATCTTTTTGATTACTTGGTTTCATTTCTATTTGCATTGTATTTTGTAGATGTATTAAATCTCATTAATGGATTATTCTAGAATCTGTGGTTAAAGATTTAGTAGCAAATTCTCCGTTTATTGATATCAGATTTACAGAATCTGGTGCAAAATTAAACAACTTAGGATCTGAAGCTATTTTTGACTACTACAAATTAGACTCAAACACTCTTAAATTTCAAATTAGTAGAGAATTTACTGACTATCGTATAACTCCATACTTTTCTGAAGATCAAATTAAGGACTTGAAAATTGAGAATTTTCATTTTGACTCCCTTAGTTATTTTCAGATTTCTCAATTTTTAAACCAAAACACTTTCAGTTCGATTGAAATTGTCAAAAGTGACATATCTGTATATCTTGAGCTCCCCGACAGCTATGAGTCATACCTAAGTGCTCTATCTAAAAAAAATAGACATGAGCTTAAGAGAAAAAAAAGAATATTTGTTGATAAATTCGGAGATATTTTATTTGAAAAAAGTAAAAATAGTGATATTTTTGATGAATTTGTCAAATTACACAAGAAGTCGAAGGGTGAAAAGGGTAAGTATATGACTGAAACAGTTGTGGATTTCTATAGATCATTAATCGAACATGAAAATTGGTACATTTATTATATTAATTACAACGATTCTATGATTTCCTCAGCTTTTGTATACGAGTCAGAAATCGTGGATTATCTCTATAACTCATGCAGAGATCATAGTTTAGAAGAATTTAATACGGGGACTTACTTAAATGATCAGTTATTACAAAATAGTATAAATAATAAAAAAAGATATTTTGATTATTTAAAGGGTGAAGAAAAATATAAATTTAATTTTGGTGGACAAGTACATCAACTATATGATCTAAAAATTAAAGTATGAATATTCTTCAGATTGCATTTCACACCTCTCCTTTCAATGAAGTAGGAAAGAATGATGGCGGAGGTATGAGTATTTATGTTCAGCAAATTTCAAGACATTTATCATACAACCACAATGTAGCTGTTGTAACAGGTGAAAAAGCAGAAAGTTTCAAAGATAACAATCTTGAATTTATTTCATTGAACATATTTGAACCTGAACTTAATGTCGAAGACAAAGAAGTGTACTTGCAAGAATTCAAAAATAAACTTGAAGAATCATTAGACCTAAAAAGCTTTGACATAATTCATGCACACTATTGGTTATCAGGTCTTGTTGCAAAAGAGATTTCAAATGAATTAAATATACCTTTTATTTTTACATCACATAGTTTGGGAGTTTTTCTAGATGGTTACAACAAAGAAAGAGTTGATTGTGAAAAAATTGTAATGACCTCATCTGATTTAGTTACTGTTTCTTCAGAATTTGAAAATATGTTGATCACTGAAACATACAAAGTTGACGAAAATAAAATCAAAAAAATTGTTCCAGGAGTTGATAAAAAAATATTTTCTCCTGATTTATCTGTTGAAAAAGAAAATATTTTTTTATCTATTGGAAGAATACAAGAACAAAAAGGGCAACTAAAAACTCTAGAATTTCTGAATAGTTTTAGAAAGATTGAAAATAATTTTAAATGTTATTTTATTGGTGGTCCAAGTGGAAAAACAGGAAATGAATATTTTGAAAAACTAAAAAAAAGCGTAATAAATTTTAAATTAGAAAAACATATTGAGTTTTTAAACAGCCTTTCTCAAGAAGAAATTATAGAGTTACTTAATAAAGCAAAATTATTAATACATACATCACAATTTGAGACTTTTGGACTAGTTGCAATTGAAGCTAACTCGATGGGCGTTCCTGTACTATCGGTAAATAATGGATCATTGATGGAAGTTATTGAAAATAACAAAAATGGATATTTATCAGAAAATTTATTAAATGGAAATGTAAATAATTTTGTAAACAATTTACTTAATGATAAGAATAAATTTAAAGAAATAGAATCAACTTGTATAGAGAAATCAAGACAATTCGATTGGAAGATTACTTCAAAAAATTTAAATAAAATATATGAAAGTTTAGTCTAAAGATTCAAGAAATTTTTTAATCTCAAAAATATATCTGACTGGATCAGCATTCCATGATGTTACATGACCGACGTTAGACATTCTTATATAAGTAAAATTTGTTCTTCTGTTTGCAGCAATGTAATCTGACATATCTACTGGTACCCATTCATCATCATCTCCGTGAAAAAGTAGAACAGGAACCTCTGATTTAACTAATGCATCTCTAAAATCCATGGTGTCAAAATCTACACCATACCTAATCTCAGTGAAAAGTTTTATATAAGGAAAAAATAATTCTGGAATGAATGGATATCTAGCTTTTCCATTAACTTCAACACTTTCCCAAAAACTTATAACAGGAGCTTCAAAGATAATTCCATCTACTCTATCTGAATTGGGATTATTTTGGAGCCAACTTGTTACCGGTCCGCCACCACCACTTGTTCCCCACAACACTATTTTTTCGGGATTAATATTTTCTTCAACATATTTAATGGCATTATCAAGGTCTATCCATTCAGTGACTCCATATTGATATAAACCTGAGGGATCTTTTGGAGCATTAGCATCATTTCTATAAGATATAATCATTGATCTAAAACCAAGACTTTCAAAATCAGGAGCACGAAGCATCGCTGTAAAGTCTCTCTCAAACGCTCCTCTAAAACCATGAACAAATATAACAACTCCGGTATCTCCTTTAGAGGTTAAATAGGCTGGAAACATTCCAAGATCTGATTCATACTCAATATATTCATAGTCAGTGTTTGAAACTGATTTAGGAGTATACTTTCCACTCTCATCAATTCCTTCATAATCATCTGTTCCAAGAATGCTATAAACTCCATCATCAATTTTTAGTAGTGCGGAAGATGCAACTCTTTCACCAACTTCTAATTTTCCGTTAAGTTGTAGAATTTCTCTTGTAATTATGTCGCCTTCGAGAGAAATAATTTTGTCTACTACCGCACTTCCATTTGCTCCAAGAACACCATAAACCCCATCTTCTAACATGACACCCCACATTTCCTCTTCGACATTGAGTGAGATCATTCCCTGCGAGATATTCTCAATTGTTACTCTATCTTCTGCGACTCCTATTTCACTTGTGTTTTCAAATTCAGGATTTAAACCAACTTCATAAGTAACACCAGAAAAAAACCATCCACCACCTAAAATCCCTGTTAATACCAAAATACCTATACCGGTTATTACTTTTTTCATTAGTTAAGATGTTTCGAAAAGAACTGTACAAGCTTTATTGAAAATTCTTTAGGATAATCATATAGTACCCTAGTATGACCAAGTTCTTCATAACGATTAATTTCTAATTCGATTCCAATTTCAGTTGCTGAATCAATTAAATCATTAGTATGGTGTGGAAGAACTCTATCGTTATCCATACCATTAAATATTAATATTGGTTGTTTATTTCCTGCTTTCAAAGAGTCTTCTGGGTTATTTGCTAATAAATTTATACCCTCGAAGATTAAAACATAATGATAAAGAGGTGTCCACAACAACTCTGAAAATCCTTGGTAGATTAACTCTTCTCTCACTAGAGTTTCAAAATCAAAAGGAGCATCCAACACAGCAAGTGCTGAGAAATTGTTTGATTTTGAGGGAGTTAATAAACCTACTAATGCACCCAAAGATGAGCCATAAATTCCAATGTTATCTTCTGCAATACCTTTTTCATTTACTATCCAATCTAAAGAGGCAACAACATCATCAGATTCTTTTTGTCCAGCTGAATGGAATCCGTCTTCACAAGTGCTTTCTCCATGGTCTCTAAAATCGATAGCAAGAACATTAAATCCATTTTTGTAAAGCATTCCTGCAGTCAGCAACATATCTGGAGAGTGTTTACCGCTACCTAGTCCATGCAGAACTAAAATTGTAGGGCCATTGTTGTTTTGCGCATCTAACCACCAAGAATTTAAGGTGATATTTTCATCTGAAAGTTCAATATTTACAACCTCGTAATCATTAACAAAATATTCTGAAGGATCCCAATAAACATCTTTATCGGAAAGAGAAAAATTATCTGGTCTATTGTTTTTATCTACTTCAGGCACTGCACATTCAACTAAAGTAGCTTGAGTATAAACGCTGTAACCAGCAAAGAAATATCCCCCTACAAGTACAAGTAACAATATGACTATTAGTGCTTTTTTCATTGTTAATATTATTTCAGAATACACTACTTGATTAATCTTCGTAAAATATATAAGTATTTATTAAGTTCAGTAGATTACTTATAATTAAATAATGAAAAAAATCATATCGTTTGCATCTGATTTTGGTTTATCAGATGGTTCTGTTGGTGTTGTAAAAGGTGTAATCAATAGAATCGATTCTGATTTAAAAATTAACGACATTTCTCATGGTATTCCTGCACAAAACATAAAGTATGGAAGTTTGTTATTGATGAGGGCTATTCAGTACATTCCACAAGGTGTTCTTTTAGCAGTAGTTGATCCAGGCGTGGGGACGGAAAGAAAACCTGTTGCTATTGAAACTGATTGGGGAGTGATGATAGGACCTGATAATGGATTACTAAATCTTGCATGTGCAACTGTCGGAGGAGCAAAAAGAGCCTATCTCCTTGAAAATGAAAATTGGATTATCCCCAGTGATGGGAACACCTTTCATGCTAGAGATGTATTTTCTACTTTTGCAGCTGGTATTGCCTCAGGTCAACTTGATATCAAAGATTGTGGTGAGGAAGTTGATCTAATGAATCTTCAACAATATTTGATTCCATTAACAGAAAAGAAAGATGATGAAGTAAAGGGTGAAGTTCTATGGGTGGATCATTACGGTAATTGTCAGACTAACATTTCACCGGATGAATTAACTGATCTAGGAAAAAGTATTGGAGATGTCTTAAGTGTTATTATTCAAAATCAAGAAATTAAAATGACCTGGTCTGAAACATATCAAAGTGATGGAGTAAATCAAGTAGGGTTAATCACTGATTCGTGGGGTATGATTTCAATTTTTGCAAAAAATAATAATGCTTCAAAAATAATAAGTATTGTTGATGGCGAAAAAATAGATATCAAGAAATAATATTTAAGACAATTGCACCTGAGACAAAAATAATTACAGCTAACAAAACTATAAATATTAATGTCCAAGGTCTCATTTGACTATATTAGAGATATGCCCACTTTACGTATTGTTGTTACCGAACATTGTGAGTTATGTGACAAAGGTTTAAAGAGTCTTGGTTATTTAAATAACCTTTTTACTATTCAAAAAGTTGATGTTGATGATGGTTATGAAGAATTTTTTTTGAGAGTACCCGTGGTTTTATATGGTAAAAAAGTTTTAGATGAGGGAATCTTGAGTCAATTTAATATTGTGAAAAATTTTCTAAAATACAATATTCTTAAAATCTTATTGAATATGGATATTTAAAAAAACTATATATCTATAGGCTTTGCTTTATCAGTGTTTTCTACTTTATCTTCTAAAAATGAAATAATTTCGTCTGCAACATCAATATCTGTTGCTGTTTCGATTCCTTCTAATCCGGGAGAGGAATTTACTTCGAGCACTAAAGGACCTCTATTTGATTGAATTAGATCAACTCCTGCAACATCTAGTTTAAGAATCTTTGCTGCTTTAACTGCACTTTCTTCCTCTTCAGGAGATATATCATAATTTTCAACTCTTCCTCCTAAGTGTACATTTGATCTAAATTCTCCAGGTTTTGCAATTCTTTTCATTGAGGCAACTACTTTATCTCCCACAACGATTGCTCTTATATCTTCACCTTTAGACTCACTTATAAACTCCTGAACAAGAATGTTTGCATCGATTTTTTTCATTGTCTCAATTACACTTATTGCAGCATCCATTGTTTCAGTTAAGACAACACCTCTACCTTGAGTTCCCTCAAGTAACTTAATAACAAATGGTGGTTCCCCTACACTTTTTAATACAGCTTCAACGTCTCTTGAAAAATGAACATAACCGGTTATTGGCATCTCTACACCTGTATTTCCAATTAGCTGTAAAGCTCTTAATTTATCTCTAGATCTACTAATTCCTGCTGATGAGTTAGCTGAAACAGAACCCATTAATTCAAACTGTCTTACAACAGCCGCACCATAAAATGTCCACGTTGCAGCAATTCTTGGTATTACAGAATCATAATTTAATTCACGACCAGCAGAGAATATTCTTGGTTTTGCTTTTGCAATATTCATGTAACATCTTAAATAACTTACAACCTCAGTATCATGACCTCTCTTAATTGCCGTATCGTAAAGGCGTTTTGTTGAATATAGCCTTATGTCTTGTGATAAGATTCCTATTTTCATTTTTTAATTCCTTTGGGTTTTGTCATAAAGCTAATTGATGGATTTACAATCCATCTTCTTCCCAAAGCTTTTCTTCCAATTAACATTGTGTAATCCATGGGGCCTCTGTCAGTAAGAGTCAATTCAATATTTTTGGTAATTCCATCCATTAAAATATCAGTTTTTATAAACGGTCTTTTTTCAACATCTCCATTGGAACTTCTTATTCTTTTAAATCCTGCGAGGGGAGCGGAAGTTTTTCTAATGGTGTTGTTTCTTTTTTTAACTGTAAATTTTACGTACTTTACATCTTTTCTCGTAACAAACTTAATATCAGCAGCATCAATTGTTGCTACATTTGCTCCAGTATCAATTTTTGCAATTACACTTTTTATTTTTAAATCAGGTAAAGCAACTTGTTCTTTCCAGCCAACAACTTTTTTCTCTCGCTTCTTTTTTGCCATAATTTATAAAACAACGTAAAAGAGAACAATGCTAAAAGCGATTAAAAATATATGAATATATATTGCAGGTAACATAAAAAAATAATAGTTTGAATATTATAACAATCAACCTGAAAATTTAAGTTTGAACCAATTATTTCTTCCAATTAAGGTAAAAGGTGTAGGAAGAAATATGAAAAAATACATACTTTTGACACTTATTTTTATGGTTTTCTCTATTTGTGGTGGCGAAGACTCCTCACAAATAACTACCGATGAAAATCAAATAAATCAAAATTTACAAAATGAGGATATAAATACTTCTGAAAATGTTACTTCAAAAGAACAGGAACCTACCCAGCCACAGCAGCAAGAATCTTCTCAAAAACAGGAACCTAACCAACCACAGCAACCAGGAGAGCCACCTGATGGACAACCACGGCAGCAAGAACCTCCTCAAAGCCAGCAGCCTAATGAAGACTCTGGTAAAAAAATAGAAAAAGCAATTGGAATAATCAATGCAGCTGATGAGGCAATTTTAGAGTGTATAAGCAATGCATTTGGAGGGGACATATATAAAAAAGTTGTTGAGGATTTAAATCCTGATGATTTTGAAGCAGGTGTAGTCATTGAGTGTCGAGAAAATCCGGAAACTAATCAAAAAAATGATAATAAAAAAAGTAATGAAAATAATGTAGATGAAGGTCAGAGTAGAAACTCTTGGTACGATTTGAACATATTTTCATATTCACCACAATATAATGCTGCTACATTGAACAGTTATTCATCATTTGGTTTAAACGAAAAAGCAGATATTTTACTATCTGGTTTCGGTTTAAATGATTCTGGTGGAAAGCTCAAAATAAACCATCCCGTCTCAGTATCTTCAAATGGCGAAAAACTTGCAGTTACAGATAGATTTAATAATAGAATCCTAATTTGGAATTCAATTCCCAATCAAACAACAGCTCCAGATATCGTGATTGGTCAAAAAAACTTTGATACACACAATTCTGGAAACGGACTAGATGAACTTAATTTTCCAGGACAGGTTATTATCACTCCAGATGCTAAATTATTGGTTGCTGATTCAGATAACGATAGAGTTCTTGTTTGGACAAATTTTCCACAAACATCTGGTCAAACTGCAGATTATGCAATACCAATAACAAATTATGTAAGCATGAATAATTCTTGGCCTTGGGGAGTCTGGTCAGATGGTAACAAAACTATCGTAACTGCTACTGTTTCTGGAACAATATTAATTTGGAACAGTTTCCCTGGTTCAAACACACCACCAGATGTTGTAATAACATCGAATCAGATAGGCACACCAAGATCAATATTATCTAATGGAGATTACATAATGATTGGAGATGAAAATGCTAATGGCGAATGTGTAGGAGTTAATGGAAACAGGTCAACACATGTTTTTACCTCATGGCCAACTGAATCACGAGATCCAGATGCTTGTGTGGACAATTGGATTTCAGGAATTATTCATGAAAATAAAATATATTCAATACCTGCTGGAGGTGAGTCGCTCTACTTTTGGGACAATCTTTATACATCAACATCAGAATTAAAATCAAATGTTAAATTAGCTGAACCAGGTCAAGGTCCAAGATGGATGGGAGGTGATGATGGAGGGGCGACAGTTGCAGGAAATAAGCTTTTTATTGCCGAATATAATGGAAATAGAATTTCTGTTTTTGATTCTTTACCTTCATCTCCATCAACTAAGCCAAATTGGTCATTACTAACTGATAATACTGAAAGTCTTACTTTGTTAGAAGAAGATTTCATTATCCAAAATCCTGTAATTGAATCTGATGAAAATATATTTGTTGTAAGCTCGGACTTTGATAGGTCATTGTCTGTATGGAAAAAAATACCAGGATCTACTGGTGCAAAACCAGACATTGTCTTCAGAAGGTTTGAGGAAGGTCCCTGGGATAATACTTTCAATAGTAAATCTTTATTTCTAGCTGCAGGAAAAAAAGTCTTTGGTTGGTTTGATTTTGAAAATAATCTAAATTCAGGTAATTATTCATTTGATATGAATACATCATCAATTGGTTCTATTAATTTTTCATCTTTGAGAGGTGTTGCATATAATGGAGAATTTTTTGCCTTAGGGGAAACTGATAATAAAAATATCTATATTTGGAAAGGAATACCAGGATTAAATGATGAACCAGACTATATTATCCAAAATCCTGTTGGCGTTGGAAGAATAGATATGAATGAAGAATGGCTTGTTGTTTCTGCTTATCCAGGTGCAGGTAGTCCAGTTCATGTAATTAATCTAACTAATTTAGATTCCGGGATTATGTTGCCAGTACCTGGTAACGACGATTTTCCTCAAGGAGTAAGTATTAATGAGAAAGGATTTTTTATTGCCTTACAGGGAAGTAATAAAGTTGTGGGTTGGTCAAGTGTTCAGGATGCTCTAAATGGATCATCCCCAACAATGTCATTTGGTGGAACAACCAACAAAACAAACACTGGAACAAAAATGGCTTCAACTGTTCACTGGGATGGATTTCATCTTTGGGTTGGAGAATTTAAATTTTCAAATAGATTGTTAGGATTTGCTCCTTCAAAATAAGACGAAATATTAAAACTATTCCAAATTTATTTTATTGAATTAACCAGTTGGCTCAATAGCTTCTGTAGTGATTTCCTCATCTGTTTCTAAAAGTCCACAGTCTTCGAGTACTTCGTCAGTGTTTCCGCCACCAAATACAACTCTCTCAAAAACCACAACCGCGTAAATCTCATCTTCAGTAAGTTTTCCTGCAAATCCAGGCATTCCACCGATTGATACTTTATTCTCTGCTCCATACGCGGGTCCGATTTCAGCCTGCCAACCTGCAGATCCTAGTTCAATCCACAAAGCATGATCGCTACAAGTTGGAAAAGTGGTATAAAGCTCTCCACCAGTAAATGCAGGACCTACCCCTCCACCACCATTTACTCCATGACAACCAGCACATGCAGCAGCGCCAGAATAGACTTGTTGTCCAAGGGCAATATAATTTATTGAGCTTGCAGATCCAACACCTTTTCCTTCAAATGCTGATCCATCACAGTTCACAGTTAATTGAGTTTTTCGATCAACATCTAAAATTCCATTCTCCCCACATTCTTGTGTGGATGATGTATTGACTATCCCAATAACAATAAAGAGGGGAATAAGTACAAAACTAAAATTTAGCCATCTTGGTAAAGATGTTTCAGCATTTACCTTTATATCCAATGTCTTATTTGCGAAGGATACTTTTTGTATAACTTTTTTAATATTTGTTTGAGAAGATACTACAGATGAACTTTCCTTTTCATCTTTTACAATTTCTGCTGACTCTTCTTTGGGTTCTTCTAAATCAGCTTTGTCTTCAACAGGTGGCGTTGGTTCTTCAGCGGGCGGTGCTTCTTCAGCGGGCGGTGCTTCTTCAGCAGGTTTTTCAACAGATGCTACACTTTCTCCTCCAGCCCATGATTGTAAAACTTCATCTACAGTTCTTCCAGAAGCTTCAGCTCTAGCTTCAGCAGATCGTTGCACCAACGACTCTGGTGCATTTAATAATTCAGCAACTTTACTTAAGAGTTCACTCATTTGTACTTCCTAAAGATAATAAATAAGTTATTAAATAATCTAAATCTTGATTACTCAGGAAATTAACTGATGGATGAGGTATATCTTCCTTTACAGAAGATGGATCAATTAAATATTCTTTTAGCCATTCTGCATCGTTTGTTGGTTCTCTTGTTCCAAGAGTTGATAAATCAGGAGCTAACCTCAAAAGACCTGTATTTTGAATTAGGTTTTTATTAGCAAATCTATTTTTTAATATTTTTCCATTTTGTGAATCAGGTATGAGAATTCTTACATTCTGTGTATGACATGACTGACAATTTAATTGGTTATAGACAATTGCTCCTTCTAATATTTCTTCACTTACCCGAACAGAATTATTTAATGATTGTAAGACCACCTCTTCACTTTGTTGTTTTGGTATTGAAAAAGCAAATAGGTATGTAAATATAACTACTCCAACCACACCAGCAATAAAACCTAGAGAGCTTTCTTTCTTTATTTCAATGTTTTCTTCTTCTATTAAAACCTCTGCAGACATTTCAGAAATAGTTTCTTCAACTACAATTGCTAAATCTTCTGTTGACTCCTCTTCTTCTGTTGACTCCTCTTCTTCTTTTTCATCATCAGATGTTGTTACAGGTTCCTCTGCGGGTGGAGTAGGTTCTTCAGCGGGCGGTGCTTCTTCAGCAGGTTTTTCAACAGATGCTACACTTTCTCCTCCAGCCCATGATTGTAAAACTTCATCTACAGTTCTTCCAGAAGCTTCAGCTCTAGCTTCAGCAGATCGTTGCACCAACGACTCTGGTGCATTTAATAATTCAGCAACTTTACTTAAGAGTTCACTCATACTGGAAGCTCCTCTTCAGTAAGTTCAATTGTTTCTGCTTCTGTAATTTCTCCATTTACTACAGCCTTGACGACTGAAATGAAAAACAACAGAAATGGCAGAATTAATGTCAAAGACAAGAACATATTTAGTGTTATAGGAGTACTGATTAGTGACCACAACAAACCGAACCCTTCACCATAGATTGTTGGGTTTCCTGCATTGGCACCAGCATTCCATGAGTAACCGGAAATAACTCCTATTAAAGCATTAGAAAATAATGTTAAAGACACCACAAGTTTTAATAGAAAACTGGTTAAAGATTCAAGCCTTGAAAATTTGACTTCTCTTCCAAAGATTTTAGGAATCAGATAATAAACAAATGAGATAGTAATTAATATTGCACTGAAAACATATCCATATCTTATTGCCATCTCAAAATTTGTAAGACTCAATATGGGAATGATATTTGAGAGCGATGACACAATTTGAAAGATATTTGTTATAACAAATATTCCAAACGAGAAGCTTATAAGACTATAAATTACTTTATTTTCTTCAATTCTTGTTGAAACCGTTCTAAAGAAATTTACAACTATAGCAAGCAGTGGGAGTGACAAACTTATAGATAAGTAAAGGGATATATTTTCGATCCAACTTGGCAATACAGAACCAAAATAAAATTTAAAATTTGACCAAGGAAGGAGAAATAAGAATCCCCAAAAACCTATGGATCCCAATGTTTTACTATACAAAGTAGCATTTATAGCTTTTGTAATCATGAAATGAAGTAATGATAGAAATACGAACGAATAACCAACATATATATGTGTTGAAATATACATTGAATTAATGAAAAAATTATCACTAAATACCACAAAATCAGCTCTGTAAATTAAAAGTGATATCAGATAAAAAATACTTGCACCAAAAAGATATTGGGAACTTACAAATAGAGAAGCTTCTTTTTTTGCCAATATATTTAATATAATGAGTCCAACAAAGGCAAAAAATATTAAGATTTTAAAAATTAATGTATAACTAGTATTCCCAAAGAACAAAAAACTATTGGGAAATAATACTCCTAATAATAGATCGAGTGACTCCAAGCCAATAATTCCTAATGAAGTTAGAAAAAAAATTGGGAATATTAATAATTTTCTTCCAAGTGTTTTTGGTAATAAGTAAACAGTCAAAAACACAATTAAAAATGAAAGCATCAAATTGTAAGTTATATGGTTATTTAGTTTTTCTAAATATCCACTATTGAGAAAACTATTTTGAGGGAGTATTGCTGCAAAAATGAAATAAGCCTCTTTTGTTAATGCAATAGTTCCTAAAAGAAGTAAGAAAAGAGGAGTTAAAACAATAAAAAATTTTGAAAACACCTGTTCATTTTTTGGAAAAATTTTTATTCTCATTAATTTAAATAGTAAGTACTCAATTTGACTTTACTATTAAACCATAGAAATTACTCCAATAAAATTAGTAATTTTTCGAAAAAGTTGGGTTATAAAATTTATAATATCTAGGTAATCCTTGATAGAATAGATACTGAAGGTTTTGAGTAAATAACGTGTTGAGGGAAACTTGTTAAATTTTATATTTATAAATCGATACAAAATCGGAGTGGCACTGATTTTTGCCGGTGTTGGTGGCATAACAATAGGTGTGATAATTGCTCATTTTGCTGGATTTCCTGAAGGCCAAGTAATCGATTATTTTAACTGGATGCCTAGGGGCTGGCTCATGCAAACCATTGGGCAACTCATAGCTTTTGGCGCAGGACAATTTCTATTGATCGGAATGGCAATGCTTGCATGGCAAGAATCTGAATTAACTTGGGCTAGAGCAACATATCTGGCATTTCTTAGTTGGATACAATTTGCTCTTATATTTGGCGTATTGCCTTCAGAGTGGCTAAACCTATCTCAAGGACCACTTGAGTGGACAAACCAAAGAGAGTTTATTAACTTTCCTCCAATATTATTTTTAGGTAACGAAATAGGAATGAGCCTTGGTGCTTTAAAAGATATTATTCAACTGGGTATATCAACAGGAGCCTTAGTTACAGCATTTGTAGTAGGATATTTGATTCAAGATATCAATGAAGCAAAAGAAAGAGGAAAAACAAGAGTTTCAGACTATGGAAAAGAAGTTATAAAGGTGGGTGCCGATGGCTAAATCAGAAGTACTTATTGAAATGCCTGAATTTGAAAACAAATACAACCTGGCAATGGTTGATGCCGAAAAAGTTTCTTCAAGAGTAAGACCTAAACAATTTTTACATATTGATGAAGCAGAATGTATTTTATGTGAAGGGTGTGTCGACATTTGTCCATGGAAATGCATACATTATCTATCTACTGATGCTATCGAAGATTCTATAAACGTAGAAGCCCCAAGCATGGAAGATAATGAAACAGGATTCTTTGTTGTTGATGAAGATGCATGTACTAGATGTGCGTTGTGTGTAGACAGATGTCCAACTGGAGTTATATCACTTGGAAAGTTTGCAGGCTCTCTTGCAGATGCCGCGATAAATAATGGTATTTATGAATCTCCATGGGATGAGGACTCTGGAGAAAGAAGTGATCGTCATGGATATATATATGGAAGACTTTAATGAAAAACGAAAAAATTAAATTTAAAGATAGATTAAAAGACATAAGTGCTGGTCTTGGTGATTCTCTTAAGGAAAGCACGCTTTGGGGAAGTATTTTTAGACCTGGTTCTCCATTTAGAAAAGGTTATTCTGATAGCCCAAGAAACAGATCATATGTTGTTATGAACAATGTTTTGTACCACCTTCACCCAGTAAAAGTAAAAAGACATGGCGTGAGGCTGTCATACACCCTTTGTCTTGGAGGATTAAGTTTCTTTACTTTTATTGTTTTGACCATAACTGGTATTTGGCTAATGTTTTACTTTAGGCCTACAGAGATGGCGTATGTTGATATCCAATCTTTGCAGACAAGTATTGCATTTGGATCACTTGTTAGAAATATGCATAGGTGGGCTGCACACATAATGGTATTAGTTGTATTTCTTCATATGTCTCGAGTTTTTTACCATGGAGCGTACAAAGCACCTAGAGAATTCAACTGGGTGATTGGAGTTATATTATTAATTCTTACACTCTTACTTTCATTCACTGGGTATTTACTTCCATGGGATCAGTTAGCAATCTGGGCTGTGACAGTGGGTGGAAATATGGCAGGCTACACTCCTGTTTTTGGTGCTCAAGTTAAGTTTGCGTTATTTGCAGGACTAGAGGCTACTGAAGCAACACTTCTTAGATTTTATGTTTTACATGTTCTATTTCTTCCTTTCATCATTGTTATTTTTATGGCAATTCATTTCTGGCGAGTAAGAAAGGATGGAGGGATCTCAGGTCCTCTATAGATATATATGGTTGATATTCCAGAACATTTATTATTAAAAACTGCTGAAGCAAGAGCTAAGGCCTTAGGTATCTCAGTTGAACAAGCACTGGCTGAAATGAGAGGTGAAGCAGAGCCTACCAAAATTGAGAAAGAACCAGATGTAATTGAAGTTACCCCAATTGAAGTAGAAGTCAAAGAAACACCAGCACCAGCGGCTGCAGTCAAAGAAACACCAGCACCAGCGGCTGAAAAATCAAACGGACAAGTTCCTACTGAAGTAGATTTTGCTCCTGAGACAAAAGTAACACAAAGGTTGCTTACAGTAGTCAAAGCAAAGCCAATACAAAAACCAACTTCAGAACCAGTTGATAAAGTAAACACGTGGCCTCATTTAATGTTGCCAGAGTTTATTTCATTAATGGCAATGACAGCATTTTTGATTTTTATAAGTGCAATTCTGCAAGCACCTTTATTAGAAGAAGCAAATCCAAATATTACACCAAACCCTGCAAAAGCACCATGGTACTTTTTAGGACTACAAGAATTACTTTCCTATTGGGATCCACAGATAGCAGGTGTAATGATTCCTCTTATAATTGGTGTTGCAGCATTTATGGCAATTCCATATATTGATCGAAATAAAGAAAATAACCCTTCAAAAAGAAAATATGCAATAATGTTGTGGACCTTTTTTCTGGCAGGTGCTGGAACATTAAGTCTTATTGGTATTTTATTTAGAGGCCCAGGTTGGAACTGGACGTATCCATGGATTGATGGTGTATGGTTCGATGACTTACTTGACTGGGTCCATTTCGAATGACTCTTGTTGAGCTTTCATTTATTGCAATTGCATTTATTGGTATATTTGGTGTAATCGGAATTGCAGCTGTAGTAACTGGAAGAACCCCAAAGGCTGTAACAAAAAGATTAAATTGGAAAAAGAATTTAGATAAAAAAGCATTAAAAGTTGATAAATCTCAAACTAATTTTTTAGCGCCAGATGAACCAGATTTCGAAGAAGAAAATGTATCTGAAGATGATGAACAAGAGGAAGAAGAAATTCAAACCGATGGATCCATTGCAATAAAAGAAGAAATTATTTATGAAGAAATTTCAGAGGAAGAAGCTGGGATGACTCGTAGACAATTTTTGGGTAAAGCTCTTGGAATCACGTTTGGAGCATTTGCTGGTATCCAATTAATTTCTTGGCTTGGATTCTTTTATCCAAAAGTTTCCGGAGGTTTTGGATCAAAAATAGATGCTGGAAGAGTTGATGATCTTAAAAACCAAATTTTTCAATCAGATGGTTCAGTTATTCCTGCATTCATTCCAGAAGCAAGAGCTTATGTCTTACCATTTGATGACAATGGTAATTCTCAGTTTTCTGATAGTGGAACCATTGCAGAAGGTTTAGTTGCTGTTTATCAAAGATGCGTTCATTTAGGTTGTCGTGTTCCATGGTGTAACACTTCTCAAGGATTTGAATGTCCATGTCATGGTTCGAAATATAACATGGTTGGTGAGTATTATGCAGGCCCCGCTCCAAGAAACTTAGATAGATTTATTGTAAGTGTTTCGGGCGGAAAATTAATTATTGACACCGGATCAGTCATCGAATCTCCACGTGCTGGTGGTATGTCTGTGAAATATCCACAAGGACTTTCGTGTATTACGATTGCAGAGACTGAAGAATAAAAATGAACAGCTCATTTTTCATAACATTAATTGCCTTAGCGGTAGTTGGAGCAATAGCTTATTTTTCCGCAGTTGGTTTTCGTGGTGCAGGAAAAATCAAAAAAGTACCAAAAAATTTACAAAAATATCTTCCAGATGATGAATTAGAGACCACTCATCTTGATAAAACATTATCAATAGCAGTTGTGCTAGCTTCGTTACTTACAATTATGATCCCACTTTATTATCTCGGTGAACCAGCTCGACAAGAGAGTTTTGTAGAAGAGTTTGACGATGTTTCAGTTGAAAGAGGGCATCATCTTTATGAAGAGTTTGGCTGCGGAAACTGCCATGGAGTAGATGGTAGTGGAGGAGCAGCTTCATATGTTGAAAAAAGAAGTGGTGTAAGTGTTACATGGGTAGCCCCTGCAATAAACAATGTGTTTTATAGATATGATGATGAAGAAGTTAGGTATTGGCTTATATATGGTAGAGCAAACTCACCTATGCCAGCTTGGGGTCTCAAAGGCGGAGGTCCAATGAATGATGGACAGCTTGACGACTTGATAGAGTATTTGCATTATTTTCAAATTCCACAAAGTGAGGAACTTCAACAAATTGAACAAAATATAAATTCATCTTTGTTACGAATTGAAAATTCTGATTTACAAGTTGAAAGTGAGATTAACAAACAAAATGAACTTATCAATAACATAATGTTATCTCCGGAAAGATTACCTGTTGCAATTGAAGCTGTTGAAATTGTAACTGCGATTCTAACAAGACAAAATGGAATCGATACAGATGAGGACGGACTCTTTGATTCAGTAGAAACAGATATTTCAGTTTACAGTGAAAGTGTTGCAGATATTTTGGGTACTGCAATTTTAAATCTAAACCCAGATGAAGAAGAATCAACTCCGGGAAGAAAAGATGCATCAGTTGCTAGAGGATACCTTTCTGATCTTGAAACGAGCGTTATTAATTTAGGAATCCTGACCGATGGCTATGACAAATTTATGGAGGAAGCAGAAAAAGGATTAGCATTTCTTGAGAATGCCTATGAACAAAAATTATGGCTTATTGACTTCCAAGATATTGCAGATTCAACTTTTGATGGAGATTATGACAAAGCAACAAGAGCAGTAGGAATATTTAATGCATATTGTGCAAGATGTCATACTGCTGGTTACTCTGCAGGAGCTGCTTATACAAAAACAATTGGCTCTGGAGGCTTAGGCCCTGCATTAAAAGGTGGAAGAGTAAACATTCAGTTTAAAGAAAGAGAAGACTTTATTGATTTTATTATTAATGGTTCTGTGAATGGTAAAGGTTATGGAGTCAATGGAGTTGGTGGAGGAAAAATGCCTGGATTTGGTGCGGTACTTCCACAGTCAGATATAGAATTAGTTATAGATTATTTGAGAGGAATGACACCTGATGCGTGAAATAATGAGAACCCTTTTGTCATCTAATTTGACATTTACAGGAATTTTTCTTTTCGTTTTTTTTGTTCTTTCATTTTTTGGATCAACTTTTATTTTGAATGCAACAAACTTAGGTAGAAGACTTGGCTTCCTTGTTGTTGGAGCGGCAACTTTTGGATGGCTAGTTATTAATTCATTTCTGTTTATACTTTATGCTCCTAGGGGTCCAGCTCCATCATCAATTGATGGTTTAAACGCCTTAGAAATTAGAATTATTCCAATTACTTATTTTGCTGGTTCTTTAATACTTTTTATTATGTTTATGCTTGCTCTCAATAGATACGAACAAGAAGAAAAAGACACAGAAGAAACAAATAGTTAATCTCGATTAGCGTATATCCCTTTCATGAATAGAATTGTTATATGGAATTTATATTTTCAATTGCGAGAACCGTAATATTATTTGGTCTTCTAATCTTTATTGCGTTTAGAATATTCAGAATTTTAAGACCATTTGAAAAAGGATTAGTTGAAAGATTTGGTAAGTACAATCGTGAAGCGACCGCAGGACTAAACATTGTAATTCCTGGGATTGAAAAATTAATCATCGTAGACATGAGGGAACAAGTTATCGATGTTCCACCACAAGAAGTTATTACAAAAGACAATGTAACAATTACTGTTGATGCGGTCATTTATTATGAACCAACTGATCCTAAAAAACTTGTATATAACGTTGGAGATTTTATCACTGCAGCAACAAAATTAGCACAAACCAATCTAAGAAATGTGGTTGGTGATCTTGAATTAGATGCTGCTTTAACTTCGAGAGAGACTATTAATACATCTTTGAAATTGATATTAGACGAAGCAACAGATAAGTGGGGTACAAGAGTTGTACGTGTAGAAATTCAAAGAATTGATCCACCTCAAGATGTTCAAGATGCAATGAACAAAGTTATGAAAGCTGAGAGGGATAGAAGAGCTGCTGTGACTGAAGCTGAAGGTGAAAAAAGAGCTGCAATTTTGACTGCAGAAGGTGAAAGAGAGTCCCAAATTCTAAGCGCTCAAGGTGAAGCTGAAGCATTAAAACAAGTTGCTGATGCTGAAAAATATGAAAGAGTAGTTACAGCAGAAGGTGAAGCGGAAGCTATATTAAAAGTTTTTAATGCAATTCATGAAGGTGATCCATCAAATGATTTGATAGCAATAAAATATCTAGAATCTCTTGAAAAAGTTGCTGATGGAAATGCTACAAAAATATTTTTACCAGCAGATTTATCTGCAACCTTAGGTAGCATCGGAGCAATTTCAGAATTGTTTAAGGATGAAAACAAAGATTCAACTGAATCTGAAGATAAAAAAGAGTAACAGACTAGACTAAGCTGCTTTTTAATAATTCAAAAAACTTATCAGGATTACACCTTTGTACAATTCTTGTCTTATGTGTTTCAGGCTCAATGTTCATATAATCAATTACACATCCACCTCTGGTCATTCC
The DNA here is from genome assembly GCA_902526825.1 of uncultured Candidatus Actinomarina sp. Lineage (GTDB taxonomy): Bacteria > Actinomycetota > Acidimicrobiia > Actinomarinales > Actinomarinaceae > Actinomarina. Next base: position 163 of record CABZMN010000003.1, on the reverse strand, counting down.
ATCACGAACATCAACTCTTACATTTGCTTCTGCTGACTGGCTGATTATTGTTTCATCTAAAAATACAGACATCGCTAATGGATCAGGAAGATCATATGCATCTTGATTAAGTAATTCTTTCATCATTTCTCTTAAAACAACTTGGATATCATTTGTAAACTTA
>CABZMN010000002.1 GCA_902526825.1 uncultured Candidatus Actinomarina sp. | reverse complement strand
GGTATGAACAATTCCTGGAATAATATCGAAGTGAGGAATGACTGAAATAAAAAATAAAACATATAAAGGCGAAAAGCTTTTAAGCCTATTTATTTTTAACCCCCATCAATAAAGATATTAACCAATAAATACTTATATATAGTATTTAAATCTTTTTAAAGAATAATAATTAGTTTTGTTAGCATGTATTAAGTGGATAAAAAAGTAGTAGTTACAGGCTGTTCCGGCTTTATTGGTTTTCATCTATCAAATTCTCTATTAGAGACAGATATACAAGTAATAGGTATTGACTCTTTAAATTCAGCATATGATATCAAGCTAAAGCAAAAAAGACTTGAAAAATTAGATAAAAATAATAATTTTACATTTTTTAATAGCAACTTAAGTCAAAAGGATAGTCTTAACGAAATAAAGAAATATGATATATCGACAATTTACCATATGGCGGCAAGAGCAGGAGTAAGACAAAGTTTTTTAGATCCACAGAGTTACATAGAGGACAATACATACGCAACTGCCAATGTTGCTAATTTTTGTAAAGAAAAAGATATTCCTGAAATAATTCTTGCATCAACATCATCAATTTATGGTGACAGTGGTGAAAATTTAATGGTTGAAGAGAAAGATGAAAAAATAAAACCCCCTTCTGTTTATGCAAGTACAAAATTATCTGGGGAATCTTTGTCAAAAATAATTCTTGAAGACACAAATACAAACTTAATAATTTCTAGATTTTTTACAGTATATGGACCATATGGAAGGCCAGATATGTCAATTTTAAGATTTATTCATTGGATAATAAATGAAGAAAAAGTAAGAGTTTTTGGGAATGGAGAACAGCAAAGATCTTTTACATATATTAAAGATGTTGTCGATGCACTCAGACGAATGTCGGGTTTAGAAAACTCACATACATTTAATGTTGGTTCTAATATTACAGTTTCACTCAACGAAGTTATAAATTTAATTGAAGAATTTTCAGGAAAAAATGCAAATATTGAAAACTTAGAACGTGCATATAAAGATCCTGACGTGGTTCGTCCAAACCTAGAAAATATAAAAAAAACTATTGGCTGGAAACCAACAACTCATATACAAGAAGGTATCGAAAAAACAGTTTTATGGTACGAAGAAAACGAGAATTATCTAAAAGAATTGGTATATGTCAATGAATAAAATAATCGTTACTGGAGGTGCAGGTTTTATAGGTTCAAACCTTGTAAAAAGATTGCTAGATGATGGTGCTGAAGAAATATTAGTAATTGATGATTTTTCAACTGGCAAAAAAGAAAATCTTCATGATTCCTCTAAAGTACATTTAATTGAGTCAAAACTTGAAGATATTGAAGATCTAAATAGTAAGTTTAAAGGCTATGATTTTTGTTTTCATCTAGCAGCTGGAGTAGGTGTTCAATACATAATGGATAATTTGAGTGATTCTTTGTTAACAAATATTCAAGGGACACATATTGTCTTTGAAGCATGCAAAGTAAATAATATTCCGGTGTTGATAACTTCGACTTCGGAGATTTATGGAACTTCAAAAGAAGAAAGTTGGGATGAAGAAACAAAAAGTTTGATCGGACCTACTACAAAATTAAGATGGTCTTACGCTGTTTCAAAAATGATTGATGAATTCTTAGCTTTATCAGAATTCGAAGCAGGGAATCTAAAACCAATAATAGTAAGGCTTTTCAATACAATAGGTCCAAATCAGGTTTCTGATTATGGAATGGTTGTACCAAGATTTATAGAATCTGCATTACAAAATAAGGATATAATTATCCACGGTGACGGATCTCAAACAAGATCATTTACATGGGTTGGAGATGTGATTGATTATTTTATTAAACTTTCTGAATTAGAAAGTTATGGAGAAATCTATAATATTGGGCAAACCAATGAAATATCTATAAAAGATTTGGCACAATTAATTATTGACACAACGAGTTCAAATTCAGAAATCAAATTCTTAAGTCATAAAGATGTGTTTGGTGATAAGTTTGAAGATCCTACTAGACGTACACCAAATATTGACAAAATTGTTAAAGCGACTGGTATGAGACCAAGTTACGATATCCAAACAATGATTAAAGAAATTGTCGAATTTAAAAGACAAAATTAAATAAATTATGAAGGTATTAGTAACTGTAGGAATATTTCCTCCGGATATTGGCGGACCTGCAACTTTTGTTCCAAAAATTGCAAAATATTTTCAGGATGAACTCAAATACGAAATAGAAATCTTGACTTTATCTGATCATATAAATTTAAATATAGAAGATAAATTGTCTGTGACAAGAATTAATAGAAATTTACCGATAATCTATCGTTGGATAAAAACAATCTTCACAATTTATAAATTAGGAAAAAATAAAGATCTAATATTTGTAAACGGACTTGGCACTGAGGTTACAATTGCAAATTTCTTTATAAAAAAGAAGGTTGTCAGAAAAATTGTTGGTGACCCTGTTTGGGAAAGAGCTTACAACAAATTGAAGACATCTAAAAACTTTGATGATTTTCAAGAAGAGAATAATGGAATATCAATAGCATTTCAAAAAAAAATTCGAAACTTCAGTATTAAAAATTCTGATATCATAATTACACCATCTCATCACCTAAAAAATTTTATTCTAAATCTAGGGTTTAAAAATAAGATTCAGAACATAAGTAATGGTGTAAATATACCAGTGGAGGGTGCAAAAATATTTAAACACGATCAAATAAATATAACTACTGTATCAAGACTGGTCACACATAAAAATATAAATAAAATAATTGAAGCTGTATCGGATTTGAACAATCCATTAATTAATTTAAATATTGTTGGGGAGGGTCCTGAATTAGATAAACTAAAAAGGATTTCGTTGAATTCTAAAAACAAAAACAATATTATTTTTCATGGAAAACTAAAAAGAGAAGATATTAATCATGTTTTTTTGAATAGTGATATTTACATCCAAGCATCTAATTATGAGGGATTACCACATTCTTTCCTTGAGGCAATGAGTTTTGCAATACCAGTTTTGTCTACTCCTGTCGGAGAATGTAAAGAGATTTTAAAAAATGAAGATATAGGATATGTATTAGATTTACCCGTAACTAAGGAAAGTATTAAATCAAAAATTGTAGAAATTATTAGTCAAAAAGATATAGCAAATATTAAGGGGCAAAAAGGTAGAGATTTCGTCTTTGAAAAATACGACTTTACAAATACATTAAAGCTTTATAAAAATCTTTTTGAAAAATTACTTAAGGACGAAAATAAATGAAAAAAGTTCTCGTATTAAATATATCAACAGATTCCAAAGATACATCATTAGGATTTGCTATATCTTGGGTAAATGCACTTTCAATTAATTACGATAACGTTGATGTCATTACACTAAATAAGGGAGATATTTCGACACTAAATGAGAATGTAAATGTATATGAGGTAAAAAATACAAGACTCAAACTCTTTAGAGTTTTTAAAGTAATTACAATCTTAAAAGATCAATTAAAAAGTAATTCTTATAATTATTGTTTGTCACATATGTCACCATTATTAAGTATTTTGGCCTTTTATTTGCTTAAAAAGCAAGGGACGCCAAATGTGTTGTGGTATGCACATCCAGGACCAAATGAATTATCAAAGAAAATAACCCTTTATCTAAGTAAATATTTAGTCGATAAAATAATCACCTCTACTGAAAATTCATTTCCAATAAAGAGTAAAAAAATTAATGTTATAGGACAGGCAATTAACTTTAATTATTTTGTTGAAAAAAAACCTGATTTCAAAAATTTTAATTTTTTGATTCTGAGTAGAATTTCAAAATCAAAAAAAATCGAAGAGTCAATTGATGGGTTTCTTAAAAGTATCTACTCAAAAAATATAATTTACATTATTGGAGGACCGGCTACAAGTAATGACAAAAAATATTTATCACAACTTAAGCAGAAATATAAATCATTCAATAATGTAGTTTTTAAGGGTGTTGTGCCTCACAATAATTTAAAAGAATATTTAGAAAATGTAAATTTTCATATCAATCAAACTTCAGAAGGTAATTATGATAAAAGTGTACTTGAAACTACAGTTAGTGGAATTTTAAATTTTTACCGAAATAGCGATTATGATAAATTGTTTCCTCAGGAATATGTAAATTTCTTCAAATTTAATAATGGCCCAGTAGGTCTTGCTGAGGTTATATCTTCAATTGAAAAATTAAATGAAAAAGATTTTTCTAAAATAATAAAATATAGTCAAGATGAAATCAAAATAGAATCACTCGAAACTCTTGATGAAAGAATAAAATCTATTCTGTAGTTAGTTTATATTCAACCCAATCAATAGTTTTTATTAAGCCATCTTCTAGATTAACTTTAGGTTCCCAACCAAGTTTAGATTTTGCTTTAGATATGTCGGGTTTTCTTTGTTTTGGATCATCGCTTGGTAAAGATTTAAATACAATTTCTGATTTTGAATTTGTTAATTCAATTATCTTTTGAGCTAATTCTAAAACTGTAATTTCATTAGGATTGCCGATGTTAAAAACATCATATTCATTTGATTGCATAAGTGAAATTATTCCATCTACAGTATCTTCAACATATGAAAAGCTTCTTGTTTGTGACCCATCTCCGTAAATTGTAATATTATTATCTTGAAGAGCCTGAAAAATAAAATTGGTAACTACCCTACCGTCATTTAATTGCATTCTCGGTCCATAAGTATTGAAGATTCTTACAATTTTTGCTTTTATATCATATGACCTTGAGTAAGTAGCAACTGCAGCTTCTGCAAACCTTTTTGCTTCATCATACATACTTCTTTCACCATTAGGATTGACATTACCCCAGTACTCTTCATTTTGAGGACTAATTAAAGGATCTCCATATACTTCTGAAGTTGAAGCTAATAAATATTGGGAATTATGTTTTTTTGCTAAACCTAATGTATTGAGTGTTCCAATGCTTCCTGCTTTAAGTGTATTAACGGGATGCTCAGTGTATGCTTTTGGTGATGCTGCGCTTGCAAAATGTAAAACGTAGTCAACTTTGTTTTCAATTTCAATATGATTCTGAACATCATGTTCGATGAATGAAAAATTTTTATCGTCCATTAAATCTCTTATATTTTCTGTAGAACCTGTTAAAAGATTGTCTACGACTATAAGATTGTGTCCATCATTAATAAGCCTTTCACTTAAATAAGATCCAACAAATCCAGATCCGCCAGTAATCACAATATTCATAGCGACCATGGGATATAAGTTATAGAGTTAGAATCTTCAATAATTTTATTTAATCTATCGAGTGTTGACTCATTTACAGGATACATCAGAACAAAGAGGTGAGGAGTTTTAAGGCTTTCAAGATAATCAAATTTCACTATACCTTCATTATTTATTATTTCATCAAAAACAATTACGTTTTCAATAGAACTTTTGAGAATATTTAATACTTCAGTTGTAGGTGAGTTTCGCAAATCATCTGTATCTTCTTTAAATGCTGCACCAATAAGAACTACTCCATCTAATTTTTTTGATTCATACAATTCTTTAATGTTTTCTGAAGTCCAATTTGCGTGAATATCGTTTGAATTTAATATATTTGAGATTATTGGAAGATTTAATTTATCATTATCAAAAAAATTATTAACTTCTATGAGGTCTTTTGGAAAACATGAGCCACCCCAAGAAGGTGAGGGTCTAAAATAATGCTGTCCAATTCTATTGTCTAGACCAACACCTTTTAAAACATCATCTAAATTTCCTCCAGAATAGTCTATTAACCTTGTTGCTTCATTTACAAAAGATAATCGAAGTGGAAGATAAGTATTTGAAAGATATTTAATCAATTGAGAGCTAATCGAATCAGTAATAATAATCTCGCAGTCAAAGCCGCTGTAAAGCTCTTTTAATTTGATAAGTTTTTCACTGTCAGTCCCACCAAGAACAATCCTATCTGGCTTGAAGAAATCTTCAACAGCTGAACCCTCTCTTAAGAATTCTGGGTTGAATGTTAATTTGCTTGAATCCATACCAACTTTCTCACATACCTTTTCTATCTCGTATGGAGGAATTGTAGATTTTACAGTAATTACTAAGTCACTATTATTTACATTTTTTATTTCTTTGATGGCAGATTCTAAAAAATTTGTATCTACAGAATTTGTTTCAATATTGTTTGGTGTTTGAACGCACACAAAAACAATATCAATGTTATGCCATTTAATGCTTGTATAATCTGAAGAGAAAGACATTCTTTTGAATGTTTGATCATCATTAAAATATTCTTCAAGTCCAGGCTCATAAAAAGTAATTTTTTTATCAGAGAGATCTTCAATTTTATTTTCATCTAAATCAATAAAATCAACGGTATTACCTAGACTTGCCAACCCTACTCCAGTAACTAAGCCTACATACCCTGTACCTATGATGACAATGTTCATATTATGCAATGTTAACAATTTTAACACTTAAAATGTTATTAATGATTGTTTATTTAGCACATTGGGATTGGATATTAACCCGATCAAGAAAAGATATTGTGTCCAATATCAATAACTCAAAATTTATGGCAATTTGTCCTATTAATGAAAATGAAATAGAGCTTAAAAATTACTATCAAGAAACAATTGATTGGAACATTGATAGAGATAAAATTTTCGACTTTTGGGGAATTAAAAATCTACGAAAGATAATAAAAAATTTAAATTCTGAAGATATTGTTCATGTATTTACTTTAAAATCTGGCCTCCTTTTTGCTTTTGCAAATCTTTTTAGAAATAATAAAACAAAAAATATTTTGACTATAACTGGTTTAGGTTATCTATTTAGCGATAACTTTAAAGCGAAGATTTTAAAAATATTTTTAAGTTTTTTTATCACACGTCTAATTAATAAAAATTTTGATTTTTTGATGTATCAAAACATAGAGGACCAAAAAACTTTTAACACCTATTCAAAATACATTGGTGAATCTTACATAATTCCAACTTCTGGGATTACCGTAAAGGGACTTGAAATAAAAAAAGAATACCGAAACTCAAATTTAAAAATAATTATGGCTACAAGGTTAATTAATGACAAAGGTATATTTGAATATCTTGAGCTAGCTAATTTAATGAAAGATTCAGATTTTGAATTCTTTTTAGCTGGAGATGTAGACAAAGGAAATCCAGATTCACTAAGTAAATCTCAGCTGGATGAAATAAAAAATAACAAATATATAAATTATTTGGGTCATATTGATATCAAGAAATATCTTCACAATTATGATATAAATATCGTTATGTCAAAGTATGAGGGATCCTCAAGAATACTTCTAGAGTCTTTGTACATAGGATTGATATGTTTATCAAATAATATACCTGGAACAATAGAGCTTGGCTCAAAATTTAGTAATTCTTTTTTTGTAGATGAAAATAACATACGAGAATTTAAAGAAAAACTTAATGAGATTATCAATAATGATGTTTTTTTAGATAATGCACAAAATATTTTTTTTGGTAACGGTGCTCAATACAATAGAGAATTAATAAATAAAAATTATACATCTGTCAAAATAGCAACTGCATATAATAAAATTTATCAATTTTTAAGAGAAGAGATCGAAAGCTACAAAAGTGAATTTATCTAACTTTCAAGTCTCATTGACAAGTGCAGCAATTGCAACAATTTTATTATCTATCTTCTTTAATTGGATAACTCTTCAAAGAACAAAAAACTTTACACCAAGTAAAAGAAAAAATGAAGAAAGACTTTCTTCTAAATACGTACCACCATTTGGTGGTATTGCATGTTCAATTGCATTTTTGATATCAACAAGGCTTCTAGGACAGGCAGAAAGTAATTTCTTATACATTGGTTTCTTTGCTGTAGTAATTTCAATTATTGGCTTGCTTGATGATCTGTATAATTTTAAATGGTATATAAAATTCATCTTTCAAACAATCATTGTTTACATACCCCTGTATAACTTGAATATTTTTATAAATTTTGAATCGCTAATTGGAGTGGAATTTGATAATTCTTTAAATTTTATAGTTTCAACAATTTGGATTATGTTAATAATGAATGCCATAAATTTTATAGATAATATGGATGGACTTGCCGTAGTTGTATCCTCAGCTATTTGCATACAGATTGCGGTCTTAACAAATTATTTAAACCAATATAAGCTAACAGATATTTCTATTCTTCTACTTTGTGCAATTGGTGGCTTTTTATTTTTCAATTTTCCGCCAGCAAAATTATATTTTGGAGATTCTGGCAGTTTATTTATCGGTTTTTGCTTAGGATTTATGAGTATCTTATATAATTGGCTTCCAGAAAATATAACGGTTTATACATCTACACTTAGCCCAATACTGTTAATTTTTTCGGTACCACTTATTGATTTTCTTGTTGTGGTAACTTATAGAATTAGTATCGGAAAATCCCCAACTATTGGTGGAACAGACCATATCTCACATAGATTACTTGCCAAAGGATTTTCAGAAAAAAAGGTTCTTACAATATTCTTAAGTTACAGTCTTGCAACTTTTGGATTAATTTATCTTTCAATCTTTACACCTACACAAATATCATATTTACTTATTGGAGGTTTGTTTATTCTTTATTTTCTAGCATATTTTATATCAATAAAATTGAAAGTATTAAGCTAATTTATCCTCAAGTTCAATTATTCTTTCAGGCGTTCCTGCATCAATCCACCAACCATCAATTGAAGAATTTTTACAGTTTTTTTCATTGACATATAAGTTGCATAAATCAGTAATTTCATATTCGCCTCTTGCTGACGGTTGGAGTATTGATATCTTTTCAAAGACAGATTCATCAAACATGTAAGCGCCAACAACTGCATCATTTGATTTTGGCATTTCTGGTTTTTCTTCGATTGATATTACATTTCCATCTTGATCCATTTGAGCTACTCCAAATTCTTCAGGATTATCAACCATTTTTGTAAAGATAAAAGCACCTGAGTGGAATTGATTTAAATTAAATCCTTCAAGAGGATTATTCTCAAAAAAATTATCTCCCAAGACAAAGAATAATTTTTCATTTTTTACAAAATTTTCTGCCTGTTGTAGTGCATGTGATATACCCTTTGGTTCATCTTGTATAGCAAATTCAATGTTAAAATTTGAAAAGGCTTTCGTTACAGCTTCTCTAATAAGAGCTGAGTATTCAGGATTAGTAATAATTACAAAATTTTCAAACCCCCAACTATTTAATTGCTGTATTTGACGATTTATCATAGGTACATTTAAAACTTCAAATAAAATCTTTGTTGAATTGTTGTTCCTAAAGTTTTGAAGACGTGTGCCAAGTCCACCAGCTGCAATAACACATTTAATATTCTGCACACTTAAAGAATAGTTTGTTATAGTATGTAATTTGATAACTTATGAATATTTTTAATAAATACACTCTATTATTCATTTTAATTATTGGAACAGCTGCAATTACTCTTTTTGTCTTTTTACCAAATTTCGAAACAGAGGAATTTGATCAAGAGGTCATAAATAACATTATTGAAGGAGTGACAACTACCACATTACCTGATAATTCATCACAATTAGCTGAAAACGGCTCTGAATCTGATAACTCTGAAGAATTACCTTTAGTTATATCACAACAAGAGGTGTCAAAAATTGAAGAAATATTGGAAAATAACAAATTTGAAAGTGAAATTTTAAATTTAGAAGCTTATTTACTAATTGGCTCTGATGAAAGATCTGAAAAAATTGCAGAAACTAGAGGATATGTAAGTGGTAAAAGGGCAGATGTAATAATTGTAGGACTAGTAAATAAAGAGAATGGTGAAATAACATTGTTATCATTTCCGAGAGACCTATTGATTAAAAATAGCTGTACTGGCAAAATCGAGAGAATTAATGCATCCTATATAAAAAATAATTGTGGTGGAAGAGCTGAAAATTTAGCAGCGGCAATTTACAGTATATCAGGTATAAAAGTTCAACATTTTGCGAGTTTTGATTTTGAAGGTTTTGAGGAAATTATCGACTCAGTTGATGGAGTAGAAATTTGTGTTGATAAAACTCAAAGGGAAGGTTTCAGTTTTGAACTTCAAAAAGGTTGTCAGGTAGTATCAGGTTTAACAACATTGAACTGGATAGTTTCAAGATCGACAGAAGTTTTAGTTGGTGAAAAAATTCTAGATGAAGAAGGTAATGATGTTTCTAATTGGGAACTCATGAGAGGTGTAAGTGATTTAACAAGAATAGAAAGACAACAATATGTTGTTATTCAATTAATTAAAGAATTGAAAGACTTCCAATCTGTCAACGAACTTAATAATTTTATAAACGCTCTAGAAAACTCTTTTACAATTGATGAAAATATAACAATAAATAAAGCTGTTGATATTTTATGGGATTTCAGAGGTGTTGATCTCAATAAGGTAAATAAGCTAACTACACCAGTGGATTTCCTTACACTCGAGGATGGACGGCAAGTACTTGTAATGAGCAAAAAAATATCTGAACTTTTAAAACAAAACTCGATTATCGATTCATAACAACATTGCTAAGGAAGCAAAAGGGTATTATCCAAAACAAAATTGCAACATCGGGAGCATAAATTAAGTCATTAGTTAAATTTTGACTGGCCATGGAGGCAATCAAAACTAATTGGACTTTATTCTCTTTATTTAAATTCTTATAAATTAAGAAAATCAATGAAGAAACTATCAAGATAACTATTGCGGCACCATACTCTACTGCCATTGTTAAAAAACCATTATGTGATGTAGTGATTTCATCATATTGGGATATAGTAAATTCTGAGTCTGTTTTATCAAATTGTTGATCGTTGATAATTAATTTCTCTGACCTTAGACTTTGACCACCGAGATAGTTAACATAACCATCATCAACATTCTCTATCCAAAAGAAAAACATTCTCCCATCTACAATTGACCATTTCCAAGATTGATCGTTCGTTTTTTCAGTATTATTAATTATTGAACTTTGACTAAACAAAGTCTCATTCCCTTTCGGTATATCATTTAAAGAGAGTTTGAGTATTATCTCAAAATCACTTCGTGAAATATCATTTTTATTTGGCAGGGCAACCCAGTAACTTCTGGGTCTCAAAAGTTTTAAACCTTTCTCCTCATAATCAAGCGGGCCATCATTTTTATTGTTATAAAAATTATCCGAGGATGAAAGAAAAACATTATATTCTAAATCTCTATTTACTTCATTAATAACATATTTAGATTTATTGTCAGATATATTGATTTCTACTTCGTTAATGAAACCATCCAAATAAGAATCATCAGGAGATTGTCCATCAGCCCAGCCTCCAACTTCAAAATATGAATCATTTTGAATTAAATCTATAACTGTTCCGATTGAAAAATTTCCTCCAATTTGATTCCATTCATTTTCATTATTTGAATAAAAAAAACTTACAACTGATCTTGGAAAAAATCCTTTTTTATACACAAATTTTAGTTTCAAATAACCTTCAACGTATTCATTAGATATTTCTAAATTTTTATCATCATGTAGTGGAGTGTCCTCATCTTTGTAAGAAAAATTATAATTTTCGATTAAAAATTGTTCATCAAAAGATATCAGATAATCTTTATAGACTTCTTTAATATAAAACCCTCCACCAGTTCCTTTAAATAGTTCTAAGTTGTTAATTGCTAATGAACTTAAATATGATCTGTTTGATTGTTTTAAGAGAATTGAAGGAGCAAGAAATAATCCTATTAATATAAGTGAGGATAATGATAATAAAAGAATATACTTTCGATTTTTTGAAATTGAATCTTCTAAAGTAATAAGAACTAAAAAACCGATAACTAGAGCTATATATGAGCCACGTGAATATGTTAGAAATAAATTTAAAAAAGAAATTATTAAAAGTACACTATTAAATTTATTTACAAAAAGGTATTGTAGTTTAGATTTTGAACTCATAATTTTAGAAAGACATACTAAGGAATATAAAACACAGATTATACCTATAACATTTGGTCCACCTCCTTGAAAACCACCAAGTCTACCAGTAGGAAATAGAAAAAAACTATTATTACTTAATATCCATCCATCTATCGTTCCCGGAAGTTGAATTTTTAATATTATTAACAATAAATTTGCCAACATCACAATCCAAAGTTGATCAAATATTTCAATAACTTTAAAATTTGAATTTCTCGTATAATCAACAATTAAATAACTAATTGTAAAGTAAAAATAAAATCTTAAATTAGTCTGATTTATCAAATCAAAATTTTTGTTAAAACTGCTTGAGTAAATAGTAAAAAATAATATAAAGAATACTGAGTATTTATCAAAATTAGTTACTTCAAGGTTTTTTATTTTATTTTGTACTAATAAAAAAAATAAAATAATGAGAGGTAAGTCTTCTAGATTTATTCCAAAAATATTAAATCCAAAATTAGGAGGAATTAACATTGAAATGGAAATAGCTAGCCCTATTTTCTTTGCATTTAAGTTTTGCAATTTTATTCCATCTAACACAGTGGGCCCGGCAGGACTCGAACCTGCGACCGACGGATTATGAGTCCGTTGCTCTAACCAACTGAGCTACAGGCCCAAAAGTTAATTAATTACTGTTTGAAGCTTGAGTGCTATTCCCATATCACCCTCTACTTTTAATTTACCTGTCATGAAAGCTGCTTGAGGACTTACGGATTTATCGTACATTCCCTTAAAAGTTTCCATGTCTGTGGTAATAGTGCAGGCTGCTTCAACATCATCATCAGTAATTTCACCATTATCTGGATTCATAAATACTATTTGTGAATCTACAACCCATTTAATTGATCCTGGTAGAACACTAAGATCTTTTCCTTCTGCATTTTGTTTTACAAAATCTAAAGCTTCTGACATATTCCTCCTCTTCAAAGGTAATTATAGACTAGTTATTGATAGATACTTAGAAAATTTTGCTCCGAGGGTGGGACTTGAACCCACAACCAACGGATTAACAGTCCGCTGCTCTGCCAATTGAGCTACCTCGGATAGCAAATTAATAATAGTATGTATTAAAGAGTATTCTGATAAAATTCTATTTTCTTTTTAAGATCTTCTAAGTCCTCTAACAAGGTTAAGTCATTAGACTCATCCATTTCTTTAATTAAATTTTCAATTTTTATATCAGAATAATAAATATAAAGCCTGGCTACAGACTCTTTAAGTTGGGTATCTGAATAAGAAATATTTTCATACTTTTCGAATTCATTACCATTTTTATTAGCTTTAAGCTCATCAATTAATGTTTTAAATTCAAGATTTAAATTAATTAATAAGTCAATTTCCTCTTCAATATCAAAATCCTGTTTAATTATTTCCGCAATTAAAATATCTTGAAACGTTTCAATATGTTTTATTTGTCTTGAAGAATTTTCATTTTGGGATAATGGCTCATTGTCTGACTGATAATTTAATTCATTAATTAATACCTCTTTGGTAATACCTATTTTTTTACTCAGATATCCAATAGCTAAATCTTTCTCTAATGGACTTAGAAAACTTGATATTTGTTTAAATTCCTGAAAAGTTTTTTTTGTATTATCTGTATCAATTATTTTATTGATGCAGAATTCAGCAAGATCTTCCTTTTCATTTATAATTTTATTGATATCACTAATACCACCTTCATAAAGCTCTGAGATATCTTTAAACTCTTTAGGAAGATTTAGTTTGAAAAAATTAATTTCTGATGGCTGATTATTTTTAATTTCAAGAACCTTTTTCGTTGCAGTATCTCCTGCTTCATCATTATCAAAACACAGATAAATTTCTTTTGTATATCTAGAAAGTAAATTAATTTGTTGAACCGTTAAAGCAGTACCCGATGGTGATGCAACATTATTAAAGCCAAGCTTATTAAATGCAATTACATCAAAATATCCTTCAACTAAAATAACAAACTTTTTCTTTTTCAAATCCGATAAAAACTCACTTGTAAAATAGAGCGATCTGTTTTTTCGATAAATTGAAGATTCAGCTGTATTTATATATTTTGGACCAAAATCATCTAATGCTCTTCCACCAAAACCAACTGTTTCATTCCTTAAATTTGTTATTGGAAAAATTATTCTATTTTTAAATAAAAAATTTCCTCTTTCGCTCAATAATCCAAGACTTTTCAGATCAGTTTTTGTTAGATTGTTTTTTTTAAAAAACTCATTTGTACTTTTTTCATCCCTTTCAGCAAAGCCAATTCGAAATTCTTTTATGTCTGTTCCGTCTAAATCTCTCGACTTTAAATAATCTATTGATTGAGAGCTTTTACCTTCTTTCATATTGTTAATAAAAAAATTATGAATTTTACTCATTGATCCAATAAGATTTTTTTGGTCACTCTCAAACTTTGAATCGGTGTATGCGAGATTAAATCCATACTTTTCAGCAGCAATCTCAACTGATTCTTGAAATTCAACATTATTTATCAATTGAATGTACTTATAAATATCTCCACCTTCTTTGCAGCCAAAACAATGAAACAAATTATCTTCATCTGTAAAACTCATGCTTGCAGTTTTTTCACCATGAAAAGGGCAAAGAGCCATACCTTTATTACCTCTTAATTTTCCAGTTGTAGAACTGAGAATAAAATCACTTATTTTAGATCTATTTCTTAAGTCGTCGATTGATTGTTTTGAGATTCCCATTACATATTGTCAAAATAGCTTTTTATATCTTCGATTTTAATTCTCTCTTGTGACATACTATCTCTATCTCGTACAGTTACGGCCTTGTCTTCTAATGTCTCAAAATCTACAGTTATACAATAAGGAGTCCCAATTTCATCCTGTCTTCTATAGCGTTTCCCAATAGATTGAGTTACATCAATTTCTGTTCTGAAATATGGACCCAGTTCAGATTTAATAGAATTACATACTTCGATTAATTCTTCTTTTTTACTTAATGGCAGAATCCCAATTTGAATTGGAGCGAGGTCAAATTTAAATTTAAATAGAGTCCTTACCTCTTTTTCTAGTTCTTCTTCTTCATACAATGAAAGTAAAACCGCAAATAAAGTACGAGTAAGGCCTCCAGCAGGCTCGATAACAGATGGAGTAAATTTGTTATCACTATTTGGATCAAAATATCTCAAATCCTTACCACTACTTTCTTGATGAGCATTCAAATCATAATTGCCTCGATTGGCAATTCCTTCAAGTTCACCCCATCCCCAAGGATATTCAAACTCAATATCTGATGTTTTCTTAGCATAATGAGCTAGTTCAGATTCATCATGTTCTCTTATTCTTAATTTATTTTCAGGAATACCCAGGTTTTTGTACCAATTAAGTCTATTTTCAATCCAATAAACAAACCATTTGTCCTCTTCACTCTCATCACAAAAGAATTCAATCTCCATTTGTTCAAACTCTCTTGTCCTAAAAATAAATTGTCCAGGTGTAATTTCGTTTCGAAATGACTTTCCAATATTTCCAATTCCAAAAGGTATTTTTGCTCTCATTGTTCTCAGAACATTTTCAAAATTTACAAATATGCCTTGTGCAGTTTCTGGTCTTAAATAAACAGTTGAGTTTTCATTTTCAACAGGGCCAATGTTTGTCTGAAACATCAAGTTGAATTGACGTGGTTCCGTTAATTCCTCTTTCTTAATATGATCTGGTACCTGATCAGCTCTAAATCTTTCACCTGTAGGTTTATGGTCAACCATTGGATCGGTAAATTCGCCTACATGACCCGATGCTTTCCAAACATCGCTTGATTGTATAATGGCAGTATCTATTGGATAAATTTCAACTTCTAAATTACTGATACTTTTCCACCACATCTTTTCTATATTATTTTTAAGAAGTACTCCTAATGGGCCGTAATCATAAGAACTTCTTAATCCTCCATATATTGATGAAGCATTAAATACAAATCCTCTTGATTGAGCAATTTTTACAACCTTGTCAAATATTTCTTCAGGCATTTCCATACTTTCTTACTCTATTCTGAAATTCATCAACGGCCGAATCTAATTCTTTTTCATCAAAATCAGGCCATAGAGTATCCACAAACATAAGCTCAGTGTAGCTTAATTGATAGAGAAGAAAATTACTTACTCTCTTCTCCCCTGCTGTACGTATTAATAAATCTGGGTCTGGCATTTCAGGTAATAATAAATTAGCTCGAAATGATTCTTCATCTAATTGATCAATAGCATTTTTATTTAATTTTGTATAAGCATCATGAATTTCTTTTCTTGAACCATAGTTAAATGCAAATACAAGATTCAACTTTTTATTGTTCTTGGTCAATTGTTCAGTTTCATTCATCAGAAATTTATTTTCATCAGGAATTCTATTGTCTTCTAAATCACCAATAAAATGAAATCGGACACCTTTATCATTAAATTCTTCTCTTCTCCTGGTTAAAATATCACGATTAAAAAACATTAAAAAATCAACTTCATCTTCGGACCTTGACCAATTTTCAGTTGAAAAAGCATAAACCGTTAGCCATTCCAGATTGTTTTTAAGTGCCCAATCAATTGAACGTGAAAGTGAGAATTCACCAGCAGCATGTCCTGCTGTTCTCTCTAATCCCTGGTTGGTTGCCCATCTACCATTACCATCCATAATTATGGCAATGTGATTAAGATTTATATCCTTAAGATTCATTCCAAATTTTCTTCATAAGTTTTGATTCATACGTCTTTAATTTGTCATTTTTTTCATGTGAGTAACCAATTAAATGTAAAAGCCCATGAATTACAATATATTGTAGTTCTTCAACAAAATCTTTATCGTAGATTTCTGCATTCTTTTTAATAACATTTCGACAAATGAACATATCACCCATATCTTCATACATACTTTCATCTAATTGATTTATAGCTTCAATGTCGTTGTATAAAGGAAAAGACAAAACATCTGTTGGCTTGTTTTTGTTAAATGTTTTTTTATTTAATTTTTTTGATTCACTTTCATTTAGAGAATGAACCGTAAAATGAAAATTTCTTGATATTTTGAAATTCTTAGAAAAAATTTTTACAGCTTGGGCTACTTTTAATTTTTCATTTTTATAAAAATAACCGTTAAAAACAATTTTCAATATTTATTCTTCTTCATCTTTTGTGAATTCTGGGTACAAAACTCTTTGATGATAAAGTCCTTCCAAGCTTGCTTGAAATGACTGTTTAATTTTTTCAAGATCTTGGAAAGTTATGGGCGCATTCAGTAATTGACCATCGTTGATCTTTTCTTCAAAAATTTCATTGACTAAATTAGATATTTTATCTACATCGGCATCTTCATATTGAAATCTTGCTCTACATGCTGCCTCCAGAGCGTCTGCAAACATTAAAATTACAGTTTCTTTTGAACTTGGCTTTTCTCCAAGGTGTCTAAAATCATCTTTTGTGACTTCTGGGTTTGTAAGTTTTTCTTTTTCATAAAAATACCTCATCACTGAATCACCGTGGTGTTCGATTATCCCTCTGTAAACTGCTTCAGGGATTTTGAATTTTTTGGCTAATTTCACACCATCTGTCACGTGTGATCTGATAATTTCTACTGATTCATTTGAAGATAAATTATCATGTGGGTTACTTGATCCAAACTGATTTTCTACAAACATTGACGGGTTTTCAGTTTTTCCTAAATCGTGAAAATAGGCCATAGCTCTTACTAGTTGTGAATTTGCACCTATGAGATTTGCTGCCCTATCCCCAAGTGTTCCAACGACAAGGGAGTGATTGAATGTCCCTAAAGCTTTTTCTTCTAAATATCTAAGTCCTGGGTGGTTTCTATCTGCAATTTCTGAAAGCCTAAAATTTGTAGTTAATCTAAATGCCAATTCAATATAATTTATGAGTGAAAATGCTGCTAAATTACCGACTAACCCTCCTAGTAAAGAAGATACAAAAATTTCAACAAAGCTGAAATTTTCTCTTAAGAAAAAGAATATTCCAAAAGCGACTACTGGTTGAGATAAGGTAATGTAAATTATTCTTTGCCTCAAAGTAATTCTGTCTATATCCTCTGAGAGAAATATTGAAGGTACAACTGTAAGTACAGCTCCCATAGCAACAAGACCTATGTTTCCTCCACCAGCAAGAGCTAACAATGAACTTGAAAGTGACAAAATAAGTGTTGCTCTTAAATTTAGTAAAACAGCCGAAACTACACCTACAAAAGAAATTGGAACAGCATATTTCAAATAATTTAAGTCTAAACTTTGAGAAAAATATGAAATACCTCTCAAAAATATTGATGAAATAAGTATTAGTGTTAATAACAATAAAAATTGATTGTTATTGTTCCACATAGAATCTTTAAATCTCCACAATAAGAAATAAATTAGAACAAAAACTGAAAAGATTATTGGTATTGCTGCAGTTTGTATACTCCTTGACTCCCCTGATAAATATCCAAAATTATCTAGTGCGTTGTATTGGACAGGGTTAATTTTTTCACCCTCACTAACTACTATGTCCTCTTCAAAATATTTAATAATTACAGGATCAATTGAATCTGCAACTTTTTGTTTTTGCTCATCCCATAGTTCTTGTTCAAGTTTTTGATTGACTGTTAAATTTTCTGCTATTAATTCTGCAACAGAAGATCTTAATCTACTTTCTGGGATTAATGCGAATAACTCACTTGATAGATCTAAATATGGTGGATTTGATACAAGATTCTGTCTTGTTTGATTTAAATTATCATTGTTGATACCAACTTGGAGAATGTCACTTGCTAAGCTTTTTGCCTCAAGTTCTAACTGAGAAAGATATCCTGTTTTGTTTAATAAATCATAATTTGATATCTCAACAAGGACTTCGATATTCGCAGTTGAAATTGTTGAGAACAATAATGAACTTGCAATTTTTTCTATCTGCTGAATTTTATTTAACTCAACAACCTCAACTACTGGTTCCGTACTCTCACCAACTGTATCTTGATCACTTGATACTAGGACTTCTTCTGTTCTTGCCTCAATGACTGTCAGAAACATACTTGTAATTCCATTTAAAACCGTTTGATTAAGATCTGAATTTATTGAATATATTGGATTAACTGAATCAACAGCTTTGGCGATATTTTCATCAGTTTGCTCTTCATCCACAATTTCTATATATTTTGGAGCAACAAATGTTGAAGGTGATTCCTCCCCAATACTTATTTTTATTACTTGATTTTCAGGAAATATTGAGAATGAAATAAACCACACTAAACCACCGAAAATTGTAATGTATAAAAGTTTTACACCAAAAGAAAAGGAATTTCTCATTATTTTTTTGGAAATACCTCTAAAATTTTTGAAACAATAGGATTTCTGACAATATCAGCATTATCAAATTCCATGACAGATATTTCATCAATATTAGAAAGTGCTTTTCTTGTTCTTTTTAGACCTGAGTTATCAGTATTATAAAGATCTATTTGTGATTCATCACCGGTGATAATTACTTTAGAATTCTCTCCTAGTCTTGTTAGAAACATTTTTATTTGTCCTGAGGTGGCATTTTGTGCTTCATCAAGAATAATACATGCGTTGTTTAAAGTTCTACCTCTCATGTAAGCAAGTGGAACGATTTCAATATTTCTTTTTTCGATTAAATACTCCAGGTTTTCATTACCAAAAAAGTACTCTAAAGAATCAAATAATGGTACCAAGTAGGGATCAATTTTTTGAGATAAGTCACCAGGTAGAAATCCCAATTTTTCTCCTGCTTCTACTGCTGGCCTAGTAAGAACAATTTTCTTTATCTGGTCTTCAGAGTACATTTTTACTGCACTAGCAACTGCTAAAAATGTTTTTCCTGTTCCAGCAGGTCCAACCCCAAATGTGACAGTTGAATTCATAATTGTTTCTATATATTTGTATTGACTCACATTTTTAACTTTTATGGACTTATTATTTGTAATGCTTATTGTGCTTAATTTTTTTCCATTACCATTTAATGTCCCATTCATATTCATCAAAAGTTCGATATCAGGTATGTCGACAGTCTGATTATTTTGATTTAGAGCAACCATTTCATCGATTAAACTGACTAGTTTTTCTACCCTATCCTTGTTTCCATCTATATAAAGAATGTTTCCCCTCGCATTAATTTTTAATGCCGGAAAAATTTTTTTTATATATTTTAAATTATTGTCATTAATTCCAAACAAATTAATTAATTCAATATTATTAGGTATGACTTTTTCAACAACCATTAGAAAGCCTTCAATTTTTCTCCTCCAATTAAATGGAGATGTATATGATAAACAGTCTGTCCACCATCATCATTAGTGTTAAATATTAATCTATAGCCACTCTCATCTATTTCATATTTTTTTGCTAAATCTTTAGCTACTTGTATAATCTTTCCAACTAACAATGTGTCCTCATCAGATAAATTATTTATTGTATTTATTCTTTTTTTGGGAATTATTAGTAGATGAATTCTAGCAACAGGATTTATGTCTTGAATTGAAAATACATCGTCATCTTCGTAAATTATTTCTGATTCTATTTCTTTATTTAGAATCATCTCAAATACTGATTTTTCTTCCATATTATATTTTACATCAATAAGGATACACCAAGTATTGAGGCTGTCTCTGTTCTTAAGGTAAAATCACCAATATTTGATAAGTATTTAAATTTATCTTTCTCGTTATTAGACCAGCCACCTTCAGGGCCAATAGCTATGTTTTTCATACTGTTGTTTTCTTTAATATGTTTACCAGTAATATCTAGACCGTGATTAAATTTTTCAAAATCCAAATTATTTGAAATAAATATATCTGGTTTAAATGCGCTTCCTGATTGCTCTACTGCTGAGATAGACCACATATTAAACTTATCTAAATCAACTTTTATTTTTTGTGAATGATCTGTAGGGCCGAAATTAATTGAACTTACAGATAGCTCCGTTAATTTTTCAACAATAAAACGAAGCCTATCTTTATCTTGAATGAAAGAAATAAATACATCAATATCATTTTTTCTTTCAAATTCTTGATTAGATTTTAATGAAACAACATTTCCTTTTAAGTTTCCAAAATAAATTTTTCCTTTCCCATTTGATATCTTTATTTCATCCATATCTTTAATCCTCAAAACATTTTTTAAATGATGTAATTTTTCATCAGAAAGTTGTAACTCTTTGAAAGTATCTAATATTTTTGAATCAAAAACTGTAGGGGTGTGCATACTATTGTTTTAAAAACTCTTTAAAGGCCTCTTTGGGTACTTCTACCCTTCCAATGCTTCTCATCTTTTTCTTACCTTCTTTTTGCTTTTCTAAAAGTTTCCTCTTTCTAGTAACATCTCCTCCATATAGTTTTGCAGTAACATCCTTTCGGAGGGCTTTTACAGTTTCTCTAGATATAATTCTTGAACCTATCGCAGCTTGAATTGGTATATCAAATTGTTGACGTGGGATTAGATCAGCTAATTTTTTTACCCTATTTCTCCCAACATATTCTGCACTGTCTTTTGAAAGAATCGAACTAAATGAATCTACCACCATACCATTAACAAGAATATCTAGTTTGACCAAACTTCCGTCTTCAAATCCTAAAATTTTATAGTCAATTGATGCAAAACCCTGTGAGATAGATTTAAGTGAATCATAAAATCCTGAGACTAGCTCTAGCAGAGGTAGCTTATATTTAAGCTTGACCATTGTCGTACTTAGGTAAGTTAGATCTTCCTGTATGCCTCTTTTATCATTTAAGAGCGTCAAAATTGCGCCAAGATACTCTTTTGGAAATAATAAATCTACTTCACAAATTCTCTCTTGTAATTTTTTTATATCAGTATATTCATCAAGAATAGATGGGTTTCTTATAACTCTTTCTTCGTCATTATTCCTTATAAGCTTAAACTCTACTGATGGTGGGGTCACAATCAGAGATAGGTCGAATTCTCTCTCTAATCGTTCAATAACAATCTCTAAATGCAAAAGGCCCAAAAATCCACATCTAAATCCAAATCCGAAGGCAGAAGAGGTTTCTGGTTCAAAAACAAAGCTTGCATCATTTAATACATATTTATCCAACGATTCCCTTAGTTTTGTAAAATCATCAGAGTCTGAAGGAAATATACTCGAAAAAACTGTAGGTTGAGATTCTTCATATTCTGACAATATTATTGGCTTCTCATCTTCTCCAGTGACTAAAGTGTCTCCAACTCTTATTTGAGATAAATCTTTAGCACCAGTAACGATGTATCCAACTTCGCCAAAGTTTAAACTATCAGATTTCTGCAAGTTCAAATCAAAATATCCGATATCATTTGCATCAAATTTAAATCCTGAATTAACAAGTTTTAAATTCATATCTTTTTTAATCTCGCCACCAAATACCCTTACTGAAGCTACAACTCCTTTGTAAGAATCAAAGTATGAATCAAAAATTAGTGCATTTACCTTATCGGATTTCTCAATTGGAGCAGTTATTAAGTTTGGAATTTCTGATATAAGTTCTGGAACTCCATCTCCAGTTTTTGCAGAAATATTGAAAATTTCTTCATCCTTAGAACCAATTAGATTGTGTATTTGTTGAGATACATTTGATATATCAGCATCAACAGAATCTATTTTGTTAA
The DNA here is from genome assembly GCA_902526825.1 of uncultured Candidatus Actinomarina sp. Taxonomy (GTDB): domain Bacteria; phylum Actinomycetota; class Acidimicrobiia; order Actinomarinales; family Actinomarinaceae; genus Actinomarina. The sequence goes on along the minus strand of CABZMN010000002.1, from coordinate 131,750 downwards.
TGACAGGAATAATATCTAATCCAGCTTCAATAGCTGCATAGGAATGTGCAAAAGTCTGAGCTTGTACACCTTTTGTTCCATCTACAAGTAATAATGCTCCATCACAAGCAATTAAAGCTCTGGAAACTTCATAAGAAAAATCTACGTGTCCGGGTGTATCAATTAAGTTTATAACTAAATCATCAAAGATTAATCTTATCGGTTGAGATTTAATGGTAATACCTCTTTCTCTCTCAAGATCCATGTTGTCCAGAATTTGGTCATTATGATCACCAGGAGTAATTAATCCAGATAATTCAATAAGCCTGTCAGCTAAAGTAGATTTACCATGATCAACATGTGCAATAATCGAAATATTTCTTATATTTTTATTTGTTAACATCTTTAATAAGTTATTATCTTATATACCAAGAGGTTTTAGATGGCAAATATTAAATCCCAAAAAAAGAGAATTAGACAAGACGAGAAGAAAAATCTTAGAAATAAGAACAAAAAAACAGCTCTAAGATCATCTATTAAAGCTATATTAAATTCGGAAAGTGATGTTGAAAAAGAACAGAAAGATACTGTAATCAAAAATTTAGATAGAGCTTATTCCAACGGTATAATAACTAAAAATTATAGAGATAGAAATAAATCCCGAATTTCAAAACTGTAGTAGATTTTTTATAGAAACCACAAAACGTTTTGCATTTTCTTGATTAAATGACGAATTAGTATTTAATTTTTCGATCTTATAAATCATACTTAAAGAATTTTCTAAATCTATGACATTTAACTTGTCTCTTCTTTTTTGAGCAAGCTCATACTTGTAATCTACTTTTTCAGAAAGTACTTCTGCGACTTTTTTTTCATCGTATTTATAAATTAATAACAATCTTTGAAGCTCTTTGTTGAAATACGACATGAATTGTCTAAATACTGTCTCGTCATTACAGAATTTATCAATAATTTCATTTGTTAATTTTTTTTGCTTTGAAAAAATAATATTTACCAAGTCCCAAGGGTAAATCTCAGTACTTTTTTTGTTTTCTGGATAATGTGTTTCAATTAATTCAGCAACAGCTGAGAATGTTTTTAAATTATTTTTTTTAACTTGAAAAATATATTTTTCTTTAAAATCATAATTAATTTTTTTTAAATCACTGTATGTTACGAAACTATCTGATACAAATTGGAAATTATCACTTTGGAATAAAGCTGCAGTATTGTTCGCGGTAAATTCTTCTTGAGAAATTGATACAATACTTTCATCGATATTTATTTCAGATTTTATTTGGTTGATATCTGAAATTAAGTTTTCTGTAATTATTAACTTTGTCACTTACTGAACTATATTAATTAATTTATCTTTAATAAATATTACTTTTTTGGCATTTGAAAAATCAATATCAAAATTAGTAGTACAAATTTCTTTAACTTCATCTTCTTCAATTCCTGTGTTAACAATTAATGCGTGCCTCTTCTTTCCATTTATTTGAATCACGAGTTCATAAACAGGATTCTCTAGTTTTGTTTCATCAAAGGTTGGCCATTTCTCCTGACTTATATCCCTATCAAAATAATCTTGGAATATTTCCGAAGCAATATGGGGGGACATTGGGTATAAAAGGATTAATATATTTCGTAAAATTGAATCTTTTAGATCTATTTGAATCGTATTATCTTCCTTGAGATAATCGCTTAAGTCATTGTTTAATTTCATAAGATCAGATACCGCTGTATTAAACTCAAATTTTTCAAGATGTTGAGTAATAGATTTTATTGTTTGATTAATTTTTCTCTCAATTTCTTCATCATTTGACTTAAAAGTATCAGAGGTGTCTTTTTGATCAATAATTTTGACCATATTATCCCAGAACTTATTTAAGAATCTCTTAGTTCCTTCTATACCACCATCATTCCATTCAACCCCATCGCTAGGAGGTGCCATAAAAAGAATATATAATCTTAATGCGTCAGCCCCATGAGTTGCAAAATATGATTCTGGATCAACAATATTTCCTTTTGATTTTGACATCTTTGCCCCACCAAAGTTAATCATCCCCTGAGAAAAAAGATTATGAAATGGTTCATCAATTTTCATAAAACCAAGATCCCTCAAGGCTCTTACAAAAAACCTTGAATAAAGAAGGTGAAGAATAGCATGTTCAACACCACCTATATATTGATCAACCGGTAACCATTCATTTATAAAATCAGATTCGAAAGGTTCATTATCGTTCTTTGGATCTAAGAATCTCATGTAATACCAGGATGAATCTACAAAAGTATCCATGGTGTCAGTTTCACGGAGAGCTTTCTTAGAACATTTTGGACAATCAGTTTCAACAAAGTCTTTGCTCTTGGACAAAGGAGATCCATCTGTATTTATATAATCTTTAATTTCTGGAAGTAATACTGGTAAATTTTCATATTTTTCTGGTAATAATCCACAGTCATCACAATTGATTAATGGAATTGGACAGCCCCAATACCTCTGTCTACTGATTAACCAATCTCTCAAACGATATGTTGTTTTTTCATCGCCAATCTTATTTTTTACTAAAAAGTCATTTATCTTTTTACTTGCTTCTTCGTGAGAGTTCAACTCATTGAAGTCTCCAGAATTGATAAGGACTCCATTACCTGTAAAGGCTTCATTGTCTACATTTATTGTTTTTTCTTTATCAATAATTACCTGTCTGATTTCAATATTGTATTTTTTTGCGAATTCATAATCTCTTTCATCGTGAGCTGGGACTGCCATAATCGCACCAGTTCCATAGTTCACAAGAACATAGTCTGCTATCCATAAAGGTACTTCAACATTTGTGATTGGATTCGTAACTTTCAAAGTGGTATCTACTCCGGTTTTTTCTTTTGTAATAGACATTCTTTCGAATTCTGACTTATTTACAATTGAGTCTAAATAATTTTGTATCTCATCTTTTTTATCGGATTGTTCCATAATTTGATTTATTAATTCGTGCTCTGGAGATATAACAGCAAAAGTCATCCCAAACAATGTATCAGGTCTTGTTGTGAAAACATCGAAAGTAAGATCTGTTCCAATTATGTTTAATTCAAACTGAGATCCTTCAGATTTTCCAATCCAGTTTCTTTGCATCGTCTTCACGTTTTCCGGCCAATCACCAATCTCATCAAGGCCTTCTAATAATTCTTCAGAATATTCTGATATTTTCAGAAACCATTGGTTTAAATTTTTTGGTTCGACAGCTGTATCGCATCTCTCACAAGAGCCTTCTATAACTTGTTCATTAGCTAGAACTGTTCTGCATGAATTACACCAATTTACTGGAGCGTCCTCTTTATAAGCCAAATTATTTTCAAATAGTTTTATAAAAAGATATTGAGTCCATTTGTAATAATCAATAGAGTGGGCTGCAACCTCCCTATCCCAATCATATAAAGAACCTAATCTGATAATTTGAGATTTCATATTAGCAATTCTTTCTTCCGTAAATTCTCTTGGATGAATACCAGTTTTGATTGCTGCATTTTCGGCAGGAAGACCAAATGAATCCCAGCCCATAGGAGACAAAACATTGAAACCATTCATTTGTTTATATCTAGTAATAACATCACCGATCGTATAATTCCTTATATGTCCCATATGCAGATCGCCAGAGGGATATGGGTACATACAAAGGTTATAAAATTTTGGTTTATCAGATTCTAAGTCACACTTAACAGTTTCACTATTTTCCCAATGATCTTGCCATTTCTTTTCTATTTTTTTATATTCAAACTGATTGTTCATATACTTTTATTAGTTCTGGAAATATATTATCCTTACTTGATTTTTCTAATTTCTTTTCAATAATAAACAATTTTTTTTGTATTGATTCAATATCGTTTTCTAAATCTTGAATAGATGAGGCTATTGAATCTGAAAGTCCATTCACATTATCAAATAAATAACCTGAATTTTGGTCTATATAATTTGTCATTGGCAAAATATTTCTTGTTATACAAACCTTTGAGAAACTCATAGCTTCCAGAAGAACCAAACCTAGGCCCTCTGAAAAAGAAGGAAATACAAAAATATCTATATCATTGAAAAATTTTTCTCTATTTTCGATGTATCCAAGAAAAGTTACTTTTTTAATATTTTCTTGTTCGATCATATTTTTTAATTTTTCTAAATACTCTTGGGTACCAACCCCACCAATCAATAATTTAAAATCTAGAGATATCAGCTGTTCTGAATTAATTGCATTAATTAAGTCTTCTATACCTTTGTTCACATTCAATCTTCCTAGAAATCCAAGAGTTATAGATTCTTTTTTTTCAAAAGTTTCCAAATCTTTAATATCTATCCAATAAGGTATGACCATAACATTCAGTTTATGATTAAGATTATTAATCCAACTTTTTACTTCATCAGAAATTGCGATAATTGAAGAAGCAGATTCCCAATGTTTGGAGAGTCTCTTCATAAAATATTTTCTGAGATTGTTACTTAAACTATCTTTTTCTAGATATGTGTCATATTTTCCGTGAACACTAACAATCCATTTACTTTTTTTTGATAAATATTTTTTTATTCTGTAAACCATAAAATCACTGCGAGGTTGATGTGAGTGTATAATATCAAATTCTTCGTTTCTGAATTTTGAATACATCGAAAAATATGAGAATAAATTGAACATTCTTGGACCATTAAGTCTCGTTACATTAACGCCATTTTTAAGTAATTCATTTTCGATTGAATAAGATTCAGAACCATCTTCACCAATAACAGTTACCTGGACGTTCATACCAGCACCCAGCTGTGCGTTAATTAAATCCAATAAATGAGATTCGGCACCTCCCCTGTTTAGAGAATTAATAACATGACAAATTTTCATAATCTTGGCGTTATCCATGTTGATTTTGGTGGAAACAGAGAGTCATTTTCTATAATTTCAGAAACTTTTATAGGGGTAAAGTTTATAGTTATTTTATCATCACCCTGACTTTCATCGATACCTGAAATTATATAGTCATTTTCATAACAAAAATTTTTAAATTCATAAAGTTCATAAATATCTTTAATTTCACTATTAAAAAATTTTACTTCATCTAGAGAAACAAAAAAATTTGATGAAGCATTATTCGAAAAATTATAATTTTTTAGAATCTCAACAAATTCTTTTTTTTCAATTGTTAAATAAGATGGGTAAGAAAGAATCTTCACATCATCAATTGAAATTAGAACTATATCAATTGATTTATCAATTTTATTTCTTTTTAAGTAATCATATCGATGATGTCCGTCTAGCAATATCATTTTCTTTTCATTTAAATCATTTACATTTTTAATATTTTTTAAATTCATATCAATCCCAAATAAAAGTGGTTCAAAAGATTCTTTGACTTTGTTTTCAATCGGTATATTAATTTTCTCATGCGTCTTTATCTTGATTGAATCATGCTCCAAAAAATTAATTTCAAGTTTTAGACCCTCAACATCATAATTTTCAAATTGATAATTGGTGAAGTTACTATCTACCATTGTTTGTAAAGAATTGTTCAATAAATTCGGACAAATAATCAACCATCTCATCTGTAATTGAATTGTAAAGGCTAATTCTTATACCTCCCTCACTTCTATGTCCATTTAGTCCAAGGATGCCTTTTTCTCCTGCTTCATGAAGAAATTTCTTTTCTAAATCATTATCTTTAAATTTAAAAATTATATTTGACCTACTCTTTGAATAGTCACAAACAGGTAAATTTAGAAAGTTTTTATAACTTTCTAATTGTTTATACACTCTTGATGATTGTGAAACTGATTTCTCTTCAAAGTATTCAATTCCTCCCATTTCAATCATCCAATCAGTGACAAGCTTTAGGACATATATTGAGAAAGTAGGAGGTGTGTTCAATAAAGATTTCTTTTCCACTAATTGTCCAATGTTAAGGTATTTTGAATTACCCTCTGAATTTAAATGCTTTTCATCACCAATGCATATTGAAACACCTGGAATACCCATATTTTTTTGTGCTCCTGCATAGATATAGGCTATGTTGTCCCATTCAAACGTATATGAACCAATATCCGATGACATATCAATCAGTAATGAATCATGATTAATTTTGTTAAATTCTCTTAATTGCACTCCGTTAATTGTTTCATTAGATGTAAGGTGTAAATAATCAACATTTTTAAAATCATCAGAATTCTCCACAAAATTCTCTATTTCATCTTGGCTAAGTTCTATTAATTTTGTTTCTCTAATTTTTGAAAAATCGTCAAAAGTATTCTTACCCCAAGTACCAGTTACCAAACAACCTAAATCTTTTTCTCTTATATCAAAATTGTTAGCGATAAACGTATTCTGAAATGTTGCACCTCCTTGAAGAAATAATGTGAAATAATTTGTTGGAACATTGAAAATGTTTCTTATATTCTCCTGAAGAGAATTCATTAATTTTTCAAATTCTTTAGATCTGTGACCAATTTCTAAAATTGATAAACCGGTATTTTGAAAATTGAACATTGCTTCTTGAGATTTGGAAATAATAGAGGTATCTAATTTTGCTGGACCGGGTGAAAAGTTATAAACTTTCATAATCTTCCTTAAATAAAGTCTGATAAAGGAAACCCAATACTAGACCATAATAAGCGTTTACTTCTTCGATAGGGCTTATAGATATAAACATTAGAATCATTAAAAAGAATATTGACTTTGTACTAAATTTATCTTTTATTAATAAGTTGATAATTAATAAGAAAACTATTGCAGGAAAAACATAGCCAAAAGCATGAGTATAAAAAATAACTAAATTTTGAACATTTGGTGTGAATTTTAAAGTTGAATAATTACCTGTTCCAAAATCAAGCGTACTGTATCTAGTTAACAAATAGTATGGAAGAGTTCTATTTGTAAAATACATATTTTCACTTACTTTGGTTTTTAGATAGTTTTGATAATTTAAATTAACCTGACTTACTCCACTTGGTTCTAAGCTTCTTAAACTTGTTATAAAATATTCAATAACTTCAACACGATCAGAATCTAACTCTGTAATTGGATTCGATGAGTTAGTCTTTACTTTTAATTTTCCTGAGTCGTTTATTTTCTTAAGATCTTCTTGATAATCTTGACAGTCAATACTTTGTGGGTTTATATTACATTCTAAAATTCCAAAAGTTGAAAAAATCATTATTGAAAGAATCAAACTTAGAAAAGAATATATTACTTCTTTAGATTTGATGTAATTAAAAATAACAAAACATAGTAAAACTATACAAAATAATCTGACATAATCACTTCGCGTAAGTCCTAATGCAATGCCTGTAAAAAAAGGAAAGTAAAATTGATTCTTTTTATCTAAATAAAAATATGAAAGAACAATAGGAAAAAAGAATGTGATTAGGAAAACTGGTTCTCTAAATGTAGACATTGCTCTATGAGGTTGAGACAACCAGAAAGTTGACTGTGAAGAGTCACCAAACAGATTTGTATTTTCCCTGTTTCTTACTGGTTCAAATAAATCAAAAATTTGTGCAAAGTAAATGTATATTGATACACATGAAAATAATAAAATAAAAAATTTCATGTATTTGAAAAAATTAATACGTGGAATATCTTTAAATATTTGAATTGAAAAGCTAAACACAGTAACAAAAGAAACGATATTGAAATATCTAAGAAATGTATATATTAAATCACTACTACTGTGTTGTACTGTAAAAAATTGAAAAAATTGTGGTATTGAAATCAAAATTAAGAATAGAAAGATATTATTTAAGTTTTTTAAACCATTATTTTTAATGAGATTAAATAGAGAAACTAAAAACAAAAAAGATAGACCTATCCACGAAAGAGGAATATTAAATATCAGATAGGCATCTAAGAATACTAACGTTATCGAAAAAAATATTATAGAAATATAATTTATATTTTTTATCATCGTATTAATACTAATCATCTATAAATTTGAAAATTATTTTATTTTTTTTCTATAAATTAAATATTCAAAAGCTTTTTGTAATATCATCGCAATACTTAAAGCAGTAGCTATTCCTGATGCTGAATATGCTTTTCCTAAAAATATAGCAAGTACTAAAAATACTAGTGAATAAATTATTCGACCATAAGCGTGATATTCAATCAAATCATTAAATAATAACAATTGTCTTATCCAAAATGTCAAAAGATAGGTTGAAAAACCCATAAATAATATCAACATTGGTTGATAAGAATTAAGAAAATCACTATTTGCAAAAATTAAAATTAATTTATCCCCAAATATTGAATACATCAATCCCAAAAATATAAATATTGGAACAAGTATCTGTTTAAAAAAGGTATTTATTTTGAATTCATTTGGCTTAGTTTTAAGTTGACTTTGTAACCATGGATTAAAAGTAACCACTAAATAATTTATTGGCTCAACTAATCTTTTTGCAAACTGATAAATCCCAACTGCTTGAATATCAATTATTATTCCGAGTAATATTACATCAAAATGCTGGGGAACAAGCCCAATGATTTGATCATATCTAATTTTTTTGTAGGAGGATTTTATAAGTTCAAAATATTCTTTTAAGTTGACAAAATTAATATTTATTATTTTTTCATATTTGTAAACAAGAAAAATACCTAATATTCCATATGTAAAACCATAAATTGATTGTGCAATAAGAAAATTTTCTACACTTGGATTATTAAACAATAAGATTATTATTGCGAAAAATCTTACAAAGACTGTTGTGAATTCTAAAAATGAATATTTTCTTAATTCATTTTTATATATTAAAAGAGCCTTTGCAGTTTCAGAGAATGTTTGAACAACCCTAGAGCAAAGATATAAAATAAGGCTCGAAGTTAGAATTTCTGCTGAAAAATAATCTCCAATAGATGAATTTAAAATAATTGAATTCGAAAAAAACAAAATACATATAAAAAAAGAAATTAGACCTGTAAGTAAATTAAAAAATAAAGACTCAGTAGAAAAACTCCTACCTTCTTTTAAAGCTAATAGATGGGCGTCACTGTTATTTGAGTGTGTGGCACGAAAAATTAAACTTGCTACAGCAATCAAGATTACAACGGCTCCATATTTTGAAGGTCCAAGTTGCTTAACAACATATGGAACTTGAATTATTGAAATAATTGCTATACCGGATTGCGAGCCAATCAAATCTTTTGTTTGATTAAATATTTCTCTTATATATTTTAAGTTCATATTTGTTTGTGGAGCTGAGGGGATTTGAACCCCTGACCCCGTGCATGCCATGCACGTGCTCTGCCAACTGAGCTACAGCCCCAATACAATTAAGATTACCCGTACTGAAGCATTAGATTACTATCAAAAAATAAATCCTCTAGGTTGTAATATTCTCTTGCTTCCTCTGTGAAAAAGTGTATTCCGACACCTTCGAATTCAACTAATGCCCAAGAGGAATCAATACCCTCAGAGAAAAAGTTTTTATTTTTTGATTTCACAAGATTTTTTAATTTTTTAACAGATGATACCATTTGAGTATTCGATGTAACGTTACACATAATAACGACATCAAAAAAACTATTTTTTTCTACCTTAAATGCTTTTATGTTTGTGCATTTTTGAATGAGTAAAATATCTATGACATTATCAAAGAAAAAGTTGTCTGTAAATTCTGTTTTTCTTTCAGTCACTTATAAATATGTTACCATGTAAAAAATAAAGACACTATTCTTATGAGTGAGGAGAGAGTTGACAAGAATTAGAAACCTTTTTGGCTTATTAGAGACACTTTTTAACAGCAGGCGATTGAGAACCATACTTGCTGCTTTAATATTTTTTATTTTGCTATTTGGCTATCTTTTTTATGTATCAGAACCTGGTGTTAAAAGCTTAGGTGATGGTATATGGTGGGCTCTTGTAACTATTACTACTGTTGGCTATGGTGATATTACTCCAGTAACAACTTTAGGAAGAGTTGTTGCAAGTTCTCTTATGTTGCTGGGATTAGGACTAATTGCAACAATAACAGCAATCGTTTCGGCTAAATTTATTCAAAATTTTGTTGATCATCACACAAATGATGATGTTTTAGAAAAACTTGATGAAATGCAACTTGAATTGGATGATATAAAGAAAAAACTTCAATAAAGATTGTTATCTTTTATATAATTTAAAACCTCTTTTGATAAATCGTCATCATTTAGCTCATTTCTTTTTAATTTATTTCTTATAGTGCTTGAACTTAAGTCAACTTTTTCCCCATCAATAAGTGAATATTCGAATGGAAAGTACTCTTCTAAGGTCTTATTATTGTCTTCCCTTCTAAGTGCAATTAAAAAGTTAGTAAGCTCAGATAATTTACTGTGGTTTTTCCAAGTTTTAATATTCATTGCTGTGTCAGAACCTAAGATAAAATACAAATCTTCTTTTGGATGGTCCAGTCGAAGTAAGGTTTCGTAAGTATAAGAAGGATTTTCTTCAGATTTTTCTATATCGCTAATTTCAAAAAATTCAGATTCCTTGATTAATATTTTTGTCATTTCAAACCTATGAAGAAATGATGTAGAATCTTTTTTTTGCCATGGATTTCCTGAAGGAATAAAAATTACCTTGTTCAGACCAAATTGAGATATTGCCCTTCTGGCTATTTCTAAATGGGCACCATGAGGAGGGTCAAAGGTTCCCCCCAGTACACCAATCTTATTCACTTGAGATCTCTTTTAAAATCAATTGAGTTAACAAAGGCTTTCATTTGGTTATAGTTTCTAACTTCAGATGTATTGTTGGTAACTCTATCAAACTTTCTAATTAAACTATCACCCGTGTTCCAATACTTAAGTCTTTCAGGATTCAACCAATAAATATTTTTGAAAGATTTACCAACTTCATTTACTAGTTCTTCGTCTATATCACGATAATTATTTCTAGCATCTCCAATGACTATCAGACATTTATAGTTAGCATTACTTTTCTTTACCTCATCAACAAGTTCTTCAAAAGTTCTTGAATAGTCAGAATGACCATCTTGTTTTACAAAGTTATTCCAATTCTTTAAGAATGATTCTATCTCGGTTTTTTTTAGTTTTTTAATATCTTTTGTTACTTCAGTAATTCCATCAATGAAAACAAAAGACTTTATTGAGTTGAATCTGCTTACCATTCCATAGAGTAATGTAAGTCCAAAAAGAGAATAAAGTGCCATTGATCCACTTATATCACATAAAATTACAAGCTTTGGTTTTTTCTTATTCTTGGGTTTATAAATAATATTTTGGAGAACTCCACCGGACTGGATCGACTTCCTTATAGTTTTTCTTAAGTTAAGATTTCCTTTGTTTGAGAATTTTATCTGCTTTTTAAATTTTATAGCCAGTTTGTTTCCAAGTGCATACGTTTGTTCAAGTAGTTTTTTCCTTTCCTCACTATTTGTATAAAGATAATCTAACTCATTTAATTGATCTTTATTGTCTAATTCAGAAGGTTGATAGGCATCTCTTGTTTTATTTCTCTCTTCTTTTAATAGCTCTAACAACTTTAAATCGAGAAAGTTCGAGAAGTTTTCTCTATTTAGATTATTAATTATATTCTTGAAAGAATCCTCAAATTGAACATCAAAAAGACTCAATATATCTTCATAAGCTTTCGTTTTCTTAAGCTGATTTAGCCAATAAGCATTAGAAACGGGTCTAGAAAAGTCTAGATTTTCAAAATCTTGTATTATTTCTATTGCAATTTTAGAAAAGTCAATGTCTCTACTCTCCTTGTTAATCAGGACATCTTGAAAATTTTCATTGAGATCATATTCATCAAAAAAATTAAATTCGAAGGATGTACTTTCTTCAAATTTATAATTGAAATATTCTGAGATTAAATGTTTAAGTTTGTCTTTTTCATCTTTGTCTTTTGGAATCAGGAAAAAGAGATACCTAATCTTTTCTTCAAAGGATTGGATTTTTTTTGATTCTATGTATCCAAAATAAGTTTGGAGTTTATCAATAGATATAAAAAATTGTTGTTCTTTACAAAACTGTGAAAAAGAAACTATTTCATTCTTGAATGAGCTCATTTGCATTTTCAATTTGTTCTTTGTACTTCTCTTGATCAGACTTATCCTTTAAAAGCACACCTAAGTTATCTGCTGTGGACTTATTTTTATTTAAAAAGTTATATTTTACCCACTCGACAGACTCGATTAATGATGGGATTTTGTTTAAGTTGAGTTTTCTTACAAAAGATATAAAAGAAGCATAGCTTTTTGCCTGAGCCTCTGATATTTCTTCAATACTGTTCATTAAAACTTTAGATTCAATATCAATTGAAGGGAAATCAAGATAGAAATAAATACATCTTCTCTTCAGGGCGTCTGAAAGCTCTCTTGTTCCATTTGAAGTCAGGATGGTAATTCTATTATCATTTCCGTTAATTGTTCCAAACTCAGGTATAGTGACTTGATTTTCTGCAAGAATTTCAAGTAACAATGCTTCGAATTCTTCATCTGATCTATCTATTTCATCAATAAGAAATAGACTATCTTTATCAGCAGTTAAAGCATTGAGAATAGGTCGCTTGATTAGATATTTTTCATCAAAAAGATTCTCTGCGTTTTTATCTTGTTGAATACTTAAAAGTTGCTTTTTATAATTCCATTCATAAACTGCCTTATCTTCGTCAATTCCTTCATGACACTGAAGTCTTATCAACTCGAGATTAAAAAGTGATGAAATTGCTTTCGCCAAAAATGTTTTACCAGTTCCAGCAGGACCTTCAATCAATAATGGCTTCTTAAGAAATATTGCTGCGTTAACGACATCTGCAAGATCTTCATTAGAAAAGTAACTTACACTTTCCAGATCTTTAATACTTACCTCTTTATTCATCCTCTGACAGTTCCTTTTCCATTAATTACGTATCTTTCTGTCGTCAATGCTTCTAAGCCCATAGGTCCTCTTACATGTAATTTTTGAGTACTTATTCCTATCTCAGCTCCAAAACCAAACATTTCTCCATCTGTAAATCTTGTTGAGGCATTTATAAATATCACAGAAGAATCAATTGAGCTTGAGAATTTTTCGGCTATTTGTTCAGATTCGGTAAGTACCCCCTCTGTATGGCCCGAAGAAAATTTATTGACATGCTTTATTGCCTCATCTTCATTTTCAACTATTTTTATTGCTATTTTGAGATCCAAAAATTCAGTAGAATAATGCTCATCATTAGCAATTTCTAAATCTGGAAAATCATTACTGGCTTTTTCATCAATAAAAACTTCAACCGAGTTTTCTACAAGGGCATTTATAATCTCTTCTCCATTTTTGTTATAAACATCCTTATGCAATATTAAAGTTTCTAAAGCATTACAAACTCCTGGTCTTTGGACCTTTGAATTGATAACTATAGGAATCATGTACTCTTCTTTTGCATCTTCATGTATATAAAGATGTACGTTTCCATCACCATCTAAAATAAATGGAACTTTTGAGTTATTTACCAATGTATCAATTAATCCTCTACTGCCTCGTGGGACAATCAAATCAATGTACTCAGTCATATTCATAAATTCTATTGTATCCTCTCTGTCTTTGCTCTCTATAAGCTGTATGCAATTCTTGGACAAATTATTTTTTTCTAAAGCTTTTTGTAACGTATTTAATATTTTTAGATTTGAATCTAAACAATAACTTGAGCCACGAAGTATAGATGCATTTCCTGATTTTAAACATAGACCTGAGACATCACTTGTTACATTTGGTCTTGCTTCATAGATAATCCCTATTACTCCAAAAGGTGAACGTACTTTATTTATATTCAATCCATCATCGGATGTCCAAGATTCTGTTACCTTACCAACTGGATCTTCAAGAGGTATTATCTTTTTTAATCCATCTGACATACCTTGAATTCTTTCTTTATTTAAAGTTAATCTATCGGTTAAAGCAGCAGTTAACTCTAATTGTTTAGCATTTTCTAAATCAATCTTATTTGCGTCAATAATTTCGTCAGCATCATTGATTAGTTTTGACGCCATGTCATTTAATACTTTATTTTTAGTATCTGTATCGATTGTTTTTAGCTCTTCAGCTGCCAGAAGAGCTTTTTTACCTATTTCTTTAAGCACATTACAAGAATAATTTGATTTATTGGAAAGTAAAATTTTTTAAAGAATTAATAGATTATCTTTGTGAATTACTACAGTGTTTTCAGTCTCTTTTAAGTCTTGAATTTCTTTACTTGAAAAATTTACCACTCCCCTCGCAATTAATTCATTTTCTGAACTTTTCACTTCAACACCAGAGTTTTCATCAAAACTTTTATTTACATTTATTACGCCTTTTGAGAGAAGTGATGCATCAGCTTTAAGAGCTTCAATAGCACCATCATCTATTACAATCTCGCCATCAATTGTCATACCAAATGCAATCCAAAGTTTTCTCAATTTTATATTTTTCTTTGATGGCTTAATGATTGTGCCAATTTTTGAATCTTTTACAACCTCATTTATACAATTCGGAGACCATGAAATAATCTGTGTTTCGATTCCTGAAAAACCCGCCATCTGTGCTGCCATAATTTTTGTTGAAAAACCGCCCATACCTTTTCCAGATGAGGATTTAGGAATAAGATCATTTAATTCCTCTGAATTGTATTCAATATTTTCTATTTTTTTTGCTTCCTCAATCTTTTCAGGATCAGAATCAAATAAGCCTTCTTTATCTGTAATTACTACCAATTTGTCAGCTTTAAGTAAAATTGAGACAATTGCTGAAAGCCTATCGTTATCTCCAAATTTTAACTCTTCCGTTGCAACTACATCATTTTCATTAATCACTGGAATAATATTCTTTGATATGAGACCATTCAAAGCCTCTGTAGTGTTAATGAACTGGTTTCTGTCTTCCAGTACATTTTTTGAGATGAGAACCTGAGCAATATTTAATTGATGAGAATTAAATATTTCCTTGTATTTGTTAATAAGACTGACTTGACCAACTGCAGATGCTACCTGTAACTCCTTGAGGTTTTTTGGTCGTTCTGATATATTTAACTCATTTGCGCCAGACTGTACTGCACCTGATGTGACAATAACAAAATTGATATCGTCTTTTCTCAATTCATTTATTGAAACAGCTAGTGAATCAATAACATCATCTCGAAGAACGTCTTCTTCAAACAAGGTGTTTGTGCCAATTTTTATAACTATAGTTTTATTACTCATAAGAAAATTCGTGTCCGTTTAAATCTACTACATCCCCTTTCTTAATTCCTTGATTTATTAATTCGTGAGATATGGAAGACTTTTCAAATCGGTATGAAATCTCATTTAATATTTCATGAGAATTTCCCTTAAGATTAGTAATTTTTTCTGCTTTTCTTCCTCTAATTTTCCAAACATCTTCATCTGCTTCAATGTTGAATTCATCGGCTTCGACAAAAATCTTCTCATAGCTTTTATTCACCCTATTAAGTTCTATAAATGATATTTCATTTAATTGTTGAAGTAATTCGCTTATTCCTTCTTCAGTAACAGTAGAAATGTTTAAATAGTTTTTTTCAGTCTTATCTAAATCTGATTTATTAACTATTTTTAAATTTTTAATATTTCTGAATTCTGGATTAAATGTCTCAATTTCATTTTCTAATAGCTTTATTTGTTCTTCAATGTTGTATTCGGAATTATCTGGATCTAGAAGAAAAATAATGAATTTTGTATTTTTTAGATGTCTAAGTACTGATTTGCCTAAACCTGTTCCCTCAGCTGCCCCCTCAATTAGACCAGGAAGGTCACAAATTGTAACTATTTCTTTATTATTCTCATATACTCCAAGACTTGGACTAACTGTTGTGAATGGATAGCTGTCAATTTTGGAATTTGAATTTGTTATTGTCTGGATTAATGAACTCTTACCAGCATTTGGTAGTCCAATTAAAGCTACATCAGTTAAAAGACTTAACTCGAGATCTAAAGTAATTTTTCTTCTTTTTTCACCGGATTCACAAATTTCTGGGTTTGGATTTCTTTTTGATATTAAATCTTTATTGCCTCTACCGCCCAATCCACCTTGACATATCTTGTATTCAACATTTTCATCAATTATTTCAGCTAATAATTCTCCATCCGAAATAATAGATGTCCCAATAGGTATTTTTAAGTACATATCTTTTCCGTTTGGACCATTTTGTAAATTTTTTGATGCATCTCCCCCGTTTTCTGCTTTAAATGATCCTTTTGACTTCAAGTTTGAGTAATCAAATACACCAGAATCAGAAACAAAAATAATTGATCCACCGTCACCGCCATTTGCACCATTTGGAGAGGTTTTACTACTTTTAGAACTAAAACTTACAGAGCCTGAACCGCCACTACCTGATAACAGATTAATTTGAATTGTGTCAACAAACATGACATTACGGGATTATATTTACTAGTTTTCTTCCGTTTCGGGTTGAATATTTTACGGTTCCATTTACTTTGGCATAAAGAGTATCATCTCCACCTTTTTGCACATTGTTTCCTGGATGGATTTTTGTTCCTCTTTGCCTGACAACGATAGAACCTGCAGAGATTTTTTGGCCATCAAAAACTTTTGTACCAAGTCGTTTAGACTCTGAATCTCTTCCGTTCCTAGTTGAACCACCTGCTTTTGTTTTTGACATTTATTCTTCTTCCTCACCTTTACCGGTTGAAATTGATTTTACTTTTACAATTTTTATATCTTCACGATATCCTAATTTTCTTCTTATTCCAGATTTGTTTTTATAGGTAAAGATATTTAGTTTCTTAGACTTTTTTTCATCCAAAAGTTCAAAATTAACAGAATACTTTGAAAGTTTTTTTTCATCTGTTATCAATGAGCCTTTTCTAGCACTCATTAGTATTGGTGTTTTTGATTCTATTTTAAAGTTAGCTGGCACAGTTAAAACATCACCAACGCTTACCTTCTCTTGAGAAGATCCTATTTTTACAACTGCATATTTACTCATAACTCAATTACTCTACTACGGCTTCAGATTCAAGTAAATCAGTATCAACTGAATTATTGGAAAATATGTCACCAATGATTAGCCCTCTACCATTACATTCTTCACATTCATCAGAAAAGCTTTCAATAAGTCCTGCTGAAACATTTTTTCTAGTCATTTCAACTAAACCTAACCTTGATATATCAAATACTTGTGTTCTAGTTTTATCCTTGGCTAATTCCTGTTTGAACTTACTGAGCAGTTCTTGTTGTCTCTTGTGTGTTTCCATGTCAATAAAATCAATGACAATTATTCCACCAATGTCTCTGAGTCTTAACTGTCTTGCAATCTCTTCAGCTGCTTCAAGGTTATTTTCAAAAACAGTTTGCTCGAGACTGTCTTTACCTACAAACTTTCCTGTATTTACATCAATAACTGTTAGTGCCTCTGTTCTATCAATAATTAAATGACCACCAGAAGGAAGCCATACTTTCCTATCTAAGGCTTTCTTTATTTGATCTTCGATATGATATCTTTCAAAAAGATCAAGATCATCAGAGTATTTCTCAACTATTTCATTTAGTTCAGGTGAAGTATCTGAAATATAGCTTTTTATGTCTTCAAATTTTTCATTATTTTCAATCAATAATTTTTTAAAGTTTGAGCTCAAGTGTTCCCTTATAACTTTTATAGATATATCTGGTTCTTCATGGATTAAAACTGGAGAACTTCCAGAATCTTTTGAAGAAGTCTTTTCCCATTCAATGATTAATTTATCTATATCGTTCTTAAGTGAGTCTTCACTTACTCCCTCTGCAGCAGTCCTAACAATTACTCCAAATCCTTCTGGCTTAATTTTTCTAATTATTTTATCTAATCTATTGCGTTCCTCATCCGGTAATCTTCTTGATATACCTTTTGTGTTTGAATTAGGAATTAACACTAAGTACCTTCCGGGAAATGAAATTTGTCCCGTCAGTCTTGCACCTTTTTCACCCATCGCATCTTTTACAACTTGAACTAAAATTTCCTGTTCTTGCTTTAAAAGGTTCTCTATTTTCGAATTACGCTTTGCATTAGATACATCTGCAACATATAAAACACCATTTTTTTCTTCACCTATAGATACAAATGCAGCTTCCATCCCGGGAAGTATATTTTTAACCTTACCGAGATAAATATTTCCCACAAGGGATTTTGATTTAGCCTCTGCTGTATAATATTCAACTAATGTTGCACCTTCCAAAATAGCAATCTTAGAAGAGCCACCTTTGAAACTTATAAGCATTTGTTTTTTATCAACAAAAGGAACTGGTAAAGGAGTCTCCTTAAACCAAGTTTGACGGTTAGATTTTCTGTAGTCTTCTCTTTTATTTCTGGACTTTGAAGTACCAGATTTAATTTTTACTTTTTGTCCGTTATACCATTTAGTCTCGGTATTACTAAACTTATCTTCGCTCTTTCGTATTACCTTTGATTTTTTGAAAATACCAAACATTAAAACCTCCATAATTATGATGTGAAAATATACTAAAAAACTTCATAGTCAAAGAATAATACGCTTTAAATATTAAATTGTGATGTTATTTTCTATAAATATTCTGTTCGTAATCCCAAAAATTACAGCTATAGAGACCATTGATGATCCTCCTAAGCTTAACAAAGGAAACGGTAAGCCCGTAACAGGTATTAAGCCAACAACAGTTGATATATTAATAATTATTTGAAAAGATAGTAATGCAATAAAACCAGCAATTACAAACTTATCAAAATCCGAATCTGAGACGGTCAGGATTCTTCTAAGCCTACTGAACAATAAACCCCAGAGAGAAAGTAAGAAAAGAATCCCAAAAAAACCAAAATTGTACGCATATGCTGCAAAGATAAAATCTGTTGTCTCAACTGGAACAAATATCTTTTCAATATTTTCGGCAGCAAAATATTGTCCAAATAGTCCACCACTAGAAATTAATAAACGACTTTGAGATTGAGAAAAATCAAGATCGGCTGAGAAAAACTCATTCAACCGACTTATTTGGTACTGAGTGACGATGTTTATATTTTCAACTCTTGATCCTATTTCTAAAAATATAAAAAAAAGGGATATTCCTATTAAAAAAAGGAGTGACATATATCGTAACTTTATGTTGGATAGAAGCAACATTGATAAAAAGACAAAAGAAATAATTAACGCAGTTCCTAGATCTGGTTGAAAGTTTATAAGTAATACTGTTCCAAATATTAAAGCTATCAATATCCCTTTATTTAAATTTCGTGAAAGGTAGTTAGCAACAAAAACAACAATGATTACTTTTGCAAATTCAGATGGTTGTATATCAATTGGTCCAAGATCGAACCATCTACGTACTCCTAATCTAGGTTGTGTGAAAAATAAAGAACCTAACAAACCAACAACTATAAAAAATAAAATATTGGCATAATTTTGTAGATTATCTATCGATAAATATGTAAGGAGGAAAAATACAATAATTGAAGCTATTGAAAAAACTACTTGTCGAGTCAAAATATTATCTACATCAAATTCAAGGCCTTCAAAATCTGTAAGTGTATAAAGAGTAAACCATGATATGAAAATAAAAAAAAGAAAAATCAATAAAATAAATATATTTGTTCCCTGGGGTCCTAAAAGAGTTATTTTTCTCGTATTCATTCAGTAATCTCTCCATATCTTACAGGAGTTAGATCACTGCCAATTAGATGCTGAATTATTCTTCTACTAATTGGTGCTGAGATTGCACTTCCAGAACCACCTTCTTCAACTACTGTAACAACAACATGCTGTGGATTACTTACAGAGTCAATACCAACAAACCATGAAGTATTATTTTTTTCTCCTGGGTTTTGAGCCGTACCTGTTTTTCCACCAACATCATTTGCTTTTCTACCCATTACTTCAAATGCAGCATACGCTGTTCCGTTTTTGTTGGTTACCAAATTCAAATCATTTTTTAAGAAATTAATAAATTCTTCAGATACGTTGTATTTTCTTAACTTAAAATTGTCAGATGCTTCAAGATTGAAATACGGACTAGATGAAGTTGAGGTAAGTAATGTTTTATATGCATTTGCTACTTGGATAGGTGTCACAGTTATTGCACCCTGGCCAATAATTAAGTTCATGAGGTCACCACCTAGCCATCCCTCTGGTCTAACTAAATCAGGACGTGAAACTGTCCATTCTTCAAAAACTTCTCTATCAGGTATTATTCCATTTCTTTCAAATGGAAGATCTATATTTGTGAGTTCACCGAAACCTAAGTCTTTTGCATAATTTTGTAAGATTGATTCATTTTGAGTACCTTCATAGATTCTCCAGATATTTAGCGCTATATCCCAAAAATATACATTGCATGATTGTTGCATAGCTGAACTTAAATTCACTCTTCCATGACCTTCTTCTTTCCAGTCTCTATACACTTGTTGAGAGCCATCATCAAATCCAAATGATAAGCTTCCTTGGCAGTCAACTCTTCCTCTTCTTGAATTTAAGCCCTCTGGAAAAAGTCCTTCATTTTCAGCAAGCCAATAAGAAACAACTTTAAATACAGAGCCTGGTGGATAGAGGCCCTGAATCGCAAAATTATTAAATGCTTGTATTCGATTAAGTTGTTCAAAATCTTGATTTGAAATTCCATCAATGAATTGATTTGGATCAAAATCTGGTAAAGAAACCATAGATACTATTGCACCTGTATTTACATCAATAACAATTGAGGCACTTCTAATTACTTCATCCTTTGTATCTTCATTTTCATTTGCGAGATCAATTCCTTGTAAAAGAGATTCTTTTACAATCTTTTGGGTTTCAATATTTAGTGATATGGATATATCATTACCTTTTTGTGGAGGTATGAACTCCAATATTTCACTTCCCTTAAAAATAATTTCACCTGGAATACCCGTTAATGTACTTTCATAATATTTCTCAAGACCGTTTTTACCTACTTGTAATGTATTTTTGGTATGTGGAAATTCTTCAAAATCATCTGAGGTAGGCTTTCCAACATATCCGATAACATGAGATGTTAAATTATCATAGTTATATTTCCTGATTGGAAAATCAAAGATTACAAATGCATCTAGTTCGAGAAGCTTCTGTCTCTCAAGTGCAGAAAAAGTAGATATATTTCCAACAATTTCAATGTTATTCCTTTTTATAAATAGTTTGTTAAAGTCATCTTGATCTAAATCAGGAAAATTATATTGAATGAACTGTTCATAAATCTCAATATTATTTTCATCAATTTTCATTAAATTTAGAAAAAGATGAGGTTCCATAGACGAAGTTGCTAATCTTTCATTTTGGTCATCAAAAATATCTCCTCTTGGTGGTGTTATATAAAATGTATCAGTAGTTTGGTTGTCTATGGCACTTAATGCCGTATCCCTTGATAAAACTTGTAAATCAAAAAGGAAAGAAACTATGTATATAAAGAAACCAATTAGAAATAGTGCTAAGAGGTTATATCTTTTGTTTAAGAACATTTTTACCTATGGTAATGTTCAAAATTCTAAATAAAAAGTAATTGACCAGAGATGAAATCAATATTTGATATAAAAACTCAGGGTTTAAATATTCAAATGAATATGTGAATTTATAAATAAATATTCCTACTGTAAATGTAGCAAAGTCCAGATATGTATTATTTTGTTGATTTGCAACTATAAAGTTCATCAAAATAATTGATATTAAAAATTTAGCACTCGAAAATCCTAGAATATTTGAAGAATATAATGCGTCATAATAAATACCAGCAATCAAAAATACAGATATATAAAAATTAGAAAATCTTCGAGTAGAAATTACAAACATCCCAATGAAAAATGGCATTATTAAAAAATATTCAAAATTCAAAATTGTAT
This sequence comes from uncultured Candidatus Actinomarina sp., assembly GCA_902526825.1. Taxonomy (GTDB): domain Bacteria; phylum Actinomycetota; class Acidimicrobiia; order Actinomarinales; family Actinomarinaceae; genus Actinomarina. The sequence continues at coordinate 109,964 of CABZMN010000002.1, read as the reverse complement.
TAATTAATAACTCAATGAACAACAAGAAAACAAAAGCAATAATTGATAGTAGATTTCTAAGGTAAATCATTTGTCTTAACTATATAAATATCAGTAAAGGAATAACTTATTTCTTCTAAATCTATAATTGAAGTTATTTTATTGTCATCAACTGTGATTTTTGCATCTGATAGAGATACAATAGGGAATCTTCCTGGCTGATCAAATATAGAAGCCGTAAATATGATGTCAATATTTGCGGTTAATTCATTTACTGATGTTGTGTATACCGACAATTGGCTTCCATTGTTTTGTATTAAATATTCATTTCCAAACCTATCTAAACCTGGCATTGAAAAATCGACATCGTCTAAAAAAACAATTTCAGAGTGGTTTTGAAAAATTTTATCTATGAATCCGACGACAAAGCCCTCTTCATTGATAACAATGTCGTTCTTTTCAAAATTTTTATCATAACCTCCTGATACAAGATATTTATTTTCATTATTTTTAATGAATGCTGTAGTTTTTATATAAATATAGTTTGTGGTGTCAACAGATTCGATAAGATTTTTGTTTGCATCTATTTCTTCTTTCAAGATATCATTTTCGATTTTCAGTTTTCTTAATTCTAAAACTTCATTCTTCAGACGTATGTTTTCATTTATCAAATTATTTCTTGTTTGGAACAATTCAGTATCAAAAAATTCCAAATAATCTGGAAAATTTACGCTTGAAGGAATTAAAAAATTCATTCTTTTTGAAATAGTTGAGGATATTTCTTGGTTTGAAAAAAAGTCCAAAATCATTACAGAAAAGGAAAACAATATAAAAATAACATAAATAATATAATTTCTTACTCTTAGATTGCCATCTTTCATATTTAGTTAGGTTTTGGAGATGATTTGAGTACGGAATTGTAATCATCAAACCTCTCTAAACAAATACCCGATCCAACTACAACTGTACTTAATGGATCCTCTGTCATATTTATAGGGATACCAAGTTCTTCAGCTATCTTTCTATCTAGTTGTTTAAGAAGAGACCCACCACCAGTCAACCATGCACCATGTTTGTCTATATCTGAAACAAGTGCAGGTGGTGTTTGAGAAAGAGAAATTCTAATAGCTTCTATTATATCTTGTACAACTGGACTTAATGCATTTCTAACATCTGATGCTTCCAATAGAACTTGTTTTGGTACACCTTTGACAATATCTCGACCTGTCACAGTTACTTGTGGCTCCTTATCAAATTGATATGCAGACCCAACAGCATGCTTAAGAGATTCAGCAATTCCTTCATCGACCAACATTGAATGCTCTGCTCTTAACCACTCAATGAGCCTGTCTGTCATATCCTCTCCTCCAACTCTTATGGAGTTAGCGTTTACTATATCTCCCATTGAAATTACAGCTATTTCTGTTGTTCCACCGCCAATATCAATGACCATATTTCCAAAAGGTTCATATATCTGAAGGCCTGCACCTATTGAAGCTGCCATTGGTTCTTCTACTGTAAATACTTCTGAAGCACCTGTTCCGTGAGCTGCAGTTTCGATTGATCTTTGCTCAACACTCGTAACACCATTTGGAACACACATAACAATTCTTGGTCTCGAATATGACCTTCCTATGGCTCTTGTTAATAAGGTTTTTACAAGCTCTTCAGCCATATCTATTTCAGAAATCACACCATCTCTTAGGGGTTTAACTAATTTAATTGAGTCAGGAACACGACCAACAAGTTTTTTAGCCTCTTCACCAACAGTTAGGATTGAACCATCCTCTTTATTTACCGCAATTAGAGTTGGTTCATCAACCATTATTCCAACGCCTTTGACATATATCAAAGTGTTGGCAGTCCCTAAATCTATAGCGATATCGTTACCACCAAAAAGCGATCTTCTTAAATTAATTCCAGCCATGTATATCTAGATTAATAGACTGAATAATCAAATTAAATAGAAATTTAATTGTTAAAAAAAAGGCCTAATTCTCTCTCAGCACTCTCTTCTGAATCAGAACCATGCACTACATTTTCTTCTAGTTTGGTTGCAAAATCTGCTCTTATTGTCCCTGGGTCTGCGTCAGCTGGGTTTGTAGCACCCATGATTCTACGAACTTCACTTATAGCATTTTCTCCTTGAACTTCCATGGCTACAACTGGGCCACTTGTTATGAAGGAAACTAAATCTTGGAAGAATGGTTTATCTTTGTGTTCACCATAGTGTTGTTCGGCAAGGTCCGTAGTTATTGTCATCATTTTCATTTTTGTTATTTTAAATCCCTCTTGCTCAACACGGTCAATCACTTGACCAACAATATTTCTTTTTACACCATCTGGTTTTACCATAAAGAAAGTTTTCATGAATATTCCTTTTTATATGTACCAATTAAATATAAACTTCCCGTCAATATAGATGGATTCTTTGATGTATAAAAATCACCAATAGTTGCTACCTTATAGGTAAGTCCATTTGCATTAAAGTGGTTTTCAAAATCTGATGTTTTAGTTTGTTCAAAAAATGAATCATTTTCAATAAGATAAATTTGATTAAAATTCTTCATGAAAATTTTATTCATAAATTCAAAAATATTTTTTCCCTTTTTCATACCAATGTATATATCAAAATCACTTATTGTATGGTTCTCCTCTATAAAAGTAACTAATATCTCTAAGCTTGAAGCATTATGGGCTCCATCAATAATTTTTATAGGATTTTTTGAGACTTCTTCAAACCTCCCTGGAACTTTTGGATAGCTTTCTATACTACTGGTTTTGTCTTCGTCGAAATTTGTAGTGATTGATTCAAATATTTTTAAAGCTGTTCCAAAATTTAGACTCATCTTGTTTTGGCTCTGTAAATCATTCAAATATATATCTTTATCAGTTAAATCAAACTTATCATGCACATAAGTTTTATGAACTTTATATAAATTTGAATCACCAAAAATAATACGTTTTGGATTGTCTGATATTTGGATTTTTTGATAGAAAATTTCTTCTAACGATTCACCTAACAATTCCATATGATCGTAATTTACGTTAGTAATACAGACTGTATCTACATTTAGTATCGAAGTAGTGTCATATAATCCTCCAATGCCTGCCTCGACAATAAAATAATCAGCTTTGCTTTCTAAAAATAATTTACAACTTGTAAGAAAAAGTGACTCGAAATATCCAAGTTCAATATTATTTTCAGTTTCAAATTGTTTTAAATCATCCATGTAAAATGAAATCTTTTCATCTGAAATTACTTTATTGTTTATCTTTATTCGCTCATTTACCTCAACCAAATGAGGAGAAGTAAATAAAACAGTTGAGATATCATTCTTTGTGAAAATTTCATTTAAATAGAATGCGGAGGATGTTTTGCCATTAGTACCAACAATAGAAATTGACTTTTCCTTTAAAATTTGAAGTTTGTTACTTTCGAAAAAAGAATTTAGGACTTCTAAATTTTTATTTCTTTTTCCTATTTTTGAATTTAGATATATCTTGAATTCATTAGACACTGAATTGATCCCGTGTCTGTTTTAGTAGCTCTATCTCGTTTTCAACTTCAATAACATTTTGTTTTTCTTTTTCAATTAATTCTTCTTTTGCATTTTCGATAAATTTTTCATTTTCTAATCTCGACCTAGAGACAGCTAGTGTTTTGGAGAGATCTTCAATTTTCTTGTCTAGCTTTTTAATTTCTACATCAATATCGATATAGTCTTCGGCTAGAAGATAAAATTCATAGTTTCCTGATTGAAAAACAACTTGTTTTTTATTTTTATCCTCTGATGAATTAAGATTTAATTCTATATTTCCAATGTTTTCTAACTGTTTTGTAAACCAAGGGCTAACATCTTTACTGTAATTAAGTTTTAATATTTCTTTATTTTTAAATTGATAGGTAACTTTAAAATTTCTTATTTGAGAAATAACTTCTTTCAAATATTCAACGTCTTTAGCATCAGGGTTCAACTCTTTGCCTTCAACTTCAGGCCAAGTGTTATTTATTAAAAGATCATCCTCAAAGGTTGACCAAATTTCTTCAGTTATGTGAGGCATTGCAGGATTCAATATTTTTATACTTTTTAAAAATGTAGTTCTAAGTACAAACATAGTCTCATCTTTTGATTTCTCTTCATCAATTAAGTTTTTTGAAAACTCAAAATACCAATCAAACAAATCTGACCAGACAAAATTGTAAATTAGCTTATATGCATCTGATATTTTATATTTTTCAAATAATTCATTAAATTCAGCTAAGACTTCATCAAATCTAGACGTAATCCATACGTTTTCGGGACAAGTTATTTCTTTAATTTCATCATTTCTTTTTTCTTCTGGGGAGTACAAGTGAACAAACTTTGCAGCATTCCATAGTTTATTTCCAAATTTCTTTGCAGCAATTGTCCACTCTTCATCAAAAGGAACATCTTGTCCTGGAGCTGCTTTCTCTATTAATGAGAAGCGCAATGCATCTGCACCATGTTTTTCAGATAGCTCCAATGGATCAATTGTATTTTTTAAACTCTTTGACATTTTTCTACCTTTAGAATCTCTTACCAGCCCATGAATCAATATGTCCTTGAACGGGACATCGTCATTAAAATTCAGACCCATCATTATCATTCTGGCTACCCAGAAAAAGATTATGTCAAAACCTGTTACTAATAATGAGGTTGGATAGTATTTCTCTAAATCTGTACTTTCCTCAGGCCAACCTAGAGTGGAGAATGGCCATAAGGCTGATGAAAACCAAGTGTCCAAAACATCTTTATCTTGCGATAATTTCAAATCATCTGAGAGTTTATATTTTGCTCTAACCTCTGATTCAGTCGTAGCTACATAGATGTTTTCATCCTCGTCATACCATGCCGGAATCTGATGACCCCACCAAATTTGTCTAGAAATACACCAATCTTGTATGTTGTACATCCACTCAAAATAAGTTTTTTCCCAATTTTTTGGAATAAACTTCATATTTTCATTCTCAACTTCAGCGATACCTCTATCAGCCAACTCTTTTGTCTTTACAAACCATTGGTCGGTGATCATTGGTTCAAGTATGCTTTTTGATCTATCTCCTTTTGGTAATTGGATTACATGATCATCAGCGGAGACAAGGAAGCCTAATTCAGATAACTCATTCACTATCTGGTCTCTTGCTTCAAATCTATCTAAATTTTTATAATTATCCGGCATGAAATGATCATTGGACATTGTTCCATCTAGCTTCATACAACATATGACTTCTAGATCGTGTTTCAAGCCGATCTCATAATCATTAAAATCATGTGCAGGTGTTATCTTTACACATCCAGAACCAAATTCTTTATCTACATATTCATCGGCAATAATCGGAACCTCTCTATTCACTATTGGGATAATTGCTGTTTTTCCAATAAAGCTCTTATATCTCTCATCTTCAGGGTTTACCGCAACGGCTGTATCAGCAAGAATAGTCTCTGGTCTAGTAGTAGCGATTGTGATAAATTCATCACCACATTTATATTTAACACTCCAGAGTTTACCTGTTTGTTCCTCAAGGTTGACCTCAAGGTCTGAGACTGCAGACATTAGTTTTGTATCCCAATTAACCATTCTTGAACCTTTATAAATGAACCCAGAGTCATAGAGGGTTACAAAAACTTGTCTAACAGCTGCTGATAAACCTTCATCCATCGTAAATCTTTCTCTTGACCAATCACAACTCATACCAAGTTTTTTCATCTGTCCTGATATGTTTTCACCTGATTTTTCTTTCCACTCCCATACTTTGGAGATAAAATTCTCACGACCAATATCTTCTTTTGATAGACCCTTCTCTAATAATTCGTTTTCGACAAGTAGTTGCGTAATGATCCCTGCATGATCGGTTCCAGGAACCCACAATGTTTCAAATCCCTGGAGTCTTTTTATTCGGACTATAACATCAATTATTGAATGCTCTAAGGCATGACCCATATGTAATGAACCAGTTACGTTTGGCGGCGGAATTACAATCGAAAACTGCTTATCTGATTCAACTGGTTTGAATTGATTTTTTAATTCCCACTCTGATTGCCATTTTTGTTCAATGCTTAATGGCTCATATGAATCTTCAAGCATAGATTCAGGCTGGTTTGGAGTCTTTTTTGTCTTTACTTTGTTTTAAAACCATTTTTGGTTGGATATCATCAATTACATTTTCTTTATCAATTATGATTTTTTCAATATCTTTCCTTGAAGGAGCTTCAAACATTTCATCAAGAAGTAATTTTTCAATTATTGACCTTAATCCTCTAGCTCCAGTTTTTCGTTCAAGAGCAAGTTCGGCCATTGCCTCAAGAGCACCGTCTGTAAACGTAAGCTCAACATCATCCAACTCGAAAATTTTCTTAAATTGTTTAGTAATTGCATTTTTTGGTTCAACAAGTATCTTGATTAATGCTTCTTTGTCTAATTCATTAACACTTGTTACAACTGGTAGTCTTCCGATAAACTCTGGGATCAATCCATATCTTCTCAGATCTTTTGGTTCAACATTATCAAATATTTTGCTTTGATTAACTTTATCAATATTATTCAGGTTTGTATTAAACCCAATTGAGTTATCTCCAAGTCTTTTTCCAATTATTTGATCAAGACCATCAAATGCTCCACCAACAATAAATAAAATATTTGTGGTGTCTATCTGTAAATATTCCTGTTGTGGATGCTTCCTTCCACCTTGAGGAGGTACTTGAGCTGTGGTGCCTTCTAAGATTTTAAGTAATGCTTGCTGAACACCTTCTCCTGAGACATCTCTTGTAATTGATGGATTGTCAGACTTTCTGGTAATTTTATCAATTTCATCAATATAAATAATTCCCTTTTCAGCCTTCTTGATATCAAAGTCTGCAGCTTGAATCAAGGTTAAAAGAATATTTTCAACATCTTCACCTACGTAACCAGCTTCAGTTAATGTTGTAGCATCTGCTATGGCAAAAGGTACTTGTAGTATCTTTGCCAAAGTTTGAGCTAATAATGTTTTACCACTTCCAGTTGGTCCAAGTATTAAAACGTTAGATTTTTGAATTTCAAGATCATCATTTTTTGCGTCATCTTTGTATATTCTCTTATAGTGGTTATAAACAGCTACAGATAGAGTCTTTTTTGCTTCGGTTTGACCAATAACGAATTCGTTTAAAGCATGATCAATTTCTTTTGGAAGAGGAAGATGAGTTTCACTTGTAGCCTCTAGTGTTTCTACCTTTTCCTCTTCAATAATTTCAACACATAATTCAATACATTCATCACAAATGTAAACGCCTGGCCCAGCAATGAGCTTGATAACTTGTTTTTGTGATTTTCCACAAAAACTACATTTTAACGGATCAGTTGATGATTCTTTGCTAGCCATAACCTTACCCTGTTGTTATTTTTTGTCTGCTAACTCCCTTTGAGTTAGTACTTCATCTACTATACCGTATTCCAACGCTTCTTGCGCGGTCATCCAAAAATCTCTATCTGTATCGACTGAAATTTGCTCAATATCTTTCTTAGTAAAATCTGCCAAAAGACCATTAATTTGATTCCTCATATCTGTAATCAATTTTGCTTGAATTTCAATGTCTTTCGAGGTTCCTTCAGCACCTCCTGCTGGTTGGTGCAACATAATTCTTGCATGTGGAAGTGAGTATCTTTTACCCGGGGTTCCACCAGCTAAAATAACAGCACCAGCTGAAGCAGCAAGTCCCATACAGACTGTTGCAACGTCTGGCTTAATGTATTTCATTGTGTCATAAATTGCAAACAATGATGTAATTGAGCCACCTGGAGAGTTTATATATACGTAGATATCTTTATCAGGGTCTTCTGACTCTAAGTGTAAAAGCTGTGCCATAATTAGGTTTGCGACTCCATCATCAATAGGAGTACCAAGAAATATTATTCTATCTTTTAAAAGCCTTGAATAAATATCGAAAGCTCTTTCGCCTCTATTTGTGTTCTCAATAACTGTAGGTACAACATAATTTGAAGGCTCTTTTTTCATGTTATTCTTCCTCTCTTATATCTGTATCTTGATTGTACACATCTTGAAGATATACTTTTTCACCATTTTGGTCAACTGAGCTTCCGGACTTCAAAACATGTAACATAGCCTTATTTCTCAGTGATTCAGCCTCTAAATTTAATCTACGAGTAGTAATTTCAACTTCATCATCACTTTCCAGAGTCTTTAAATGTTCCTCGATAAGATCGGTATCTTCTTTTTCCAATTTGAGATCTAAATCCTCAATAACCTTATCCAATATAACTACCATTGTTAAATTTCTTGTTGCCTGCTTGTTCAAATCATCCCTTAAAGCTTCTTCAGTTAAGCCAGTGACTTGAAAATAGTCTTCCATTTTTATATTATTTTGAGCTAACTCGGCAATAAAATTTTGAAGAATACTATCCATTTCAGCAATCACTAATTGTTCGGGTAAGGCTATTTTGGCCTCTTCAATCAATTTATTTGTTAGTTCGGCTTGATACTGAGAAGCAACTTGTCTTTTTTTTATCATCTCAATATTTTTTTCTAGTTCTTCCCTTAAGTGTTTAATATCATCAAATTCTGTCGTGTCAGAAACCCATTCATCGGTAAAGTCAGGAAGGATCTTTTCCCTTACTTCTTTCACTAAAACTGTTATCTCAACATCTTCTAGCTGTAATTGTGGAATATTATCGTTAAATTTAACAATTGCTCCTGGAGAAACACCAATCAACTTTGAATCAAGTTGTTGGGTTAGCATATTTGTACCAACTTCGTATAGGTAATCGTTGTATACAAAGTCTTTTACTTCCTCTCCATTTTTGCTTCCTGAAATATTGACCAATCCATAATCTCCATTATCTAGGGATCTTTCAACTTTTGAGACTTCAGCAAATTGTGATCGGACTCTATCTATCTGATCATCCATTTCGTCATCTGTAGGTTTTATGGATTCAACTTCAACTTCTTGATCTAATTTAGGAAGTTTTGATAGTGCAGGCCAAAGAGTAATTAGTACCTCGATATCATAATTTTTATCTTTCTTCTCAATCTTTTTAATCACCGGTCTTGTAGCTGGATTTATTTCTTCATCTTTTAAAATCGTGAAGAGATTTTCTGGAAGATACATCTCAATTGCCTCTTCATTGATTGCATCTTCTCCAACCTCTCTGGTAACTATGTTTGCTGGTATTTTTCCAGGTCTGAACCCTTTAATATTCAAATTTTTTGATATTTTATTTATTGCTTCATTCTTGTACTGTTCAAGATCTTGGAAATCAACTTTTATATCAAGTTGTTTTTCAAAATCACCGGCATTCTTTACTTTATATTTCAATTGTTCTCCTAAATAAGGTGGGGTGACCGACGGGATTCGAACCCGCGACCTCCTGGACCACAACCAGGCGCTCTAACCAAACTGAGCTACGATCACCACGGCGCTCTCGATAGGACTCGAACCTATAACCTACAGATTAGAAGTCTGTTGCTCTATCCATTTGAGCTACGAGAGCCTCTCGAGCGGGTGAAGGGAATCGAACCCTCATAGCCAGCTTGGAAGGCTGGAGCTTTGCCATTAAGCTACACCCGCGCTAGTCGGGCTGGTGAGATTCGAACTCACGACCTCCTGCTCCCAAAGCAGGCGCTCTAGCCAAGCTGAGCCACAGCCCGCACGTCTAATTATTGTTCCATGATAACGCTTTTATGGAAACAATAAATCAAAAAATTTATAGTTAAGTATTATGAGTTAAGTTAATCTGTAAAAAGGGTCGCTAGCTCAATTGGCAGAGCAACGGACTCTTAATCCGCAGGTTCGGGGTTCAAGTCCCCGGCGACCCACGCGACATTTAGCGGATGTGGCGGAACTGGTAGACGCGCTAGATTTAGGATCTAGTGAGCTTTGCTCGTGGAGGTTCGAGTCCTCTCATCCGCACAAATAGTTAGAAAATCTGAACAACAAGTTCAGTGGATGATGCTGTAGCTAAAAGTTTTCCGTTCATGTCTCTTAGCTCTCCTGTTACAAAAATAACTTTTCTACCTAATTTATCTATTCTTCCGGTTGCTACAATCTCACCAGTGTCCACAGTTATCTGACTTAAATAATTAACTTTAATATCAGTCGTTAAAGCAATAAATCCTTTATCCAAATTACATTGAGCTGAGATGCTGTTGCATGAGTCAAGAAGTGTGGCTGCAAGACCTCCATGGACACTTCCAATTGGGTTATAGTGATATTCCGCTGGTTTACAGTAGAAAGAGGTATGGCCGTCATCATCTATTTCGATTTTTGAAAATCCCATTAATGAACCAATGCCTGATGAGTCTGGTGGTAGTTCTCTTAAATACTCTCTTCGACCTTCTTTGTCCAGATTTAATAGAGTTTCTGCAACGTCTTTAGGTGGGTCCCAGGAATGAGTTCTCTCACTCATCGCTTGACTCGGAAGATCTTGTTTGGAGCTCTGAAACTATATCTGCATTCGCTAATGTTGTGACATCACCAAGTTTTCTTTCCTCAGATATATCTTTTAATAATCTTCGCATAATTTTTCCACTTCTTGTCTTAGGAAGATCATTTGTTATAACTATACTTTTTGGTTTTGCAATTGGTCCAATTTTATCACTTACATGTTGTCTTAATGTTGAAATTAGCTCTTCGTTTCCCTCGTAACCACCAATTAAAGTAACAAAGGCGGCAATAGCCTCACCAGAAATCTCATCAGCTCTCCCAATTACAGCTGCTTCAGCAACTGATTCATGTGCTACAAGCGCACTCTCTACCTCAGCTGTTGAAATTCTATGGCCGGAGATATTCATAACATCATCAACTCTTCCAAGAAGCCAGAAGTATCCATCATCATCATATTTTGCACCATCTCCTGCAAAATACATCCCGTCATACTTTGACCAATAAGTATCGATATATCTTTTCTCGTCACCAAATACTGTTCTAAGCATTGATGGCCAAGGTGTTTTGATTGCTAAATATCCCCCTTCACCTTTTGAGACTTCATTTCCATTTTCATCAACAACAACTGCATCTATGCCTGGCATTGGACCACATGCTGACCCCGGTTTTGTACTCGTAATGCCTGGCAGAGGTGTAATCATTATTGAACCAGTCTCCGTCTGCCACCATGTATCTACAATCGCACAAGATTCATTTCCTATGTTTTCGTGGTACCACATCCAGGCTTCTGGATTAATTGGCTCACCAACGGTACCTAACAATCTGAGTGACGTTAAGTCATGTGCTTGCGGATGCTCAACTCCCCACTTCATGAAAGCTCTAATTGCAGTTGGGGCAGTGTAAAATATATTTACTTTATATTTTTCAACGATACTCCATAATCTTTTTTCATCTGGTGCGTTTGGTGCACCCTCATACATAACGCTTGTTGTTTTGTTTGCTAAAGGTCCATACACAATATAACTATGACCTGTTACCCAACCACAGTCTGCAGCACACCAATAGATGTCATCTTCCTTTATGTCAAATACTGCAGAATGTGTTGTAGTAACACCCGTAAGATATCCAGCCTGTGTGTGGACGATTCCTTTTGGTTTAGCTGTTGTACCTGATGTATAGAGGATATATAACATGTCCTCTGCGTTCATTACTTCAGGTTCACAATCAGTTTCCTGCTTATCTACAAGTTCGCTATACCAATAGTCTCTGCCATCAACCATGGTTACATCGTTCTCAGTTCTCTTTACAACTATTACGCTCTCTATATGATCGGTAAGCTTTAGGGAGTCATCCACATTCTGTTTTAGAGGAACTATTTCTCCCCTTCTCCAAGCACCATCTGCTGTAATTACAACTTTTGCTTCAGCATCATTAATTCTGTCAGCTAGAGCTCCTGCAGAAAAACCTCCGAATACGACAGAATGCACGGCACCTATTCTTGCGCATGCGAGCATGGAGATGACAATTTCAGGCGTCATACCAAGGTAAATTGCGATTCTATCACCTTTCTTAACACCAAGCTCTTTGAGGCCGTTTGAAAGCTTACAGACTCTCTCATAAAGATCTTGATAGGTTATTTCTTGAGAGTCTCCAGGTTCTCCCTCCCAGTAAAAAGCAATTCTGTCTCTATCAGTTTCTAAATGTCGATCGAGACAATTGTATGCAAGGTTGAGTTCTCCATCCTTAAACCATTTATAGAAAGGTGCATCTGAATCGTCCAAAATCTCTTTGGGTTCTTTGTACCAGGTAATTCTCTCTAAAGCTTGTTTTTGCCAGTAAGCAAGTCTGTCTTGATTGGCTAGGTCAAACCATTCTTGTGTAGCGTTTGCATTATCTACAATGCGCGATGGAGGGTCAAAAGTTCTATCTTCTCCAAGTAAATTTTCAATTTTTTCAGACATTTTTTAGTTACCTAACGTAATTATAAAAATTTTATGATGAACTTTCCATAAAATAATAATTAAAGCCATCACATAAAGCATTCCAAGATGCATTAATTATATTTTCGTGAACACCAATAGTGCTCCAATTTATCTCGCCATCTGTAAATTCAACAAGAACTCTTGTTTTTGCCTCAGTTCCATCTGAAGAGTCAATGATTCTCACTTTATAGTCCGTTAATTTAATCTTATCTACATCCGGATAGTTCTTATTCAAGGCAGATTTCAAAGCTTTATTTAATGCATCGACAGGACCAACTCCCTCTCCTGTTGTTACGAATCTTTCTTCATTTACAGATATTTTACAAACAGCTTCTGAAACAACGTTTTCAGAGTTTCTTCTTTCTGAATATACTCTGAAGCTTTCAAAATTAAAAAAAGATGGCTCTTCTCCTTTGATCTTTTTCATTAATAAATATAGAGAACCATCAGCAGCCTCAAACTGAAACCCTTGATATTCAAGATCTTGTACTTGCTCAATAAGATTTTTTGCATCATCGTTTGTAAGTTCTATTCCAAATTCTTTTGCTTTAGTAATTACACTTGCTCTTCCAGCTAACTCAGAGACAGTAGTTCTTGTGTAGTTTCCTACCTGACTAGCGTTTATGTGCTCATAGAGAGTATTGTCTTTTGACATACCAGAAGCATGAAGTCCTGCCTTATGTGTGAAGGCAGATGAACCAACATAAGGATGTCTTGAGTCAATAGCGATATTAACTAATTCCGCAATGTGATTTGCTATAGGAGTTAGTTTTTGAAGTGACTTTTCAGGCACTGTCTCAAAGTCCATTTTTAAAGAGAGGTTAGGAATAAGAGTACAAAGGTCTGCATTACCAGTACGCTCACCATAACCATTCATAGTCCCTTGAACATGTTCCACACCAAGGTTCACTGCAGCGAGAGAGTTTGTAACTGCACAACCATTGTCATTTTGAAAGTGAACGCCAAATGATTGATCGGGATACTTTTTCACTATTGGAGTTAAAAGATCTGTGACTTCATGAGGAAGTGTTCCTCCGTTGGTATCACAAAATATAAAACAATCAACGCCCTCTTTTACTACTGCATCTAAAATTTTCAAAGTAGTCTCTGAATCCTCTTTCAAACCATCAAAGAAATGTTCTGCATCAAAAAAAACTTTTCTTCCATTATCTTTAAGATATTTAACGGTATCAGAAGCCATTAAAATCGCACTGTCTACATCAGTCTCTAAAGCCTTTGTAATGTGAAGATTAGATGATTTACCTACGATGCAAACGTACTCTGTTTCAGAATCAATAAGTGCCTGTACTTGTGGATCATCTTCAACTTTTACATTTAATTTTCTTGTAGAACCAAAACTAACTAATTTTGCATTCTCAAGCTTTAAATCTTTTTTTGCTTTATCAAAAAACTCTTTTTCCTTAGGTGATGCTCCAGGCCATCCACCTTCAATATAATCAACACCCAACTCGTCAATTAACTTAGCAATAGCTAATTTATCCTTTACTGATGGGGAGATTCCCTCCTGTTGAAAGCCATCTCTTAGTGTCGTATCAAATATGTCTATCTTCATTCTTCTTCTTCCAAAAAAAAACCCCTGCAACGCAAGGGTAACAACGAAAAGTTCGTTGTCCTTAAATAATAATTATGAAGTTAATCATGAATTCATAATAGTTTCGTTTATTAGCTTGTCTACACAAAAAATATTTATTCTGCAAAAGTATCTGTTAACAAATCACACATTTTTTTAGCGGCAATTTTTCTATGACTTATATCTGTTTTTTCTTCAAAACTTAACTCTGCCAGGGTTGATCCACCTATTTCGAAAATAGGATCGTATCCAAAACCATTGTTACCTCGGGGAGTCGTAGTTATTTGACCATTCAATGTTCCTTCAGTATCTAATCTGATTTCTCCGTCAAAAAAATATATGACCGTTTTAAAAAAAGCCTTTCTATTTTCTTCATCTGATAAATTTTTCAACATCTTTTCGATGTTTTCTTGGTCTGAAGCATTCTCCCCTGCATATCGAGCAGTTGAGACTCCAGGTAGATTTCCTAATGCTTCTACAAATAATCCTGAGTCATCTGAAAGGACAGGAATATTATGCTTGAGAAAAATTTCTTCTGATTTTTTTTGAGCGTTCCCTAAGATAGTATCTTTATCTTCAACAACATCTTCAAGGTCATCATCGAATATTATTTCAAATTTTGAATCTTTAAAAATCTCTTTTATTTCTTTGAACTTGTTCTTATTTTTACTCGCAAATAAGATTTTCATACATTCTTTTGTACATCAAAGACTTTATTGACCTCTTCTTTGGTCATTTCAAAAAGTTTATCTAAGTCTTCTTTAGAAAATGGTTTTTGCTCTGCAGTTCCTTGAATTTCTAATATCTCATATTTGTCATTTAGTACAAGATTTAAATCTACTTGAGCACTCGAATCTTTTTCATAATCTAAATCTGCAATGAAATCTCCATCAACTATCCCAACTGACAATGCAGCAATTTGGTTTGTTAGGGGGTTTTGAACTAACTTTTTTTGATCAACAAGGTTGTTGAAAGTCTCATTAAGTGCAATCCATGCACCATTGATTGATGCTGTTCTTGTTCCTCCATCTGCATCAAGAACATCACAGTCGACAGTTATTGAGTATCCATTTAATATTCCAAGGTCACATACAGATCGAAGTGATCTTCCGATTAGTCTTGATATTTCTTTTGACCTTCCCCCTTCAAAAGATTTTCGTGAAACTCTTTGATCAGAAGAGCCAGGCAACATATTATATTCAGCTGTTAGCCAACCCTTGTCTGAGTTTTCAAGCCACCGTGGAACTCTATCTGAGATAGATACCGTAATTAAAACTTTTGTATTTCCAGACTCATAGAGAACTGATGTATTTTCAGAGTTAATAAAATTCTTGGTTATTTTGATATCTCTCATAAAACTTTTTCTTAAGGTGATAGTCTAGTTATTTCCCATGAATTATCATTTTTAACATAAATAAAGCGATCATGAGTTCTGCTTCTTCTTCCCTGCCAAAACTCCCAGAAACTTATATCAATGGCATACCCACCCCAGTTATCAGGTCTTGGTATATCTTTTCCTTTGAATTCTTTTTCTAATTCTTGAATTTTCTCTTCAACTGTTTCTCTTCCTTTTATTTCAGAACTTTGACTAGAAGCTATTGCGCTCAATTGTGCACCTCTTGGACGGGAGGCAAAGTAATTGTCAGAAACTTCATCTGAAGTCTTCGAGATAATACCTTCAAGCCTTATTTGACGATGGAGTTCAGGCCAGAAGAATAATCCAGAAATATTTGGATTGTTATCCATCTCTTTACCCTTACTGCTTTGATAATCAGAATAAAAAACTAATTTATCATCGACAATATCTTTAAACAGTACGTAGCGAGACCTTGGTGTTCCTTCTTGAGTTATAGTCGATATAGCCATAGCGTTTGCCTCATTTACTTCAGCGTCGATAGCAATTTGAAACCATGTATTGAATTGTTCTAATGGATCTTGATTGAGATCTTCTAAATTAAGTGGCTTGTCCTCGTACTCAACTCTTATCTTTTTAACTTTGTCAGAGATGCTATCCATTTATTTAGATTTGATGTAATTTAATGCAGAACCGGCAAAAAACCAGGATATCTGATCTGAAGATAAAGAGTGATTAGCTTTAATAGTTTCTTGCTCTCCATTTTCTTTCTCTAAGACAATCTCGATTGGAGTATCTACTTTTATATCGCTAAGACTCTTTATTGTCATTTTGTCGAATTGTTCAATTTTTTCATAATCATTTTTATCATCAAAAACTAAAGGCAAAATACCTTGTTTCTTCAAGTTTGCTTCATGAATCCTTGCAAAGCTTTTAACCAGAACTACTTTGCAACCTCTAAATCTTGGTTCCATTGCTGCATGCTCTCTTGAAGATCCCTCTCCATAGTTTTCATCGCCGACTGCAACCCAGCTAACATTCTCAGCATGATAATTTTTTGCAATGTTTGGTAACGTATCAACTTCTTTTGTTAAAATATTTACTCCATCGCCAGCATTTTCTGCGAAAGCATTATTTACTCCATTAAATAAGTTTTGAGAAATGTTTTCTAGGTGACCTCTGAATTGCAACCACTTACCGGCCGGTGATATATGATCAGTTGTACATTTTCCTTCTGCTTTCATTAATACACTCATTGATTCGTATTCACTCTCATTAGGTGCTTCAAAAGGCGTTAGTCTTTGTAATCTATTTGATTCAGGGTCAATTACCACCTCTACATCATCACCTGGTGTAGGTTGAATAAATCCCTCTAAAGTTTCTTCAAACCCTTTATCAGGTAATTCATCTGCAATTGGTGGGTTGAGCGTTATCTCTTCACCATCTTTACTTATTAGGGTATCATCAAGAAAGTTGAAATCTAGTGTGCCACCAAGGGCTAGTCCAATAACTGTTTCTGGAGATCCAATAAATGATAACGTTTCTGCGTTGCCATCATTTCTTGCAGGGAAGTTTCTATTAAAGGATGAAACAATTGAATTACTCTCCCCTTCTTTTATGTCATCTCTTTTCCATTGACCAATACAAGGACCGCATGCATTTGCAAGGACTGTTGCTCCAATAGCCTCTAGATCTTTAAGATAGCCATCACGCTCAATCGTGGCTCTTGTTTGTTCAGATCCAGGAGTAACCATTAAAGGGACCTTTGCTTTTAAACCATGCTTTGCAGCTTCTCTCGCAATAAATGCAGCTCTTCCAATATCTTCATAGGATGAGTTTGTACATGATCCAATCAATGCACTTGAAATCTTAAGTGGATAGTCATTTGTGTTTGCATCTTCTTTTAATCCAGAAATTGGTCTTGCTAGATCAGGTGTGTGCGGTCCAACAATATGTGGCTCTAATTCATCAAGATTAATTTCAATAACTTGATTAAAAAAGTTTTCCGGATTTTTTAAAACTTCTTCATCAGCAGTGAGTAAGTCCATTCTAGAGTTTGCTAATTCAGCTATCTCTTCTCTACCGGTAGCTTTTAGGTAATCGCTTCCTTTTTCATCGTATGGAAAAATTGAACATGTTGCACCAATTTCTGCACCCATATTTGTAATGGTTGCCTTACCAGTAGTTGAAATAGTTTGAGTTCCCTCGCCAAAGTATTCAACTATTGCGTTTGTAGCTCCCTTAACTGTAAGAATTTCTGCTACTTTTAAAATAATATCTTTTGGTGATGTCCAACCGCTCAATGATCCTGTTAATTTAACACCAATCAAACTTGGAATCTTCGTATTGAATGGCATACCAGCCATGACATCAACTGCGTCTGCACCACCGACTCCAATGGCAATCATTGATAACCCTCCAGCATTAGGTGTATGGCTGTCAGTACCAATCATCATTCCTCCAGGAAATGCATATTGTTCGAGAACAACCTGGTGAATAATTCCAGCTCCTGGTCCCCAGAATCCTATTTCATACTTTTCTGAAGCAGTTCTTAGAAAATCAAAAACCTCTTTGTGTGTTTTGTTTGCTACCTGCAGATCAGTAGTCGCACCCTCATATGCTTGAATTAAATGGTCACAGTGCACAGTCGTTGGCACTGCTGTTTCAGGTAAATCTGCTTGCATAAATTGTAGTAAAGCCATCTGAGCTGTTGCATCTTGCATGGCGACTCTGTCTGGAGCAAAATCTCCATAATCTTCACCTTTATTCAAAGAAACAGATGAAATGTCTGTTGCATGGCCAAAAAGAAGTTTTTCAGCAAGTGTAAGCGGGGCATCTATTCTTGCCCTTAAACTGTTTATATTCTCCGTTAACTTTTCATAAACTGAAGAAACTAAACTTGTTGGTGTTACTGATAAATCCATCAATTTAATTATATTCTCATATAGTTCTTACTAAAACCTTATCTATATTCAGGACATGTAGTTTGATAGTCACAATTGGAACACCAATCACCCACATTAAATGAAGGTGATAGTGAATCATTAGGGTTCCAATTAGCAATTCTCTGCGCTTTATCCTGGAATTTATTAATAATTGAATCAAACTCACTTTCTCCAAATTTTCTTTTCTTAAGTTTTCCACCATCTTTATTTGTATATATATGAAAAACGTAGACCTCGTCCTCTTTGAGTAACAATTTTGCACCAAGTGCATATAATTCAGCCTCTGTAAGGTCATCACTGCTTTCTTGTCCTGTTTTGAGTTCAATTACAAGACCTTTTCCTTTGTACCTTCCAACAAGATCAGCCTGGCCCATGAATGTTACTGCGACTTTATCCTCTCTTAACTCCATTTTTGAATTTGAGACTATTCCATCTTTTAATATTGAAAATCCAAGACCATACTCTGATAATTTAATTTCTAACTCGTTTTGATCTTCAACTTCAGCATCTAAGGCTTGGATGAGTTCCTCATATTTTTTGAGTATCTGAGATGCAAATTTTTCTTCTTCATCAACGAGGAGCTTTTTTAATCTCTCAATTTCTTTATCTCCAAAGATATCTTTATTTTTTTCAAGCATCTTTTGTGAATATGAGTGAAATTTTTGGCCAAGTTCAGCTTCAAATGATTCGTTTTCTATATCTTTTGGTATTGCATATTGTGCTCTCCAAGACGTCCATCTCTCACAAGTCTCAAGATTTAGCAAGTTTGACTTACTTATTAATATTCCCCTATTGTTCGACTTTGCTTCTTGTCCATCTACGACAGGATACTGACCACACCTCGATGGTCGAGAGCACATATAGCAATGAAGACCAGGTGTTGCTTTTTTTCTATTAGTCTCAAACTCTTTGATAATACTGAAATAGTTATCAATAATTTCTTTTGACTTTTCTGGTTCCTTTATCTCATCAAAGTCATCGTGAATCAGCTGAGCAGTTAGAAAAGTTTCACCCTCTAGCTTTGTTTCTGCAACAATAGCTCTGTCTATATCCTCAACATCGGAGACTCCTGCTTTAAGCTTTATATATTCAGTATTTTCTTCATCTTCAAGTTGATATTGAAAAGATGTGTACATACCCTTCTCTTCACCGTCAATTTCTTTGATTATTTCTTGTCTGTAAAAATCAATATTTACCTGAGGTAACGGCTTAGGAACCAAACTTCTAAATCGCTCAAAAAGTTCAGACATAATTTTTCTTTGCAGTGGGTCATAAAATTGGAAGTTTTCTTCTGCAACCTTTATAGCAACCTCATCATTTGCTTCATTAAGTAGCCAATCAGAGATAGCATTGTGAGTTCCACTCCATCGATCTAAACGAGAATTTGGTGTTAAAGTTTTTGGACCAATAGATTGATGACACTCAGATATTTTTTTAACTTCGTAAGTTTTGTAGAACTTAATGCCCTGGTTCATACTCTAAAGATAATTCAAATTTTCATAAGAACATGTATTTCAAAATTTATTTCAAATTAAATAAATTTATACTTAAATTTTGGCCTCAAATAGCTTATATCATGCCAAAACTCCGAAAACTAATGTTCAATTAAGATCCAAAAAGACTTATAAATAAACTCCTGTATTTATCAGAATCACTTTCAAGGGCTTCTCCATGATTACGACAGTCTGCGAATTCATCAATAGAAGAATTTACACCCAATAACTCCCTCAAATCTTGTATTTGTCCTTCAGGGATGATTTCATCATAACCACAAGAAATTAAAATCGTGGGAATCCCTATTACGCTACTTGAGTCAAACTTTTCTTGAATAGAATTAAATTCAAAATTATAAATGAGATTACTTAACAAAACTGTCCCTGGTTTAAGCAGATTTGCCATTACGGTATTGAGAGGTGTCCTGTAAGCAACTTGATCGGTAAAAACAGCTAACAGGTCCATGTACGGACTTTCTGCAAAGATTCCAACAATCTCCACACCTAAGTTCTCCTGATCAAAATCTAATCCTGTAAGTAATGCCGTTGTTGCACCATAACTAAACCCCCAAATACCAAACCTGGTTAAATCTTTGGCATCTTTGTAATATGCAATCGTATTAAATACGTCATTTACTTCGTCTACTCCAAAAGTAAAATCACCTTCCCCAGATTTTCCATGATTACGAAAATCAACTGCAATAATTGAATAACCAAGATTGTTAAACTCTACGATTTTATCCAATATTTCCTGATCAGCTTTTTGACTTCTTAGCCCATGCAACACAATTATTGTGATATCAGAATTATTTGGTATCCACCACGTAGAAATTGAACTTTGAGAAGTCGAGATATCATTCTCCTCATAAATTAAACCAAGACTTTCAGGTGTTGATTCATAGACTTCATCTCCAATGCTAAATGCTGAAAAAGCAACAAAAAATGATAGAAAAAAATATAGAAAAACGATTACAAAAAGAAAAATGAAAATCTTTTTATTTTTTATTAGGTTCATTCACATATGACTTATTTGTTGGAATTTTAAAACCAACCAACCAAAAACTAAAAATCCCAGAAGCAATTAATACAATTCGAATAGCTGGACTATCTATAAACATTGGTGAGATAGGAATAAGGGAGAGTGTTACAGTGATTAACATCATTGTTTGTGCATAAATCTTTGTTTTGAAAGTTATTCCTTTACCTTTTTTAAAATCAAGAACATACTTACCAAATCTTGGATGGTTGATTAACCATTTGTACATCCTGTCAGAAGATCGTAAAAAAAGTATTGATGAGAGAATCATAAAAGGTGTTGTAGGAAGGCCAGGTATGATAATTCCAATTGCACCGAGGGAAAAACTTATAATTCCTAAAATCATATAAATTATTTTTTTGAAGTTAAACTTTGACAGATCCATGAAATATAAGAGTACAGTTTATGTGTCATATCCATAATTGAGAGTGTAAAATTGTAAGGTGGGGAAAAAAATAGATAAATCGTTTAATACAATATTTTCTAGTTTGTATCCAAATTTTGACCAGGAAGAAATAAAAAGCTCAAAAAAGTATTTTGATTTTATCATTGAAAATTTTCCAGACAGATCTGAAATTATTCAATTGAAAAGCTTCTTCTTTATATTTTCTTTTGGATTGAGAAAACTTTTTATAAAGGATTCAAATATTCCAGAATTTGTAAAAAATTTACAAAGTTCTAATTTATCAATATTAAGAAAGCTAGGTTCTGGAATCACTGCATTATTTGGTTTAAGTACTGCAAGATCTCTTGATGGTGAGGGTTCAGTATATAAATACCTTGATTACCCAATCTTTAAAAATACAACAATTGATAAAAAAGAAGTATCTATTCCAAAAAGTTTAGAAGTAGCAGTAATTGGTAGTGGCTCAGGTGGAGGTGTCGCAGCTAATATACTCAATGAAAAATATGAAGTAGGTCTCTTCGAAAAAGGCAGTCATGGAAATGGTGAGACAAATAATGAAACATTCGGATATCACAACTTCTATGACACTAACGGAATACAACAAACCAGAGGATATAAAGTCTTACTTTTGGCTGGAATGGGAATTGGTGGAGGTACAAGTGTGAATTGGACAACTTCTCTTCGAACACCTGACAATATATTAAGTGAATGGGACTCACTTACAGGACAAGATAACTATTTCAACTCCAGTGAATTTAAAAGTAGTATGGATTATGTCTGTAAAGAATTAAATGTTGATGTAGAAAATAATCGAATTCCACAAAAAGAAGAGAAATTGGCTAAGGGTTTAGAGCTTAATGATCTAAATTATAAAATTATCCCAAGGAACACCAGTAATGCAGATTGCACAGAATCTGGCTTTAGTACTTTTGGTCGTTACGACGAAAGTATAAACTCCACCAACAAAGTTTGGTTTTCAGAAGATAAATTTGAACCCAACAATGTGTTCAGTGATACAAACATCAATAGCCTTGATATATCAAATGGAAAAGCAACACACATAAATGTTGAAAATAATGGGATATTTCATAAAGTTGGCGTTGATAAGGTGATTCTTGCTGCTGGTTCCCTCAATACACCTAAAATATTGCTTGATAGTGGATATAGAAATAAACATCTTGGTCATAATTTAAAACTACATCCTGTTTCTGGTGTGGCAGGTAAATTCTCAGACGAACAAAAGCCATGGGCAGGAACAATGCAGGGTATTTATTCAGATGATAATTTGTTTATGAAAGACAATTATGGATACCTTTTAGAGGGACTGCCAATGCATCCAAGTCTTTTCTTCCCATTTTTTCCAAATAACAGTGATAAATTTCATGATTTTGTTGAAAGCTACAATCATTGGTCTGGAGGGATAGTTCTCACATCAGATACTAGCTCTGGATCGATCATCAATAAGAACCCCCAACATTTATGGGATTACAATTTAAACGATTTTGATCATAAAAATTTGATGCATGGAATTGAAAACCTTGTGCGAGCAAATTATTTGGCTGGTGCAGAAGAGATTATGGTTGCAGCCTCTCCAACAATGCATTGGAAAAAATCATCAAATAAAGATATCGAAGACTTTATAAATGACATCAGAGCAATAAAAAATCAGCCTTTTAGAATGCTGCTTGGTTCTGCGCACCAAATGGGAACTGCAAGAATGAATCCAGATCCAAATCTAGGAGTTACTGATATTGATGGAAAAGTACATGGATTAGATAATGTTTACATTGTTGACTCATCGGTGTTTCCTCGATGTTCTGGAGTGAATCCAATGGTGACTATACAGTCAACAAGTCATTTTTTAACATCAAAGATTTAATTTAAGGATAGTTCTTGTCAGGTATGAAAAATGTCTGCGCCCTAGCTTGACCTAAGTTTATAAACAATCCAGAAGATTCAACATGCACTTCTTCACCAGAGAATATTATTGATTCGGTATAAACTTTTTTTTCATCAATCTCTTTAACCCAAGCACTTAACTCAAACTCTTCTTCAACTGGACATGGTGATCTATAGTTGACAACAAGATTGGCAGTCACACACCAGAGATTATGCGTAACGGTTGCATACCCCATCATTTCATCTAATACTGTTGAAAGTATTCCACCATGAACAAGACCGGGTCCTCCCTCAAATCTTTTCTCAAATATATATTTGGCATATATTTTTTGATCTCTAATCACTGGAACCATTTTCATGCTCTGGGGGTTTTCTACTCCACTTACAAATGAAGAATCTGGATATATATCTTGCAAAACAGTTCCCTCAGACCATCCAGGGCTTGAAATTTCTAAATTGTCTCCAGTTATGAATTTATAGTCCATTATTTATTTTTAAGTTCTTTTCTTAATGATTCACTAACTATAGCATTTGTGAGATCTGACCTCGTTCTCTCAATGATTGCTCTAGCGGTATCAGCGTACCTTCTAAGACCACCAGTCAAAGCATCTGGGTAATCTAACTCGTTAAAGATTTCCATAGAGGCTTCCATAATAGCCAAATACTTCTCACCTTCTTCAATCTCTAGTTTTCTGAGACTATCCAAGACTTTTCTTCTCCACTCTCCAATTGCATCACCAAGTCCCTGTATGTAGTTTGAGGCGGACACATTCATTCCCTCAAATTCGAGAAGTGCATTAGTTTTCTCGAATTCGAAAACCAAAAATGCCTCGATTAATTCCCTTTCCGAGTCATTTACATAACCTGCAAATCGCAATTCTGGAATATCTTTCAAAGAAGAGCATAAATCCTGATACTTTTTATTTGCCTCGTCTAAATGTTGTTTTGCCTCGTCTAGATTGTTACGGTGGACATTCCTTATCGACTTAGAACAAGATTTTATGATCTCTCTCGAGAGTTTTAGTGACTGTTCTCTAATATCGTTTAATTTATCAAACTCTTTAACGAGACTATTGGTAATCTGCTCAGGTGTTTTCAAGTTTTAAACAGCTTCTTTGAAGTAGCTTTCTTCCTCTACCGTATTTTCTACTTGATTACCCATGGTTAGATTATTTTTTACCTGCATGGATCTTCTTACCTGAAAGGAGAGGAACGCATAAATACCAAATACACAATCAAGAACAAGATGAAAAATAAATAATGGGACAGACATGGTCTGTATAGATACGAAAAAAGTGGAGACTGCAAGTAGTCCTAGTACTAGATACCCTCTTCTTTGCTTATTAACCATGGAGTCGTATTCAGGAGAGATAATATAGGCGTAACTATTTTGATTTTTGGAAATCTGAATCTCGGGAAGTATCACTGCCATCGATAGTGATAAAAGTAGCCCTATTAAAATTAATGTTGAACTCATTGCCCTGCCTCAACTCTTCTTAAAATATATTACAACAAATCTAATTTATATTCTTAAGTTTCAAAATTTATTCTCATCACCTTTTGATAGTCGTGATAGATTTTCTCGATGCTGATAGAAAATCAGTAATAAAATAAATACTTGAAATCCAACAATGTAAATTTCTGGTGATTGAAAAATGACATAAAGTGCACCAACTGAGCATGTAATCAGACTTGATATTGCTGAAATTCTAAAAATCAAGAATATTCCAAAATAAAGTGCGATAAATCCAAAAATTATGGCAATTTCCCAAAATAAAAACCCTAAATCTGGTGAAAGAAAGACAATATATCCTATTACTGTCCCTAAATACGTTGCGACACCCTTTCCCCCTTTAAATCGGTAAAATATTGGAAAACAATGCCCTATAACGGCAAGAGACGCATAGATTAATGTCTCTAATTCACCTCCAAAAATCAGAAATGGAGCTATTCCCTTAAATAAATCACCAACTAGTACGATTATTGCATATTTTTTTCCGAGTGCTCGCAAAACGTTTGAAGATCCCGGATTTCCACTTCCAATTTCTTGAATATTGATATTTTTGAATTTTGCAATAATATAAGCAAAATTGATTGAACCTATTAAATAGCTTGTAATTACCGGAACAATGCTCATGATTAGATTCTACTTACATAAATTTAAATAAGTTTTTATTCCATTGATGTATTTTTAATTTATTGTAGATATTGGTAAAGATGAATATAGAGAGTTGTTCAAAAAGAAGATTTAAATCTGAAAACGAGGCAAGAAAAGAAAGAGGCTGGGCTGAGTCAGAGTACAATCAGAAATTCAATATTTATAGATGTGGTGATTGTAACGACTGGCATTTAGCTAGTATAAAATAGATGCTTGAAATTTTAACTGGTGTTTTACAGGGACTAACAGAATTTTTACCGATATCATCAAGTGGTCACCTCGTCATTATTTCATCATTAAGTTCTGAACTAGACCTAAACACCAATGACATTGCCTTCTTGCACATTGGTACATTATTGTCAATAATATTTTTCTACAGAAAGAGAATTTTCGAGATATTTGAAGATTTAGATACTTTTATCTTTTATTTCAAAATAATTCTTGCTGGTATTATTCCAGCGGTTCTCATTGGTTTACTGACACCTATACAAAATATCATCGATGAGAGTTCCAACCTTATTCTTATCACAGGAGCTTCATACTTAATTTTTTCATTACTCCTAATTTTTTCAGGAAAAATAAATAATAGTGAAGCATTAAGCATCAGAGATATAACCGTCAGCCAAGCATTTGTTATTGGGATCGCTCAATCTATTGCATTATTACCAGGAGTTTCACGATCTGGTGTAACTTTATTGACAGCTATTTATATCGGGGTAAAAAAAGCTGATGCAATTTATTATTCACTCTTGCTAGGTATTCCAACAATATTTGGAGCATGGACCCTAACCTTTATTAATGATTCCTTTCAAGTAAACACAAATATTGTTCTCCCAACAATTGTTGCTATGTTTACTGGACTAATTGCGATAAGAGTTTTAATTAATTTTACAACCAGTTCAAAACTGCAATATTTTGGTTATTACTGTTTATTGCTTTCCGTGTTCTGTTTTATAACTAATTAATTTTTAAATCAATTGGTTTTTTCTTTGGAGCAATGGCATTAATTGCATTCACCATTTCCTCAATAACTTTGAAATCATTATCTCCACCAAATTCGAGAAGTATTCCATCCTCTGAATATTTTGATACAGAATCATATAACGGTAGGCTACCAATAAATTCGACACCTAAGTTCTTTGAGAGTTCTTCTCCCCCGCCTTTACCAAACGGATATAGTTTCTCACTCCCATTCTCTAAATAAGACATATTTTCAATAACACCTATGATGCTTGAGTTCACTTTCTTCGACATAATTCCTGCTCTCTCTGCAACAGTTGTCGCATTACTTTGAGGTGTTGTAACAATAATCGTTTCATAAAAGTTAAGAAATTGAGAAAGGGATATCGAGACATCACCTGTTCCAGGTGGCATATCGATAAGTAAGATATCTATATCCTGCCATAAAACTTCGTACAGGAATTGTTCAATAGCCTTATGAAGCATTGGCCCTCTCCAAATTACTGCCTCATCTTGTTTTACGAAGTACTCCATTGAGATAACTCTGAGGTCATTTATTTTTGATGGGAAAATTCTGTTATTGAATGGGATAGGAGGAAATTTTGCTCCTAACATTTTTGGTATTGAATATCCCCAAATATCAGCATCAAGAATTCCAACTTTTTTTCCTTGTTTTGCAAAAGCCATTCCAAGAAGAGATGCAATAGTTGATTTTCCAACGCCACCTTTTCCAGAAGAGATACCAATAATTCTCTTACCTTTGCTAAATTCTTTTTTTGCATCCTCTACAGATAGATCTGCTTTCACTAATTTTGATGCAGATTCAATATCTACAGTGGTTGGCTCAATAAACTCAATTTTTATCTTTTCATCAACAGTTTTTACAAGCTCTTCAACGGCTGAACGAACCCAATCTATATTGAAATAATCAATAAGATCCAATTGATTGCTTTTGTTTAATGTAAAGCACTCAAGCTCTCCGAATGTCTTATTGAATCCAGGATAAATAAGTTTTTCAAATTCCATACTTATGTATTGTATGTTCAATACTTTATTAAATTAAACTTATGTTGAAAAGAAATTTTATCCTTTTGTCCTTAGTCGGACTAGTTCTTGTAATCTCAACAACATTTGAAGAGGAAAATACTGATGTCAAAGTGCTACCAAACAATGAAAATTTAGACCTATCAATTGTTTTTGAAAATTTAGATGCGAATATTGCCCTTACAAGCGAGGAATATATTGTTGTAAACCTCTGGGCGACTTGGTGCACACCATGTATCGAAGAAGTGGGATACCTTCAAAAATTAAATGAACTAGATGAATTTGTTGTAGTTGGATTATTGGTCGATGATTCTGAGACAAATGCAATTGAATTTATAAAAGAATATAACTTAACGTATGAAAATATTTTGTCTGAAGAAAAAGTTGAATCATTCATCACTCAATTTTTCTGGAGTGGACTTCCAACAACTTTATTGTTAAACAATGACTTTGTTGTAATCAATACATTTAATGGTCCTATAACGCATGATATGATTATTGATTATGTCAATTAGAACTAATCCAGTTTCTGCTTATAATTAATTCATGGATGCAATAATGATTTGGCGAATTGTCCTAGTTCTTGGGACACTTGGATTTTTAGGTGCAATGGGTATATTTACTTTAAAACTTATTGCTGCATCTACTGGAAGAAAACGACTTATAGATCTATTTATTAGGTGATTTGGTAGCGGGGGTAGGATTTGAACCTACGACCTCTGGGTTATGAGCCCAGCGAGCTACCAGACTGCTCCACCCCGCGCTGAATACCAATAGTAATTAAGAATTTTTTTAACTCAAGCTTTTTTATTGTTGATTAAGAATTTCTAAAGCTTTGTATACAAGTTCCTCAACTTGAATGATTAGATCTTGATATTTTCCAAGATTTCCATCTGTTAACGCATTTTGAGCTTGATCAAATAAATCGCTAGCTTTATTTAATAAATCGATCGCACTTATGTCTTCGGTATCATCAATATCTAAATCAAGATCAATTTCAAGGTCACCAAATACACCCTCAAGAGCAAGGCTAAGTGATTCGGCCATTATTATTCTGTCTTGGAAAACTACAACAACAAATTTAAATTCAGGCAATGGGTTTTGCTCACCTTGTAGATATATTGGTTGATAATAAAGTACAGACTGATTGATTGGAACAACAAAAAGATTACCTTTAATAACACTTGATCCTTGTTGGTCTAACAATGTAAATATTTGAGATATATCTGGATCCTGGTTAATCCTAGTAGCAACCTGAGTTGGTCCATCTACAAATTCTCCTTTAGGTAATTTAAAGTCAATTATTTGTCCATAGTTTTCTGGATCTGCATCCGCAACAAGGAAGGACTGCATATTCGGTCTATTTTCCGGGTTAAATGGCTGGAAGATAAGATAACTTAAATCACTCTCTCCTGGTAATGACATCAATAGATAGTATGGAAGCATTGGTTTGAAGCCAATTTCGCTAAACTCACCTCTTAAAGTTGCAAGTCTTGGTGTAGTGGATGAATCTGTAGGAATTACCCATGGATCCTCGTCAGCATAAAACACTCTTGGATCGGTCATGTGGTAATCCCTGTACATGTCAGATTGAATCGTAAAGAGATCCTCTGGGTATCTTATGTGATTTAATAAATCTTCAGACATATTTGATTTATCATTAAAAAGAGATGGGAAGATTTCAGCATATGACTTAATCAATGGGTCATTCTCATCAAAGACATAGAAATTCATTGTTCCGTCATAGGCGTTAACGACTGCTTTTACAGAGTTTCGAATGTAATTAAAGTTTATAGGCAGCCCAGACCTGTCATTAATTCTTGTTGTGTCAGCTGGTTGAGCATAAGGATATCTATCACTCAAGGTATAAAGATCAATAATCCAAAATAGGTTTCCATCAATTAGTGCCAAATAAGGATCATTGTCAGTGTATAAGAAAGGAGCAGCTTTTTTAACCCTACTGATTATGTTCCTTTCCATAATTAGCTTTGAACCATCACTCAACTGATTTGATATAAGAAGATTTAATTCACTGTAACGTAGTGCGAATCCAAGTCTTTTAAAGAACGAACCTATGCTAACTCCGCCCTCACCTGAATAATTTGTGTATGCAACAGATTGCCCCTCTGTTGATAGTGGGTAATCTACTTCATCTTGAAGTGAATTAACAACAACATATTCATCAGAGTCTGCTGATTCTCCAAAATATATTCTCGGTTGGTCTACCTCAAGCTCAGCAACGCTTGTATTTGCTGGAACACCCTTAACGTAAAAATCTGGTTGTCCTTGACTAGCAACATTATTTGCTGGACTAAACACAACACCAAAACCATGGGTGTATTGTAATTTTTGATTAACCCAACCTTGAGCAGGTAAGTTTGTTTGGTCTAATTCCCTTGCGGATACCATAACCTGAGTCAATTGACCATCAATCATATATCTGTCTACGTCGACTTCATCTAGGGCATAATAGGCTCTAATTTCTTGTAGCTGGCTGTAAGTCTCAGCTAATACAGTCGGATCCCATAATCTAATATTGTCGACCGTTTGAGAGTTGTCATTTATGTCATTTTGAGAAAGATTGGGTGAAGCTTCGAACTGTCTTTCTTCTATGGAGTCAAGTCCATATGCCAATCTTGTGTAATTAATATGATCTTCAACATAAGTCAATTCTTTATTCAACTCATCTGGTACAACCCTAAATCTCTGAATGGCTGCTGGAACAATTCCTCCAACTATGATGGAGACTGCCAACCATAAACCTATTGCAGTTGTGGGAAGTAGCCATCCTCTTCTTCTAATGTTTACTAGTAAAAGAATCGCTCCAAATAATGAAATTAGAATCAAAAGATTTAAAGCAGGAAGATGAGCTACAACATCTGTATAGCTAGCTCCAAAAACTTTTCCACGTGGTGAATAAAGTAGTTCCAAAGCATCAAGCCTATAAGCAACTGCTTTAAGTAAGGCTATGAATGCGAGTAAAACGGATAAATGTGCTTTTGCCCCACTACTAACCTCTGGTAAGCGTCCAGGCATTAATTGAAGTGCTCCAGTTGCAATAAAGTATAGAATTACAACAAGTGAGGTGAGCGTAACAAGTTGGAAACCCCAAGAAACAAAAAGTCTATAAAGTGGCAATCCATAAACGTAACTTGCAACATCATAATTGAATACCGGATCACTTACGCCGAATCCTTGTCGGTTAAGAAATAATAAAACCTGTTCCCAAAGTGTTGAAGCGCCTGCACCTAAAAATAATGAAAGAGCAACGGCACCAGTTAATCTAAATCGAGCAAATCGTTCACTTACAAAACTTCTGAACCTAGCAAGCGGATCTTCGGAGTCAAATGCTTCAAAGATGTCCATTACTGGAGTTGCTCTTGTTGCCAATCTTAGGTTCGTAAATATAAATATAAATGCGATCAATGAAGTAGCACCTACAAGTGCTGTCCTTGTTAATAAGATTTTTACCCAAACACTTTCCAATCCGACAGAATCAAACCAGAGATAATTTGTATAGAAATTGGCAATTCCCCTAGCAAGGGAGAAACCAATGATTGCAATGAAAACAATAAAAGAGAATCCCCTTCTCTCTGAATTTGTATTTAAGTTCCCGATATTAACCATGTAGATTTATTTTATTTATGTTTCGTCTTTAACGTGAACTAAAGTCAGAAATTACATTAAGAGCTTCTTCAAATGAATCGACTGCAACAATAGATGTATTTTCATCTGAGTAGACACTTGCTTCTAAATAATTCGCTGTGGGAACAAGTATTAATGAAGCATTTGCTCTTTTTGCTGCGATTACTTTTTGCTTTACGCCTCCAACAGGTCCAACTGAGCCATCAATTTCTATAGTTCCAGTTCCTGCTATTTTTTCACCATTTGTTATGTCACTCTCTGTAAGTAAGTTGTAAACATTAAGTGCCATCATCATTCCCGCAGAAGGTCCACCAACGTTTCCAGTATTGATATCAATGTCAAATGGGAAAGTGAATTTTTGATTAGGAGTTGAGGCTAGGAATCCAACCATTGGTTCATTTGCATACTCAATGTGCTCAATAAGAGTAGTTTTAATTTTTAACTGTTTTTCATCTCTAACTAATCCAATTTCAACAGTGTCACCAATTTCATAACTCTTCAATAAAGATATAAATTCCGTTGTTGATTTTACGATCTGATTATTTATTGAAGTAATTAAATCATTTTTTAAAAGTTTATCTTTCACGGGCGAGTCATCGAGCAGGCCTACAACTAAAACACCGTCTCCCTCAGATTCAATGCCATATCCCAAAGAATTAAGAGCAACTGCTATTGCAACATTTTCGGAAGTAATCATATTTTGAATACTTATCTCAGAAAGTTCTTGGGGTGTAACTCCATCAGGCAAAATAACTTCTCTGGGATACAAATCAATTTGACTATTTAAATTAGCCCATGCATAAACAAAGTAATTTGCTTCATCACGTCTGACAGTTAACTGGTATAAATTTCCATCAAATTCAAAAGTCTTTTCATCTTCAATTGAAATATCCCATTGATAAGGTGGACCTGGTGACATAAAGTAGTAATCTGTTTTTGCAAAACCAAATGGAAAAATTGCAACTAGATACGTGATAATTGCAATTTTTAAAACTTTATTTTTTTCAAAAAAATTTTTCACATTTTTATTTTAATTTGAATACAACTATATAAAAAAAAAGAGCCGGCTTTGCCGGCTCTTTAATTTATCAGTTAATTTTTATGAACAAGAACCAGAGGTCCAATCATATGATTTGGCTGATGATCCTTGATAATTAAATGCAAGTACTCTTTGACCACTACCGATAGATCCATCAGGTATACCAATATAAGCTGCTGTATCAGCTCTATCTTGACCTAATTCTCTTGGTTCCATCATTCCGTCAGATGAAACTGTTACGTTTGCGGCAGCTCTTCTAATACCTGCTCTGGATAAATCTCCACCTTTATTGGCTGCTTCTAATACGCCCAATAAATGATACTGAGATGACCATCCTGCAACTAAGAATGCGTTTGCACTTTCAACAATTTGACCCATTGTTGCTCTCATTACTGCGTGTCCAGGTGTGTCAGCTTCATATGGAGCTACACCAAGTCCCATTGCATAGATTGCTCCTGATTCAAACAATCCCTTTAATGGAAATCCTTCTTGAACAAAGGCATCATTAAATGATGGCCCTGCAAGAATAGCAAACGGTGTTAACCCTTGCTGAGCGGCACCACCAGCTACTTGAGCCATTAGACCAGCACTTATTGCTGGGAAATAAGCATCAACTGGTTGGGTGACCATTAAACCTACAGCTTGTGCTACGTCAAATTCTGTTGATGGAGGTGTATATGTCCATGCAACTGTAAGACCATTTGCTTCTGCAGCTTTTGCAACTCCAGCAGCCCAGTCAGAACCATAATCGCCTGCAAAGCCCATGATTCCAACAGTCTTTATGTCGCCAAGATTTTCAAGTGACCAATCGACTGCGTTCATACCATCAGCACAGTACTGACTTCCAAACTCAATAATTAGTCCTTTGTCATTTTCTTTGTATGACCATCCTGACCACCAACTCATTGGAACACCAACCATGTTGTCTTTGTCCATTTCATCAAGAATGAATAAAGTTTGTGGTGTACCTAGTGACATAGCTAAAGCAGCAACTTCATCTTTAATTGCTGTATAGCCCTCTAGATGTTTTTGTGGATTATATCCAGTATCAAAACCTTCTCTAATCGCAACGCTATAATTTCCAATTCCTCCGCGTCCTCCTGCTTCTTCAGGTGAGTTTGCCCACAGCCAAAATGCTCTCTGTGCAAGCTCAAGACCCGGACCAGCAGGTGCATAAGGTCCCGTATAGTCATTCAACAATCCGAGATATATACATCCTTTACTTTGATCGGCACCAGTTGGTACCCCACCAATTTCTGCTGGACATGGTTCTGCTGTAACACCGGTTCCGGTTTTTACAGCTGTTGCTGTTGTGACTGCTGGAGAATCGAGTGATTCAACTACTGCTTCTTCTACGGTTTCTTCAACTACTTCTTCTTCAGCTGCTCCACCACATGCAACAATAACCAAGGAAAGAATTGAAAATATGATGATTCCTCGCTTGCGCAATGAATTCATTTTTCTCCCCCTTAAATTATTAGTACTAATAAGTACAGATTAGTAGAAAAATGTCATGTTAGTAGGAAAAAGGCCAAGCTTTAAAATAATTCCGTAACCTAAACCAAATACCCCACAACCCTCTAGGTTCAAAAATCAAGAAAAAAATGATAAAAAAGCCAAAAACAATACGTTCTATCTCCCCTGCATTGAGAAAAAAGCCTGTATCTGACAATCCTGTTGCATGTAAAACAGCTTGAATTATTCCAGGTAATGTTGTGAAGAAAAATGCTCCATAAAGTGGTCCCAGTACAGTACCTGCTCCCCCAATAATTACTATTGCAATGAAAATTATTGAATATAAAAGATTAAATGTTCCTGGCTCTACACCACCAGCAATAGTAAACAATAAAGAACCTGCGATTCCTGCATAAAAACTTGCTAACGCAAAAGCATACATTTTAAATTTAAATAAATTAATTCCGAGTGCTTCGGCAGCAATATCTCTATCTCTTATTGCAGAGAATGCTCTCCCAATTTTTGACCTAGTAAGGTTTTTAACTCCCAACCCCATAACTATGCAAAGAAAAAGTGAAAAATAATATATGATATCATTTTTTTCCAAGAGTACATTTCCGATTTGCAAACCAGCTTCAAGATCTTGACCTAAAAATTTTAAGGAAGCAGCTTTTCTACCAAGTCCAGCGCCACCTGTTATGAATTTAAGATTTGAGAAAAAATGTGATCCAATGAAAACTAAAGCTAGAGTTACTAGTCCAAGATTTAATCCTTTTAGTCTTGCAGAGACAGGAGATATTAATATCCCTACAAAAGCTGCGGCCAATCCTGAAAGCGGTAACCAGATGATCATATCAAGCTCATAACCGATGACACTTGAGGTAGCTACACCACCAATTATTGCAGAGACATAAGTACCAATTCCAACAAAAACCCCATGTGCTAAATTAATTTGTCCAGCCAGACCAGATACGATATTTAATCCCCAGCAGGCGATTGCTGTAAGTAGTGATGTAGTAACAAGCAACTTCCAATAACTTGAAAGAAAAAATGGAAATGTACAAGATACAAGTATCAGAACTGCAAACCAAAATTTTTGTGTGTTATTTGGAAAAATTGAACTCTCTTTT
Source organism: uncultured Candidatus Actinomarina sp. (assembly GCA_902526825.1). Classification (GTDB taxonomy): domain Bacteria; phylum Actinomycetota; class Acidimicrobiia; order Actinomarinales; family Actinomarinaceae; genus Actinomarina. The sequence continues at coordinate 75,445 of CABZMN010000002.1, read as the reverse complement.
CTATAGTCCGTGAAGAGATTCGGTCTATTTTTCATACTCTCTCAACCTCTTTAGTGCCAAATAAACCATCCGGTTTAAAAATCAATATGAAAAACATAATTAGATAAGGAGCTATTAATGAAAATCCACTTCCAAGTGAAAAGCCAATAACACCCTCTAACATTAATTGATAGTAAGCTACATAACCTTGTGTTAGTCCAATAATTAATGAGCCAATTACAGCACCAGGAATAGAATCTAATCCTCCAATTGCAACAGCAGGAAGAACTCTTAATGCTGAAAGGAAACTTGCTTGTGTTAACGTGTTAAAACCACCAGTGATAAAGAATCCAGCAAATCCTGCAAGAACACCTGAGATCAACCAAACAAGTCCAAATATTCTTCCAACATTTATTCCTTGAGCAAGCGCTGCTTCTTGATCGTAAGATGTAGCCATCATAGCTACACCATATTTTGATCTTTTAAAGAAAACTGAAAGAAGGATGATAATGATTACACCTGTAAACAAAGCAGCAATTTCTAAATACTTTAAAGTGACTCCGCCTACATTAACAGACCCAAAATTTCCAAAACTTTGGAATGGATCACCTAAATATCTTGGATTTAAACCAATCCAATTATTCAAAACTGTTCTTAAAAGTATATCAATACCAATTGTTAAAATTGCAACAGAAAATACAGGCTCACCAACCATAGGTCTTAAAAAAGTTCTTTCCATAACAAGCCCAATAATCCCAGTCAAAAGAATCCCAACAATAAAGGCAATCCAAAATGGAACTCCACGGTCTACAGCTAGTGCACTAATTAATCCTGCTCCAACTACAACCAATGCAGGTTGAGCAAAACTTAAAACATCTGTAGCTTTATAAATCAATACAAAACCAATAGCAACAAGTGAATACACTGCACCTAGCGAAAGACCCTCAAATGTTGCTTGTAAAAAAGTAATCATTAATACATATCCTCAATGAGGTCTGAAAATTTTTCCATGATTACATTTCTTTTAGCTTTTTGTGTAGCTGTGAGATCACCATCTTCATGATCTAGTTCCTTTGTAAGCATTCTAAATTTTCTTATTTGTAATGATGAGGTGTACTCGTTCGCTTTTTGTATTTCATCCCAAATCAAATTTTGTACTTCTTCATTCTCTGAAAGGTTTCTATAAGTTGTATGTGCTATGTTTTTTCTCAGCGCCCAGTTCGAAACAATATCGTACTCAATACCAATAAGAGCAGATAAAAATTTTCTATCATCCCCAATTACTATTGCTTCCTTAATAAATGGAGATGTTTTGATATTGTTTTCAATTTCAGATGGTGAAACATTTTTTCCACCGCTAGTTATAATAATATCTTTTTTTCTATCGACGATTTTTAAGAATTCACCGTCATATTCACCAACATCACCCGTATAAAGCCATCCATCTTCATCGATAACCTCTTTAGTTGCTTCTTCATTTTTGTAATAACCTTTGAAGACTCCAGGGTGTCTTACAAGTATTTCACCATCTTCAGCTAACTTAAGTTCAGTACCCGCTTGCGGAGTACCGACTGTTCCAAGCTTGACTTTGTCGGGGGTATTACCTGTTGCTATCGCTGAGTTCTCTGTCATTCCATAACCTTCGTATATCGGAACTCCTAAAGACATAAAAAATCTCAAAATTTCTGGAGATATAGGTGCCGCTCCTGATACTGCGTTATCAATATTTAATAACCCAAGTTTTTTTCTTAATGATCTAAATGCAATTATTTGTGCAAGGAAATTTGTAATTTTTGCAATTAAATCATTTGGATTTTCTAACCTTCTTTTAGCTGTGATATTTCCAAAATAACTTGCAGTTTTAAACAAGACTTGTTTTAACTTTGAAGCATCTCTCATTCTTACCAAAGTTCCAGCATGCATTCTCTCCAAAATTCTTGGTACTGCAGGAAAAATTGATGGTTGGATTTCAGCTAAATCTTGTTGAACAGTGTCTATTGACTCTGCAAAATTTATTGTTCCTATGGTATTAATTCCAATTATCTCATCAACTAATCTTCCAAAAACGTGACATAGTGGAAGGTACGATAGGTACTCGGGGTTGTCTATTCCCGGAGTAAAAGATATCTCAGGTATTATGGAAGAAACCCACTCTAAGTTTCCATGTGAGAGCATAGAGCCTTTTGGAGGTCCTGTTGTACCGGATGTATATATCATTAATGCGATATCTTCACTTTTAATTTCATCAATTCTTGAATTTACAAATTCTTTATCTTTTTCAAACTCTGTTTTTCCAACCTCTAAGAAATCTTCCCATTTCATAAGTTTTTCACTTTCATATCTAAAGAGACCTTTATCTTCAAAATAAATTATTTTTTTCAAATCTGGAAGATCTTGTAAGACCTCTAGTGCTTTATCTACCTGTTCTTGATCTTCTGCAAACAGAATTTGAGATTCAGAGTGCCCAAGTAAATATTTAACTTCAGCAGGTGGATTAGTTGGATATAGCCCAACACTAATTGCTCCTATTGCCTGAGCGCCAATGTCAGAAATTAACCATTCTGGTCTATTTTCAGAATGTATAGCAACTTTATCCCCTTTACCAATTCCAAAATGATTAAGAGCACATCCAACATAATTAACTTGAAGCCAAAACTCTTTGTAAGATATCTCATTCCATATACCAAATTTTTTATCCCTGAAAGCGATCCTTTCTGGAAATCTTGATGCAATATCTCGTAACCTTCGGGAAGGTGTTACACCACCACTAGCTTGTATCTCCTCAAAAATTTCTTCCATTGTAATCATGATTAACCACTCACTCCTAAATATGCATCTATTACTTTTTGATCTTTGGCTGCATCCTCAGGAAGACCCTGAAATAACTTTTCACCAAAGTCCATTGCAACAACTTCTGTAGCAATATCCATAACCATGTTCATATCATGATCAATTAAGATAACTGTAATTCCCAATTCTTCATGAATATCTAGTATGAACCTTGCAATATCCTCAGTTTCTTCATTGTTCATTCCTGCTGCTGGCTCATCGAGAAGTATCACTTTAGGTTGCATAGCCAGTGCTCTTCCAAGTTCAATTCTTTTTTGAATACCATATGGCAAAGAGATTATATATGAATATCGATACTCTTCGATCTCTAAAAAATCTATGACATCTTCTGAAATTTTTCTTGCTTTTTCTTCCTCATTTCTTGCCTTCTTCGAAAAAAAGAGGCCTTGAACTGGTCCATAGTTTATATGCCTGTGAGCTCCGATCAAAATATTGTCTAAGGCTGTCATGTTCTCAAATAATTCGATATTTTGAAATGTTCTGGAAACCCCAGCATTAGCAATTTCATCTGGTTCTAAATTTGAAGTATCTTCTCCAAAGATTTCGATGGATCCATTTGTTGGTTTATATATTCCATTTATACAGTTTAAGATTGATGTTTTACCTGCTCCGTTAGGTCCTATTATCGCAAATAGAGAATTTTCTTGTATATCAAATGAAATATTTTTCAATGCTTGGACTCCCCCAAAATTGAGGCTTACATCTTTAAAAGAGATTACATTACTCATGAAAGCCAACGTTTTTTTCTCTTATAGTGTTTAACATCTTTAAACGACTTTCGTTCAGTACCTTCTGCATTTAGACCTAGATAAAATTCTTGGACATCTTTGTCTTGCATAAGCTTTTCACTTGGATTGTCCATTACAATATTTCCTGTTTCCATAATATAACCATGTGACGAAATTTTTAGAGCCATGTTAGCATTTTGTTCAACTAATAAAACTGTTACTCCTTGTGAATTAATTTCTACAATTAGCTCAGAGATTTGTTCAACTAATTTTGGAGCAAGTCCCAAACTTGGTTCGTCTAAAAGTAGATATTTTGGATCTGACATTAATGCCCTGCCAATTGCTAACATTTGTTGTTCTCCTCCTGAAAGGTATCCTGAAATATTTTTGGCTCTTTCTTTTAATATTGGAAATAAGCCAAACACTCTCTCCATGTTTTGCTTAACAGCGTCGTTATTCGTAAAACCACCAAGACGTAAATTTTCTGTGACTGTTAACTCTGAAAAAATTCTTCTTCCCTCGAGAACTTGGGCAATCCCTAAATTGACTATTTTTGATGGCTCAGCATCAGTAATATCTTCATCTTCAACAAAAATTTGACCTTTAGTTATATCCCCATTTTGGGTATCAAGTAAGCCAGTAATTGCCCTCAGGGCTGTAGTTTTTCCAGAACCATTGCTTCCTAGAAGAGAAACAATCTCTCCTTTTGGAATTTCAAAAGATATGCCTCTAAGAACCAAAATTACATCTTGATAAACAACTTCTAGATTTTTTACTGCTAACACTTATGTATTTACTTTAACTTATAAACATAAATTTGACTAAAAAAACCAGTTGTGATTTGAAAAACAAGTACATCTGGGAGATATTTAATATATAAGTATGGAAGATAACAAATTTCAACAACAAGAACTTTTTGAAACTGAAAAATACATTTCTGATTTAGTTGAAGAAAAAACGAAAAGGAAAACCTCAACATTCAATATTATTTTTTTGTCATCTTTTTTTACAAGCACTATAGTTCTTTCCTTTTTATTCTTCTTTGGTGTGTTTGATGAAGAAGAGATTACTTTGCCAGATCCTGTGACAATTACAGAGACAATAAAAGAGAAAGAATTGGTTATGCCTCGTGTGGATTCCTCTGAGGTTGTTTCGATAGCCGAAATTGCAACAAAAACTATTGTCCAGCTACAGGTTGGAGAACGTAACCAAGATAACGAATTTATTTCTGTTGGCGGAGGTTCTGGAGTTGTAATTAATGAAAAAGGATTAATTATCACAAACCATCACGTTATAGATAACGCAACAGATGTCAGAGTAATTTTTGAAGATGGAAGAATGTACGAAGCAAATGTTATTGGGTCAGACAAACTCACAGATATAGGTGTGATAAAAATTGAGAATGAAAACTTAATTCCTATAAGTTTTGGCAATAGTGAATCAATTTTTGTAGGAGATTTAGCAGTAGCCATCGGTCATCCATTAACACTTGGAGCTGCTCCAACAGTAACTACAGGTGTCATATCTGCACTGAACAGGAGATTAGATGTAGGTAGTGAGAGTATGAATAATGCTGTAACTTTATTTGGACTTATCCAAACCGATGCTCCAATCACTAGAGGATCAAGCGGTGGTGCATTATTAAATCAAAAGGGTGAACTAATCGGGATCACAACTGCAATTGCAACTGCAGATGTAGGAGCTGAAGGATTGGGTTTTGCAGTACCAATAAATCTTGCACTTGGAATTGTTGAAGATATTCTTGATGACGGAAAAGTTCTACATGCATTTTTAGGAATTCTTGGTGCTCAGTACTTCGAAGTTGCAGATGATGGAGCAAGAATATTTTCTGGTGTTGTGATTGAAGAACTCTACGGTCCTGCGGACGATATATACGCAATTGGTAAAGCCGGAGCATTGTCGGGAGATGTAATTAAAAAAGTAAATGATATAAATATCACAACACTTGACCAACTTATTACGATTCTTAGAAATAAAAGAGCTGGGGATGCTATTACAATTGAAATATTGAGAGGTGAAAATACTATAACTTTAGACTTCACTCTTGATTTAAGACCATCCGATGTTTAATGTCTGAAGATATTTTCTCTCAATTCTTTAACCTTTTTAATAATGAAGAATCTGGCGTTAATTGGGAGCTAGCAAAGCAAATTAATAACCATATAACAAAGGATGAAGAAGTCTTACCTCTAGAATTATCCAATAATGACATAAATTTTGAGCAAATTTTTAGGGTAATTGAGCTTAAGTCTGAAGAATTTTCAAGCTACGAGTCAAGCCCTAAAGAAATAAAATTTATGTCACCTAAAGAATATGGACAATGGTTCATAGAATCAATAAAACATTTTGATTTTGAATCTTTAGAATCTCCTGAATTATCTATGTTTGGGGGAATTGGTGGAAGTAATATGAAATCATCTATCTTAGGAATGCAATTTGGAAATCTTGCGGGATTGTTAGGTAAATTTTCCTGGGGATTAAGTCAATTTGGTATTATTCTCCCAAGATCAAACACACTTGCTATAAATCATAAAACCTTTAATGCCGAAGTTAACAATTTTGAAGCAAACGAAAACGACCTAAGCCTTGCGTACTTTACTGTTGAATACATGGCTTTATGTCTGGGAAAATATTCACAGCCTTTTGAGAACATAATGAATACAATTTCAAAGAGCTCTGAGGATATGATTAAAAAGCTCAAAGACCTAAATCTTGATATGGGCCCAGAAGCAATAAACAATCCCCAAGAAATGTTTTCAAATATTTCTGGAGTAGAGGGAATAGATCCAAATCAAATATTTGAGAGCATTGCAGCTCCTCTGAGCTTTTACAGATCAGTTATAAAACAAAAATCAAAAGAACTAAATCTTTTACAGGACAACAGTATTTTTGATCTCTTAATGGATTTGTCATTTTCAAATTACGAAAGCCCTACAAAAGACATCGAAACAAAAATTTCTGAATTAGATTTTTACTCTGACGGTTTCTTAGATTATCTTAAGGATTCTCAAGCTACATTTACATTGGACGATATTCTTGGTTCGACAGAATTGATTCCAACTTTAGATGAATTGCATGATCCTATTTCATGGGCAGCCCGTACATCTTTACCTCCTATATAATCATTATTGTTAAAGTGAAAAGTAAAAGGAGAAAATAAAATGAGCTTAAACATAGGTGATAAAATTCCAGATTTTTCATTAGTAAATTATGACAAAGAGACTTTTAAGTCAGAAGATTTTCTTGGAAGAAAAACTATGTTTGTCTTCATGCCATTTCCTTTTAGTTCTGTATGTGATGGAGAAATATGCGAACTTAGAGACAATTTGGATGCATTTAAATCTGCAGAAACTGATACAGTAATGATTACTGTTGCTGCAGGACCAACTAACAGAGCTTGGGCAAACCACTACGGCATAGATTTTCCAATCCTGGCAGACTTTTGGCCTCATGGAGAAGTATCAAAACAATTTGGATGTTTTCATGATGGAGTTGGAATCTCTTTAAGGTATACCTACATCACTAATGAAGAGAATGTAATAACTGAGATAATAAAAAGTGATGAAATTGGAGTGGAAAGAGACTTCGAAGCTTATAAAGAAAAATTTAGTATTTCTTAACCAACGTCCCTAATGTCTGTGTCATGAATTCTCTGACGTTTGATTCTTCTTCTTTCTCGTTCAGAAAGTCCGCCCCAGATTCCAAATTTTTCTGAGTTTTCAATAGCAAACTCCAAACAGTCTTCTTGTACAGAACAGGCTCTACAAATTGATTTAGCTTTTCTAGTTGAAGCACCTCTTTCAGGAAAAAATATATCTGCATCAGCTCCTTTACAGTTTGCTTCTTCCGTCCAGGAGGGCATTCCACCCATGAGTTCCTCTATTATTGAATTTTCCACATCACCCCTTTAACTATTGAAAAACTAAATCACATATGTGTAATTTATTATTGATATATCGTTATGTCAAGGGCGTAATTTCCTTATTAATTTACTGTAATATACCTTTTGTAGGATAATTAATGTAGGTTAATTAATGGCATACCAACGAATTGTATCGACTGGTTCGGTTTATAAAGGAAAGACTGGAATGTGGCTCTATATTTTTCATAGAGTTACTGGTGTTGGTCTATTTGGCTACCTTCTATTACATATCATTTCAACTGCATTAATTCTTTTAGGACCAGAGATATATGAAGGCGCTGAAGCAATTTATAAGAATTTTTACTTTAGGGTAGCTGAAATTGGCTTAATGGCGGCAGTCCTCGGTCATGCGATTAATGGATTAAGAATTATCTCTGTAGATTTATGGAGTAAAGGTTCTGATTATCAAAAACAACTTAACTTTGCGTCATTGTTTGTGTTTTTGATAATTTTTGTGCCAACAACCTACAAAATGACTACATCATATTTTGATCTTTGTCTTGAAAAAAGCTCAGATGGTACCACCATAGTAGATTGTATGATTAGGCCGATACCAGATTGGAAGACAAAATAATGCAGACAACAAGAACTGATTGGGGAAGACGTCAACCACCTGTTGGTGGATCTAGTTTTGAACTACAAGCATGGTTCTTTATGAGAGTAAGTGGACTGGTACTAGTGTTTCTGGCAGTTTGGCATATGTTCATCATGCATGTATTTAACGACACGTTGAACTTGGATTATGATTTTGTGGCGGCAAGGTGGGAAACTCCTTACTGGAGAGCATTTGATTGGCTTTTATTAACATTAAGCCTTTTACATGGAACAAATGGATTGAGGGTAGTTATTCATGATAATTTAGCTGATAAAACAATTCGAAAACTTGCACACAGTGCTCTTTACAGTACATCTTTAATTTTCTTTATAATAGGAACATACGCAATTGTTGCATTTGTAAGACAAGTATGAAAATAGTAAAACATTCATTTGATGGAGTAATAGTTGGTGCTGGTGGAGCAGGTCTTAGGGCTGCAATAGAAGCAGCACCTCATATGAAGCTTGCTGTCATAACAAAACTTTATCCTACAAGATCTCACACAGGTGCAGCTCAAGGTGGGATGAGTGCCGCTCTTGCAAATGTTGAAGAAGATAACTGGAACTGGCATGCTTTCGATACCGTCAAAGGTTCAGATTACCTTGCAGACCAACCTGCAGTAGATATTTTATGTAAAGAGGCAATTGATGCCGTGATTGAATTGGAACACTGGGGATTACCATTTAGTCGATTAGATAATGGAAAAATTGCACAAAGAAGGTTTGGTGGTCACACTGTAAAAGAAGGAGAGTCTCCTGCTTTCAGAGCTTGTTATGCAGCTGACAGAACTGGTCATATGATTCTTCAGACTCTTTATCAAAAATGTGTCTCTATGGGAGTAACTTTTTTTGATGAATTTCAAGTTCTAGATATCAAGATTGAGGATGGTATCTGCCAAGGTGTTATTGCCTATGAACTTGCAACCGGAGATATACATATTTTTGAAACCAGAGCAGTTACATTTGCAACTGGTGGATTTGGTAAAATATTTAAAGTTAGCTCTAATGCTCACTCTTTAACTGGTGACGGACCAGGGATTCTCTATCAAAAAGGTATACCTCTTGAAGATATGGAGTTTTATCAATTTCATCCAACTGGAATATATAGATTAGGTATTTTGCTTTCAGAAGCAGCGAGAGGTGAGGGTGGAATTCTAAGAAATAAAGATGGAGAAAGATTTATGGAAAGATATGCTCCGTCAATTAAAGATTTAGCACCTAGGGATATGGTTTCAAGAGCTATAGCTACTGAAATAAGTGAAGGTAATGGTGCGGGTCCTGATAGCGATTACGTTTATTTAGATTTGACTCACCTTGGTGCAGAAACAATAAAGAAAAAATTACCTGACATAACTGATTTTGTTAGAACATATGTGAAAATTGAACCGATTGAAGAACCTATACCTGTTCAACCTACAGCACACTACGCTATGGGAGGCATTCCAACAGATGTTTATTCACGTGTACTTAGTGATGAAAAAGGAACAGTTCTACCAGGAGTTTATGCTGCTGGAGAAGCAGCATGTGTAAGTGTTCATGGTGCAAATAGATTAGGTACTAATTCACTCCTAGATATAGTTGTTTTTGGTAAAAGAGCAGGTCAAAGCATGGTTGATTACGTAACTCAAACAAAACCAAACAGCATTAGTGACAGTGCCTCTGATGATCTTTCGAAAAAGATACAAAATCTTACAGATAAAGAACATACCGACGAATTTTCTGTAGCAAATATTAGAAAAGATCTTCAAGAATCTATGGAAGAGAATGCAAAAATATTTAGAACTAAAGAGACTTTAGAAAAACAAACAGAGATATTAGAAGAATTAAGAGATAGATACGAAAATGTTACAATTTTCGACAAGAGTAAAGTTCACAATTCGGAGCTTGTGGAGGCTATTGAGTTAGATTACCTATTAGATATGTCTGAGGCTACTGTAGCAAGCGCACTTGCTCGCAATGAGTCAAGAGGGGCTCACTCAAGACAAGATTTTCCAGATCGTGATGATACAAACTTTATGAAACATTCCTTTGCGTTTAAAAAAGATAACACAGCAAATCTTAAGTACAAAGATGTAGAATTAGGAAAATATGAACCAATGGAACGTAAATACTAATGGATATTAATTTAAAAATTCTAAGGTATGATCCAGAATCAGATAGAAAAGGACACTGGGAAAACTATATAGTAGATGCTGAACCTGAAGAAAGAATTCTGGATTTATTACACAAAATTAAATGGTTTGAAGATGGTTCGCTTTCATTCAGAAGATCTTGTGCTCACGGAGTATGTGGATCTGATGCAATGGTCATCAACGGTGAAAATATGCTTGCTTGCCAGGTATTAGTAAAAGAAGTTGGAAATCCTATAAAAATTGAACCGATACGTGGTCTTCCTGTTGTCAAAGATTTGATTGTTGATATGGAACCATTTTTTGATAGTTATAAAAAGGTGATGCCTTATCTAATTAATGAAAAAGAGCCTGGAGATAGAGAAAGAATACAGTCTCCGGAGGATAGAGATAAGTTTGAAGATACTACAAAATGTATTTTGTGTGCAGCGTGTACAACTAGTTGTCCTGTATTTTGGACTGCAGAAACATATGTTGGGCCAGCAGCAATTGTAAATGCACACAGATTTGTTTTCGATTCTAGAGATGAAGGCACAAAGCAAAGGCTTGAAATTTTGAAAGATGTTAACGGTGCATTTAGATGTAGAACAGCTTTCAACTGTACATCAGCGTGTCCACGAGGCATACAAGTAACAAAAGCAATTGAGGACATCAAGCGAGAGACACTCCTAAATAGTTGATGACTGACCTAAATAGTGATATTGAAGAAGTTATAAAGAACTTAAAACTTTCTGAAAAAAAATCGTTAAACAATATATATCTTCAATTGATTGATGAACAAGATGAAAACACTTTTATAAATTTAGATACTGGAGAAATTACAAAAGAACTTTCTCACAATAATTATGGATTGATAATAAAAATGTCTGTACAAACATTTAACGAATTAAAAAATAATGAAAAACATCCAGAAGATTTAATGTTTGAAGAGAAAATAAAGATTTCTGGCGATCTTAAATTATTACAGTAAAAAGAAAAGACGGCTATGCCGTCTTTTCAAATGATTAAAATCAAGAATTAGTTCAAACTATCTTTTAATCCTTTTGCAGCTTTAAAAGCTGGTGCATTTTTTGCAGCAATCTGGATTGTTTCTCCAGTTGCTGGATTTCTACCCTGTCTAGCAGCCCTGTATCTTGACTCAAACTGTCCAAATCCAGCAATACTTACTTTATCGCCATTCTTCATACCGTTTGTTATGCCATCAAAAACTGCGTCAACAGCTGCTTTTGCGTCTGATTGTGACAATCCTACTTCTGATGCCACTACGCTTGCCAATTGGTCTTTATTCATAGCTGTTTTGCCTTTCTTTAATATTCTTAAGGCAATTATAGTTTTTTTATTAAAAATATCTCAAAAATACAATAAATATTGGGTTTTTTTTCAAAAAGACTGATTTTATTGATTTTTTATGTTATTAAGCTCTTCAACCTTAGCTTTTACAGCATTTGAAGCATCAATTAGTCCATTTTTTTCAGGTTCGGTAAGTTCAAATTCTACAACTTCTGTGACACCATTCTTACCTAGTTTTGCAGGCACACCTAGATATACGTCATCAATACCGTATTGACCTTCAAGCCAAGCACAAACTGGAAATATTTCATCTGAATTGTTTATTATTGATTTAACCATGACTGCCGCTGAAGAAGCAGGAGCAAAATATGCACTCCCAGTTTTTAGCAATCCAACAATTTCAGCACCTCCATTAGAAGTTTTCTCAACCAGCTCATTTATATCAGATTCACTCAAAATATCTATAAGAGGTTCTCCTTTCACCGTACAAAGTGATGGAACAGGGACCATTGTTTCTCCATGGCTTCCTAAGGTTAGTGCGTATACATCAGAGGTATCAACAGATAGTTTTTCAGCAATAAAGTATGCGAACCTCGATGAATCTAAAATTCCTGCTTGTCCCATGACTTTATTTTTTGGCAAACCAGAAACATCTGAAGCAAGAGTAGTCATTTGGTCAAGTGGATTCGTAACAACAACAATCGAAGGATTGTCAGAATACTTTAATATTTCCTGAGTCACACCTTCAACAATTTTTGCATTTACCTCTAATAAATCCATTCGAGACATTCCTGGCTTCCGTGGTAAACCAGCAGTTATAACGACTACATCACTTCCTTCTGTGTCTTTATAATCATTGGTTCCTATTAGTTTTGTGTTGAATTGCTCAACAAATCGCGACTGATTGATATCAAGGGCAAGCCCTTGTGGAAGACCTTCAACGATATCTGTCATTACAACTTCTTGTACAATATCGTACTCAGCTATTCTTAACGCTGTCATCGATCCATACTTTCCAGCTCCAACAACTGTAACCTTATTCATTTACTACTTCTCCTTTTTTGAAGTTTTCATATTACTGATTAAAGCATTTGCGAATTCTGATGAAGAGAGAATTTTTACGACACTTCTTCCTCGAGCTAGATCATAAGTTACTTTTCCTTCGAGAATTGTTTTCTCCATTGACTTAACAATTAGATCAGCAGCACTATTCCAACCCATATATCGAAACATCATTACTCCTGACAAAATTAATGATCCTGGATTTGTTTTATCTTGACCAGCATATTTAGGAGCAGTACCATGTGTTGCTTCAAAAACTGCTTTTCCATTTTCATAGTTTATATTTCCTCCAGGACTGATACCAATGCCCCCTATTTGAGCTGCTAAGGCGTCAGAAGCATAATCACCATTGAGATTCGTGGTAGCAATCACATCAAACATTTGTGGTTTAATTAGGATTTGCTGTAAAAATGCATCTGCGATAACATCTTGTACCAATATTTTATCTCCAGGATCACCACCACAATCCTCCCATGAAACTGCAACATCTGAAAACTCTGACTTTACAAGGTCGTAGCCCCATTTTCTAAATGCACCTTCAGTAAACTTCATAATGTTTCCTTTATGCACTAAAGCAACATTTTTTTTATCATTTTCTACGGCATAATTGAGTGATGCTCTTATCAACCTTTCAGACGCAGTTTGAGAAATTGGTTTTATTCCAATCCCGCTGTCTAATCTTATATCCCATCCAAACTCCTGTTTTAAAAAATTATTAAGTTTTTCAACGTCTTCTGACGAATTTTCTAGTTCTTTTCCTGCATAGACATCTTCAGTGTTTTCTCTAAATAAAGTGATATCTACATCTTGTGGATTTTTTGTAGGTGTTTGAATGCCTTTGAAATATTTGATAGGCCTCAAGCAAACATATAAATCAAGCTCTTGTCTTATTGCAACATTGATAGATCTTATCCCTTCACCTACGGGTGTAGTTAATGGACCTTTTATACCCACACCATATTCATTAAATGTTTCTAAAGTTTTATCAGGAAGCCACTCAGAAGTTATATCATAGGCTTTTTGTCCTGCTAAAACTTCTATCCAATTAATCTTTCTATCATTTTTGTAAGTTTTTTCGACTGCAGCATCAAAAACCTTTTTTGCAGCTGGCCAAATATCAATACCAATTCCATCTCCCTCAATGAAAGGAACAGTAGGATTGTCTGTATCAAAAGATTTTCTTGTTTCCTGAATAGCATTAATTAGGTCTGTTCTTTTTAAGTTTTCAGCCATTTATAACATCCTTCATTGCTTCTCCTATTTCAGTTGGCGTCTTAACAACTATTGCACCAGCATCAGTTAAAGCTTGAATCTTTGCTTCTGCTGTCCCTTTGTTACCTGAAACAATTGCTCCAGCGTGGCCCATTTTTTTACCAGGAGGTGCAGTTACTCCAGCTATGTATGACACAACAGGTTTTGTAACATTTTGTTTAATAAAATCTGCTGCTTCCTCTTCAGCTGTTCCACCAATCTCTCCAATCATAACGATACCTTCTGTTTCACTATCTGCTTGAAATTTCTCAATTACATCTATGAATGACATTCCAGGTACTGGATCTCCACCAATACCTATACACGTTGATTGTCCAATATTAAGATTTGTTAGCTCATGAACAGCTTGATAAGTCAAAGTTCCTGACCTAGAAACTACTCCTATATTTCCCGGCAATGTAATTTCGTGAGGCATAATTCCAACATTTGCCTTACCCGGTGATATTAAACCTGGACAATTTGGACCTAAAAGAGATGCTTTTGTTTCTTTTTTTAGAATGTCATACATTTCAGCTTCATCTTTTGCAGGTATTCCTTCAGTTATACATACTATTAATTCACATCCTCCAAATGCAGCTTCTAACACTGCATCTTTTGCAAATGCAGGTGGGACAAAAGTTAGGGCTACATTAGCATCTGTTTCACTGACAGCTTTTTCAACATCGTCAAATATAGGTATACCCTCAACATTTTCTCCACCTTTTCCTGGTCTTGTTCCAGCTACAATCTTGGTTCCATAATCTCTATTTCTCAGAGCATGAAATTGGCCTTCTCTGCCAGTCAGACCTTGTACTACAACTTTTGTATTTTCATCTATGAGAATTGACATTTATAGACCTTTCTGAACTGCCAATTTTGCAGCCGAATCCATTGACTCTTCTATGAATATTTTTTCATTAGGGTTTGCTTTTAATATCTCTAGTCCTTCTAAAGAATTTGTTCCGTCTAACCTAATGATAATTGGCCATACAAGTTCTTTTCCTTTTGTTGCCTCGATTATCCCTTCAGCAACTAAATCACACCTTGTAATTCCACCAAATATATTTATGAATACTGACTTTACATTTTTATCAGCCTCTAAAACTTCTAGAGCAGAACTTACAGTCTCAGCTTTTGCTCCACCACCAATATCAAGAAAATTTGCTGCTTTACCACCATTTTCAGCAACTACATCAAGCGTAGACATGACTAAACCTGCACCATTTCCAATAATTCCAACAGATCCATCAAGTTTTATAAAATTTAATCCTTTTTCTTTTGCATTTTTCTCGGATTCAGGAATTGGTATTTCTTGTTCAAAATCATCAAAATATGGATGTTTATATTTTGCATTCATATCCAATGATACTTTTGAATCAAGTGCCATTACTCCATTGTCTGTAATTGCAAGAGGATTGACCTCTACAAGATCACAATCTCCTTCTGTGAACATCAAATACAAGTTTTCTATTATTTCAGAAAGACTTTCTTCATGATTTTTATTCAAATTAGCTTTATGAATTAATTCAGAAATAGTTGATGACATTAATTTTTCTGATGGACTTACATGAAACTTTATTAAGTCATCTGGATTTTCTTCTGCAACTTGTTCGATGTCCATACCTCCTTTAGCACTCAACATAATTAAATATTTTTTTTCAGACCTGTCTAAAGTAAATGAGATATAATATTCCTCTAAAATATTTGATGCTTCCTCTAAGAGAAGGATTTCTACCTTGTGGCCTTTTATATCCATACCTAATATTTCTTCAGAATATTGTGTTAACTCGGTATTGTCTTTAGCTACCTTGATACCTCCCGCTTTTCCTCTTCCCCCAACTTGTACCTGAGCTTTAACAACAACGGGAAATTTGAGATTAATTGGGTCATTTAAATCGTTTAGGTTTTTAATTAGTTTTGAGTTGGGGTGATTTATATTAAATTTTTGATATAAAGATTTTCCTTGATATTCAAATAAGTCCATTACTTCCCCAAAAGATTATATATTACCAAGTTCAAATATTAAAGATATCATTCAAATATTATTGGGGCCCATTCAATATCTAAATGTTTGATTCCATGCTCTCTACCAAAGTTAACTGTAATCTCATTACCATTCACTTCTTCAACAATTCCCGAACCATATTTTTCATGTATCACTTTCTTTCCGAGAGAACCTACAGAATTACTTTTGTTATCGGTTGATTCTTGATGAATTTTAATTTCTTTCAAATAGGGTTTAGCTTCATCGATGAATCTGCTTGGGAGATAATAATTTGTTCCTCCCCACATAGTTCTGGTATTTGAATATGTTAAATAAAGCTTTTTTTCAGCCCTCGTCATCCCAACATAACAAAGTCTTCTTTCTTCTTGTATTTCAAAATCAGTTTCAGATCTTTGACTAGGAAATATGTTTTCCTCCATCCCAGTCATGAATACTACCGGGAACTCCAATCCTTTAGCATTATGAAGGGTCATTAGCAGAATTCTATCTTCTTTGTCTACATCGTCTGAATCTGTGAAAAGTGCGATTGATTCTAAATAGTCTCTTAGAACTGTAAATGGATCTTCTATGTCTTCTTCGTATAAATTTTCAAATTCAAATGCTGAAGTAAGTAATTCATCAAGATTTTCCAATCTCATTTGAGAGTCTAAAGTTCCTTCTTTAACTAATTCATCTTTGTAGCCTGTTAATTCTAAAGTTTTTGAAATTGTTTCTGAAGGGCCCTGCAATGCAAAGGATTTCAAGTCATTAACTATCTCTTTGAAATTATTTATTTGTTTTTTTACCCTGTCAGATAAATTATTGATTTCATCTAGATTTTCTATAGATTTTGATAAAGAAATCTCATTTTTGTTTGCGTAATCTCTTAACTTCTGAAGTGTTGACTCCCCAATTCCTCTTTTGGGGACATTTAATATTCTCTCAAATGAGACTGTATCCTCAGGGTTTATTAAGTAATTTAAATATGCAAGAATATCTTTAATCTCTTTCCTGTCGTAAAATCTCACATTACCAACAACCTTATAACTTAAACTTAATTTTCTTAACTCTTCTTCAAAGAGTCTTGATTGATTATTTGTTCTATAAAAAATAGCAATTTCAGTAAACGCTTTATCTTCTAAAAGTTTATTTATATGTTCAGCTATCCATCTTGATTCATCTCTTTCAGAATTGAATTCAACTAAATTTACATCTAATCCTTCGTCATTATCAGTCCATAATTTTTTATCTTTTTTTCTTGGATTGTTAGAAATTACTGCATTTGCAATATCTAAAATTTTTTGGGAAGACCTATAATTTTTTTCTAAAGATATAACTTTTGCATTCTTAAAGTCACTTTCAAACTCTTCAATATTTCTAATATCCGCACCCCTAAATGCATATATGCTTTGATCAGAATCCCCAACAACACAGATATTCTTGTGTTTTGATGCAAGTAGTTCAACAAGACGATATTGCACCATATTAGTATCTTGATACTCGTCAATCATTATGTATTGAAATTTTGAAGACCAGTAATTTAGGGACTTGTCACTTGTCTCAAGAAGTTCTACTGCTTTAATTAGTAAGTCATCAAAATCCATTGAGTTAGCTAGCATAAGTTTTTTCTGATACGATGAATAAATCTCTGCGACTTTTACATCAAAAAACGATTGTGCAAATTCAACAGCTTCTCCAGGTAAGATCCTTTGATTTTTTAAAGATGAGATATGTGCTTGTATTCTTTTTGGAGAATATTGTTTTGTGTCAATATCAGAATCTCGCATACAATTACGAACTAATTTTGTAGAGTCGCTTTGGTCGTAAATAGTAAAATTATTATTAAAGCCAATCAGATGGCCATGTATTCTTAACATTTTGACACAAAGACTATGAAACGTAGATATCCATTTCGGAGACAGCTCAAGATTTAGTAAATCACTTATTCTATCTTTCATTTCATTTGCAGCTTTATTTGTAAATGTAATAGCCAACACATTTTCAAAATTTATCCCATATGTTTTTATTAAATGTGCATATCTGTAAGTTAAGACTCTTGTTTTACCTGAACCTGCCCCAGCAATAATGAGTAAAGGACCATTAATATTTTCAATCGCTTCTTTTTGTTCATTATTTAGTAATCCTGACCATTCTTCAGGAAGTGGTTTTAATTTATTCATACCCTAGGAACTAAACTCCAACAACTGCGCTTACTTCATCCATTGTTTTTTTTGCTGAATTTTTAACATCATCAAGATTATCTTTAATCAAAGTGGCAACATCTCCTTCACTTAGTGAGTCATATCTTTCTTTAATTGGCTCTAAATAACTTACTACGCTTTCTCCAACCTCAATCTTAAATTCACTATAAGACGAATTTTTAAATTTATTTTCAACATCTGCATGAGTAAGTTCATGTAGTGTTGAATAAACATCAATTAAGTTGCTAATACCTTTTTTAGTTTCGTTATCAAATTTTATTTCATTTTCTGAGTCAGTAACTGAAGACTTGAACTTCTTAATAATCTCATCTTTTGAATCATCAAAATATATTGTTCCATTTAAATCATCTTTACTTTTTGACATTTTGTTATCTGGGTGGCGTAAAGACATCAATCGAGCTCCTACTTTGCCAGTTGTTCTTTCAGGTAACGGAAAAATTTCACCGTAAGAATTATTAAATCTTTCAACAATGTTTCTAGTTAGTTCTAAATGCTGAGTTTGATCGTCTCCAACAGGTACTTCATTAGCTTTGTGGATTAAAATATCAGCAGCCATCAACACAGGATATGTAAGTATTCCAGCGTGGCTACCCAATTGATCTACTTTTTCTTTAAATTGCGTCATTCGTTGCAGCTCTCCAATTTGGCAAAAGTTTGATAGGATCCAAGAAAGTTGTACATGCTCAGGAACATTACTTTGGATGTAAATGTTAGAATTTTTTTGATTAATTCCTGAAGAAATAAGGACTTTTATAGTTTCATTAATATTTTCTTGCATTAATGAAGGGTCTGGATGTGTAGTTAAAGAATGAAGATCTACAACACAAAAATAGTTTTTATTTTCCTCATTTGATAAATGTACCCAATTATTTATAGCGCCTAATAAGTTTCCTAAATGCACTTTACCAGTGGGTTGAATTCCTGAAAAAACAGTTTTCATATCTGCTATTCTAATAAACTAAATCGAAATGGAGTAATTTTATAAAATCCAAGTACACAATGTCACCTTATGCAGGTCTAAGAAATATAGTTCTAATTGGTTTCTTATTTGGGTTTCATGGGTTACTAAATAGAAGTTTACTTATTGACAATGTAAGTGAAATTTTTATTGTCACTGCAAGAATTACAATCGTAACTGTTCTACTGGGAATATATTGTGGAAAAGAATTTTTAAGAGAGATTAGTTTAAATTTTTTTTTGAAAGGTAGTTTAACCGGAACACTTGCTATTTTTATTCCTGGTTGGACCTTTATTTATGCATTAAAGAATATATCTTCTGGCTTACAAAGTATCTTCATTTCTACAATTCCATTGTTTACAGTGTTTTGGGTTCTATTACTTTTTAAAGAAGAAAAAATAACAAGATTAAAAATTATTTCAGTTCTGATTGGACTTGTTGGGTTAATAATCTTATTCATGTCTGGTGCTACTGGTTTGTCAGGTGAGGGTGATTTACTTACAGGAGGAATCTTGGCTTTAGTGGGCGTTCAAGGATTAGCACTCAGTAACATAACAAATAAAAAAGACTCTCAATATATTCCAGCTAAAACATATCTTTTTACTCAATGGCTATGTGGAAGCATAATTTCAATAGTTTTATTTTTTGCTCTTGGTGGAGAAATTGAACCACTTAATTCATCAGCAAACCTCAGACTTATGGGTCTCGTATTCATAGATATATTCAATTATTCACTCTTTTTCTACACAATAAAAAGACTCTCAGCAACTTTTACAACAATGGTAGATTATGTCGTACCAATCACTGGAATTACGCTTGGTTATATCTTTTTAGATGAGATCGTAAATAATGTTTTTTACCCTACACTGCTGTTAATTTTTGTGTCTTTATACTTAGCTGTAAAAGATGAGGCAAATAACTTATCCTAAATTAACTCCGAGTAACGCTCTTGTCATGTAAGCTGTTGCACCCCATAGGATTTGATCTTGAAAATTAAATATCCAATCATTTTCATAATTTCCTCGATAGATCCAATTATCCGAATTCTCTAAGTCTTCAATTTTAAGAAAATAAATGTCTTGAACTTCGTTCTCATTAAATCTATCTGGTCTGTCAAAGGTTTCACAAATTATTGGAAAGACTTTAAAAGCATACTCTACAGTATCAACATGATTTAAACTTCCAAGTGGTTTAATTGATGACTGTTCAATAAAAAGTTCTTCTTCTGCCTCTCTCAGAGCTGTTTCAACAATATTTTTATCTGAATTCTCTTTTTTACCACCAGGAAAAGCAATATGACCTTTATGAGTCGGCAAATTTTCCGATCTTTTTATAAATAGGATCTCCTTATCGTCAATTATCAAAATTGCAACAGATGCATAATCCTCCGAAAAAGAGGGGTATGGTTCAATTAATTTATCAAATTTCAAGCTTAACCAGAAGATTTTTCGGCAACAAAGTCTATCTCGATTCCAATTGGGTTTAATACTTCCCATGCATTGAATTTAGTTGGGGCGTCGAAACCAAACCAGGTCGTATCAACTTCAGTTATTCCTGAAATAAAAATATTATCGTCTTGCATATATGCTGTAATCGAAAACGGTATATTAACTTCAATATTTCTAATTGTTAAAACACCAACTACTGTTTCATCTATTTTTGAATCGAAATTATTGTTAGGTAAAACTAGTTCATCAATTTTATATATTGCACTTGGAAATAATTTTGACTCTAACCATTGATTTTTAATTGCACCATCTCTTATAGAGTTACCACTTTTTAAAGTGAATAAATCAACTGAAATTAGTAAATTTGAAATAAATAAACATGAATCAGCTTGATCACAATCATCTAAAGTCAATTCGAACCCGCCAACAATTTGATTGGTAGTGCCCCTGACGATCTCTAAATTTGAGTTTAAAAAGTCTTTTGGTGCAAGATAGCTAGCTGAACTTTTTTCTTGGTTTATTGTATATAAATTATCACTAAATTTTTCAATTTGTTCAACTTCTACTGTGCTGGAGGTATTGTTGCTCTCTTCATTTTCTAATTGTGTAGTACTTACTTCTTCAGACGTTTGATTTTCTTGATTCACTGTATCTGTTTGTTGTGAACAGAATGTAAGAAAAATCGCTAAGGTTAAAAATTTTGTTTTTCGAATCATATACTTTTATTTTAACTTCTACAAAATGTTAGATTAAATTATGTCGTTGGCTGCAAGAAAATATTTACAAGCAATCGTAGGAATTACTCTTATTGGTGTAGGTGTTGCTTTTAATTATACAGCTGATTTAGGCCTTGGTCCTTGGGGTGTTTTCCATGATGGTATCTCGAAAACTATCGGTGTAACTTATGGCCAAGCTGGCATCCTAACTTCTTTGATAACACTTTTGTTGTGGATTCCATTAAAACAAAAGCCAGGAATTGCTACAGTCTTCGATGCTTTTTGGATAGGCTTAACTGCAGATTTTGTAATAAATGTAATAAGTTTCCCAAATCAAGTATTTATCCAATATTTAACACTTTTATTTGGTATTACGCTCATTGGATTAGGAACAGCTATATATGTCGGTGGGGACCTTGGCGCTGGGCCAAGAGATGGTGTAATGGTTGGCTTAGAGCAAAAAGGTCTAAAAATAGGTACTGCAAGAACAATAATTGAAGCTGTTGCTTTTTCATGTGGCTTTTTACTGGGCGGAAAAATAGGAATTGCCTCAATAATTATTGTATTTTCAGTTGGAAGAGTCGTTCAGTATTTTATTCCATTTTTTGATTTAAGAAAAAAGTAATATAAATTCATTTCTAAATTTCAATATTATAAACTGAACTTATGAATCCCGTAAGTTTTGGAACAAAATTAAAAACATTTATTATGTTTCCATTATTCATAATTTTATTTAGCTTTTTAATAATTCTTATAATACTTACGGCCTTTATTCCAAATGGAAAGTTATTAGCAACAAAATATTACAAATTTTTTGGATGGCTGGGATTAAGAATGGTTGGGATTAATTTAACCGTTTCTGGTTTAGAAAATATTGATACCAGTAAAAGTTATGTTGTAGTTTCTAATCACCCATCAACTCTTGATATATTTACCCACATTTATGGGTTACCAATATCTGTAAGATTCCTAACTAAGACTGAACTTTTCCGTATTCCTTTCTTTAGTAGAGTATTGAAGATTCTTGGTCTTCCAAGAATTGATAGGGGTAGTTCATCATTAGATCTTGATAAAATTAATAATTCGATACAAAGTGTTATAGATGATGGTAATTCAATAATGATATTTCCAGAAGGTAAAAGAAGTAATCAAAAAAATCTTTTGGACTTTAAAAAAGGAGCAGCACATATTGCTAAAAAATTCAATTTATCTGTTTTACCAGTTGTTACACACAATGCACATAATTTAATGATAAAAGGTAAGGTTTGGTTTTTATCTGGTGAGATACATTTGGATGTTTTGAAACCTATTGACGATATACATAAGTATGAAGTTGATGAGTTAACAAATCTATTTTTTGAAAAGATAAATGAGGTTTTAACTACGAAGAAATGATTCTATATAACTCAAGAAGTCTTTACTTTTGGAATCATTAGTTAGTAAATCATCAACTTTATGTTCTTCATTAAATAAATAAAAATTTTCGTATACGTTCAATCCATAATTGCTAAGTTGAGCACCCAGTAAATCAAATGCATTCTTTGCATTGTTGCCCTTACCGTCAACTGAACTAATAATTGCAACATCCTTATCTTTAAATAATTCATTGTAAGAATAGTTATCAAAACTTATTGAAAGCCAATCGAGTAAATTCTTCAAATGAGATACATAACCTCCATTGAAAACAGGACTGAATATTATTATTTTAGAAGTTTCAATTAAATCATCTCTTACTTTAATGACATATTCAGGTTGTTCATCATTGTAATCTCGTAGAAAAGGAACATCTTCATAAAAATCATCATAAAGATTACAAGATATATCTAATTCACTCAGGTAGTTATTAACAATAGCTGCTGCTTTATTATTTTTTGATTCCGGTCTTGTTCCAGCCGATAAAAGTAAAATTTTTGACATAAGTTAATTATGTTATAAGATACTTTTTATATGGATAGTAATGTTGAAAATTTTGCAAACCTAGACATAAGAGTTGGTCAAATTTTATCAGCTGAAGTTTTTGAAGAAGCAAAAAAATCTGCATACATTTTAAAAATAGATTTTGGAAATGATATAGGTATAAAAAAAACAAGCGCTCAAATTACAAATTATCAATTAGATGAACTGATTGGGGTTAGATGTATTGGAGTAATCAATCTTGGTGACAAACAAATTGGTCCGATAATTAGTCAATGTTTAATTCTTGGATCGATAAACGATAATGGGGATGTTTTACTGCTTCAACCCAGTCCAGAAGCTGATTTAGGTGACAAAGTTTCTTAACTAACCAAAGAGTCAAACTTCTCAACATTAAAAGTACCGACCCTTTTATAAATTTTATCTCCATATTTGTCTACAAGAACATATGTTGGTGTATATTTAAGATTATATTTTTCAATAGTCTCAAAATAATCTTTTTTTGAAGCATTTACCGATACAATTGGTATTTCTTCATGCTTTTTTTTAAATTCATTAACTATGAATTTTGAAGCAGTACAACCCAGTCAGTAGTCAGAGTAAAATTCAATTATTGTATATTCAAAGTTTGAAAAATTATGATTATCAACAACTAAACCTCGTTCTGAATTAAATAAATACAATCCAAAAAAAGAACCTATCACAAAAAAACTTAATATATATAGAACGATTGAAGGCTCAAATGCGATAAAAAATATGACTAAGCCAAATATCCAGCCCAAAGGTAAGTAAATAAGGCTGTATCTATTGATAAACTTTAAAAGAATTTTTTTCATATATTTACATTCTTTTCACAAATTATACTTTAATTATGGATCTGATTAATAAACTAAGAAATAATGGTAATCGTATTACTGAGTCAAGAAGTACAATTTGTAAAATTCTTGAAGAAGCAGGTCATGAACATTTTACAGCAGATGAATTATACAAACTTGCCTTAAACAGAGTTCAAGACATTGATTTAGTGACCGTATATAGAACACTAGAAATTCTTGAGTCATTAGATCTTGTAGAGCATTCACACCAGCAACATGGCTCAGGAATTTATTATCTTAAAAACCAAGAAAGAACTGCTCATATAGTCTGTAACAGTTGTAAAAAGATTAAAGACATTTCAAAAAACGTCATCAACTCTGTCGAAAAAATTATTGCAAAAGAATCAAATTTTAATTTAATTGACAATCATTTCGTGTATGCGGGAGTTTGTAATAAATGTAAATAACTATTTTTATTGCAAATTGATTGCATTAAAATATTGTCATGTATCCTACAAGCCACCAACATCATTTATCAATTCATGAAAATTCTGAATTAAAGAATATTAAACCCCAGCAAAAAGTATTAGGTTGCTTTTTAATTGTTTTGTCTATTGCGTTCTCTGATGTAAGAGATCTATTTCAAATATTCTTGCATATATTTTTAGTTTTTTATATTTTATCACTGACAAAAATTCCAACTAAAACTTATTTAAAGAGATTAACTTTAGATATACCTTTTATTTTATTTGCATTATTCCTTCCATTCCTTAGCAGTGAGAATAATGACAAAATATTTGAAATTTTTTCATTTAATGTTTATCAAACAGGTGTAAATGATATGTTTACAATTTTATTCAAAGCAACTTTAGGTCTGACCGTTGGAATAATTCTTACGGGAGTAACTTCAAGCATGGAAATAATTTATGGTCTCCAAAAATTAAAAATTCCAAATATCATTATTGCGATCATGTCCTTCACGATACGATATATTGATGTATTCATTGATGAGTTCAAACGAGTTAAAATTTCAATGGCATCAAGAGGTTATGTTGAAAAAGGTTTAAAAACCTTAGTACCTATTGCATTTGCATCTGGAGCCCTATTAATTCGAGGATATGAAAGAGGTGAAAGAGTTTATTTATCCATGATATCAAGAGGGTTCAATGGAAATATAGATTTCAAATCTCGCAATTACGAAATTTCTAACAAATTTAACTTTTGTGTAATTTTATCAATCATAACTTTATTGTTGGACAAGATACTATGACTAAATATTTAGAAGTTAATAATTTAAGTTATTCCTATCCAGACGGTCATGAAGCACTAAAAAATATAAGCTTTGATCTTGATAACAAAGAGTCATTGGCAATATTAGGGCCTAATGGTGCAGGAAAAACTACTTTGATTCTTCACTTAAATGGGATTTTAGGAAATTTAGACAAAGTAATAAAAGTAAGTAATTTTGAATACACAGATGAAAATATCGCAGATATTAGAAAGACTGTAGGTGTTGTTTTTCAAGATCCTGATGATCAATTATTTATGCCAACAGTAATAGAAGATGTTATGTTTGGACCAAAAAATTTTGGATACAATAATACAGAATCTGAAGAACTAGCAATCGATGCACTAAAACAAGTTAATATGAGTGATTTCTTAGATAGACCACCACACCACTTAAGTTATGGACAAAAACGTAAAGTTGCTATTGCAAGCGTTTTAGCATCAAAACCAAAATTATTAGTTCTTGATGAGCCAGGATCAAATCTTGATCCATCATCTCGTAGGGAGTTAATTGAAATACTCAATAATTTAGAAGTTTCAAAAATTCTTGTGACCCATGACTTACCTATGGCATTAGAAATCTGTGAAAGAAGTATTGTTTTAAATGATGGAAAAATAACTCGTGATGACAATACATTAAATATTTTAAAAGATGAATCTTTTATGAAAAATAATAGACTAGAGCTTCCATATGGATTTGCATTTCATCATTTAGGTGAAGAATAAGAATTATCCTTTACAAATGAAACAATCTTCTCTCTAGCCTCTTGGGATTCTTGAATTGGAAAAAATTGCCATCCATGCCATAAATTTTCCCATGTTTGCAACTCATAAGGAATATTATTTTTTTCTAACTTTTTACAAAACTCAATTGCGTCATTGTATAGAAGTTCATCAGAACAAACTTGGATAAGAGTATTTGGAAATGTTTCAATCTCGGCAAAAACTGGAGACAAAATCGGATTTGTAACTCCATATTCTCCAGCATAATATTCGCCAATATTTTTAACACCATCTATTGCCAATAAGATATCTTTGTTTTTAAGATATTTTCTATCTTTATTCTCATCTGATAAATCTAACCAGGGTGACATTAGAATTAATTTATCAGGGCTTATATCAAATGTTTTATCAACCAATATACCGGTAGCTAGTCCACCTCCTGCTGAGTCTCCCATCCAAATTGTTTGTTTACTGGTTTCAAGTTTACTTATGATTTCAACAGCTTTTTTTGCATCTTCATGTGCTGCAGGAAATATAAATTCTGGAGTTAATGAGTATTCAAAGTAATACATTGGAATCTGAAGGTGATAAGTAAATTGAGAAACAATATTTTTGTATGCAGTTATGCTTCCGTTGTAATATCCACCTCCATGAAAATAAATCCCGAAAGTTTCCTCCTGAGTATTGTTAGGAGTAAATTTATAAATATCCATCTCACTGGTAGTAATTTTTTCAAGATGAACATTGTCATTAAATTTATTTAATCTTGAACCTGTATAGTCATAACCTATTCTGGCAGTCCTGGCGAAATCAATTCTATCCTGAAACGTCTGTTGACTTTTTGGTTTATTTAGTAGAACTTTGTCTTTTAACTTTCTAATTGGAAGAATATTTTTATAAAGTTGTGTTCTTAATCCAATAGGAAGTCTTGGAATATAATCAAGCGTAAACTTTTCCAATATTTTTAATAATATATTTATCACATTCTAATTATACAATTTTTCAAGAATGAATAAATACCTATAATAGTTTCTATGCAAGAAGTAAATGGTTCAATTGCAATACTTGGTTCTGGAGAAACAAGTCCTAATTTAGTTTCTGTACATAGAAATTTAATAAATAAAATTGATGGTGAAGTAATTGCTTCCTTAATAGATACGCCTTTTGGATTTCAAGAAAATGCTGATCAGTTAGTTGATAAATTGATTGAATTTTATGATGTAAGTCTTAATTTAGAAATAAACTTGGCTAGCTTTAGAAATAAAAAGTATTTTAAATCAGTTGAATACTTTGAGTTTATAAAAAAAATTCAAAGTTCAAATTTTATATTTTCGGGACCAGGTAGTCCAAGCTACGCAACAAAAAATTGGATAGATACAGATGTACCAGAAATTTTTAAAGAGAGACTTTGCTCTGGAAGTAGTTTAATTTTTGCCAGTGCAGCAGCATCAACTTTAGGTATTAGAACAATTCCAGTCTATGAAATATACAAGGTTGGGATTGACCCCTACTGGGAGAAAGGTATAAATCTTCTTGAAGTTTTTGATATTGATTGTGTAGTTGTTCCACACTTTAATAATAAAGAAGGTGGAAACCATGACACGAGCATAAGTTATCTTGGTGCTAAAAGAATGGAAATTCTACAAGAGATTCAACCAACTAATATATTAGGAATTGATGAACATACAGCTCTTATAATTGATGCAAAAGAAAATCTTTTTGAAGTTGAAGGGTTAGGACAAGTCACTGTCATTAATCAAAATGAAACTCAAAACTTTAAGAATGGTGAAAAATATAGTTTAGATGATCTTAGAAAGTTATTAGAAAATACTGAAACAAAACAAATTAAAGCACGTGCTGACAATGATCAAAATTCTCAAGATGAACAAATTGAAGATGTTTTAAGAAAAGAAATAGCTGAATTAAGACTGGAAATTGAAAAGAATAATAAAAATTCAGAAAATATAAATAATTTAATCAATAAATTAATTTCTTACCGTATAGAACTTAGATCATCTCAAAAATATGAAGAATCAGATATCGTCAGAGATTTTCTTACAGAATCAAATATAGAAATTGAAGATGATAGGAATTCTTCCAGCTGGAAGTTTAAAGATTAATTGATCCGTATTCACCCAAAATTTTAAATTCTTTGGCTACTTGGCTAAGATTATCCATTAAAAGTTGGTCAATTTTTATGTCATTATTCTGATAATCTACGTAAAACTTATATTCCCAAGGAGACCCCAGAATTGGTCTTGATTCTAATTTTATAAGATTTAATTTAAGAACATCGAACACAGTTAAAGCCTTAAGTAAGGAGCCAGGCTCATCCGCTGCTACAAGAATTGCAGAGCGAATATTTTTTTCTTCAGAAATTTTGAGTGGTTTTTTTCCTGTCAAAAAAAATCTTGTGTAATTTTCTTCGTGATTAGATATATTTTTCTCAATTATTGTAAATCTTTCATCATTATCAAAATGATCACCTGCTATAGCCCCAATATCAATTGATTTAGTCTCTAATAAACTAATTACACTTCCTGCAGTATCAAACACTGGTTGTAGTTCAACATCTAAATCATTTAAATATTTACTACATTGTTGGAGTGCTTGTGGATGAGATATAACTTTTTTTATATCTTCTTTTTTTGTTCCTTTAATACCAATGAGGGCATGGTTTATCTTCTTTTTAATCTCTAAATATATTTCTAAATTGTTTTCAATTAAACTTTCATAAGCTTCTATTACTGTTCCAACAAGAGAATTTTCAACTGGCAAAAGCCCAAAACCTTCTTGAGTCGTATTTTTAGAGACCTCCTGAAAGGTTTTGCAAGAGACTAATTCGTAATCTGGAAATAATTCTAATAATACAGATTCAGAGTATGAGCCTTTTGATCCCTGGTAAAAAATTTTTTCATTTTTCATTTATATAATCAATTCCTTTTTTGTAACCATCAATACCTAAACCTACAAATGACTCTTCACATACATCGTGAATTAAATTTGTTTTTCTAAAGTTTTCCCTCTTTCTAATATCTGTCATATGTACTTCCACGATAGGTAAATTTAGAAGTAGTAATGAATCTCTTATTGCCACACTTGTGTGAGTATATCCACCAGGATTAATTATCAAACCGTCAATCGCTTCATTATTGAAAATATTTTGGATAAATTCACATATTTCTCCCTCATGATTGGATTGATAAAAAATTAATTTATCTTGATTGTTTGTGTAGTCTTCAAGTTCAGAAATTAATTCCTTATAAGTAGTTGTTCCATATTTATCAATTTCTCTTTGCCCAAGAAAATTTAAATTTGGACCATTGATGATTACAATTTTACCCATTAATTAAAACCTCCAAAAGATCGTTTATGTGTAAATCAATCAAAATAGGTTTCTCAATATCTTCTATTAATACGAACTTAATTATGTCATTTGATACTTTCTTATCATTTGAAATTATCTCTTTTAGATAATTGTTATCATTTAAAAATTTATAATTTGTTTTTAGTGATTTTTTATTCAAAAAATCTTCAAACTGATGTTTCACATTATTATCAAGATGGTACTTAGTCTCAGCTATTTCAAGGCCTTTAAGAATTCCAATAGCTACAGCCTGTCCATGGGAAACACTGTAATCCGAATCTTTTTCAATTAGGTGTCCTATTGTATGTCCTAAATTTAGAAACATTCTTTCATTACTTTCTTCAATATCATTGTGTAATATACTATTTTTCACTTTTACACTTTTTTTTATTATTTCATCGATATTTTTCATAAAATCATCAACATATATCAACTCAAGTATTGTTCTATCCCATAAAAAGCCAGCCTTAATGGATTCAATTATTCCATTATTAAGTTCATTTTCAGAAAGGGAATCTAAAAATTCTGAGCAAATCAATATTTTTTCTGGAATAAAGAAGGTTCCAATCTGATTTTTACCATAGTCGTTGTTAAAACCATTCTTACCTCCATGAGCTGCATCTACCATCCCAAGCAACGTCGACGGTATTAAACATAGTTTTGCACCACGTTTGAACGTACTGGTTGCAAAACCCACTAAATCAGTAAGTACACCTCCACCAATCCCAATAACTTTAGAATTTCTATCTAAAGATTGATCAAACATAATTGCCCAGAGCTTTTGTATAGTCTCTAAGTCCTTGGTTGATTCATTTATATCAATTTTAAAAATATTTAAATTCTCATCTGGGTTAAAAATTGATGAAAGATTAGAGTCAAGAAATACCACATGATTATTAGTATTTATATAATTTTTTAGATCTATATATAGATCATTAAAGTTATTTGAGTAATCTATTTCAGATAACTTCATTTTTTAACCACGTATTTTGAATAATTGTTTCCACTATTATTTTCTCTTTTTTATTTTTGATATCGATAGTATGTTTTGACTGGCTATACAAATTTTCACGCAATCTATAAAGTTCTAATATCTCCTCTTTACCTTTTTTTACAAGCGGACGCTCTGAATTTGAAATTCTTTTCCATAAATTTTCAAATGTATCTTTTAGATAAAAACTAAGTTCTGAATTTTTGACCTCATCAAGAATATGTGAGACCTCAAGAGAACCTCCTCCAAGAGCAATTACGGAATCATTATTTGGCAATGCTTCAAAAGTTTTAAGTTCAATATTACGAAAATATTTTTCACTTTTTGTTTGAAAGATTTTATTTATACTTCCATATTTTTTTTCAATATTTTCATCTAGGTCAAATGTATTTACATTTACTATCTGTTTTATTTTTTTGAGGATCGATGTTTTACCAGAACCCATGAATCCAACTAAATAGATATTATTCTGTTTCATAGTTCATTTTCCAAGTCTGATTGTCCATGTCAAAATCATCAACATTCAATTTTGAAATACTATTAAAGTTTTTTACAATTTCTTTTTTGCTGTCCCCTCCAGTTTTAAGTAATAAGTTTCTTAAAATTTCAAATGCCATTGCACTTTCAAAAATTGGGACAGCCCTTGGTACCGCACATGTATCTGAACGTTCGTAAACTGTCTCTGTTTCATCCTTTGATGATAAATTTACGCTTTTTATCGGAGTTAATGTCGTACTAATTGGTTTTAAATATGCTTTAACTATAATTTCTTCTCCATTAGTCATACCACCTTCAAAACCTCCAAGATTATTGGATTCTTTTTTGATAGATCCATCTTGTAAAACATATTGATCTTGAACATCTGTTCCAAAGTTTTTTGAAGCTTCTATTCCATTGCCTATTTCAACAGCTTTTACACTTTGTATTGACATAAATATTCTGGCTAGATTTGCATCTAACTTTCTATCCCAATGTACAAAGCTTCCTAATGTAGGAGGTACTCTAGATGCTATTGTTGTGATTGATCCACCAAGAGTATCTTTCTTTTTTCTTGCTTCTAGTATCTCATTCTCCATATCTTTCCCAGATTTTTCATCTGGACAAGATACAGGCGATTGGGTGACTTTTGATTGTAGTTCTTGTAAATCAATTATTTTTTCTTGAACATAATCAACTTTTCCAATGCTAGAAACATATCCACAAATATTGATTTCAAAACTTTCTAAAATTTGAGCCGCTATTGCTCCTAGAGCACATCTCATAGCTGTTTCCCTCGCACTTGATCTTTCAAGTACTAATCTGATGTCCGAACTATTATATTTTGCAGTTCCTATCAAGTCAGCATGTCCAGGTCTTGGTACTACATAAGGTTCAATATCTTTATCTTTCCAATTTTTCCAATCATTATTTTTAATTTTTAATGTGATTGGCCCGCCAGTAGTTAAATTGTTTATTATTCCTGAGGTTATCTCAACTTCATCACTCTCAATATTCATTCTTCCACCTGAACCTAGGCTTTTTTGTCTTCTTTTGAGAAAACTATCAATATAGTCTTTTGTAACGTGAAATCCAGCAGGTAGGCCTTCAATGATGCCTGTTAACTCAGGCCCATGGCTTTCACCGGCTGTTAAGAATCTAATCATTTTGACTTTCTAGTAATTTGTATAACTCATCATATATATCTAAAACTTGTAAGTTAAGATTTGTCCAAATGTTAAAAGACAATACTGCTTGGCAGATAAGCATCCCTGTACCATCGTAGGACTCAAATTCTGAAATAAATTTTTCAAAAAAAGAATTTTTATAACCATATCCAATATTTAAAAATAATTCTAGATTTGTAAATTGATTTGTATCTAAATCAAGTGATGCCGAGGATAAATGAGACATCCCAACTGGTGTAGTATTAATCACTAAATCAATTTCAGGAGCAAGTTCTTTTGCATTTATATATGAAATTGTCTCATCAGTTTGATTTCTACTTACAACATAAGTTTTTGTTTTATGAGTTGATAAAGCATATTTAATTGCTTTTGAACTTCCACCACTTCCCAAGATTAATATATTTTTTTTATTCAAATCATATCCAATTTTTTTCAAAAATAGTGTAAAACCTTCAAAGTCAGTATTGAAAAGTTCAATTTTATCGTCTGTTCTTCTTACAGTGTTCGTAGATCCTATTTTTTGGACATGTTCATCAATAGTAAAATTTATATCTAAATTAAGTATTTTTTCTTTGTGTGGAATTGTTATATTAAATCCATCAAGATCAGTTATTAATGTATCTACTGATTCTGCTGTTAAATTCTCAATTTTAAATGGCTCATATTTACTATCCAGATTGTTCATATTAAACAAATAGTTCTGAATAACTGGAGAATAAGTTTTTTCGAGTGGCCATCCAATAATTCCATAATTACTCATTTATTTCACCTCCTAATAGTTTTATATCTTCAAAAAAAGAAGGATAAGAATCATTTATACACTCAAAATTATCTGGAATTATTTTTTTATTGAGTCCTATGTTTGCAACAATTGCTGTCATAGCGATTCTATGATCATCAAGTGTTTCAATATTTCCTTTTTTTAATTTTTGGATACCTTGAATCTCAAACCCATCATCAAGCAACTTAATTTGACCACCTAAATTAAGAATGAAATTTTTCATCGCATCTAATCTATTTGATTCTTTAACTTTTAGCTCTTCCGCACCAACTACTTTTGTCAATCCTTTGGCTTGTGAGGCAAGTAAAGTAAAAATTGGAATTTCGTCTATTAAATCGGGAATTTCGTCTTTGCTAACTGTTGTTCCATTAAGTATTGACTTATTTATTTTTATATCACCTATTACTTCATTGTTTTCTTCTCTAATATTTAAGATCTCAATTTTTGCTTTCATTCTTTTTAAGACTTTTATAAATCCCAGTCTTCTTTCATTAATTAACATGTTGGAAAGAATTATTTCTTTACCTCTTAATAAACCGAGAGCAATTAAAAAAGCACCTGATGATATATCGCCAGGAATATTAATGTTCAATGGTTCTAACTTAGTTGTTGGTGGGACAGTTAATGTATTTCCAAGCCTCAATATATCCACACCCATAGCTACAAGCATTCTCTCAGTATGGTCTCTGGTGGAAACGGTTTCTTCAATAAGGGTAGGTTCATTATGATATAGAGAAGCAAGGATTAATGCGCTTTTGACTTGGGCACTTGGTACTTTAGTATTTTGAAAACTGAATGAGTATTCTTTTGGATTAAAGTTTATTGGTAAAAACTTGTTTTTTATTTTTATATCAGCTCCATGACCAACCAATAAATTAGTAATTCTATTCATTGGTCTTTTGTTTAATTGAGTGCTACCAATTAATGTTGAAGAAAATTTTTGTTTAGATAATAATCCGATAAGCAATCTAGCAGTTGTTCCAGAATTCTTGGCATCAAGTTCATTTTTTGGTTTATTTAATCCATTTATTCCCTTACCAGTTATAGAAACTTTATCCTCGATTTTTACATCAACCCCCATTTGTTCAACGATTTTTAAAGAGGCTTTTGTATCTTCACTTATTAATAAATTCTTAACTACAGATGTGCCCTCAGCTAGAGCAGAAAACAAAATTGCTCTATGCGATATAGATTTATCTCCTATCACTTGAACTGTTCCAGATAACCCACGATTAATTATTTTCAACTTAATGGTCTCTCTCCAAACTTTTCTGATAAAGCTCTTCTCCACTCAACTGACGAGGTAAGGTATTCTAATAATTGATTTTTCTCCTGAAGTGACATTAATGAAGATATCTCATCAATTAGTGAAATAAGAAATTTGTTTATATTTTCAGAGTTTGTGTTGTACATGTCTATTATCATTCCTGGATTTGTTCTTGTTAGTCTTGTTGCTCCATCAAACCCACCTGCTGCTAAACCCATAATTTCATCTATTTCATAATCTTTTTTAGCTATCCCAACCAATGCTGAACTTATTAAATGTGGCAAATGACTTGTAATAGATAATATTTCATCATGTTTTTTTCGATCTATCCACAATTCTTTGCAGTTCAATATGTTTACTAAATCTCTGGCAATTTTTTTTGAATTGTCGTTCATGGATTCTGTTTCACAGAGTAAAAATGTTGCATCATCGTACATTTCTGGTGTAGGTTCCCAACTTCTATTATCAGCTAAACCACACAAAGGATGGCCACCAACAGAAGGTATTTTGAAGTTATCCATAAGATTACAAATTGATTCTTTAGTACCACCAATATCAATTAATAATTTTGAGTCATCAATTTCATTACCTTCTGATAAAAATGACATAATATTATTTATCGGCATAGATAGAACCGTCACATCATAACTTTCCTCTTTAGATTGTGTATCAATACCATATTTTTCAGCCCTATTTTCTGCTTCCTTATCAACGTCTTGACCAAAAACATCTATACCTTTATTTTTTAAATTGATTCCAAGATTCGCACCCATCAATCCAAGGCCAATTATTTTTACCTTTTTAATCATGTTTTCAATGACCTACCAACTACTTCAGCCATTGAGCTTACTTTTTTCCTTAAGTCAATAAGTTCTGGTGGAGTTAAAGCTTGTGGCCCATCACATAATGCTTCATCTGGCCTTGGATGTATCTCAATAAGAAGACCGTCTGCTCCAGCAGCAATAGCTGCTAAAGCAATTGGAGCAACTAAATTATTTGCTCCAGTCCCATGGCTTGGATCAGCAATAACTGGTAAATGTGTATTCATTTTCAAATAAGGAATAGCATTTATATCAAAAGTATTTCTTGTGGCTGTCTCAAAGGTTCTTATACCTCTCTCACATAAAATAACATTTTCATTACCTCTCGTAAGGATATATTCGGAAGCTAATAGTAGCTCTTCAAGGGTTGCGCTCATTCCTCTTTTTAATAAAACTGGAAGTTTTGATTCTCCAACAGCTTCCAAGAGTTTAAAGTTTTGCATATTTCTTGCTCCGATTTGAAGTACATCAACATA
This sequence comes from uncultured Candidatus Actinomarina sp., assembly GCA_902526825.1. GTDB lineage: Bacteria > Actinomycetota > Acidimicrobiia > Actinomarinales > Actinomarinaceae > Actinomarina. The sequence goes on along the minus strand of CABZMN010000002.1, from coordinate 40,185 downwards.
TTTTTCCATCATCTCAAGATGCTGAACATCCATAATTTCACTGAATAATGGTAAATTATGTAAATCTGCAGCTTCTTTAAGCAATACAAGACCTTCTTCACCAAGACCTTGAAAACTGTATGGAGAGGTTCTTGGTTTGAACGCACCACCTCTTAATCCATTTCCTCCAGCTTGAACAACAGCTTCAGCTGTTTCTAACGTTTGTTCTTGATATTCTGCGCTATCTGGCCCTGCTATAAATGCAAGTTCTTTACCTCCCACAACTAAATCTTTGATTTTTACTTCTGTGTTTGATTCTTTATAGGTTTTACTTGCAAGCTTGTAAGATCTTCCGATTGGAATAACCTGATGAACGTTATCTAACAATCGCATAACTCCACGATTATCCTCAATTACCTTTCCATGGACAGCAACTACAGTCCTTTCAACTCCATAAAGAACTTTTGGCTCATGACCTTGTTCAATTGCCTTTGCCTTTACCTTTTCAATGTCTTCCTCAGAAGCAGCTTGCTTCATTACTACGATCAATTTGTTCCTCCTAAAAAAAAATCGGGCTTTTGCCCGATTTGACATAACGTTACTTTAGGGCAGCTTATATGTGCGCTCTAAAGTAAAAGTATGTGTTAATTTTCATTGTGGTAATAATACCATGTATTACAGATTTGCAAATAGTTTTTATCTATCTGGTCTTAAATTCTTAGCTTCACCTATATAGGTATGAGTTACATCAATTTCATCCTTGTAAGTAACTAAAGCTCTTATACAACCTTCAAGGTCATTAATTACTTTTGGTGCTTTTGTATCAATTGCAGATAATTGATGGTGACCAAGTTCTCTGAGAGCCTTTGCTGGGAAAGCGGCGTCAAGATCATCAGTAACAGTAAAAATTACAGAAACAATTTTTGAAATATCAAGGTTGTTATTTTCTACAATCGTATTAAATAATTCTTTTGTAGATTTTAATATATCGTTTTCTGTGTTTTCTACTGTAGCAATTGCTCCTCTAATTCCATTCATGACAACTAATGATAAAAAAAAAGAGTGGACGTTGTCCACTCTTTTTTTTAAAAAATGTATGTTTTACATCATACCTTCCATGCCGCCCATTCCTCCAGGAGGCATTGGAGCTTCTGGCTCTGGTTCTTCAGCTATCAAGGCTTCAGTTGTTAAAACCAGAGAAGCAATAGATGAAGCATTTTCAACAGTTGACCTCGTAACTTTTGCTGGATCAATAACTCCATCTTTAACAAGATCTACCATCTCACCATTAGAGGCATTTAATCCTACATTTCCTTTTTCTGCTTTTACTTTTTCAACCATTACTCCACCTTCAAAACCTGCATTTTCTGCAATTTGTCTTAATGGTGCTTCTAATGCTTTTTTGACGATGTTTCTACCAATTACTTCACCCTCGGATCCTCCAGAAATTTTATCTATTGTATCTTGGGCTCTGATTAAAGTAACGCCACCACCAGCAACGATCCCCTCTTCAACAGCTGCTCTTGTTGCTGCTAGGGCATCTTCAATTCTCATTTTCTTTTCTTTCAATTCGACTTCTGTAGCTGCACCAACTTTTACTTGGGCAACTCCACCTGAGAGTTTAGCTAGTCTTTCTTGAAGTTTTTCTTTATCCCAGTCAGAATCTGATTCATCAATCTCGGATTGAATTTGTTTTACTCTTCCTTCAACATCAGCTTTTTTGCCTTTGCCATTAACAATTGTGGTATTGTCTTTTTTGACAATTACTTTTTCAGCTTGACCTAACATATCAACAGTTGTGTTTTCAGTTTTCAACCCTAACTCTTCAGAAATTACTTCTCCTCCTGTAAGGATTGCTATATCTTGGAGCATAGCTTTTCTTCTTTCACCAAATCCTGGAGCTTTTACAGCTACGGATGTAAAAGTACCTCGTATTTTATTAACAACAAGTGTCGCTAATGCTTCCCCTTCAACATCTTCTGCAAGAATGATCAATGGTTTTCCTGAATTCATTACTTTTTCAAGAATAGGTAATAAATCATTAACAGCTGTAATTTTTGAATTAACAATAAGAATATATGGATCTTCTAAAATCGCTTCTTGTCTATCAGGATCAGTTACAAAATAAGGTGATATAAATCCCTTATCAAATTGCATACCGTCAGTAAATTCAAGTTCCATTCCAAAAGTTTGGCCTTCTTCAACAGTGATTACCCCGTCTTTACCAACTTTCTCCATTGCTTCAGCAATTGTTTCTCCAATTTCAGAGTCTGCAGCAGATATTGATGCAACCTGAGCAATTTCATCTTTACCACCAATAGATTTTGAGAAACCAGCTATAAACTCTGTTACAGCTTGTGCAGCTTCAAGCATTCCTCTTTTTACTTCCATTGGATTAACACCCGCAGAAACAGTTTTCATGCCCTCATTAACCATTGACTGAGCCAAAACAGTTGCAGTGGTTGTACCATCACCAGCGACATCATTTGTTTTTGATGCTACCTCTTTAGCTAGTTGAGCACCCATGTTTTCGTAGGGATCTTCTAGATCAACTTCTTTTGCAATGGTGACACCATCATTTGTAATTGTTGGTGCTCCCCATTTTTTTTCTAAAACTACATTTCTACCTTTAGGTCCAAGTGTTACTTTGACAACATCTGCTAATTTATTAACACCATCCTCAAGACCTTTCCTTGCTTTTTCGTTAAATACTAGAGTTTTCTTTGCCATTTTTTTCCTCCTATTATTTTCCGACTACTGCGAGTATATCTCTACTTGATAAAATCAAATATTCTTCGCCGTCAACTTTTATTTCTGTTCCGCCATATTTTGAATAAACAACTTTGTCACCTTTTTTGACATCAGGTTTAATTTTTTCTCCATTGTCGTTAGTTTCTCCAGGTCCTACCGCAACAACCTCTCCTTCTTGGGGTTTCTCCTTCGCAGTATCAGGTATATAAATTCCCGATGGAGTTTTCATATCTTCCTCAGATAGTGGTTTTACAACAACTCTATCTCCTAGTGGTTGAAGATTCATGTTTAATTCCTTCCTAAAATTTTCTACTTTTTGAATTTAATATAGTTATGTTTATAAAGGTATTTATTTTCTTAAATTGTTAAGAAATTATTGAAGATAACCTTATATCGTCAATATTCATTTTATTTGTAATAAGCTCATTTTTAGCAGCAATACAAATCATTGCTGCATTATCAGTTGATAATTTTGGTGATGGTAAATAAAGTTTTTTATTATTATTTTCAGAAAATAATAGAATTTTTTCACGTAACCTAGAATTTGCCATGACTCCACCTCCACCTGATATATTATTAACACCGGTTTCTTTAATCGCTTTAACAAAAATGTCCATTAAGGAATCAACTATTGCCTCTTGATATGATGCAGCAAAATCTTTTTTTAATAATTGATCCTCTTCTGAAAGTTTCTGTAGAAAATAAACTGCTGCTGTCTTCAATCCAGAAAAAGAATAGTCAAATTTGTTTGAAGTTTTAGGTCGAGGAAGATCTACTTTTTTTGGATCACCACCCTCTGATAGATTTTGTATCGCTGGACCCCCAGGAAAACCAAATCCACAAAATCTTGATAATTTATCAAAAGCTTCACCTGCAGCATCATCAATGGTTGAACCCAAGAGATTATATTTACCCCATTCTTCAACTAAAACAATTTGTGTATGTCCTCCAGAGACAAGTAATGATAAAAATGGAGGCTCCATGTTTGGATGCTCAATAAGAGGTGCGCTTAAATGTCCGACCATATGATCTACTGCATAAAATGGCTTTTCAAGAGCCCATGCCACAGATTTTGCAAAATTGTAGCCTATTACAAGACTACCTGCAAGACCAGGACCATCCGTACTGGCCACAATATCAATTTCACTTAAATCTACACCACATTCATTGATAGAGGAATGAAAAAGATTTCTTATCATTTCAGCGTGTGCTCTTGATGCTACTTCAGGTACCACTCCACCAAATTTCTCATGAATTTCAACTTGTGATGAAATTTTGTTAATTAAGAGGTTGTCACCTTTCATTAAAGCTATCGCTGTCTCATCACAACTTGTTTCAAAACCTAAAATGATATTTTCACTCTGCATATGCTTTTTCCTTTATAAAAATATCTGCATCTTCAGTGACATAATATTTTTTTCTTTTACCAAAATGTTTAAAGTTGTATTTTTTATACAAACTCTGAGCAGATTTATTAGATTCACGAACTTCCAAGATAATTTTTTCATATTTTGAAACTTCAAAATAACTTATTAATTCGTCCATAAGTTTGGTTGCTACACCTTTTTTTCTGTATTCTTCCAATACACCAATTCCTAAAATCTCAATATCGTGATGGATAAATTGGATACCCAAATAACCTATAATTTTATCTTCATTTTGGTAAGTCCAATATTTAAAACTTTTATCATTAATTTTTTGCTCAATAATACTGGCATCCCATGACATAGAAAATAAATTTTGCTCTAAGTTAGACAACTGAAGTGCTGTCTCAGACGAACAAAATTCTAAACTTTTAATCATAAAACTTCACATTCCCACTCAAAGTATCTTTTGATAATGTCACGTCAGGTTCTCTCATATATTCAAGATTTATTTCATTGAAGTTGGGATAATCTTTTATTTTTTCACCAACGTTATAAATATTTTCAGCAGTTACAAATTTTGGCTCGGCTAATTTAGTATTACTATCAGTAAGAATTTTTTTATTTTCTATAAGATCCCAATTTCCTATTAATAATTTTTTATCGGCATCATCAGAAAGTTTAATTTCTAAGTTTTCAACTGAAATTACTTGAGGATCTGACTCTCGTGTTACTCCACCGGGAACAGGCATATATTCGCAATAAGCAAACTCATTTCGTTTGATATCAATCAACGAACATATTTTTCTGTGACTTGTATGTGCTGCAAATGCAAGAGCATCGAGACCATTTACTGGAATTATAGGTATGCCTAAAACTGCTCCAAGTCCTTGGGAAACTGATAGACCAATTCTTAGTCCAGTGTAATATCCTGGTCCAACATCTAAATAAAGTGCATTAAGTTCATTTCTGCTTGCTTTTGTTTTATCAAATAATTCATTAATTTGATTCAGCAATATTCCAGTTGAGCCCTTATTAGTTTTTGAAACAAAACTAGCAAGTAATTTTTCCTCAAATATTGCTGCAGAAACATATTCGCCTGATGTAGAAATTGCTAATTTATACAATTTAAAACCTTATCTTTCTTGTTGAATCATCAATTATATCAATATCAATAATTGTCCAATTGATGAGGTTTGTATTAGGAAGTTGGTTTGACCATTCAACAAAAAATAAAGTTTTTTCTTCAAACAAAGGAAGATCTAGGTCAATAAATTCTTGGAATGATGAAAGTCTATAAAGATCAACATGGTAAATACTTAAATCTTCTATGAGATAATTTTTTACAATATTAAATGTTGGAGAAGTTACATTATCTTCGATCCCAAGGTGATAAATTATCTTTTTAATTATTGAAGTCTTACCAGCTCCCAGACTTCCGTTGAATCCAATTACTGAAGGAATTGATAATTTTGTTACGAAATCTTTTGCAAATTCATCTAAATCTGATTCTTTAAGCACGATCTCATTCAATTTCAACCCTTTCAAGTCGTTCATTTATATTTGTAAGGATCTCCCATTCAATAGTCTTATTCCATTTTGCAATATCGAAAACTGTAATTTTAAGTTCATTGTTCTCAGAATTTCCCAAAAGAACAACTTCATCATTAATATTTGCCTCCACATCTGTGATGTCATATAAAATTTGATCCATCGTTACTCTTCCTATCAAATTGCAATATGTATTGTTAACTATGACTTTTCCATCAGGAAATGTACTCCATGGATATCCATCGCCATATCCAACAGGTGATACACCAACAGTTGTATCTCTTTCTAAAGTAAGTGCTTTTCCATAAGAAACGGCTTCACCTTCTTTTCTATGGTGAATGTTTGATATTCTTGTTTTTATTGCCATCGTAGGTTTCAGGTCTTGAATGACTTCTGTGGGTGTTATATTGCACCCATATACCGCAAGACCAACTCTTGACAGGTTAAACGTAGGATCAAAATTGTAAAATGATGATCCAGAATTATCAGCATGTAAAAGTAAATTATCTGTATCTACATCCTTTATTGTTTGTTTGAACAATTTGATAGATTCTTCTGTAGGCTCTATCTCTTCGTCAGCTAATGGAAAATGGGTGCATATACCAGCAAGATTTATGGTTTTAGAGTTTGTTATTTTTTCATAAAGATTTTTAAAATCTTCTGGTTCGCAACCAACTCTGTGCATACCAGTATCGATTTTTATATGGGTATTGAATGCTTTACCGGATTTTGCTAGACCATCAATAAAAAAATCATTATAAACTGTTAAGTCGATATTATATTTCTCTATATTGTCTATCTCACCAAGTGATGGCTCGGTAAGTAATAATACCCTTAGTTCATCAGATTGAGCTCGGACTTTTTTTGCTTCACTAATAGCTGCTACTGCAAACCATTTGATTCCAGCTTCCATTGCAGTTTTGACGGTCCATTCAATGCCATGACCATAACCATTGGCTTTGACAACTAAGCAAAGTTCTTTGTCTGATAGTTGTTTTAATACTTCTATATTATGTAAATAATTTGTCTTATTTACATATACGTAACCTCTATCCATATTATTTATTCTACAGTAACTGACTTTGCAAGGTTTCTTGGTTGATCAATCGATTGGCCATTCTTGTTAGCTACGTGATAAGCAATAAATTGTAGAGGTATAATCGAGATCACAGTAGTTAGTATTTCATTACTATCTGGTAGTGTGACAAAATCATTTGATATATTTTCAAGTTTTTCTGATTGACTATCTCCAATAGCAATTACATATGCGCCCCTAGCGATAACCTCTTGTACATTACTGGTCGTCTTATCAAGTAGATGATTTTGACTAGCAGTAACTATTACAGGGGTCCCTTTTTCTATTAAAGCAAGCGTGCCGTGTTTAAGCTCTCCAGCTGCTAACGCCTCAGCATGAAGATAGGAAATTTCTTTTAATTTTAATGCACCTTCAGCTGCCAAAGCATAATCCAATCCTCGACCAATAAAATAGATATCATTCTTTTTATAGATTTTTTCGGATATTTCTTTTATTTGCCCTTCACAAGCCATGGTCTGGTCTATTAGGTTTGGGAGTTCTGCAATTTCATCAAATGAGACATCTAACTTATTTTCTGCATCCCACTGTTTTGCTATAACAAGCTGAGAAACAAGCATGCCTAAATAAGCTTTGGTTGAAGCTACTCCTATCTCTGGACCTACATGTAAATAAAATATACTATCAGCTATTCTTGCTAGCGAACTACCAACCACATTTACTAAAGCAAGAACATGTGAACCATTTTCCTTTAATAATTCTGTAGCAGCAATAGTGTCCATGGTTTCTCCGGACTGGGAAATTACAATACCTAAATCGTTTTTTCCGACGATTGGTTCTCTATATCTGAACTCGGAAGCAAGCTCAACACTTACCGGAACTCCAAGAACTTTCTCAAATAGGTCTTTCCCAAACAAACCTGCATGATAGGCTGTTCCACATGCAACAATCCAAATTTTTTCAAATTTTGAAGCCTCGTCTAACTTAATTGGGATTTCATCTGAGGATGCTTCAAGCCTTCCAGATAAAGTTCTTTCGATTACCTCAGATTGTTCAAGTATTTCTTTATACATAAAATGGTCATACCCTGACTTCTCTGCTTCAGATACCTCCCAATCGATTTCTTGAATTTCTCTCTGGATTTCATTTAATTCAGAATCGAACAACTTATACTTACCATTTTTAATTTCTACAAAATCACCATTTTCAAGAAATATCATTTTCTTTGTGTGTTCCAAGATTGCTGCTGAATCAGATGCAAGAAAAACCTCATTATCACCAACTCCAAGGACTAAAGGACTCATTAATCTTCCTGCAACAATAGTGCCTTCTTCTTTAGTTGCAGTTACAACAAGGGCATATGTTCCCTCAAGTGTTCTTGCTACATTCACGACTGTTTTTAAAAGATTTCCATTCCATTTTCTGCTTAACTCTACAGCTACGACCTCCGTGTCAGTGTCTGAATTAAATTTAAATCCATCGTTTATAAGATCTTTCTTGATTTCTGCATAATTTTCAATAATGCCATTGTGAATGATTGCAAATTCATCATTATTGTCTGAATGTGGATGTGCATTCACATCATTCGGTACTCCATGAGTTGCCCATCTTGTATGACCAATCCCAATATTTCCTAAAATTTGCTTATCTTCTAAATGTTCTTTTAAGATATCGAGTTTACCCTCTTTTTTTTCAATCGTTATTTTGCTTCCATCAGAAATTGCTATTCCAGCAGAATCATATCCTCGATACTCCAAACGAGAGAGACCATTTATTAAGATTGGTAAAGGTTCTTTAGGGCCTGAATACCCTACAATTCCACACATTATATCTCCATTCCAACGAGCAGGTTAAAATAAAGACTGCTTTAAATTGTCTCTGTTCAGAAATTTTTTTCTGTTTTTAAACAATTTATATCGACTGCAGAGCCGAGTATGCATCCGCCGAATTTTTCGATAACATACTTCCTCGTCACCTCGTTAAAGGCCAGGCGCTATATTGCTCGTTATAAAGAGTATATCTATAAGTATGGTTAATTTAGGTATTTATTAATTTTTGTAATAAGCTCATTTGAAAAATCTTCCATAGCTTCATTACTTTTAGCCTCTACAAGTACACGCAATAATGGCTCTGTCCCTGAATTACGTATTAAATATCTTCCGTCTAAATCTTTTTTTATTGACATGTCCAAAGCTATCTGGTTTATGTATTCTAATTCTTCGTCATTTAATTTATTTTTTAATTCTAGGTTTGTCAGTTTTTGTGGGTATTCATACAGATTCTCTTTCTTAAAATCACTCAAAGCTACACCAAAGTGTTGCATAGCTTTCAAAACATAGATTAATGTAACTAGACCGTCACCAACTGGTAATAGGTCAGAAATAATGATGTGACCAGACTGTTCTCCCCCTAAAGCAGCGTCATATTTTTTCATTGCCTCTGCAACATATTTATCACCAACTGGAGTTTCAATAAGATCAAAATTAAATTTTTCTATGGCTTGTTTAAAGCCATAATTTGACATTACCGTACTAACAACAATGTTATTGGTAAGCTGATTTACTTCTGATAAATATTTTGAAAGAATTGTTAATATCAGATCACCATTTACAATATCTCCATTTTCATCGACCATTATCAATCTATCGGCATCACCATCAAAAGATGCACCAATTTCACCCTTTTCAATATTTTTTTGTAGATTTTCAGGGACTGTTGCTCCACAGTCTTTATTTATATTTAAGCCATCCGGTTGATTGTTGATAATTCTGTAATATGCATTTTTTTTATCAAATAACTCTTTTATGACAGTTGACGCTGATCCGTTTGCTGCATCGATGAGTATTTGAAAATGACTAAAATCAATATCTGTAACCTCATCAAGAAAATTTAGATATTCAAGATGTCCATCACTTAAATTAATAATTTCAGCATGTTGATTTGGTAGTTCTAAGTTATCAATATTTTTTTCAATTGATATTTCAACATCATCATCTAATTTTGATCCGTTTTCTTGAATTAACTTTATGCCGTTATATTCAGCAGGATTATGTGAAGCAGAAATTATAATTCCAAGATCGTAATTAAATTTTTTCAAAATTATAGGCATTGAACCAGAAGGTAAAACTCCATGATTATAAATATTTACTTTGCTTGAAAATCCTATGGAAATCCAATTCAGAATTTCATCTGAGGATGAACGTGTATCTGAAATGACACCAATATTTTTAGGATTTATATGTTGCTCAACAGATGCGGATATTTTTGATATAAGATCTTGACTTAAAGTATCGTTAGGTATACCCCTAATACCATCAGTACCAAAATACTTCTTCAATGAATTATTATCTTTTAGTAAATTGCTCTGCTCTACGGGCTTTCTTTAGTCCGTATTTTTTTCTTTCAACTTTACGAGCATCTCTAGTGAGAAGACCTGCTTTTTTTAGTTTTGGTCTAAGTTCTGGATCAAATTGAATTAATGCTCTGGAAATACCTAAAGCTACAGCATCAGCCTGGGCAGATAAACCACTTCCATTCACATTAACTTTTAAATTAAACTTTTTTTCCATCCCAACTACGTTAAATGGTTTGTTGATTGTCATCCTCATAGAGGGGCTTGGAAAATAGTCTTCGATTGTTTTACCATTGAATTCAAAATTTCCCTCACCTTCACTCAACATAACTCTTGCTACAGATGTTTTTCTTCTTCCAGTTCCTAAAATTGTTTTACTCATTATTCAACTACTTTCTTTATATCAAAACTTAGTTCAGATGGATTTTGAGCACCATGTGGATGAGTTTCATCTCTATAAACATATAATTTCTTTAAAATTGATCTTCCTAGTCTATTTTTTGGAAGCATTCCCCACACTGCGCGTTCTATAATTTTTTCCGGTTTTCTTTTTTTCAAAGAATTAAAGGATTCTTCTTTTAAACCGCCAGGATAACCTGAATGATCGTAATACATTTTTTGCTCAGGTTTTTTTGAAGTAGCCTGAATTTTTGATGCATTGATTACTACAACATAGTCTCCTACATCTAAGTGAGGAGCAAATTGTGGTTTATGCTTTCCTCTTAATATTTGGGCTATCTCACTAGCTAATCTACCTACAGGTAATCCACTTGCATCAACTAAATGCCAATTTCTTTCAGATGACTCAACACCATCAAATGTCGTTTTTGTACTCATAAAACCTTAAAGAATCGTAACGAAACTTAAGTATAAATTGTATTCATATTTATGGAAACTAGTATTTGATTTTCCATAAGTGCAGCCCACTACTTGGAACCATAAATCTGTGCCTGGTATCATTTGGATTCAATAATGACTTTTTGAGGTCTTTGATTGAAATTTTTCCATCGATAACCGCAAGCTGGCACCCAACAATAGATCTAACCATATTATGAAGGAACGAGTTTCCCTCGATTGTGTATATAAATTTTGAATTCTGAACTGACCACTTGCTAAATAAAATTTTTCTCAATGGTGTCTGATTAGTTCTCAATTTAGAGAAATTTTGAAAGTTTTTTTCACCCAAGAAAATTTTTGAAATATTATTAAGTTGTTCAAGTTCAAAGTTTTTTTCAATGTAATAGACATAATCTTTTGAAAAAGGTAATTCCTTTGAATTGTTAAGAATAAAATATCTGTAAACCCTTGATTTTGCATCAAATCTTGGATTAAATTCGTCTTTTACTTTACTCAATTTGTTCATTCTTATCTCATTTGTTACTAAGGAATTAAACGAGTGTAAAAATTTACTATTTAGTTCATGTTGCGAACGAACAGATATTATTTGTGACTTTGCATGAACACCAGAGTCTGTTCTTCCAGAATAATTAAGTTCATAATTATCAATAAGTTTGTCAAGAACTTCTAATATTTCACCCTGTATAGTTCTATTTTTTGGCTGTTGTTGAAAACCATGAAAATTGGTTCCATTGTAGGAAATGTCTATTTTGTAGGTAGGCAATTTAAATTATGATTTTTAATGGATCGGATGTCCAAAAAAGTATGAAAATAAATATTGATGATGCAACTCGTGTATTTCTTTTTTCAATAAAAAATCCTGATTCAAGCGATTTTGAAACGGTCATATAAATCCAAAATATTATCAAAAGAATAAATACTTGGTTAATTCTCTCTCCAAAATTCATTAATGAACTTTGAATAACATACCAAAGTGCAACAAAACCAATTAGGCCGTGAGAGTATCCAGTAATTGTTACGACTGCGTTCAAATCTATGTTTTCTTTAAATATTCTTCCAAGGGCAAACCACATTACAAGACTTGAGAATACCCAAGAAAATGTTCCGTCAAGAACTCCAAAAAATATTAAATCAAAAATATTACTTAAATTTGAATTTAAGAAAATTGGAGCATATAGTGCAAGAAGGCTAATTGTGACAACTAGAAATGCATTCCCGGTCTCATATCTATCTTGGCTTATTTTTAAAATTGTTTCAGAATCAAATCTGATAAATAGCTTGAATTGTTTCCAAACGTCTTTGAAGGTATTCAAGTTAAACTAACTCAAGTACTGCGAGTTCAGCCCCATCACCTTTTCTATAACTTGTTCTAGTTATTCTGGTATACCCACCATCTCTATCTTGATATTTTGGACCTATCTCATCGAAGAGCTTTGCTACAACTGCTTTATTTTGGATAAATTTTAGAACTTGTCTTCTATCATGAAGTGAGCCCTTTTTAGCTTTTGTAATTACCTTATCAGCATAAGGCTTTGTAACTTTAGCTTTTGTAAGAGTCGTCTCAATTTTCTCAAATTCAATTAACGATGCAATCAAATTACCAATAATTTGATCTTCATGAGAGGATGATCCCCCAAGCAATTTGCCTCTTCTAGGTTTAGGCATCAGAGTTATCGTCCGAATTCAAATCAGAGCTTGTAGGCAAGCTGAGACCAAGTTCATCTAATTTTGCCACAAGTTCATCCAAACTTTTTTGTCCAAAGTTTGTAAGGTTTAACAAGTCATCTTCTGTATATTCTAAAATTTGACCAACTGTTGTTATATTTTCCCTACCCAAACAATTTCTAGGTCTCTCAGACAAATCTAATGCATCTACTGACAATGACAAGTCTGGTGAACTACCCTCTGAAATGGTAAGTTCACCTAATTCAAGTCCAACTCCTTCATCAATATCTGCAAAAAGTTTCCACAATTCTCCTAAAGTTTTACCGACAGAAGAAATTGCTTCACTAGGTTCAATTGAGCCATCAGTTTCAATATCTAAGCTCAATTTATCGTAGTTGGTAACTTGACCAACTTGGGTTGGTGATACAGCATAGCTTACTTTTACAACTGGTGAAAATATAGAATCAATTGGAATAAAACTGGAATCACTTGTTTTATTTTTATCAGCTAAGCGATACCCAACTCCATGAGCAATAGAAACTTCCATATCTAATGTTGAATCGTTTGAAAGGGTACAAATTTTTAGATCTGTGTTCACAACTTCAACTCCAGCTGGACATTGAATTTGTGCAGCTTTCACTTCTCCTGGGCCTTTAGCTTTTACTGTCAATGTATGGCTTTCTTGATCGTCTACCTTTAAGACTAATCTTTTTAGGTTGAGTAAGATATCAAGGACATCTTCTACAACACCAGGAACAGAAGTAAATTCATGGTTTACTCCATCAATTTTTACTCCAGTTACAGCAACACCTGGGACTCTTGATAATAAAGCCCTTCTCATTGTATTACCTAGAGTTAAACCAAATCCTGGTTCAAGTGGTTCAATAACAAAATTTGATCTTGACTTTCCAAGATCCTCTTGTGATATTTCAGGTCTTTGTAAAATTAACACTTTTTGCTCCTCTCCTATATTCTATTTCGAATAAAGTTCTACTATTAATTGTTCTTCAATTTGTTGACTTGCGTCATTTCTTGTAGGTTGGTTTAAAACTTCAATATTTTTCTTCTTTTCATCAACTTTTAGCCATGATGCAGGTTCTCTGTCTTGTCCAGTATCAATGGTATGTTGAACAATTATTAAATCATTGCTTTGATCTTTTAGCTCAATTTTATCTCCTGGCTTGACCTGTATAGATGGAATATCTACGAGGTTCCCATTCAATTTAAAATGCCTATGAGAAACTAGCTGTCTAGCTTGAGGTCTAGTAGATGCAAATCCAGCTCTATAAATAACATTATCAATTCTAGATTCTAAAAGTACCAACAAGTTTTCACCGGTAATTCCCGGCATTCGAGTAGCTTCTTTATAATAATTTCTGAACTGTTTTTCCATTACACCGTACATATATCTGACCTTTTGTTTTTCCTTTAGCTGAGTTCCGTAATCTGTTTCACGCATACGTTTTTTACCATTTTCACCTGGTGGGTATGGTCTATCTTGAAGTGCTTTGTCGCCTTTTCTATTCTCAAAAACGTTAAATCCAATTCTTCTAGAAACTCTTACTCTAGGACCTGTATATCTAGCCATTAGTTTCTTCTCCTCTTCTTAGGACGACATCCATTGTGTGGGGTTGGTGTTATGTCTTTGATAGTTCCTACGTCCATTCCCATATTTTGAAGAGTTCTTACTGCTGTTTCTCTACCTGCACCTGTACCACTAATGATTATATCCAATTTGTGTATACCAAATTCTGTTGCTCGTCTAACAGCCTCTTCTGCTGCAACTTGGGCAGCATATGGAGTTGATTTTCTAGAACCCTTAAATCCGACAGAACCACCAGATGTCCATACAACTGTTTCACCGTTTGTATCAGAAATATTTATTATGGTGTTGTTAAAACTTGCTTTTATATGGGCTACGCCTGAAGGAATATTTTTTTTATTTTTTTTCTTTGATTTTTGTTCAGCCACTATTTCATAACTTTCTTCTTACCTGCAATAGCAAATCTTGGACCTTTTCTTGTTCTTGCATTAGTATGAGTTCTTTGACCTCTTACGGGTAATCCCGTTCTGTGTCTAATACCTTGATAAGTTCCAATTTCAGTTTTTCTTCTTATGTTTTGTGAAACATCTCTTCTCAAATCACCTTCAACTCTAAAATTTGACTCTATATATTTTCTTATTTTTGCAATCTCATCATTTGTAAGATTGTTCACTCTTGTGTCAGGATTTATTTCGAGATCATTACAAATGTCTTCTGCTCGTTTTGCGCCAATACCGTGTATGTATCTGAGTGAAGCTATAACTCTTTTTTCTCTTGGTATATCAATACCGGAAATTCTAGCCAAACTCAACCTTGCCTTTGCTTGTGTCTTGGATTCCTTTTATTGATAACATATAGCTTGCCTTTACGACGAACTATTTGATCGTTAGGACCTCTTTTTTTTATACTCGATTTTACTTTCATTTATGTCTCCAAGTAATCCTACCTCTTGTAGGATCATATGGTGATACTTCCATCTCTACTACATCACCAGGTAGAATTCGAATATACTTCATTCTCATTTTTCCTGATACATGTGCTAAGATTTCTGCTCCACTCTCAAGTTTGACCTTAAATGAGGCGTTTGGAAGAGTTTCAGTTACAGTCCCCTGTACTTTAATTATGTTCTTTTCTTTTTCTACCAAAATTACCTGATTTTAAGACCGATTAACTAGATTAGTCTGATTATGAACTATTACCAACAAATTTTGAAAAATTACAATTCTGAAAAAATACATACTTCATCTTCCATTATTCCTATTACGTGTTCCCAGTGAGCAGATTTTTTTCCATCAGCAGTCCTTACAGTCCATCCATCTGCATCAACTTTTGTATCTGCGGTACCTAAATTGAACATTGGTTCAATACAGATTGCCATACCTTTTTTTAACTTAAATCCTTTATTTTTGATACCGTAATTTGGTACTTGTGGATCTTCATGCATTTCTAGTCCAATCCCATGACCAACATATTCTCTGACAACTCCGTAGGAATTTTTCTTACCAATTTTTTCAATTTTGTTACCAATAGTCCCTAGCTTTTGACCATCCTTTACAAGTTTTATTGCCTCGTAAAGTGCTTTTTTTGTAACATCGATTAACTTCTGATCTTCACTAGAAATTTGTCCTATTCCATAAGTGAGAGCTGCATCTGCATGAAACCCATTTACAGTACAACCAACATCAATTGATAATATATCACCTTCCTCTATAACAAAATTTTTTGGAATTCCATGAACAATAACATCATTGGGTGATGCACAAATGTATGAAGGAAAACCTCTGTAATTTAGGAAATTTGAAACTGCATTTGATTTTTTAATTATCTCTTCTGCCTTTTTGTCTAATGTTTCTATTTTTGTTCCGGGTAAAGAAATATTTTGTAGTTCTGCATGAATGGTGGCAACTATTTTTCCCGCCTTTTGCATATTCATAAAATCTTCATTTGATTTATAAGTAATCATAATTTCATAAACTTTGAAATTTCGTTGAATATATCATCAATCTCACCAAATGCATTTACAGAATTTAGAACTCCCTTATTGTTGTAATAGTCAACCAATGGAGCAGTCTCTTTTTTATAAACTTCAAATCGTACTTTTATGGATTCTTCAGTATCATCTTCTCTTCCACGGTCCAACATACGCTTAACTAATTCTTCTTCATTAACCTCAAATAAAATTACATTTTTTATTTCCAAGTGATCGATCTCAAGACTTTCTGCCTGAGCGATTGTCCTAGGAAATCCATCTAATATAGCTCCGTTATCACAATCAGGTTTTCCTATCCTTTCAATCAACATTGCCGTAACTAAATCATCAGATACAAGATTACCTTTGTTTAAAATGTCTTTAGCTATGAGACCTAGTTCCGTTTCATTTTCAACATGATCTCTTAACATTACCCCAGTAGATATATGAGGAAGCTTAAAAGTTTCAGATAATTTTTCAGCCTGAGTTCCTTTTCCTGCACCAGGTGGTCCAAGAAAAATAGTGATATTTGTCAATCAATAAATCCTTCGTAATTTCTCATACTTAATTGACTCTCTATTTGTTTCATTGTTTCTAGTGCTACACCTACGGTAATGAGTATTGATATGCCACTGAAGCCCAAAGGAATATCCCAAATCGCTGACGCAATTGATGGTAAAACAGCTACAGATGCAAGGAATACTGATCCAGGAAGAGTAATTCTGCTAATTATGTGTGATAAATAATTTGTTGTTGATATACCTGGACGGACACCAGGAACAAAACCTCCCTGTCTTCTTATCATGTCTGATTGTCTTACTGGATCAAATTGAATAGTGGTATAAAAATATGTAAAAAATATTATCAACATTCCTAAAAAGAAAATATAAAACCAGCTAGTACCTTGTGAATTAGCTAGGTTGACATCAATCCAGTTTCTAATTCCTGCAGTAATTGAGTTATCTTGGGGAAGGGAAGTTGCAATAAGTGCTGGAAAGAAAAGTACACTGGTTGCAAAAATAACAGGAATGACACCAGCACTGTTGACCTTTAAGGGTATGTATGTACTTTGACCTCCCATAACTTTTCTACCCCTTACTCTTTTAGCAAATTGAATTGGAATCCTTCTTTGGCCCTGCTCTACATAAATTATTCCAACAATCATGAGAAAAAACATTAGTACTAAAAAGCTAAATTGACCTATCCTACCTTGTCCAGCAGTCACTTGATATGCACCACCAAAGCTAGCTGGTAATTGGCTAATGATACTTGCAAAAATAATTAAAGACATTCCATTTCCTATGCCCCTTTGAGAGATTAATTCTCCCAACCACATGATGAATGCTGTTCCTGCAGTCATTGTTAGAACAATTAATCCAACCCTAGACGGTGTGTAGTTTGGTATTAAAGATATACCTCCAGTTAAACTTCCACGAGAAAATATATAAGTTAAACCAGTAGATTGTAGCAATGCAAGAACAACTGTAATATACCTTGTCCATTGTGTTATTACTTTTCTTCCTGATTCTCCCTCTTCCTGAAGCTTTTGCAACCTTGGAATTACAACTGTCAATAACTGCAAAATAATACTTGAAGTAATGTATGGCATAATACCTAGTGCAAAAACTGAAAATGTCTCTAATGCTCCCCCAGAAAATAAATTTAGTAGTCCATAAATACCTGCTTGAGATCCAGAGTCGGTTAGTCTTTGAACAGCTTCTAAATCAACCCCTGGTACAGGAACTGCTGCTCCTAATCGATAAACTCCGAACATTAACAAAGTAAAAATAATCCTTTTTCTTAGATCAGGAATTTTAAACATGTATTTGAAAATCGAAAGCTTCATATTAAATCTCTATAACTTCTACCGTACCACCAGCATCTTCAATTTTCTTTTTAGCAGATTCACTTACAGCGTGGGCTTTTACGTTGACACTATTTGTAATTTCACCGTTGCCAAGAATTTTTACAAATCCCTTTTTTCTTGTTAATCCATTTTTCTGAAGTATTTCTGGATCAATATCACCTTTAAGGTTTTTATCTTGTAAATCAGAAACGTTTACAACCACATACGACATTTTAGGAGTATTTTTTAGTCCCTTAAGTTTTGGAATTCTTCTATAGAGTGGAATTTGTCCACCTTCAAAGTATGCAGGTACTGTTTTTCTTGCTCCTGTTCCTTTTGTCCCTCTTCCAGCAGTTTTTCCTCTTTTTCCAGCTTCTCCTCTTCCTTTGCGAATTTTTGATTTAGTTGAACCTGGTGTTGGCTTTAAATGATGAAATTTAATTTTACTCATTTAATTTCCTCTGTTTCTACAAGGTGTGCAACTTTGTTAAGCATCCCAGCAAGACTTTCGTCAACCTCTCTATCAACTGAAGAATTGATTTTTTTTAATCCAAGAGATTTTATAGTTTCTCTTGCTTTAAAACCTTGTCCAATAAGTGACCTTCTAAGAGTAATTTTAACCTTTGGCATCTTCCTTTAACTTTCTTTCGGCTTTTGTATTTTCATATGCATCAACTAAACCTTTTGGAGCAATTTCCATAATATTTTTACCTCTTAATTTAGCTACTTCATCTGGTGTTCTTTGACCTAATAATCCATTAAGAGTTGCTTTCGCAACATTCAGATGAGTAGGAGATCCTAAAGACTTAGCAAGAATGTCTTTAATTCCTGCTGCCTCAAGTACTTGTCGAACTGCACCACCGGCAATCACACCTGTACCAGGAGCAGCTGGTTTTAATAAAACCTTAGAAGAACCATGTTCTCCAATAGTAGTGTGTACTATCGTTGATCCAGCCATAGGTATAGGATGAATATTCTTTTTTGCGTTTTCAATAGCTTTCTGTATTGCAAGCGGAACTTCCGAACCTTTTCCGTAACCTATTCCAGCATTACCGTTTCCATCACCAACAGCAACTAAAGCAGTAAACGCAAAGTTTCGACCACCTTTAACTACTTTTGCTACTCTATTTATGTGAATAACGTTTTCTTGTAATTCTATTTCAGCCATTAGAACTTAATACCTTTTTCTCTTATACCATCAGCTAAGGCTTTGACTCTACCATGGTAAATATACCCTCCACGATCAAAAACTGCTTCTTTAATGTTGTTTTTGCTAAGAATGTCACCCATCAATTCTCCAACTTTTTTTGCAGTATCAATACTTAAATTATCACTCTTAAGCTCTTTTGATAATGTACTTGCTGATCCAATAGTTGTTTGATTTAAATCATCAATTGCTTGTACATATATATTTTTATTGCTCTTATATACAGCTAGACGCGGCTTACTGCCATCACCATAAACTTTCTTTCTGATTCTAATTTTTCTTTTTGATCTTGAATCTAAACTTTTCACTTTAGGCTCCTGTAGTTGCTACTGCTGCTTTACCAGCTTTTCTTCTTACATATTCGTCTTGATATCTGATTCCTTTACCTTTATAAGGTTCAGGTGGTTTAATTGATCTAATATCCGCTGCGACTTGCCCAACCAAAGCTTTATCAATGCCTGAGACATTGATTGTATTTTGATCTGGTACATCAAATGTAATATTTTCTACTTTTTTAACTATAACTGGATGTGAAAAGCCACAAAGTATCTCTAGATCATTACCTTTTAATGTAACCCTGTGTCCAACACCTTGTAGCTCAAGAGTCTTTGAATATCCTTCGCTAACCCCAACAATATTATTTGCTACTAATGATCTGTATAAACCATGTAAACTTTTTACTTGCTTTTCATCTGACTCTCTTGTGAATTGAAGTACATTATCAGATATTTCAAACTTTATTTTTTCTTCAAGCACCTTAGTAACCAGTTCACCTTTTGGACCTTTGACATTGATTTTTTTTCCATCAATATTAATTTCAACTTTCTCGGGAATCTCAATTGGTTTATTACCAATCCTGCTCATGACCAAACCTCACAAATTAGTTCTCCCCCAAGCTTTCTTTTTCTTGCTTCTGAATCAGATAATAAACCTCTTGAAGTAGAAACTACAACAGTACCCAAGCCTCCCTTGTTTCTTGGGAGTTTGTCAAAAGAAGAATAAACCCTTCTTCCTGGTTTAGATAATCTATTTAAACCAGCAATTACAGATTTTCCTTCATCTGAAAATTTGATAGTTAAATTTAAAACTTTTTTTGCTCCATCGCCTTTTACCTCTACGTCACTTATATAACCTTCATCTTTAAATAGTTTTGCAAGCTCAAATTTGAAATTTGAGTGTGGAATCTCAACATTTGATTTTGACACAAGTGTTGCATTTCTAACTCTTGTTAAAAAATCTGAAATAGGATCATTTACCATCTTTACCACGAAGCTTTCTTTATGCCTGGAAGCTCTCCTTTGAGTGCCAAGTCTCGAAAAGTATTTCGTGACATTCCAAATTTTCTTAAATTACCTCTGGGTCGTCCTGTTACTTGACACCTATTACGATGACGTGTTGCAGATGCATCTCTAGGCATTTTTGCAATCTTTTTTTGTGCTTCCCTTTTCTCATCATAAGTGGATTCAGGGTCACGAATAACAGCTAATAATTCTTTTCTTTTTGATGAATAAAAATTTACTGTCTCTTCTCTTTTATTATTTTTAACTATTTTACTTTTTTTAGCCATAATTAATTCTCCCTAAACGGAAAGCCAAGTGAGTTAAGTAACTCGTATCCGCCCGAATTATCTTTTGCAGTAGTACAAATCGTTATATTCATTCCTCTGATATCTCTGACTTTATCATATTCAACTTCTGGAAATACGAGTTGTTCGTTCAGTCCAAGAGAAAAATTACCGCTACCATCAAATGATTTTTTACTAAATCCTCTGAAATCTCGAATTCTTGGGACTACTACCTGTACAAACCGATCATAAAATTCCCACATTCTATTTCCTCTGAGTGTTACAGAAACCCCTATTGGCATTCCTTCACGAATTTTAAAACCCGCAATTGATTTTTTAGCTCTTTTTATAACTGGTTTCTGGCCTGATATTGCAGTTAGTTCATCAACCATTGATTCAAGTGCCCTACCATCTGTAGCAGCTTTTCCATCACCGATATTTATAACAATTTTTTCTAGTTTTGGAACAGCATTGGTGTTTTCAATATTTAATTGTTTCTTTAGTTCGTCAATTAACTGAGTTCTATATTGATCTTTAAGCCTCGGAATCATGCTTCATCTCCAGTTTGTGCTAAAACCCTAAATTTATTTCCATTTTTATCAAACTTATATCTTACTCTTCCACTCTTTTTTTTGACAACCAGTGCAACGTTTGAGGCATGTATTGGCATACTTTTATCAATAACTCCTCCTTGCATGGTTTGGCCTTGAGGTTTTTGATGTTTTTTATTTACATTTATCCCTTCAACTAAAACTTGATTCTTTTTTGGAAATACTTGCAAAACTTTACCTTCTTTACCGTTATCTTTTCCAGAAATAATTTTTACGGTATCACCTTTTTGTATTTTCATTACAAAACCTCCGGTGCAAGTGATACTATTCTCATAAATTTCTTCTCTCTTAATTCTCTACCAACTGGTCCAAAGATTCTTGTTCCTCTTGGTTGATCTTGATCGTTTAAAATCACGCATGCATTTTCATCAAACCTAATATAGGTACCATCTTTACGTCTTGTTTCTTTGCTAGTCCTGACAACAACAGCTTGTACAATATCACCTTTTTTTATCTGGCCACCAGGAACAGCATCTTTTACAGTTGCTGTAAAAACATCTCCCAAACCTGCATATCTAATTTTTGAACTACCTTTTACCTTTATGCATAATACCTCTTTTGCGCCAGAGTTGTCAGCAACTTTTAATCTTGATTCTTTTTGTATCATCTTGCTCTCTCAACAATCTCAGTAACTCTCCACATTTTTGTTTTAGATATTGGCTTAGTTTCCGTTATTTTTACAGTGTCCCCAACTTTTGCATCTAAACTGTCATCATGGGCATGAAGCTTTCTTGTTTTTTTAACAATTTTTCCATACTTTGGATGTTGAAATTGTAATTCAATAGAAACGGTTACTGTTTTATCTCTTTTATCAGAAACAACGACTCCTGTTCTTACTTTTCGAGATGCTCTTGGTTCACTACTCATTGTTATCTTCCGCATTCATGTCATTGATTTTTTGATTTAATATTGTGTTTGCCTGTGCAATTTCTTTCTTTATTTTTTTAAATACTGACGTGTCTTCGATTTGACTCGTTGCTAACGCAAATCTTGAGTCCATTAATTCTTTTTTAAGATCTAAAATTTTATTTTCAAGTTCCATAATGGATAATTCTCTTAAATCATTTATACTCATATGTTCCTCTTTACAAATTTTGTTTTAATTGGTAATTTATGTCCTGCTTTTCTCATTGCTTCTTTTGCAATTTCCTCAGAAACACCAGATATTTCAAAAATTATTTTTCCTGGTTTTACAACTGCGACGTAGTACTCAACGTTACCTTTACCTGATCCCATACGAACTTCAGCGGGTTTTTTAGTAATTGGTTTGTGAGGAAAAATGTTTATCCAAACCTTTCCCCCTCTTTTCATTGTTCTTGTAATTGTTATTCTTGCAGCCTCAATTTGACGTGCTGTTATATACGAAGTCTCAACAGCCTGAAGTCCATAATCACCAAATGTCACTTCATTACCACCTTTTGAAAGGCCTCTTCTTCTACCTCTGTGTGATTTTCTATGTTTTGTCTTTTTTGGCATTAACATATTTATTCTTCTTCCATTATCGATTTTTCTTGTTCGAATTGTTCTGTTGCCTCATTAGGTCTAATCCGATTACCCCCACCTGCTTCGACAATCTTTGAAGATGATTCATTTGTTTTTTTACCACCACCAGCTTCAAGAATTCGTGATTTTTTAGTCTCACCTACGGCAGCTTCAACACGAGATTTAACAGATTTAACTCTTCCAGTAGCAGGTCCTCCACTTGCTAAATTAGCTTCAGCTGCAATTTTATCTTGTCTTAGTTTGTTTGACCCTACAACATCACCTTTGTAAACCCATACTTTTACTCCAATTGAACCAACGGTTGTTTGAGCTGCTGCTCTTCCAAAATCAATATCAGCACGTAAAGTGTGTAATGGGACTCTGCCTTCACGGTACCATTCTCTTCTACCCATCTCTGCTCCACCGAGTCGTCCAGAACATTCAACTCTTACTCCTTCGGCTCCAGCTTTAAGAGCACCTGTTACGGCTCTTTTCATAGCTCTTCTAAATGCAACTCTGTTTTCTAATTGGTCTGCAACAGCTCTTGCTAATAATTGAGCGTCAAGTTCAGGCTCTCTAACTTCAATAATATTTAGTTTTACAGGTTGGCTGGACAATTCTTCGAGTCCTTTTCTCAACCTATCTGCTTCTGCACCTTTTCTACCAATTACAACACCGGGTCTAGCTGTATGAATGTCAACTTGGACCTTATCCCTTGTTCTTTCTATGTCTATTCGAGAAACTGCACCTTTAATTAACTGTGAAGACAAGAACTCTCTAATTCTATAATCTTGATTAACCAGTTTTGTGTATTCTTTATCACTAAACCAACGTGACTTCCAGTCATTAACAATTCCAATTCTAAATGCGTAAGGATGTGTTTTTTGTCCCATTACAATTCTCCGTCTGCTGTAGTTAGTTCGATTACCAAGTGAGATGTTCTTTTATTTATCCTTCCGGCTCTACCTCTAGCCCTTGGTCTAAATCTTTTTAGAGTAGGTCCTTCATCTGCAGTAGCTTTTGAAATATAAAGATCACTTGAGTTTAAACCAAAATTATTCTCAGCATTTGCGATTGCACTTTCAACAACTTGTGATATCTCATCAGCTGCTCTTCGTTTTGTAAATTTAAGAATATCTAAGGCTTCAGAAACAGGTAGTCCTCTAATTAAATTCAATACTAACCTCAATTTGTAAGGTGATTGCCTTACATATTTACTCTTTGCAGTTACTGTTTGATTTTCCATTAGCTTTGTCCTGGGTGTCCTTTAAATGTTCTTGTCGGAGCAAATTCTCCTAGTTTATGACCAACCATTGCTTCCGTTACAAAAACTGGAATATGTTGTCGACCATTATGAACTGCAATTGTTAAACCTACCATCTCAGGGACTATTGTAGATCGTCTACTCCATGTTTTAATTACACTTTTGTTTCCACTGTTTTGTGCTTCTTCAACCTTCACTAAGAGATGATTGTCTACAAATGGTCCTTTTCTTAAACTTCTTGACATGATTAATTTCTACCTTTTTGAGATCTTCCTCTAACAATTGATTTATTGCTATATTTTTTCTTTTTTCTTGTTTTTGCTTCCGGCTTTCCCCATGGGCTTACAGGAGTTCTACCACCAGATGACTTTCCTTCTCCACCTCCGAGTGGGTGATCAACTGGATTCATAGCAACACCTCTTGTTTGAGGTCTTACACCTTTCCATCTTTTTCTTCCAGCTTTTCCAAGTTTTGTTAATTCAGCTTCTGCGTTTCCAACGCTTCCAACTGTTGCTCTACAATCCATTGAGACTGTTCTCATCTCTCCAGATGGGAGTCTTAACAGTGCAAGACCCGATTCTTTACTCATAAGCTGAACTGATGATCCAGCAGACCTTGCCATCTTAGCTCCACCACCAGGTCTTAGTTCAACTGCATGTACAAATGTACCTGCAGGAATGTTCCTTAATGGTAAACAATTTCCATCTTTTATCTCAGCTTTAGGCCCAGACTCTACCATGCTGCCCTCATAAACCCCTTCAGGTGCAATAATGTAACTTTTTTCGCCATCAACATAATGAAGTAAAGCAATTCTGGAATTTCTGTTTGGGTCATATTCTATTCCAGCAACCTTTGCCGGTATACCGTCTTTTACTCTCTTAAAATCGACAACTCTATATTTTTGTTTATGTCCTCCACCTCTATGTCGAGATGTAATTCTTCCTTTGTTATTTCTACCACCGGTTGACTTTTTTGATTGTAAAAGTTTTTTTTCAGGTTTCGATTTAGTAATTTCACTAAAATCACCTGTTACATGTCCTCTCATTCCTGGAGTAATTGGTCTAATTTTCTTTGATCCCATATCTACACTCCAAATGCCTCAATAGTTTGTCCATCTTGTAAGGTTACAATTGCTACTTTTCTTGTACTTTGTTGACCAATAACATAACCAAATCTTTTCTTTTTTCCTTTTTTATACATTGTGTTGACAGATAGAACTTCAACATCAAAAATTTCTTCCACGGCTTTTTTGATATCAGGCTTAGTCGCACTTGTGTGCACAAAGAAAGTATATGAATTTGAGTTAGCAATTCTGTCATATGACTTTTCTGAGATAAGAGGAGCTATAAGTATATCTTCTAAATACTTCATCTTTGCTCCAAAAATGTATTTATAGCGTTTTCACTAAAAACTAAGGCTTCATTTGAAATAACATCATAAGTTGAAAGTTTTGTCACAGAAGTTAGCTTTGAATTTGAAAGATTTCTGAATGACTTTATAAGGGAATCATCATTTTTACCGTAGACAAAAACAAAGGATTTCGAGATTGATAATTCTTTAATTGCATTTGATGCCGCTTTTGTTGAAGGTGTATCGAGTCCAGCTCCATCTACAACAAATACTGACTCTTCTAATACTCTGTTTGATACAGACATATATAGTGATTTCTTTTTCATTTTCTTTGGTGTTCTATCTTTGTACACTCTTCCTCCTGGACCATGAGCTATTCCACCACCTACAAAAATAGGAGATCTTAAAGACCCGTGTCTTGCTCTACCAGTTCCTTTTTGTACCCAAGGTTTTGCACCTGTTCCAGAGACTTGTGATCTTGTTTTTACACTCGCAGTATTATTTCTTGCATTTGTTCTATTAGCTTTAGTAACTTGATGTAAAAGACCTTTATTCATATCTTCGTCTACTTCAAAGTCATACTGTTTATTTGAGGTCTTATTATCTTTTAAGGAAAATGATTTCAACTTAATACTCATGATGAAACCTTTATAGCTGAGCTGATTTGAACGATATTTCCTTTATTGCCTGGTACTGATCCGTTCACAAGTAAATAATTTTTTTCTTCATTAATTGCAACTACGGTTACTGATTGAATAGTTCTTTTCTGATTACCCATTCTTCCTGACATTTTTGTACCTTTAAATACGTGGCCTGGATAGGAGGCATTACCGATTGATCCTCCAGCTCTGTGAACTTTATGAACACCATGGCTTGCTTTTTGTCCTGAAAAATTATGTCTTTTCATAACACCTGAGTAGCCTTTTCCTTTTGAAAATCCGGTTATGTCTACTTTTTGACCAACTTCAAAAAAATCATTAATTTTTATTTCTTTACCTGACTCAAGTGGGGTTTCCTCATCAAAAGGTACTTCGAAAAGTCCTTCCCCCGGTTCAACATTGTACTTCTTGTAATGTTCTGCAAGAGGTTTTGCTACATTTTTTGCAGAACCAATAGTTAATTGTGCAGCACTGTATCCATCTTTGTCATTGGATTTTATTTGCACCACTCTACAACCTGAAACATCAAGAACAGTTACACCCATTGATATTGAATTTTCATCAAATAGCTGCGTCATACCTACTTTTTTTGCAATAATTGATTTCATAATTTGATCTCAACTTCTACACCAGCAGGTAAATCTAGCCTCATTAGAGAATCGACAGTCTTGGGTGTTGGTTCAACAATGTCAATTAACCTTTTATGAATCCTCATTTCAAAATGCTCTCTCGATTTTTTATCTACATGTGGAGAACGAATAACACAATAACGATGGATTTGAGTAGGTAGAGGGATCGGTCCTTTTACTTTTGCCTGTGTTTTCATGACTGTTTCGGCAATTTTACGAGCAGACTCGTCTACAACATAATTGTCATATGCTTTTAACTTTATCCTTATCTGCTGTTCCTGCTTTGCCATTTTTTCCCCAAAAAAAACCGGGAGTAGAATTCTACTCCCGGTTAAGTTTTATTTACTCTATAACTTTTGTCACCTGTCCTGCTCCAACAGTTCTTCCACCTTCTCTAATCGCAAATTTAACGCCCTCTTCCATTGCAATTGGAGATATAAGTTCTACAGAAATTGGAACATTATCACCAGGCATGACCATTTCAGTACCATCAGCTAGAGAAACTTCTCCCGTAACATCAGTGGTTCTGAAATAGAACTGTGGCCTATATCCTTTAAAGAATGGATTGTGTCTTCCACCTTCTTCTTTTGTAAGAACATATACCTCAGCCTCAAATTTTGTATGAGGTGTTATGGAGCCAGGAACAGCAATTACCTGTCCTCTTTCCACATCATCTTTATCAATACCCCTTAAAAGTAAACCAACGTTGTCTCCAGCTCTACCCTCATCTAGGAGTTTCCTGAACATTTCAACACCAGTACAAACAGATTTGGTAGTTTCACGAATACCAACAATTTCTACTTCATCGTTTACATTAACAATACCTTGTTCAATTCTTCCAGTAACAACTGTTCCTCTACCAGTAATTGAAAAGACGTCTTCAACTGGCATTAAGAAAGGCTTGTCCACTACTCTCACAGGCTCTTCTATATATGAATCAACCTGTTCCATTAATTGAAGAACAGCACTTACACCATCTTCTTTTCCTTCAAGAGCTGCCAACGCAGAACCTTTCACGACTGGGACATCATCTCCTGGGAAATCATACTCATTTAAAAGTTCTCTAACTTCCATTTCGACAAGGTCTAATAATTCATCGTCGTCTACTTGATCAACTTTGTTGAGGAAAACAGCAATTGCTGGTACACCAACTTGTCGCGCAAGTAGAACGTGCTCTCTTGTCTGCGGCATAGGTCCGTCAGCTGCTGAAACAACAAGAATAGCTCCATCTACCTGAGCAGCACCAGTGATCATGTTTTTAACATAATCTGCGTGACCAGGCATATCTACGTGAGCATAGTGACGGTTTTCTGTCTCATACTCAACGTGTGCTATTTGAATGGTGATTCCTCTTTCTTTTTCTTCTGGTGCTTTATCAATTTCATCGAAAGCAGTTGCCTCACCCGCACCAGCATCAGCCAAAACTTTTGTTATTGCGGCCGTCAATGTTGTTTTTCCATGGTCAATGTGGCCCATTGTACCAATGTTCACATGAGGCTTGCTTCGGTCAAATTTCTCTTTTGACATATTTTCTCCTTCTTTAAAAGTTTAAACTCTGAAACAAAGTTTAAACTTCAACCTCTACTCCACGAACACTTGCAGTTATCTCTTTTGTTATAGCGTCTGGGACGTCCTCATAACTATCAAACTGCATCGTGAATGTTGCACGGCCTTGTGTTCTTGAACGCAAATCTGTTGCGTAACCGAACATTTCTGATAATGGCACCTTTGCACTGACAACTTTTGCCGATCCTCTTTGTCCCATTTCAGCTATCTTTCCTCTTCTTGAAGAAAGATCTCCGACAACATCTCCCATAAAATCTTCAGGGGTTACTACTTCTACAGTCATAATAGGCTCCAGTAGTTTTACTCCAGCTTTTTTTGCTCCATCTTTTAACGCCATAGACCCTGCGATTTTAAAAGCCATTTCTGAAGAGTCAACATCATGATATGTCCCATCTTTTAGTGTTGCTCTCATATTCACAAGTGGATATCCAGCTAGAACACCTGATTCCATTGCAGCTTCAACTCCTGCATTAACTGATGGAATATACTCTTTTGGAATTCTTCCACTTTTAATTAAATCTACAAATTCATATCCATCTTCAATAGGTTCAAGTTCCATAATTACATGTCCATATTGACCTCGACCACCACTTTGTCTGATATATTTTGCCTCAATATCAGTCTTCTTTTTGAGTGCCTCTCTATATGCCACTTGCGGTTTACCAATATTTGCCTCTACTTTAAATTCTCTTTTTAGACGATCTACGAGAATATCAAGATGTAACTCTCCCATTCCTGAAATGATTGTTTGACCAGTCTCTTCATCAGAGTTAACTTTGAACGTAGGGTCTTCTTCAGCTAATTTTTGTAAACCCTCTGATAGCTTTTCTTCATCAGCTTTTGATTTTGGTTCGATTGCAACTGAGATAACAGGTTCAGGGAACGTCATTGATTCTAGTTGGATAGGGCTTCCTGAATCAGATAATGTATCTCCTGTTTTTGCATTTTTAAGACCAACTCCTGCAACAATATCTCCGGTAGAAATAAAATCTATGTCCTCTCTTGAGTTTGAATGCATTCTCAAAATTCTTCCAAGTCTTTCATCTTTGCCTGTTGTCGTATTAACAACTTTGTCACCTTTATTTAAGGTACCGGAATAAACCCTAAAATAGGTTAACTTTCCTACATGTGGATCGCTTACAACTTTGAATGCAAGTGCAGAAAATGGTTCTTCGTCAGAATGCTCTCTGCTAATTTCATCTTCTTCTTTGCCAGGTGTAAATCCTGATACTGGTTCTATATCTAGAGGTGAAGGAAGGTAGTCAACAACTGCATCCAATAGAAGCTGTACACCTTTGTTTTTAAAAGCACTACCAGCAAGAACTGGTACAAATAATCCTGAAAGAGTTCCTGTTCTAATTGCTTGTTTTATTTCAGCAACTGAAAGGTCTTCATCTCCAAGATATTTCTCAAGTACTTCATCGTCTGCTTCAGCTACGACATCCAACAGTTCTGCTCGTTTTGTATTTGCTTCGTCAAGTCGATCCTCTGGTATATCTGCAATATCCCACTCAGATCCGTCATCTTTTGTCCAAGTATGTGCTTTCATTTCAACAAGATCAATTACTCCAACAAAATCTGCTTCAGATCCTATAGGAATTTGAAGAACAGCTGGTTTAGCTTCAAGTCTTTCGATGATTGACTGTACGTCATCGTCAAAGTTCGCACCTGTTCTATCCAATTTGTTGATAAAACAAATTCTTGGTACGTTATATTTGTCAGCTTGTCTCCAAACTGTCTCTGACTGTGGTTCAACTCCTGCAACACCATCAAATACAGCTACAGCACCATCTAATACTCTGAGAGATCTTTCAACCTCAACTGTAAAATCAACGTGACCGGGAGTGTCAATAATATTAATTGTGTGATCATTCCAGCTACATGTAGTAGCAGCAGAAGTAATAGTTATACCACGCTCTTGCTCTTGTTCCATCCAATCCATAACAGCTGCTCCATCATGAACTTCACCAATCTTGTATGTCTTACCTGTGTAATACAAAATTCTCTCTGTTAAGGTAGTTTTTCCAGCATCTATATGAGCCATAATTCCGATATTTCTGAGGTTTTTAAGATCTACTGTTCTAGTTGACATATTATTACCACCTATAATGAGCGAAAGCTCTGTTCGATTCTGCCATTTTATGTACATCTTCTTTTTTCTTGACTGCAGCTCCAGTATTATTACTTGCATCCAAAAGTTCTCGCCCTAATCTATCAGACATTGACTTTTCTCCTCTTTTTCGAGCAGCATCAACAATCCACCTTATTGCAAGTGTGGTACTTCTTCTATGTGGAACTTCCATTGGAACTTGATAGTTAGTGCCACCGACTCTTCTGGATTTTGTTTCAATCTGAGGTTTAACATTTTCAAATGCAGCTTTTAATACATTTAATGGATCTCCACCAGCTTGTTTTTCAACAAGTTCTAATGATTTATATACAATACTTCGAGCGACGTCTTTTTTTCCATCTAATAAAACTTGATTTGTTAATTGTGATACAAGAACGCTGTTGAAAAGAGGATCAGCTTTAGGTTTTCTTTTAAGTGATGGTCCTCTTCTCATGATGATTAGCCTCTCTTACTTCCATATCTAGATCTTGCTTGTTTTCTGTCAGTCACACCTGCTGTATCTAAAGCACCCCTAATCACTTTATATCTAACACCAGGAAGATCTTTTACCCTTCCACCTCTTACTAAAACAATTGAATGTTCTTGTAAGTTGTGTCCTTCTCCTGGAATGTATGCTGTAACTTCAGTACCAGTTGATAGCCTCACTCTACAAACTTTTCTTAAGGCTGAGTTAGGTTTTTTTGGTGTAACTGTGTATACACGCGTACAAACGCCTCTCCTTTGTGGAGACCCCTTGAGACCAGGTGTTTTCTCTTTCATCACCTTGGACTTACGTCCTTTTCTCACTAGTTGCTGAGTTGTAGGCATAAAAATTCCAATCTAAAAAAGTTAATTTTTTATTACCGAAAAAGAAGTATATGACAGATTTGAACTTACAACAATGAATTCTTTATAAGTTTTTACTCTGTATCTTCATCTCCCTCTTCACCTAACATAGCTAGCCATTGTGCTGGATTTGGTAGTCCATCGTTATCTGATTCTTCTGATTCTGATGGTGCTGTCGCAAATCCTATTTCAGATACCTCTTGAGCGCCCGGTAAGGTAGGAGCTAATTTTTGATAAGCTTCTGAACCAGTACCAGCAGGGATTAAAGTACCTATGATTACATTCTCTTTTAATCCTGACAATGCATCAGTACTCTTTTTCATTGCTGCCTCAGTTAATACCCTTGTTGTTTCTTGGAAAGATGCTGCAGATAACCATGAATCTGTCGCTAAGCTAGCTTTTGTGATACCCATCAGTTCAGGTCTTCCTTCGGCAGGTGTTTTACCATCTTTTACAAGCCCTTGATTCATGGTTCTAAATAAAGTTGCATCAATCAATTCGTTTGGTAAGAAGTCTGAATCGTTAGGTCTAACAATTCTTACTCTTCTTAACATTTGTCTTACAATCATTTCAACATGTTTATCGTGAACTTCAACTCCTTGATCACGATAAGTTTTTTGTACTTCGTCTACCAAATATTCTTGGCATGTGCGAACTCCGTTGATTTGTAAGACTTCTTTTGGATCTTTTGGACCAGTTGTTAAAGCTTGTCCAGCTTCAACACTGTCTCCTTGATTAACGAGAAGAGTTTGTCTTCTCAAAACTAATAATTCGATTTCTTCTTTCTCATTTTGAATAGTAAGGATTCTGTTGCCTTCTTCAGTTTGATCAATAGATTTAATCTTTCCATTAATGAGTGATAAAACGGATTTACCTTTTGGTGTTCTAGCTTCAAAAAGCTCAACAATTCTTGGGAGACCAGAGGTAATATCCAAACCAACAACACCACCAGTGTGAAAAGTTCTCATTGTAAGCTGAGTTCCAGGCTCTCCAATTGATTGAGCAGAAATTATTCCAACAGCTTCACCTTCTTCAACAGGTTTTCCAGTTGCAAGGCTGAAACCATAACATAGTGGATCCATAGATTCAGGATCAAGTGAATTGAAAGGTGTAAGAACATTTACTGATTCAACTCCTGACTTACCAATTACATCTAGAGCTTCTGCATCAATATAAGTACCTTTAGTTAACTTTTTACCATCTCCAAACTCTATTGCTTTTTTATCTTTTTTAACGTCCTCGCTAAGCACTCTTCCAAATAATGTTGAATGTAAATATTTGCTAGGCCTTCCTTCTATGTCAACCGTAGATTTGGTTGTACCTCGCCAGTCAATGTTTTCATCACCCTTGTTTTGTACTACAATACCTGCAGCAACATCAACTAGTCTTCTTGTTAAATAACCAGAGTCTGCAGTTCTTAGCGCTGTATCTGCAAGTCCTTTTCTAGCACCGTGTGTTGAAATGAAATACTCAAGAACAGACATTCCTTCCCTAAAATTACTTTTTATTGGCCTTTCAATGATGTCACCTTTTGGATTAGCAACGAGACCTCTCATGCCTGCAAGCTGTCTTACTTGCATCATATTACCTCTAGCTCCAGATTTGACCATCATATCAACGGGATTGAATCTTTCAGATTCTAATTCTGCACTCATCGCATACTGAACTTGGTCTGTAGCTTCATTCCATATCTCAATAATTTTTTGTTTTCTCTCAGTCTCAGTAATAATGTCATCAAGATAAAGCTTTTCTACTTTTTCGGCTTCATTTTCATACTTTTCAAGAATTTGATTTTTTGTTGGTGGTGTTTTGACATCTGTCATCGCAACGGACAAGCCAGCTTTTGCACCAAAATTAAAACCTACTTTTTTCATTGAATCTAAGAACTGTCTCAATTCAGCTTTGTTATATGTTTCAATAACCTCTGAAATGATTTTTTTCATTTCAGGTTTTCTTACTGATGCCTCAATATATGGAAAGTCATCAGGCAATATAGAGTTGAAATGCATTCTTCCTAATGTTGTGTTAGTTAATGTGTCACCAGAAATATATTCTGGAGTAAGAAGTTCAGAAAATCTATTTTTTATCTTGTTATATATGTCTTCAGATCCAGCTAAATTTCCAACCCTTACTTTGATTGGTGTTTGTAAAGAAATATGACCTGCTTCATAAGCTAGTTGCGCTTCGTTTAAGTCAGCAAATGCATACTCAGCAGTATCTAGCTCGTCATGACACTCTGTAATATAATAAAGACCTATTACCATATCTTGACTTGGAGATACTATAGGATTACCTGAAGCTGGTGATAAAACGTTATTTGTAGCTAGCATCAAAACTCTGGCTTCTGCTTGAGCTTCAGCTGATAAAGGAACATGAACTGCCATTTGGTCACCGTCAAAATCAGCATTAAATGCTTCGCAAACCAACGGATGGACTTGAATAGCTTTACCTTCTACAAGGATTGGCTCAAATGCTTGAATTCCAAGCCTATGTAAAGTAGGCGCTCTGTTTAGTAATACCGGGTGCTCTTCAATTACTTCTGCAAGGACATCCCAAACTTGAGCACGTGATCTTTCAACCATTCTTTTTGCAGATTTAATATTTTGAGCAAGACCAAGTTCAACTAGCCTTTTCATAACAAATGGCTTGAATAACTCAAGTGCCATCATTTTAGGCAATCCACATTGTTGTAAATCTAAATGCGGACCGACTACAATAACTGACCTTGCAGAGTAATCAACTCTCTTTCCAAGAAGGTTTTGTCTAAATCTTCCTTGCTTTCCTTTCAACATATCAGAGAGTGACTTCAGACCTCGTCCACCTGCCCCTGCCACTGCTCTACCTCTTCTTCCGTTATCAAAAAGAGCATCAACAGATTCTTGCAACATTCTTTTTTCGTTGCTAATGATTATGTCTGGGGCGCCCAGTTCAATTAATTTTTTTAATCTATTGTTACGATTAATTAATCTTCTATATAAATCATTGAGATCGGAAGTAGCAAATCTACCACCATCTAGTTGAACCATTGGACGCAACTCTGGAGGTATAACTGGTATCACTTCTAAAATCATTGCTTCAGGTGGGTTTTTTCCATCAGCGAAAGGTTTTATAACTTTCATTCTTTGTATTGCTCTTTGTCTACGTTGTGCTGATTTTGAATCAAGATCACTTTTAAGTTTTTCCATTTCAGCTTTAAGATCTACTAATTGGACAAGCTCTATAACTGCTTCAGCTCCCATACCGCCTGTAAAATACTCATCATATTTATCAATCATTTCACGCCAAAGAGTATCATTTTCAATTAAGGTTTTTGGCTTTAAAGTTTTCAAGGTTGAAAATGCTTCTTGAATAACTTTTATTTCAGCATCGGATTTTGCTTGCTTTTGTTTGATCTCTTTTTCAATCTCTTTAGTTCTTAACTGGATCTCAGCCTCAGGAACTTTTGCGTTTTCCATAGCCTTAATCTCAACTTTCATTTGCTTGAGTCTTTTAACTTCCCATTCAGTGAACTCTTCTTCTACAATTTCTACTTCTGCTTCAACAGCTTCTTCAATCTCAGATAAATCTTTTGTTCTCTTTTTGTCATCAACAGATACAACAAGATAAGCTGCAAAGTAAATTACTTTTTCTAATTCCTTTGGTGACATGTCAAGAAAGTAACCTAATCTACTCGGAACGCCTTTAAAGTACCAAATATGAGTTACAGGTGCAGCTAACTCTATATGACCCATTCTTTCTCTTCGAACTTCACGTCTTGTAACTTCAACACCGCATCTTTCGCAGACAATACCTCTATATCGAATCCTTTTATATCTTCCACAAGAACATTCCCAGTCTTTAGTTGGACCAAAAATTCTTTCATCAAAAAGTCCTTCTTTTTCAGGTTTTAAAGTTCTGTAATTTATTGTTTCAGGTTTTTTTACTTCCCCAAAAGACCAACTTCTCATTTGATCAGATGTAGCAAGACTTATGCTTAATTCGTCAAAAATTTTATCCATTATACTTCAGCCTCATCTTCCTCAGGTCTTGTCATATCGATACCTAATGTTTCAGCTGTTTTAACATATTCGTCACTGATATCTTTCATAGAAATTTCTTCACCAGCAGATAAAATTTCAACATTGAGACATAGACTTTGCATTTCTTTTAATAAAACTTTAAATGACTCTGGTATCCCTGGTTCTGGAATATTGTCACCTTTTACAATAGATTCGTAAACCTTGACTCTTCCGACTGTATCGTCAGATTTTATTGTTAAAAGTTCTTGAAGTGCGTAACTTGCACCATAAGCTTCAAGAGCCCATACTTCCATTTCTCCAAATCTTTGACCTCCAAATTGAGCTTTTCCTCCAAGTGGCTGTTGTGTGATCATTGAATAAGGGCCAGTTGAACGAGCGTGAATCTTTTCATCTACTAAATGAATAAGTTTTAATATATATGTGTATCCAACTGTAATTTTTGAATCAAACTTTTCACCAGTTCGACCGTCATATAAATCGGCTTTTCCATTTTCATCAACAAGTAATTTACCATCCCTATTTGGGTTTACATTTCTCAAAATTTCATGAATTTCATTTTCATCTGCCCCATCAAATACTGGAGTTGAAACTAAGGTTCCTGGTTTAGCTCCATCTGATGCTTTAGACTTTCCTTTAAAATCTTGCCAACCTTCGTTTGCTGCCCAACCGAGGTGTGTTTCTAAAATTTGACCA
This sequence comes from uncultured Candidatus Actinomarina sp., assembly GCA_902526825.1. Taxonomy (GTDB): domain Bacteria; phylum Actinomycetota; class Acidimicrobiia; order Actinomarinales; family Actinomarinaceae; genus Actinomarina. Next base: position 4,274 of record CABZMN010000002.1, on the reverse strand, counting down.
AGATTCATTCTGCTTGGTACACCTAAAGGTGATAACAATATATCTACAGGTGTACCATCTTCTAAAAATGGCATATCTTCTACTGGATTTATTTTTGAGATTACTCCTTTGTTACCATGACGTCCTGAAAGCTTGTCCCCGACTTGAATTTTTCTTTGTATAGCTACGTAGACTCTTACTTTTTGATTTACACCAGGTGGAAGGTCTGCTCCATCATCTCTTCTTAATATCTGTACATCGATAACCTTTCCTCTTTCACCATGAGGAACTCTTAAAGAAGTATCTCTAACTTCTCTTGCTTTTTCACCGAATATTGCTCTTAACAGTCTTTCTTCAGGAGTTAACTCTGTTTCTCCTTTTGGAGTAACTTTTCCTACCAAATAATCACCAGGTGTTACTTCTGCACCAATCCTTACGATTCCCATTTCATCAAGATCCATCAATACTTCTTCTGCTACGTTTGGAATATCTCTGGTTATCTCTTCTTCTCCAAGTTTTGTATCTCTGGCTTCAATTTCATGTTCTGCAATATGTACAGAAGTTAATACATCCTCTTTAACTAAACGCTCTGAAATAACTATTGAATCTTCAAAGTTATATCCATCCCATGGCATATATGCAACTAGTAAATTTTTGCCTAATGCAAGTTCTCCACCTTGGGTGCTTGGACCATCAGCTAGTACTTCACCTGGTTTTACTTTCAGGCCAGCTTTTACCAATGGTTTTTGATTGACGGAAGTAGCTTGATTTGATCTTTTAAATTTTCTGACTTCAAAAGTATGTTTTTTATTTGTCTCTTGTTCTTTAACAACTATTTCATCACCAGTTACTGACATTACTTCACCAGAAATTGGAGATATTAAGGCTTCACCTGAATCTCGTGCAACATTCTCTTCCATACCAGTTCCAACATATGGTGCCTCTGTAGTTACCAATGGCACGGCTTGTCTCTGCATATTTGAACCCATCAAAGCTCTGTTTGCATCATCATGTTCAAGGAATGGAATTAATGCAGTTGTAACAGAACAAATTTGTTTCGGACTCACATCCATGTAATCAATCTCTTTGTCACTAACAAAAGAGACTTGTCCCCCATTTTGTCTTGATAAGACTCTTTTGTTTTTGAAAGTTCCATCATCATTTAAAGGAGCATTTGCTTGAGCAATTGTATATTCATCTTCTTGAGAAGCAGTGAGATAAACTGCTTTGTTAGTTTTTACGACTCCATTCTCTACTTTCCAATAAGGAGTTTCGATAAATCCAAATCTGTTAACCCTACCATATGTTGCAAGGGTACCTATAAGCCCAATATTTGGTCCTTCAGGTGTTTCAATAGGACACATTCTTCCATAGTGAGATGGGTGAACATCTCTAACTTCAAACCCTGCTCGTTCTCTAGATAACCCACCTGGACCCAAAGCTGAAAGCCTTCTTCTATGAGTTAAAGCTGCAATTGGATTAGGTTGATCCATAAACTGACTCAATTGACTTGTACCAAAGAATTCTTTCAAAGAGGCTTGGATTGGTCTTATGTTAATTAATGATTGTGGTGTTATTGCTTCTGGTTCCTGAGTAGTCATTCTCTCCCTAACTACTCTTTCTAATCGACTTAGGCCAACTCTAACTTGATTTTGAACAAGTTCTCCAACTGTTCTAATTCTTCTATTTCCAAAATGATCAATATCATCAAGCCTTACAGGAATTGTTCTTCCAAGTTTGTTTTCAAATGACTCTTCCCCTGCATGTAAAGCTATAACATATTTGATAGTGTCAATAATATCTTCGATCTGTAACATGCCTTCAACTTCAGTCGAGTAGGTTTCAGCATCCTTTTCTCCGTAATCTCTTCCAAGCTTTTGCTCAACTTTATACCTGCCAACTTTTGTTAGATCATATCTCTTTGGAGTGTAGAACATTTGCTTTACAAGATTTCTTGCAGATTCAACAGTAGCTGGTTCACCAGGTCTTAGTTTTCTATAAAGATCAATTAAGGCAGCTTCGGAGGTAGTGTCTGGGTCTCTTTCAATTGTATTTTGAATTGATGGGTAATCACCAAAAAGTTCAATAGCTTCTTCTTTTGTTTCAATGACTCCTAAAGCTCTTAAGAAAGCAGTTATATGTTGTCTTCTTTTTCTATCAACTCTTACGCCAACAGTGTCTCTTTTATCTGTATCAAATTCAAGCCAGGCACCTCTTCCAGGTATCATTTTTCCTATGAATATCTCTTTGTCTGAAGTTTTATCTATCTCTTGGGAGAAATAAACACCTGGTGATCTGACAAGTTGACTTACAATTACCCTTTCAGTTCCATTTATAATAAATGTTCCTGTATCTGTCATTATTGGAAAATCTCCAAGAAAAACGGTTTGTTGTTTAATCTGACCGGTTTCACGATCCAAAAATTGTGCAGTCACGTATAAGGGTTGTGAATAAGTAGAGTCTGTTATTTTACATTCGTCAAGGCTTTTAAGTGGTTTTTCAAAGAAATGATTTAAAAATTCAAGTGAAAATCTCCCAGAAAAATCTTCAATAGGAGAGATTTCATCTAGAATTTCTTTTAATCCTTCTTCAATAAACCATTTGAACGAATCTTTTTGGACAATTAATAAGTCTGGAATATCTAGAACTTTGGGAATTTTTGCAAACGAAAGCCTAGAATTCTGAACAGCGGACAACAAGCCTCCTCAAAAATGTTAAATGTGTTACCGAAAGATTCAGTATATTAGTAATTAATATTTAAGTAAACAAATAAGTTAAAAATTATTTTAGTTCTATAGTTGCGCCAGCACCCTCAAGGGCTTCTTTAGCTTTTTCAGCATCTTCTTTAGAAGCACCTGTGAGTATATCTGATGGAGCACCGTCAACAAGTTCTTTTGCCTCTTTTAGACCAAGGCTAGTTAATCCTCTAACTTCCTTGATAACTTGTATTTTTTGTCCACCAGCATCTGCTAAAACAACATCAAAAGAATCTTTTGCTTCGTCTCCTCCAGCAGCTTCACCGCCACCAGCAGGTGCTGCAGCAACCGCAACTGGTGCAGCAGCAGTGACATCAAATTTTTCTTCAAAAGCATCCAAGAACTCTTTAAGCTCAAGAACAGACATTTCTTCAAAAACGCCTAATATTTCTTCTGTTGTCATTTTTGCCATTATTCCTCCTCTTTACTAATTTCTTCGCCAGACTCTTTTTTTTCAATAAGAGCCTGTAAAGCAAAACTTGTTTTGTTTGTAAGACCTTTTAAAGCATATGCAAATTTACTCAATGGAGCATTAAATCCGCCAGCAATTTTTGCAAGTAAAACTTCTTTTGGTTCAATTGATGCCAGAACATTAAGTTGATCAATAGATAGTGGCTTTTGATCCATTAACCCACCTTTAACGACAAATGACTCATTGTCACTTGAAAACTCTTTTAATACTTTTGCAGCTTCAACTGGATCTGACTCAATAACAGTAACTGCCGTTGGTCCTGAAAAATAGTCTAAGATATCATCGAACCCAACATTAGACGCAGCTCTCTTTGCAAGACTCATCTTGACAACATTAAAAGAAGCTCCAGCTTTTTTCAGGTTTCTTCTTAATTTTGTTTGTTCACTTACGGTCAGTCCTCTATATTCTGATAGTACAAGAGTGTTTGCTTCCTGAAACAAGGCCTCAAGCTCTTTTACTTTATCTTTTTTATCTTTTCTTACCATAAAAAAATCCTTGTAACCAAGGACCATCTTTTTACCTGCGATAGAAATTAAGGCAAGCCACTATCGGTCTTTGGTTTTAATTGTTATTGAATTATATATGTTAATGCAAAATAGTGGAAGTGAATTATGAATTTATCTCAATAGGGATCGAGGGACCCATTGTTGAAGATATAAATACTGATTTAATATAATCACCTTTTGCGGAGGCTGGCTTTGCTTTATTGACTTCAGCAATGACCTCATTTAAGTTCTCTAGAAGACTTGATTCTTCAAATGAGACTTTTCCAACGCTTAAATGTATGTTTCCTAACTTATCATTTTTAATCTCGACTTTTCCTTTTTTAAAATCCTCAACTGCCTTTGCGACATTTGGGGTAACTGTCCCAGTTTTTGGATTAGGCATTAATCCCTGAGGTCCAAGGATTTTACCAAGTTGTCCTACCTCAGCCATCATTTCAGGAGTGGAAATCACAATATCAGCATCCAGTTTTTCTTCAGACGAAACTTTTGTTGCTAAATCTTTACCTCCAACAATATCTGCACCAGCTTTTTCTGCTTCAGTTAATGCTTCTCCTCCTGCAA
>CABZMN010000001.1 GCA_902526825.1 uncultured Candidatus Actinomarina sp. | reverse complement strand
AAAATATTGAATTGGGCAAGAGCATATGATATGTGGTATTTCCAATTTGGTTTAGCATGCTGTGCCATTGAAGTTATGGCAGCAAGTGGACCGAGACACGATTTTATGAGATTAGGTATAATTCCACTTCCTGCATCGCCAAGGCAAGCTGACCTAATGGTAGTTGCAGGTACCGTAACCGATAAAATGGCCCCTGCAGTCAAAAGATTATATGATCAAATGCCGGAACCAAAGTATGTAATTTCAATGGGTTCATGTTCAAACAGTGGGGGACCGTATTGGGATTCTTACTCTGTTACAAAAGGAGTAGATCAGTTAATTCCAGTAGACGTTTATGTTCCCGGATGTCCACCAAGACCGGAAGCTTTGCAAGAAGGAATAGTTTTATTACAGAAAAAAATAAAAGGTGAAGATATGAAAGAAAAGTGGAGAGAAAAAGACATTGAACCAGTCTGATCAAAACGAATTCGTAAATTCAATTCAAAGTAAATTTCAAAATTCATCAGTTGAATTTGATACATTAAAAATTGAAGTAGATTCTCAGTCTTGGGTTGATACGCATAAAACATTGAAAGCAGAATTTGATTTAAAATTTTTTAATTGGCTATCTGCTGTTGACTGGGATAACGATGTAAAAATTGGTGACGCACCAAAAGAACCAGTAACCCCAAGTTTTGAAATAATAAGTTGTTTATCAAAAACAAATTCTGACGACTTAGTTATATCATCTACAAAGATTTCAAAAGAGGATCCACAGATTGATTCATTAGTTGAAGTTTTTGGTGGAGCGAACTGGCATGAAAGAGAAGCTTATGAAATGTTTGGTATAAATTTCTTGAACCATCCAAATTTAAAGAAACTTTATCTTCCTGATGCTTATGAAGGGAATCCTCTACTCAAATCATTTGAGTTGATAAGTAGAGAAGTTAAACCTTGGCCAGGTGAAGTTGATGTAGAAGGTATGCCAGAAGATAATATCGTAGTCTCAGAAGAGGGTAACTAATGGCTCAAACAATGGATCCAAACAATATGCCAATTTTATCTGAAGCATCAGTTTCTCTTGAAATAGAAACAGAAGATATGACTTTAAATATTGGCCCTCAACATCCATCGACTCACGGTGTTTTGAGGTTAGTAGCTAAAATATCGAAAATTTAGATAATTTATTTACCAATAACCAAACCGATGAGATAGTCTCTACGTTTCCTAGTTCTACAAGTGTTGCCTTAAGTTCAATTAATTTTGCTTCTAAACCAATAGATAATGGTTTGATTGGGTATTTTCATTTTGCTAAACAGGAAAATAAATTAATCAATACCTTAAATTGGAAAGGTTCTGAAACTTACTTAAAAAATAATGATTTTTTCTCTTCCCAAAAAACTATTTGGAATATATTGAGTCAAAATAAAATTAATTTCAATGTTATTCAACCAAAAAATTTGATTGGTAGCCCTCTATCTGATCACATATATATGGGTGCGAATCAAATAGGCTATGAAAATTTAAATGAACTTGAGAATATTTTATCTTTACCCGAAATATTAGATAATCACTTTAATTACATATATTATCCAGTGATTGATGTCGCAGCACACGTATATGGAACAAATAGTGACGAATGGCAAAATGAAGTAAATATCTTTTCAGAATTTTTATCAAGAATGATAAAAATAGATTCAAATAGATATACGTGTATAACTGCTGACCATGGAGTGGTTAATATTGAAGACCAAAACAAATTTAGACTTGAATATGATGAATCTGTAAAAATTTTTGGCGATCAAAGAGCAGTGTATATAAATGGGGAGGTTGAAAAAATTGAAAAAGTATTCAAGAACGTTCCGGGGTATTTTTTAGAAAAAGAAGAAATAATCTCTTTATTAGGTACAACTAATAATGAAGATATAGAGAATTTTTATCCAGAACAAATTTTTCTTCTTGATGATGGAAACATAATTTTTCCAAATCATCTAAGTGCAAACTTAAAAGGCTATCACGGAGGAATTTCTAAGACAGAGGTCTCTATACCTTTGATTGAAATAGTAAATTAATTATGGTCTTGTCTTATATAGGTATGGTGTTTGTCTTAATTATGATGATTTTTCTATTTAGAAAGATTAAGTAATTAGTTTGGTTGGTAAGTCCCAAAGAAAACTTGCCAGGCAAGAGCAGTCTTTGCTAATAAGCTAAGCCATATATATGCCCTCTCACCATAAAGATAATCTTTCCATTTTCCTACACCTTTATATTGGAGAACCATGTTTATTGAAAATGTGTTAAAGAATAAAAATATACTTACAAAAATCCAGACAACAAACTGAGGTACACCTTGAGGGTTTGAATCTGTTGCAACACCATCCCCAATTAAATTAATAAATATGAAAATCCATGGTGCAACACCTACTAGACAACCCATAATGTAACTTGTCCAGTCTACTTTTTCAGTATATTGATTGTTGACTTCCATCATCCACCCGAACCAACACATTGCAGCATTCATAAAAAATATACCAAGTAATGCCCAGATATCATAAATTCCAACTAGTAAGGCAATTAAAACTATCATGACAGAAGCACTTATGGAGTATTCAATCCAACGAACTTTATTGATTCCTTTTCCAAGGTCTTCTTGGTATTTATTGTAAAAAGGACCTGATATCAAAAAATGTGCAACTGCAGATGCTAACAAGAAGGTTGCAACAGCAGGTCCAAAGTTTGTTACTTCTCTCCATATTTCTAGTTTTGGTACTAAAGCAAATGATGATGGATCATTTGGACTGCCCTCTCCAACCAATTGTGTAAGAGTTATTGGGACTACAAAATCGGAATTTACTACATTTCCTAACCAAAATAATGCTGATCCTTGTACAAGGTGCATAAAGCCCATAATGATATTAAAACGCCTTAATTTTCGGATTTTTTCAGATATCAAATTTCCCCCCTTTGACACTCATATATTAATATGGAATTTACAAACATCTACCAAAAATGAATAAACAAGAAATTTATCAAGAAATTCAAAAAATTCTTTATGAAATTAACGATATTTCAAAGTCTTTATCTTCTTCAAGAGAGTTTATATCTGAAGATTCAAATAAAAGAGCTCAAGTAAGACTGGCAGAGATCGAGAGTGACTTGCAAACTATTGCTGGAAGAATAGCAAAAATTAATTCAGTTCTTTGAAGGAAAGGTAGTGACTTCAGTCACATCTATACAAACTATGTCACCTGGTTCAAAAATCATAGATGGCAAAGATCTTGCTCTAAATATCTCACCGTTTTTATTTTCAAATGAAATTACTTGATCATGCCCATAAAAAATACATTCTTTAACGACATAATCCCCATTGGAATCTAGGTTGACTTCAATACATTCAGGTCTTATCGAAACATCTAATTCTCCATCATAAGCAGAATTGAATGTTCCTAATGATGTTTTAACTCTTCCGTTTGTTGATATTCCTTTTATGATATTTGGGTCTCCAACAGAGTTTGCAACAGTTTGGCTTATTGGATTGAGATATATTTCCTGAGGAGTAGCACTTTGGATCACTTTACCATTTTCAAGAACACTGACAATATCACAAACTGATAGTGCTTCTTCCTGATCATGAGTAACTATGATTCCAGTTGTTTTTGTGGCTCTTAATAATGAAACTACTTCTTCTCTTAAATCTCTTGCCATCTGTGCATCTAAACTTGTGAAAGGTTCGTCTAGCAAAACCACTTCTGGCTTTGGAGCCAACGCTCTTGCAAGCGCTACTCTTTGTTGTTGACCTCCTGAAATATCTTGTGGAAATTTTTTTCTGTACGAACTTAAGTTTGTCATACCTATTACCTCATCAAGTCTTCCGTTTTTAATTTCTTCTTTACTTAAACCAAAAGCAATATTTTTTTCAACTGTTAAATGTGGGAATAGTGCATAATCTTGAAATACCATACCAATTTTTCTTTTTTCAGGTGGTACATTAGTTTTCTCATCAAATATGACTTTGTTATGCATTTCGATTGTTCCTTGATCTGGGTTTTCAAAACCAGCTAGAAGCCTTAATGCTGTTGTTTTACCAGAACCAGAAACACCTAAAATTCCAAATATTGAACCGTACCAAATGTCAATATTGAAGTCCGTTAAAACATCTTCACTACCATAAGATTTTGAAAGTGACCTTGCTCTTATAATTAAATTATCGAATACCATATTTAAACTGTTAAATTCCTTGTACTTAATATATAAGTAGGGATTGCGCTTATTGCCAACAATATAAAGGCAGAAAATGCAGCTTGTGTAAAGAGTGCTTCTGAAGCAAAAGACCATACGTCAACAGCCATTGTATTAAATTCTGTTGGTCTTAATAACAAGGTTTGTGGAAGTTCTTTCATTGTAGAAAGAAATACCAGTGCGCCACCAGCAAATAATCCTCTATAAATTAATGGAAATGTAATCTTTTGAAAAGTTTCAACTTTAGACAAACCAAGGCCAAGACTTGCCTCAATATATGTCGACTTTACTTGTTCCATTGAAGCTTGGCCACCTCCTATCGCTTGTGGAAGAAATACAATTAAATACGAAACAACCAGTGCAAAAAAACTTTGATATATACTTGGAAATATTTTTACAGAAATAAACAGTATTGAAACACCAACAGCAATATGTGGTAACCCATAAAGTGATAACATTAACTTTTCAAGAATGTCACCAAATTTTGATTTATATTGAGAAATCAATATCACGATTGGCATTGAGATAATGATGGCAAATATGGAAGTTACTATCGCCGCAGAAAATGAACCAAATATTCCGGGCAACGATGAGCTGACGTCATTTCCGTAATAAATTCCACGCAATAACCAAAAACTTAATACAGATATTGGAATAATTAGCCCAAGAAAAATTACAAAGCCAAGAAAACTATATGTAAGCATTTTTCCACTGCGCTCTAATTTTATTTTTTTTGTAACTCTTGGTGTTCCTGATACTTTCGCAGATCTAGAGGTTGCTGAACCTCTTTGAACAAAACTTATAATCAAGGCCAACACAATGAGAAGACTTGAGTAAAAAATAACAGGATCACCTAGAATACTAAATTCGTAATATGCATATATAGCTTTTGTTACTGTTGAATATCTCATCAAAGAAACAGCGCCAAAATCAGATATGACATAGAGGCCTACTAACAGACCTGAATATATTATCGGTTTCTTTAACCTAGGTATTACAACATTTGTATAGACTTTAAGCTGACTCACTCCCAGTGATCTAGCAGCATCTTCAACTGTTGAGTCAAGATTTCTCAGTGCACTACTACAAATTAGTTGAACATATGGATATGTGAATAAAGTTAGAACTAGCCAACTACCTAAAAATCCATCAATACCTGCAATTTCTTCTAATCCGAGACTATTAAAAAGTTGTACAAATAACCCTTTTGGAGAAAATGCAGAAATATAAGTTAATGCACCTATATATGAGGGAATTACTAATGGTAATGCACATAGAGCAAATAAAATTTTGGACCCTGGAAACTCGAACCTAACTGTCACAATCGATATCAATAAACCAACAATAAGACTTGAAATTACAACTGCAATAAATACTGCAATTGTATTAAATAGTAATCCAAAAACATCCCATGATTGAAAGAAACTTGATAGTGATCTTGAAAAATTAACAAATCGCCAAAGCATATAAATAACAGGCATTAGAAAGGTAATTAATATAAATGAATTTATCGAAATTAAACTTTTTGGTATCTTCACAATACTAAGGATATCTTTGATTTTGACTTATTAAAAGAAAAATTCTGGCCAGAGAAACCCCTGGCCAGAATTCTATTAGGTTTCGAGCTTACTAGTTAATTTAATGACTGACTAGAAACCTGCTTGCGCAATCAATTCGACAGCCTTTTCCTGCCAAAGTGCTAGCGCTGACCAGTTCAAATTCGATGGAGAATTTAAACTATCAATTTCTGGGAGTAAAGCGTTTGGTGTTATACCTGCAACGAGAGGGAACTCATAAACAGTATTAGTAAAATGCTCTTGAGCACTTGTTGAGTGTAAAAACTCAATAAATGCTAAAGCAGCTGGTTTGTTTTGACTTGTAGCCAAAACACCCGCACCTGCTGGCATAACCATAGCGCCACAACCACCATCTAAGTACACATTTTTGACAGGACTATCACCATTTTCAGCAACTACCCTCAATGTGTAATAGTGATTAATCATTCCAATGTCTAACTCACCAGCATCTGCCGCAGCAACTTGTGGAGAGTTCTTTGGATATTCTGTATATCCAAGTCCATTAATAGCGGTTAACCACTCTAGAACTTTCTCTTCACCATCAGACTCAATCATGCAAGCAATCATTGCTATAAATGATGAGTTTGTTGGTGCTAGCCCTAATCTATTTCTAAACTTTTCATCTGCAAGACCATAGATATCACTTGGCATCTCTGCATCAGTTACATCTCTAGTGTCAACAACCAATGATCGTGACCTTCCTGATGTACCAACCCAAAAACCATTTCTATCAACAGCCCATGATGGAACATTGTCTAGTAAGTCAGCTGGTAATCTATCAAATAAACCTGCTTTGGCAACTACACCAAGACTTACTGGATCTTGTGAGAAAAATATGTCAGCTGGACTAATTGCTCCTTCAAGCTCTAGTGTTCCTGCTAAGGCAGCACTCTTTGCATATCTAACCTCAACATCTACACCAGAAGAAGCTTCAAAAGCTGCAATTACATCAGCAACTAAACTTTCTTTTCTACCACTATAGATAACAAGTGTTCCTCCAACTTCTGCTTCAGGTTCAGCTAATGCAGCTTCAACAGCAGCATCAATTGCTTGCTGTGAAACTTCACCTGCAGGACCTGCTGGACCTGCTTCACCTGCTGGTCCTTGTGCACCTTGCTCACCTTCGGAGGCACATGCTGCAAAAACCATAAGCATTACAGAAATCAAAGCAATAAATTTTTTGTTCAATTTAATTCCTTTATTAGCTTGTATACTGTTAATAGTAGTTAACAAATAAAGTTAATAGGAATTATTTTTAAAAAATTTTTTTTGGTTTATAAATTATTGATTTTTTTATATAAAAGTTACAATTAGTAAGTTACTTATGAAATCAAAAGAAGCAGTATTATTAGTAAATTTAGGTTCTCCAAAAAAACTTGATAAAAAAAGCGTAAGAGAGTATTTGGATGTTTTTCTTTCAGATGATTATGTTGTTGATATTCCTAAATTTTTACAGCAATTAATCCTTAAGTTATTCATTCTTCCTTTTAGACCAAAACAAACACTTCATGCTTATGAACAAATTTGGACAAATGCTGGGTCTCCTTTAATTATTTCTACTTTAAATATTAAAAATAAACTAATTAAAAAGACTGGTTGGCATGTTGAGATTGCAATGAGATACGAAGATCCCAGTATTGAATTAGCGTTTAATAATTTGAAACTAAATGGGTTCAATAAAATATATGTCGTACCATTATACCCTCATAATGCAATGGCAACTACAATCACAACGAAGGTTGAGGTAGAAAGACTTGCTAATACAATTTTTCCAGAAGCAGAATTAAATTTTATCAAACCTTTCTATAAAAATGAAAAATACATAAAAGCTATAGCCAAAGGTGTAAGAAAATACATGCTAGAGCATAATTTTGATAAATTAATATTTAGCTATCACGGCATACCTAAGCGACAAGCAAGAAAGACAGATGAAACAGGATCCCACTGTTTTGAGAGTAATGACTGTTGCGAAGTTGAAAGTCTTGGATCTGCAGATTGTTATAAGGCACATACAGTTCAGTCTTCAATTTTGATTGCAAAAGAGTTAGGATTAAAAACTTCTGAATGGGAAATTGCCTACCAATCAAGGATTGGACCAGGATGGTTGACACCTTTTACAGACAAAAGACTAGAAGTTTTACCCTCAGAAGGAGCTAAATCCGTTGGTGTTTTGTGTCCATCTTTTATATCTGATTGTCTTGAAACATTGGAAGAAATTGACATTAGAGGAAGAAAAACATTTATGGATTCTGGTGGAGAAAAAATGACTTACATACCTTGTTTGAATGAATCTAATGAGACGATAGATCTACTTGTGTCAATTGTAGAAGATGCAAAAAAAATTAAAGTTAGAGCTTTGAAAACTGCTTAACTAATGCACGTGGGAAAAGTTTTCCTCCGTTACGTACAATCCACATAAAGGCAACTAAAACATATGCAAAGGGACAAGCCATATTATTATTTTACAACAATGTTAAAATAAAAGAAATGGAAAACAACATTAAAGAAATCGAAGATAATCCAAAAATTATTAGTAGATTTGAACCTTTAATTTGGCTTGCTTTTATAGCATTAACTGCAGTTGTTGGCTGTCCTGTGTTTTAGAAACCCTTTAAATAGCCAAAATGTTAATACCTGTTAACATAGTTACAATATGCAAATAGATGAACTTAATTCACCGAATAACCCAAATGATCAGCTGATTTTAAGTCATGAAGAAATTGAAAAATTTCCAAAGTCTTTTTATACCCATGCAGAGGCAATATTTCACTTACAAGAAGTTGGAATTGAAATAAAACAAACAAGAGTTGCTGAGTGGATCGGTGTTAGTCGAGCAAATGTTTCCCAGGTTGTTGGAAGAATGCAAAACAGTGGTTTGATTAAATTAAATGATAGTCTAGAGCTTACCGACACTGGCTTATGCCTTGCAAAATGTATTTCAAGAAGGCATAGAATTACCGAAAGATTTCTTTCAGAAGTTTTAAATTTACCTTGGGACAAAGTTTATGAGGAAACTTCAAGATGGGAAAATGTTTTAAGCCCTGTTACAGAAAAAGCAATGCTTAAGTTACTTGGATATCCAAATACAGGTCCATTCGGTAATCCAATACCATACTCAAACTATCAAGAAAAAAAGATGAACAATTTGTTAAATGTAGAATCAAATAAAAAATACTCAATTGAGAAAATAACTGAAGAATTAAAAAAAGATGCTTCAATGATAGGTTTTCTACAGACTCATGAAATGCTTCCAGGGACAGAGGTAGTCGTTGCAGACGCAGGAGATTATTCAATAACAATTAGTACTAATAAAAGTGATTATTTTGGTATTGATAAATTTATTGCAAAAAGGGTATTTGTAAGCTGACACAATTTATGATTATTTGTGATTTATTGAATAATTAAATATGGAAAATTTTTTACAACAAATTCCTCGAAACCTATTTTTGTACATTGGTGCATCAATATTTTTATTGATTATTATGTATAGATTTTTTCCAAATATATTTTTAAAGATTCATAAGCCTTTCTTTTTTACTTTAGGAATTTTGTCTCTTTCTTTAGGTTATGTTGGAATACTAATTCCTGGCCTCCCTACTACAGTTTTTATACTTATTGCTGCTTGGGCATTTTCAAAATGTTCAGATAGATTTACAAATTGGCTTGAGAATCATCGATTGTTTGGTCCGATGATTTTAAATTGGAAAACTTATCGGGGATTATCAAGGCGAGCAAAAAAACTTGCCATAGTTATGATTATTCCTACATTTGCAATAACTATATTTTTGGTTTTTTCTTTAGTCGGTGATTTAATTTTTGGCTCGTTTGGAGTAGCACTCTGTGTTTGGCTTGCAACTAGACCTGAGCCTCCATTAGAACAAAACTAGTTTTAATTAGCTTCTGGAATTTGATAATCGATAGGTGAAACTTTATCTAATTCAAAAACATCTCTAGCCTGTGCTTCATAATTCAAACCAATAGAAATTTGATCACCTTCAGTTACTCTATTTCCATTTTCATCGAGACGAGCGTTAAAAGTTGCTTTCTTTCCTGATTTACAAATAGTTTTGAGTTCGATTAACTCATCGGCCCACCCAAGAAGATAGATACTACCGGGAAATGGCTCTCCCCTAAAATCCGTTCTTAAACCATAACAAAGAACGGGTATTTTCAATTTATCAACTACAAGAGACAACTGTAATACCTGTTTAGGTGTTAAGAACTGGGCTTCGTCAACTAAAATGCATGAAACTTTTTCTCTCTGATGTTCATGTGCTGTCCAAACATATAAATCATCCTCACCCTCGAATCTCTCAACATCTCTTTCTAGACCAATTCTTGATGTAACTTTGCCTTCTCCGAATCGATCATCTAATTTAGGTGTAAAAATTAATGTTTTCATATTTCTTTCTTCGTAGTTATGAGCTGATTGAAGAAGATTTGTACTTTTTCCAGCATTCATTGCTGCGTAATAAAAATAAAGTTTTGCCATATTTTTATATTACCTTTTTATTTTTATCTTTATCCTTTTGTAAGATATATATATGGAAAATATTTTAAAATTTTCTCACATGCTTGGACTTTCAATATGGTTGGGGTCAATGGTAATGTGGGCGATGTTTGCACCAAAATTATACAAAATTGATCCAACAAAAAATACAACTAATACCTTAAGAAAAACATTTAGCTCTCTTTCTTGGAGCTCTTATTCTTTATCTTTATTAAGTGGTGTAGGAATTTTTCTTTTCATTGACAATGATATGTCAACGTGGGGAGCTGAACTATTAGTTCTTATTATTGCAGGAATAGTTATAGGGCTACATAGCTTTGCTTCAAAGTTAAGTTCTGCATTGAGAGGTATGTTGAATGGGGTAATGTTATTAAGTGCTTTAGTTGTTGTTTACTTGGCAACAATAAATATTTAATAAGATTGAATTAGTTCTAATTCTTTATCAGTGATAATTCCTTCACCTTGGATCAAAATTTTGCTAGTTCCCTCTTCTATTAAAAACCAATAAATTGTTTCTTCATTTGGTATATCAAGATCTTCCTTAAATTCTTCTTTGTTTAAATAAGCAGTTATCGTGCGATTTCTAATTCTATCGTCTCTAATGCCAGCTCTCATTACACCATCTAAATATATTTCATTTAATTTATTTGTTTTTCTAATTGTTGGAACTTCAATAATATTGTGAGTTAAATCCATTTGATTGTTTTCCAAAAGATTAATTGATTGATCAACTAAGCCTTGATGCCATTGTTGAAAGGCAACAATAATTATTAGATCTTTATCCACAAAATCATCTGGAACAACTTTTTTTTCTTTATTTAAGTTGTTTCCTTCAATTGAAGGAAATTCATTAATTTCTCCACTCATATACATATTCTCGCTTGGTTGACAGCTTATTGTAAGAAGAAAAACTAATAAAAAAGATAATTTAGGCCGGACCAAGAACTGCCTCAAGGTTTTTGATTTGTGTATTCATTAACTTTGTCCATATAGGACCAAAAAATAATCCAACTATCATAAAAATCCCTTTATATTTAACGTTCACAGAATAAGTAAGTTCAGTACCTCTTGAGTTTGCAGATAAAAATATTGTATCGATTAAAGTAAAGTTTTTTGTATCTGCTTTTAATGAGGCTCTCAATGGGGCACCCCATTCAACTACCTCGTAATTAATAATCATTTCTCTATCATTAAAAGATGTTTTTGCTTTGAATATCGATCCTTCTCTAATTGGCTCATTAGTAATTAGCTCAGCTGTACTAGCTGTATCCCATTGATCAAGATTTCTAAAATCAGCAACAAAATTGAAAGCAGACTCAATATCTCCTTTTACAGTAATTGTTCTTGAATAAATCGGCATGTTTTTATTTTAAGCTATTGAAAGTTTAGTATGTAAAAATTTATCGAAGATTTAAAGACCTGTTTCTAAATCCAATAAATCCAATTGCCAAAAATATTAGAGTTTTTCCAACTATAAGAAGTATATCTTCACCAATTAAACCATCTTGATAAGGGTTTCCGTATGCTCCAAACGATGAGAGATTATCATCAAACCATTGAAAGAAATCATTTGTCCCAGATAATGAGTTTGTTAAATATTCAAATGCCATTAAGCCACCTCCAAAAGCCCATGCCATTGAGGACTTGCCTGTGAAAGTTCCAAGAGCAAATCCTAATGCTCCAAAACTAACACCAGCTAATGCAGCTTGTAATGTTGCTTTCATTAAAGGTGCGTAATCAAGTGTCTGGCTAAGTTCCATAGTTGCTATTGGAATAAACATTATGTTTGTCCATGCAAAAGTAACAAATAAACCAAAGAGGACTGTAAGAATTGCTTGTGATAAATAAACAGTTGATCTTGTCATAGGTAATGCTGCAACAAATTCAAACGTTCCATCTTCTTCTGCTTTTGAACCAAGTTTATTTAAAAGTATGATTGTAGCTGTACCAATTAAAAGTGGTACGAATGGAACTAAGAAATAAGTTGTTACCATTCCTTCTAGCGTAAAAACATTATCCCAATCTTGTATTCCCAACAAATTCATAACTGTATCATTCTCAGACATGCCTCTAAAAGCCTCTCTTTGTGTATCTATAAGGAGGCTCTCTACGCTTGAATTTGCAAAAGCTAATGGAAGTATCAATAGATAAACTCCTCCTGATATTGCCCAATTTAAGATGAATTTTCTTGGTACAGTGATCATATATTTAAGATAATTAAGCATTTGATTCCTTTCTGTCATAAAACGAAAAGAAAGCATCTTCTAAATCTTTTCCATCTTCTTGTGCCTTATTTAGAAATGTTTCATAAGTTTCATCGTAAACTTTTGCTCCATCTCTCAAAACCGCCATTGACTTAGCAACTTTTTCAACTTCAGAGATTATATGGGATGACAAAAGTATGGATGCGCCATTATTAGAAAATTCTTCAATTATTTCAAAAAATGACCTTTGGTGAAAGGGGTCTAAACCAGAAGTTGGCTCATCCAAAATTAAAGCCTTTGGTCTATGCTGTACAGCTAAGATTATGGCAACTTTTTGTCTGTTTCCTTTAGATAATTCTTTTAAAGATTGATCTACTTCAAGTTCGAACTTCTCTGCTAATTCCATTGCATATTCAGTAGTTTGACCTCTTATGTCAGCACCAAGTTTAAACAATGATTTAGGACTAAGATTTTGTGGAAGTTGGGGATCTCCAGGTAAATATCCAATTATTTTTTTTGCTTCAACAGGATTTTCGATTGTGTCAATTCCCTCTACTGAAAGAGAGCCTTCTGATGGTTTCAAAAAACCCATTAAACTTCTCATCGTCGTTGATTTTCCTGCACCGTTTGGACCAAGTAAGCCTTTTACTTCACCATTATCAACAGAAATACTAATATCTGAGACACCTTTACCGTTTTTGTATTTCATTGTTAGGTTTTGAATTTCAATCATAAGATGATTATATATTAGTTAGTCATTTTCATTGTTATCAGTATTCTGTTTTTTTCTTAGCCATGTAAGTAAAAGAGCTGGAATTAAAAACATTAGCATTTCGTCCCATCCGCCTTGGTGATGAAAAACTGGTGGACTATTTGTAAAAATTAAGTTCATAGATAATTCTGTACTATCCATCTTGAAATATTTATCAATGAGCTAGGAACAAGGCCAAAAAATATAGTCAGTGTCGCTAAAGTTGTAATTACAAAATATTCTGATTTTTTTAATTTTAATGTCTCTATAGGTGCTTCTGTCTTTTCGATAGTTGCCATCCAAATTGGCCTCAAGTAAAAATAAAATCCTGCAACTGTTGACAGTAAAAGAATTGAAACAATGAGATATTTTTCATAAGCCCATAAGTTTGTTAACAATATAAATTTTGAGACGAATCCGCTTGTTAAAGGAATTCCCGCTAAACCAAACATAAATACACAAAATGAAGCTGCCAGAAACCGATTATTTGTAAATAATCCTTGAATACTTTGAATGTTAAATTCTGATGATAGTTTTCCATTTATAATTGAAAAAATTATAAATATTCCAATTAATTGGAGTATATAGGTAAAGAGATAAAACATAGATGCACTTGTTCCATTTACACCTGCTACAATTCCAGATAAAATAAATCCTGACTGGACTACACCACTGTAAGCTAAAAGTCTTTTTAGATCTTCTTGTATAGATGCAAATAAAGAACCAATAAGAGCAGAAGAAATAATAACTATTAAAAAGAAGATATTGAAATCTTCAATGATAAAGTTTATTGATACCAAACAAATTCTTGCAATAACAATAAATGATGAAACTTTAGCTATTGAAGACATAAATCCAACATATCCCGTTGGTGAACCTTGATAAACGTCAGGAGCCCAGGATTGAAAAGGTGCAGCAGCAATTTTAAAAAGTAAGCCAATAAAAATAAGTAATACACCTATTGACGTTGTAAGTGGCACAGAATCAGGTCCAACATAGGCGATACCTATAGCAAAGTTGTAAACACTAAAAACTGAAAAAGATACATAGACTAAAGAGACACCGTAAATCAATATACAAGATGCGAGTGATCCTAATAGGAAATACTTAAGGGAAGCCTCATTGCTAAGCTTGTCACCTCTATTCAGACCAGCAAGAGCATATAAACTAATTGATCCAATCTCCAAACCAATAAATAACATTATTAAATTTTCGGAGTCAACCATTAACATAAAGCCAGAAGCGCTCATTAGAGTTAGAATTATTGCCTCTGTTGTTTTTTCTTTTAATTGTTTTGATGAATCCCAAATTGGTAAAAAATTAAATAATAAAATTAGTGAAATTAAGACATTTCCAAAAAGAGAAAATTCGTCTAATAAAATTTTTTGAGTGAAGTATGAACTTATTCCATTCTCAAAAAACAATCCAAACTTTAAAAATACACAAAAAGCGGTAATAAGCATTCCTATGAACGTAATTGATTGTTTTACAAGTTCATTTGATTCAATAGTAATTGTAAAAAATAGAAGAACCAAAGCTGTACCAACTAAAGCTATGGTTGGAGAAATTACTATTAAATTAAAACCTATTGCTACGCTAATTTCACTCATTGTGAAACTCCTATGAGATTACTAATTGATTCATAAATTACTGATACATCTTGAACAACGTAGCTTTCTATAAAGCTTGGATATATCCCAATGAATAACATTAAAGCAAGTAATGGACTTATTGCTACCAGTTCTTTTGAATTTAAATCTGTTAATACAGAATTTTCATCATTATCTAATTGTCCATTAAACATTCTTTGATAAGCCCAAAGCATATAAATTGCTGCAAGGACAACACCAAATGCTGCAAATGAGGTAAGAACTTTAAAAGTCGGATAACTTCCCATTAAAATCATAAACTCACCAACAAATCCATTAAGTCCTGGTAATCCTATCGAAGCAAATGAGGTAAATAAAAATATGGATGCATATATCGGCATTGATTTTTTCAAACCCCCAAAATCTGAAATTCTCCTTGTGTGTCTTCTATCATACAAAAATCCAACAAGCATAAATAATGCACCAGAAGTTATGCCGTGATTTATCATTTGAATTACAGCACCTTCAAGACTTAAGTATCTTCCTGCTGAAATACCAAGCATTACAAATCCCATGTGGCTTATTGAGGAATATGCAATCAGTTTTTTAATATCTATTTGAACAATTGCTATGATTGCACCATAAATTATCCCTACAACAGATAGAAATGCAATTATGAATTGGTACCTAAGAAATCCTTCTGTAAAAAAAGGAATTGATACTCTTAAGATTCCATAGGCTCCAACTTTTAAAAGAACTCCAGCCAACAAAATACTTCCCGCGGTTGGTGCTTCCACGTGAGCATCTGGTAACCAGGTGTGAAGAGGAAATAAAGGTACTTTTACAAGGAAACCAAATGTGAATAGTAAAAATAATATTTCTGACTGGCTAGTAGTAATTGACATAGATGCTATTGATTCAAAATCAAGCGCAAATTTTCCAGATGAAATGTAGCTCAAAACTCCTGTATATATTGTTCCAGCGAGTATAAAAATTGAACCAAAGACTGTATATAAAATAAATTTAATTGTTGCATATCTTCTATTACTTCCACCCCAAATACCCATCAAGAAATACATTGGAATTAGCAAGGCTTCAAAAAATATGAATAATGAAACTAAATCACCTGCCAAAAATACTCCATTTACAGCAGCTTGTAAGAGCATGATTGATCCAAGAAATCCTTTACTTTCTGCATGTTCTTGATTTACTGAAAGAATTGACAATAATACAAGTAAACAATTCAATGTAATTAATAAAAATGACATTCCAGAAAATCCAATAATCAAATCTATTCCATATGCTGTAATCCAAGGTATTGAATCAACTTCTAAAAAGCTTGTTTTTAAATTTTGGTTTACAAACATATACAAACAGAGACCTAATGGGATCAGGCTTAAATAAATTGTCAAAGGTCTGAAGAGTTCTTTCCTTCTGTCCGGAATAAGAAAAACTAATATTGAATTGATTACTGGAAGGAATATAAAGCTATAAATCAAACTTATCATGATAAGACTCCAGGTGATAATAAAAATACAAAAATAAGTACTAACATGAAAAGTCCAAAATACACAACATAGCTTCTAACAAGACCAGTTTGTGAAAAGGAAATTTGTCGGGATGATTTCAAAAACGACTTTGCTACTCCATTTATAAATCCATCAATAGTCATACCATCAACACTTACAGCGACTTTTCTTGATAATGATTTCAAGCCTTTTACAAAAATTAGATTTCCAATTTTATTTAAATAAAGAACGTCTTTTGAAAGCTTTTTGAATTGTTTTAAAAAAGGTATTTTTATTTTAAAGTAGCTAAAAATATCAAAGATATAAATCAAGTATGCGAGCGCAAGGCCTGTAAAACCTGCACCAATTGATAGAAATGCCAAAACTGCGAGAGTTATACCTTTTGGAAGGTGTGTAACTTCTACGTTGTAAAGAGTTTCGTGTAACACTTTTTCTAAACCATGAAAAAAAGGTGTGTTTATAAATCCAATAAATATAGAAAAAAGGCCAAGTAGAATCAAAGGCCTTGTCATATTTTTTGGTGCTTCATTTACACTGTCTAATTCATTGGATGGCTCTTTCACAAAAATTAATAACCAGTGCCTTCCCATGTAAAAAGCAGTCATTAATGCAGCTAAAAGAGATAAAGCCCAGAATCCATAATAAATACCTCCTCTAGAAAATACCGAGGCTAGTATTTCGTCCTTTGACCAAAACCCTGCTAAGGGTGGGATACCAGATATTGCTAAAGTTCCAATTCCCATCATTGCAGCAGTTACTGGCATTTTTTTTCTAAGTCCGCCCATTTTATAAATATTTTGTTCATGATGCATTTCATGAATTACAGCCCCTGCTCCAAGAAATAGTAATGCTTTAAAAAACGCATGTGTTACAAGATGAAATATTGCTGCAACATAGGCTCCTGCTCCAATAGCAATAAACATAAATCCAAGTTGTGAAATAGTTGAGTAAGCCAAAACTTTTTTTATGTCATCTTGATTTATCGCAGCGAAAGCAGAAATTAGAGCTGTTAAAAGTCCAAGACTTATGATTGTAATACTTCCTATTTCAGAAAATTGCAAAATTGGTGAAATTCTAACCAGCATAAACACACCGGCAGTAACCATTGTTGCGGCATGAATCAATGCGCTTGCAGGTGTTGGTCCTTCCATTGCGTCTGGTAACCAGCTAAATAAAGGAAACTGAGCAGATTTTCCAAAAGCACCTAAAAGTAAAAACAAAATCATAAGATCTAAGTTTTCAGGTCTTGTTTTTAGAGTGTTTTCAAATATACTCAAAAAGTTAAAGGTTTCAAAATAATTTAAAATCATCATGAGACCAATAAGAAATCCAAAGTCTCCTATCCTGTTTAAAATAAATGCTTTATTTCCTGCTTTTGATGCTGATTTCTTTTCTGACCAAAAAGATATTAAGAGATAAGAGCTTAATCCAACTAGTTCCCATCCAAAAAACATTACTAAAAAATTTCCAGACAATACAAGCAGTAACATTGAAAAAACAAAAAAATTGAAATATTCAAAGTATTTTGTGTATTTTTCATCATTGCTCATATATGAGGTTGAAAAAAGTTGAATTACAAGACTTAAAGTAGAAATTAAAACCATCATTACCCCAGATAGTCCATCTAAATAAAATTCAAATACTATTTGTGGTTCAGGAAACCACTCAAAGAGCTCAAAATTAAGTGGTTTGAATTTATCCAAAAAAATATATCCAAATAAGAAAAAAGATACAGCTACAGATAAAAGGGAAGCATTCAAAGTTACAAAATTTGTAAGTAACTCATTCATATACTTTCCAGCAACTTTTAAAAGTAACGATGTAAGAAACGGAATTAGTAACACTCCTAGAATTAAAATTTCCAAATTTATCCCTTCGAGGAACTTAACATGTCAACAGACGCTGATTCTTGTTTTTTAAATATTGAGACAATTATCGCAAGACCAACTACAACTTCTGCAGCAGCAACAACTAATACAAAAAAGACTGCAATTTGACCATCTACTAATCCCAAATGGTTTGAAGCTGTGATAAATGTTAAATTTACAGCGTTAAGCATAAGCTCAATACACATAAACATAATCAATGCATTTTTACGAATCATCATACCGAGGAATCCAATTGAAAAAAGTATGGCTGATAGAGTTAGATACCAATCAGAGGTTACTTCAATCATTATTCTCTCTTTTTCTAAACTCATAAGCTAAAGCTAATGCTGCAGTTGTAGCAACGATCAAGAGTATTGATATAACTTCAAAGGGAAAGACCCACGACGTAAACATTGCAGATGCTAATAGTGACGGTGTACCTTCAAATGTATTTTGAGATTGAGGAAATAACAAGTTCCAATTTAATCCATTTTCTAAACCAATAAAGACTACAACCGAAACTAATAAAATTAAAGTTCCGGATATTAGTAATTTTTGACCTTTTATTTCCTCTTTAGATTGTTCTGGTTTGTCAACACCAATCATCATTATGACAAACAAAAATAAGGTCATTACAGCGCCTGCATAAACTAACATTTGAACCATGGCAACGAAAGTTGCGTTAAGAGAGATATATAAAATAGCTAGCGATGTGAGTGTAAGCACTAGTCCCATTGCATTGTGAACTGGATTTTTGGCAAAAATTACTATAAGTGCTCCTAGAATTATAAACAATCCAGGAATCGCAAATAGCAGTAAATCTGTCACTCTATTCTTCTTCTAAAAATTGACCCTTTTCAGGATCTCTTTTTCCAACTCCAAGGGACCCTGTCCAGCTTGTAATATTTTGATAGTCTGGATTACCATTCGATGATGTTGCTCTCATCCATCCATCAGCTGTTTTTAGTTCATTAAAATTTGTTAATTTTGTTTGCTCCTCATGAACATTTGGATTTCCATCATCTCCTACCAATAAGACCTCTTTATCAAATACTGCTTCATCTCGAGAACCAACACTCATCTCAAATAAAGATGTCATGGTTATAGCTTCAGTAGGACAAGCTTCAACGCACAAACCACAATAAATGCATCTAAGCATATTTATTTCATAGATAAAACCGTATCTCTCACCCGGGCTTATTGGTTGTTCTTCAGGATTATCCTCACCTCTGACGTAAATACACTGCGCAGGACATACTCCAGCACAAAGTTCACACCCTATACATTTTTCCATTCCATCTTCATATTTATTTAAAACATGCCTTCCATGAAATCTTTGTGGTTTATTTCTAAATTCTTTAGGATATTTATCCGTTACGGATTTTTTGAATAGCTCTTTAAAAGTTACCTTCAATCCTTTAACTAAGTCGTAACCTGCACTCATAATTTTCCTAACTCCAAGGTAGTCCAAACTCTCTAATACCAAGCACAATTGATGAAATCATTAGCCATATTAGTGATATAGGTATAAGTCTCTTCCACCCTAACTCCATAAGTTGGTCATATCTTAGTCTTGGGAGTGTTGCTCTGATCCAGAAGTAAACAAATAATAGACCGAAAGTTTTAACGCCCAACCATATTGTTGGCATTATTGCTGATAAAAACGGTGGTAAAACTCCAGCGAAGGTTGGGCCTAACCATCCACCCAAGAAGAAAGTTGCTGTTATTGCGCACATATTGAACATATTTATATATTCAGCTAAAAAAAACATTGCAAATCTGAAACCTGAATATTCTGTATGAAACCCACCAACTAATTCCTGCTCTGCTTCTACAAGATCAAAAGGAGCTCGGTTTACTTCAGCGATTGAGGCGATGAAAAATATTCCAAAAGCTAAAAATTGTGGAAAAATGTTCCAGTTAGGAATGAATCCAATTATTGAATTAACTATGGGAATTGGGCTAGATAAATATCCTGATTGACTCTCAACAATTTTTGACATTGACATAGATCCTGAATACAAAATAATTGGTACTAATGAAAGACCCATTGCAGCTTCGTATGAAATCATTTGGGCAGAAGCTCTTACACCGCCTAGTAACGGATATTTTGATCCAGAAGACCATCCTGCTAAAACTACGCTGTAAACTGCCAATGAACTAATTGCAAGAAAAAATAAAACGCCGACATTAATATCTGCACCCACCATATTAATAAATTGAGATTCCTCACCAATTGTTAACTCAAAACCAGGGCCTAATGGAATTATCATAAATATTAAAAAAGATGGAACCAACGCAATAATAGGAGCTAATAAATACATAGCTTTATCAGCTTTTATAGGTAAGATTTGCTCTTTTAACAAAAGTTTTATCGCATCTGCTAAAGTTTGTAATATTCCAAATGGACCAGCTCTATCAGGACCAACTCTTGATTGCATCCCCGCAACAACTTTTCTTTCTAACCAAATAAGAATAATTGTATTGGTTAGTAAAAGTCCCAAAACTAGAAGTGGTTTAATTAATGCAAGAATAATTTCAGGTGACACTTAATTGCTCCCGACTTTTTGCTGCCTCTAATTCCACTTTTTTCTCGGGATTAAGATTTTGGAATCCCCTTCTGTTTATTGGAACTACTAAGAGATTATCAGGAAGACTTTCGTTAATATTAACGTTAACTTGAATCGAATTATTACCCTGTATTAAAGTTACTACGTCGCTATTAAGCATATAGGATCCAAAGTAAGTTGCTGAATTCATTTCAATGAATCTTTCAGAACCAAGCATAGAAATTGAGGGAGAATTGATTTGTGATGAAGTATCTCCATAAAGTCTATGAACAAATAATATTTCAAGATTTGTAGAATCAACATTTTCTACTTCAATATTGATTGTCTTTGAGTTTAAAATTCCATCAAGATTAGATGGTTTATTCAAATTATCAAAAGATGGGGTATTACCATTATCAATGTAGTCTTTACACAACATGGAATTTAACTCTTCTTCGGTTTCATAAGATTCTAATAAATTCATTTTGTTTGATAGAATCAACCAATATTCCCATTCATTTAATGCAGAACCAGGAGTAGGTAATATTTTATTTTGCATTAGCGTTCTCATTTCAAGATTTGTGAATGTGCCTTCCTTTTCACCAAATGTTGTTGTCGGAAGAATAATATCTGATAGTTCGGTTGTTTCATTTTTAAACAAATCAAGAGAAACTACAAAATCTGCATCAATTAAAGTGTCCTTTACTTTGTGGCTATAAATTGAATTATTTACGGGGTTGGAGCCTACAGTAAAGACAATATTTTTTTTACTACTATCAAATTCTGTTACAAACTCATTCAGACCTTTTACAATATCTAAATTTTGTAATGCTCCAAGTGTGTTGCCTTTTGAAAAACAATTAAGTATTTTTAAATTGGAATTTTCATCTAAATGTTTAACCAATTGGAAAATTGGATTTACATTTTGAAGTGGAGAGGATTTTCCAACAATAGCTAAAACATCTTTTCCGTCAATATATTTGGATAAATTTGGTATATCTGATATTTCGACATTAAATTCAAAATTATTTGTGACAATATTTTCACCATAATATTCTTCCGAAAGTTGTTTGATTGCAGTATTTGTATGGCCAAATATTAATAATTTTTTTCCATTTCTGACGGCCTGTTTAATTCTTAAATAAAGAGTTGGAAGATTGTCTTTAATATCTTGGGCCCACAAAATTATGGTGTCAGCCGAATCTAAATCTTTAATTTCTCCAAGTGAGTAATCATCATTGAAAAACCCATTGTATAAATAATCATCACTAAGATATAAATTTATACTGCCAACAGAGTTTCCATTTTTAACTTTATTAAGGTTTTTTACAAATTTATTTAATGCATAATACTCTTCATTAGTAGAGTTGTGTCCAACAATAAAACTTATGTTCCGATTGTCACTTGTAAATATTTCATTACTAATTAACTCCATAGTTTCATTGATAGTTGATTCCTTGTTTGAATTTTTAACAAGTAATGGTGTTTCGATTCTCTTTTCCGAATGTAAATATTCAAAGTTGTATCGCCCTTTGTCAGAAAGCCATCCTTGATTTGTGAATTCATTATCCTCACCTAAAATCCTTAGCATCTTGTTCTGAGAGACATTTAATTCAACCGAATCACCAACTGAAGAACAATTAGAGGTTGATGAAACTTTCTTTAAATCCCAAGGGCGTGCTTTGAATCTATAGGAAGATGATGTTAAGGCGCCAACTGGACAAATTTGTACTGTATTGCCTGAGAAGTACGATCTAAAAGGCTCATCAGGAAAAGTATTTACTTGTGTTTTATTTCCTCTTTGTATAAATTCAATAAGTGGATCTCCAGATATTTCATCAGAAAATCGAGTACAACGGGCACATAAAATACATCTCTCTCTATCAAGTAAAATTATTTCTGAAATAGGGATAGGTTTTTCAAAATGTCTTTTGTCTTCGACAAATCTTGATTCTCCTGGTCCATAAGCCATTGTTTGATCTTGTAAAGGACATTCTCCAGCTTTATCACAAACCGGACAGTCTAAAGGATGGTTAATCAATAAAAACTCTAAAACTCCTTCTTGAGCTTTTTTTACAACATCAGATTCAGTGTCTACGACTAAATCTTCTGAGACTTTGGTTGTACATGATGGAACAAGAGCTTTACCTCTTGGAGTTTCAATCTCAACCAAGCACATACGACACATTCCAACAGGATCCATGCGTTTATGCCAGCAGAACCTTGGTATGTGAATACCAGAGTCTTCACAAGCTTCAATAATTAGTTGGTCAGGTTTTGAACTAATTTCAGAACCATTAACATTTATCTTTATTTGATCCGTCATTGTGTAATTGGAATTTTTGTTGGGAGCATATTTGTTATCTCTTCTGAAAAATTATTCAGCAATGATGTTATTGGAGATACAGCCGAAGGACCAAGTGGACATATTGTTGTCATTTTTGGTGGCCAATCCAATCCAGGTGAAATATTGTCACAAATATCAATCAACAAACTAATGTCAGAAAGTCTACCTCTGCCGCTTGCGATTCTTTCTAAAATCATTTCTAGCCAAGTTGTTCCTTCTCTACAAGGAGTGCATTGCCCACATGATTCATGAGCAAAAAAACTCACGATACTCTTTGCCGCATAAACTAAATTAGTATCTTCATCCATCACAACTATTGCTCCAGAACCCAACATTGATCCTGCATTTGCAACATCATCAATCGTCATTTTTATATCTAATTGATCACCGGTGAACCATGGCGCTGAAGCACCTCCAGGAATGTAAGCTTTTACATTTTTGTTATTTTTAATTCCTTTACCAAATGTATCAATAAATTCACCAAAGCTTTTTCCCATTTCAATTTCAAAATTTCCAGGATTATTTACGTGGCCTGACAAGCTAAAAATTCTTGTCCCCGTTGATCCTTCAACACCAAGTTTTGAATACTCTTTTCCTGAATTTTGAATTATCCAAGGAACTGAAGATATTGTTTCTACATTATTAACTAGTGTTGGTTTGTTGTATAGTCCCATTACTGCTGGAAAATAAGGTGGTTTAAGTCTTGGCTCTCCTCTTTTTCCTTCAAGTGAATTTAAAAGAGCTGTTTCTTCACCACATATGTACGCACCTGCTCCAAGATGAACTACAACATCCAAGGAAAAATTTGTTCCTAATATATTATTCCCCAAATATCCTTTTTCATATGCTTGCTGAACTGCATCCTGCACTCTTCTTGCTGGCTTTGCATACTCACCTCTTATGTAGATAAATGCTTTTTTGATATTTGAAGCAAAGCATGTGATTATTACACCTTCAATTAACTGGTGTGGATCTCTCTCAAGTAAAATTCTGTCTTTGAATGTACCGGGTTCAGATTCATCCCCATTAATTACAAGATATCTGTCCTCATTTTCTGCTAAAAAACCCCATTTTACTCCTGTTGGAAAGCCTGCTCCTCCACGACCTCTTATGTTCGAGTCTTTAATCTCATTAATAACATTTTCAGGATTGCCTTCTTTTAAAACTTTTTTGAGTGCACTATAACCATTATTTTTTTCATATATTTCAATTTGATGGCTATTTTCAGGAAATTCACGCATATGCTTTGTTAGTAATAAGGTTTCTTTCATTGACTTTTTTCCTTTGCAGTGCCGATATTTTGAAATCCAGGAACGGAATAAGATGTGCCTGTATTGTCTTTAATTGCCCAGTCAAATGACTTCACACCTCCAAATTTTTCTTGAAGTTCATCAGCTACAATTATTTCGGGTCGTTCTTCTTTAAGCCATTCACACATTTGGACTGACTTTTCAGATGTCAATCCTTCAACTGTTTCGTAATTAACCTGAACAGCAGGTGCTCCTCCGCAAGCACCGATACACTCAACTTCCTCAAAAGTAAAAACCTTCTCAGTGTCTGTTTCATAATTTTCTAGGCCTGTAAAGTTTTTGACAGAATCTATCACACTTCTTGAATCATTTATTTCGCAAGAGATTGATTTACAAACGCTTAATAAATACTTTCCAGTTTGCTCTTCTTTGTACATAGAGTAAAAGGATGCAACTGACTTTACTTGAACTTCAGTAATGCCAACAAGATTACTGATCTCTACAATTGAATCATTTGATATATAGCCATCTTTTTCTTGTGCTAGATATAGAAGTGGTCCTAAAGCCGATCTTTTTTGAGGATACATTTCTATAATTTCATTTGCTTTATCAATCAATTCTTTTTCCCAACTCATCTATCAACATCTCCTAAAACTGGATCTAAAGAAGCTATTGCTGCAACTGCGTCTGCAATTGGACTGTCTGACATTACCACTGGTAAAGCTTGAAGATTACAGAAGGATGGTCCTCTTACGTGCATCCTATAAGGTTTTGATGATCCGTCTGAAACAATAAAACAACCCAACTCTCCTCTGGGAGATTCAACTGTGGTATATACTTCTCCTTCTGGAACTTTAAAGCCTTCTGTGTATATTTTGA
Source organism: uncultured Candidatus Actinomarina sp. (assembly GCA_902526825.1). GTDB lineage: Bacteria > Actinomycetota > Acidimicrobiia > Actinomarinales > Actinomarinaceae > Actinomarina. The sequence continues at coordinate 205,682 of CABZMN010000001.1, read as the reverse complement.
AATGATGAATCAAAGCTTCCATTGACTCATCAAGTCTTTTTCTTGGTGGAGGAGTTATTTTTTTATCTTGAATTTTGAAGGGGCCTTTAGGCATATTTGCCATAGCTTGTTCAACAATCTTTAAACTTTCAAAAATTTCTAAAACTTTAATTCTCCATCTTGCAAAGACATCTCCCTCTTCAAAAACGGGTATATCAAACTCATATTTTTCTATACCTGAATAAGGTTGCATTTTTCTTAAGTCCCAAGCATAACCACTAGCTCTGAGACTTGGACCTGTAATGCCGTATGCCAAACATTCTTCAGTGGTTAATATTCCAACATTCTTAAGTCTTCCTTGCCAAATGGGGTTGTCTAAAAGCATTTCATCGTAATCTTTTAGTTTTTCAGGTATAACCTTCAATATCTTTTCAATGTCTTTTTGCCAATCATCTGGTAAATCTGCTGCGACACCACCCGGTCTTATAAAATTGTGATTCATTCTGAGTCCTGTTGTCTTTTCGAAAAAATCAAGAATTAATTCTCTTTCTCTAAACCCAAAAATCATCATTGATAATGCTCCGATATCCATTCCTCCAGTTGCCAATGCAACAAGGTGTGATGAAATTCGATTTAGTTCTGTCATTAATATTCTTATGGTTGATGCTCTATCAGGAACTTCAATATCTAATAGTTTTTCAGTAGCTAATGAAAAAACAAGTTCATTAAAAAAAGGAGAGAGATAATCCATCCTTGTTGTATTAGTAGGTCCTTGAAAGTAATTTAACTCTTCTCCTGTTTTCTCCATTCCAGTATGAAGATATCCAATTACAGGCTGTACTCTTCTTACGACTTCTCCTTCAAGTTCTACTTGTAACCTCAAGACACCATGGGTTGAAGGATGCTGAGGTCCCATATTTAAAATCATTCTTTCATCATCAGAAATGTCATCATCAATAAAATAGTCATTTATAACTTCGGAACCCATTTGAATTTTTGTTGTTACTTCGTCTTCTTGTTCCAACATTTTTTGAGATCCTTCATCGGTTGAAGAAATGTTCCACCCACCCTCTTCTGAGTTAGTAGCCCAGAAATCTACATCTTTTACATCATCTTTATATTCTTCCATCACTAATCAACCTTTGGTGCATTTTTGAATTGAACTGGTATTCTTCCTGTCCCATAATCTTTTCTTAAAGGGTGTCCCACCCAATCATCAGGCATAAGAATTCTTGTTAAATCAGGATGATTTTCGAAATTAATTCCAAACATATCAAATACTTCTCTTTCATAAAAATTTGCACTTGGATAAAGGCTTGTGATTGATGGAATTGTTAACTCATCGTTCAATTTAACTTTGATGGAAATTCTTTTGTTTTTTGAAACGGAGAGAAAGTTTACAACAACTTCAAACCTAGGTTCTTTTTTTCTAAACCAATCTATAGCAGTTAAATCAACCATCATTTCATATCCATCATTTTTCAATTCTTCAACTTTTTGAAAATAATCTTCAATTGATATATCGAGATTTTCTTTCATTATCTATTTATCTCTCTATCCATAATTTTTTGATGAAGTGTTAAGATTCCATGCATTAATGATTGTGGTCCAGGTGGACATCCAGGTACATATATGTCTACAGGAACTATATGGTCAACACCTTGTACAAGGGCGTAGTTATTAAACATCCCCCCAGTTGAAGAGCAAGCACCCATTGCTATTACCCATTTTGGCTCGGCCATTTGGTCATATACTTGTCTCAATACTGGTGCCATTTTTTGAGAAACTCTGCCAGCAACTATCATTAAATCAGCCTGTCTTGGTGATGCTCTAAATACCTCCATTCCATATCTTGCCAAGTCGTATTTTGCAGATCCTGCAGCCATCATTTCAATAGCGCAACATGCAAGACCAAAAGTAACAGGCCACATAGATTGAGTTCTTGACCAACGCACGGCTTTATCAATAGTTGTTGTGAATATATTATCAGGTGAAAACATTATTCTTTAGCTCCTTCATAGCTAGAAACTGGATCATGATATCTTTGTCTTCTTGGAACATTCCAATCAAGAACATTTCTTTTCCAGACATAATAGAGTGTCTCAAGTACAAAGAATGTAAATATGAAAATGACAACTATTCCATACCAGCCAAGTTGTTCAAATTGCGTTGCCCAAGCTAAAAGAAATATTATTTCAATATCAAAAACAATATACAACATAGCGACCATATAAAATTTGACTGGAAATCTTTGTGATGGCTCTTCTTCAGGAAAAATGCCAGACTCATAAGGTGTTAATTTCTCAGGTGTAGGGTTTTTTGGAGACAAAAGATAGCTGACCCCAAGTGAAGCAATCGCAAAGCCGATACCAATAAATAGCATTACCAAAATTGGTAACCAATTAATCACATTCCCTCCCTATTTGTGAAATATTTCACAATGTATGTTTCTATTTTAGTACTGATCTAGCTTTTTGCTACAGGGAAAACGCTGGAGATTTACTGAAAAACCTTAATGTTTTAAAGGGTAAAATAAATTTAAAAGCTAGTAAAAAAGTCTCTTTAATCGTCAGTCTTGCTTCATCAAACAAGAGCTCAACAACAAAATTAATAGTGTTTTTATCAACAGATGCAATCTTAAGTAATCTCTTTGTCATAAAAGGACTTTGCAAAACTAATCGAGCAACTGTACAGCTAAGAAAATGCATTCCAAATCTTTTATTTAAGGCTCTTTCATATTTTTTTAATTTATTATTTAGATTATTTTCTTTTTTTGAATTTAATGAACCGAATGTTTCTTTTGCAAGTAAATATCCTGCTTCCATGCCGTAAAAAATACCTTCTCCGCTCATAGGGTTGATCATTGAACCGGCATCTCCTACAAGAGCTACTTTATCATGTGCAAGTTTTGGTCTAGAGGAAGCAAAAGGAAGCATATAACTTTTTTCCATCCTTAAGTTATCAACAATTACTCCTTTTGATTCCAATGTACGTATAAAGCTATCAAGCATTTCATTAATATCCATTTTGTCTTTTTTAAATAAATTTAATGGCATACCAATACCAATATTTATTAAATTACCTTTGCTAGGGAACGCCCAAGCATAACCTTTTAATGCTGAGACATTGATTTCAAACATAAGCGTTCTTTCTTTAAATATTTCTAAATAATTTGGACTGTCAATATAGGCTCTTATAGCAATTGCTTTGTGTATATCACTATTTTGTTTTAAATCTAAACTTTTTCTAACTCTTGAATTTGCACCATCTGCACCTACCAACAATTTTGTGAATAAGAATTTTTTTTCTTTATCACTATTTTCGATCTCTACTTTTAAAATATCTTCATTTTCAGTTTGTTCATAATTTAAATACCTAACACCCTCATATGAATGTGCATCAAGATTTTTTGCAATTTCAAAAATTCTATTATCGAGTTCATATCTTGGGATAACGTAAACAACAGAATCATCTTTGTTTTTAACTTTTGGAATATAATTTTGGATTCCTATATTATCAGGACCAAATAAAGATGTTGAGATAACCTCAGGTTCACCGTCAAGTATATGTTCATTGTTAAATCTTTTTAAAGCATTAATTACCCCAGGACCAATTGCATCACCACAAGATTTATCTCTTGGAAAAATAGCTTTGTCAATAATTCCAACTTTTAAATCAGGATTTAAATTTTTGTAAGAAATTGCAGTATTTGATCCAGAGGGACCTGCCCCTATAATTAAAACATCGAATATTTCCTTATTTTTCATGATTTATGACCTAAAAATACCTTATTTATTAATAAATCATAAATTTAAGTAAAAATAAAATATTTTAAATGTAACTTACCTTATTTTTATATTGTTATTAGATTGTGCATTAGTGAAAGAAAATAGCAATATACCACCAGCAACAGTAAAGAGGTTACCTCTATATCTTCAATGCTTAGAACAAATTGGTGAAGAAAATATTGGAATTTCTTCTAAAAGATTAGCAGAAATTGCAAAAGTAAATGATGCTCAAGTTCGTAGAGATTTATCGTATTTAGGCACATTAGGAACTAGAGGTGTAGGATATGATATTTCAACATTGAGAAATCAGATTCAATTAGAACTTGGTTTGGTCGAAGGATGGAGCGCTGTAATAGTTGGAGTTGGTAACCTTGGATCAGCACTTGCACATTATGGAGGATTTCAAGAACGAGGATTTGGCGTTGTCGGCTTATTTGATGACGATCCAAAAAAAATCGATAAACAAATAGCTGGCCTTGTAGTTAAGTCCACATCTGATATAAAAAGTGTTTGTGAAAAGTACAATGTTGCAATTGGCATTATTGCAACACCTGGAAAAGTTGCTCAAGAAATTGCGGATCAACTAGTCGACTGTGGGGTAAAGTCAATTTTAAATTTTGCTCCAGTATTATTAAAGAATATTCCAGATGTTCAAATTAGATCTGTCGATCTCTCACAAGAATTACAAATACTAAGTTACTACTTAGAAAGACCCGTTCTTAAAGCCGTCAAATAATTTATTTCTGATATATATATCCAAGTAAAGATCTAAATACCAAACTAACATTTAAACCAATCCAAAGTATTGATATTGTATTCTGTGTTCTTAATAGGTAAGTGCAAACTAAAAATCCAGAAACTGAAGAAGCCACAGTAAGAAAAGAAAATTCTTTAGCCCTATCAAGTCCTAGAAGAACACCGTCCCAAAGAAATGCGTAACAACCTATAAATAGACTTAGAGCAACAAGAACTGTTAATTGTAAATCGATATATAGATCAAATTTGTCATCCCCAAACATTTCAACAAAATTATCTAAAAATAAAAGAGTTATTAACGCAAGGATGAAAGATATCGCTGTTGTTACTGACACAAGTTCTTTTTGTAATCTGGATTTTTGGTATTTTTCTTTTTTTGAAACAAGTTCAGAAATTAGTGTTTGAGAAGCAATCGCAATTGCATCAACAAAAATATAACCTATTGACCATAACTGAAGCAAGATGTGTTGCAAGGCTATTTCCTGCATAGACATTAGGGAAGCTCTATTTCTTAAATATGCCATGAACAAGGTAAGAAATAATGATCTAATCAAAATATATGTTCCAACGCTAAAAAATTTTTTTCGTAAACTAGGTTTGTCTATTTGCTCTTCAGTGGAAGGAATATCACTTAATTGTTTTTTTAGAATAATTGTTGAATAAATGGAAGAACAAAAAAAGGCGAGTGAACTAGCAAATCCAATCCCGCCAGCACCAAAACCTAGGAATAGTCCAAAAAATAAGCTAAAAAATATATTTGAGATTGATACTATTAATGAACTATAAAAAGTAATTTTTGCATACTTTAAACCCCTCAATACAGCAGTGGAATGCATATTTACTAAATAAAATGGTAGTCCTATACATCTAAAGACTAGATAATCAGTAGAAAGTAGCTGTATATTTGGTGTAGGTTGAAAAGTCGAAATTAAATAACCACTACTTATGTACAAAATTAAAAATGATCCTAAACCTAGCAATATGGAAACATTTCTTCCGAACTTTATAAAATAACTTAATTTATTAATTTCATTTTTAGTATTAAGGGAGGAAACAAGTGGTGTTGTTCCATATGCTAAGAAGATAAAAACCCAAATAAAAACAAAATAAATCGTTTCTCCAATACCAATTGCAGAAAGCGTGTCTAAATTTATAAAACTAGCAATCTTTGAATCAATTAGACCAACTATCGGTTCTAAGGCTAGCCATAAAAAAATGGGATATGAATTAATCCAAATATCTTTTCTAACTGTATTAATCATTGAAATTATCAGCTTTTAATAGACCCCAAATCATAATCTGCTCATGAGCTTCAATACCTAAATCTTGAGGTGTAATAACTTTTTCAAATTTGTAAATTGTTTTGGTAAAATTATTCAATAATTGAGTTGGAGTTTGTGTTTGCTCAGAATAAGAAAGATTGAACTCATTAATTAATATATTTTCTAACTCTTGAAAATCTAGATCATCAATTTTGATGTTCTCATTTTTTAAATATTGTTTTAAACCTTTACAAAGAGTTTTTGCAAAAGAAGTTATTTCTAAATTTATCATGCAAATATTTGAACAATAATTAAACCATTTGGACCAGACATTATTCCAATACCAATTCGTTTAAATTCATTATCTATTATTGTCGCTTTATGTGATTCAGAATTCATTAGGCTTTGATGACCAGAATAAATTGTTGATGCCATTGCTAAATTTTCACCAATAAACTTTGGAGGTGGATAACCAAATTCTAAAAATCTTTCAGTTACTAAATATCCATTGTTTGGATCTTTGTGACACCAAAAACCCTCTGTGTACATTTTTTTTGCATAGTTTTCTGCAATATTTGATAATGTTTGAGAGAACTCTAATGGATCAGAATTTACATTTATTCTTTCGATATTAACCATTTCAAACAACTCATTAGTTTCACTTGTTTTGGAAATTAATTTTGATTGAGTAAAAGAAGGGATTTCAAGACATCCTGATTCATCTAACGAAATAGAGGTGCTGCCTGTCAGCTCTTTAATTCTTGAAGTAACTTTTAATAAATCTGTTCCTGTAATAACTTCGAGTGTTTGTTGGGGTACTCCTTCAGAATTCAGATAAAACGATACAATATTTGATTGATCAATATTTTCTTGTACATATTTTGGTAAGGAAAGAAGAGATAAAATTGTAAATATAAATGTAAGAACTAAATTGCTCAAAACAATTGAGGTAATGCTTCCTAATAACTTATTTCCTATATCTTTTTTTGTTCCCTCCCTGTAAATTAAATTTTGAAAAATCGAACTTAATGTCAAGATTGTAATGAATATTGCGACACCTGCAAGAATTTGTGAAGTTTGCTGGTTGGAATTTAGCCAGCCACTTATATATTCACCAATTGAAAAGGAATAAGTGAAACTTAAATAGATTGATATAAGAAAAGCTATCAAATAATAAATTATTAATACAGAGCCTTTTTTCCATCCAAAATAAATAAGATAAACAATAAAGATATATATAAATATGTCTAAATAATCTAATTTATTAAGAAAAAGTAACAAATTTTCTAAATTTTCAACCATTTTTTTAAATTTTTTGCTTCTGCTATTGAAGAGTACACAAATTACGCTATTGTTGTTATACATTCCTACAAATATGTAGGAATTTTTTAATTTCAGTGACTGAAAGGAAATTATATGAGAAATCGCAAAGCTCTAGCTTTGTTTGCGGTTTTAGCGCTTGTCGCTGCTGCCTGTGGTGGTTCAGGATCTGGCGGATCTGATGATGTAGAAGAAGTAGTTGAAACTACTGAAGCTCCTGCAACAACAGCCGCTCCTGCTACTACAGCTGCTCCTGCGGGTGACCCACTTGTATTGGCATCATTGATGCCTCTATCTGGTGATCTGGCATCTCTAGGACCTGGTATTGCACTAGGAGCTGCTCTCGCTGTACAGCAAATAAATGCTGCTGGCGGTATTAACGGCCAAGATGTTGTCTTAATAGAAGGCGACAGTGGTTGTGATGGAGCCGTAGCCTTAACAAGTCTCAATGATGTAATTGCACAAGGTGCACAAGGTGTTATGGGTGCTGCATGTAGTGGTACTTCTTTAGCAATTCTTGACACTGCAATTGCTGCAGAGGTTGTAATGGTATCTCCATCAAACACAAGTCCTCAATTTACCAAAATGGATAAAAAAGGATTTTATGCAAGAACTGCTCCTTCAGATCTTTTACAGGGTGATGTTTTAGCATCATTACTTGTTGAAGATGGTGTTGGATCAGTTTCAATTATTTCAAGAGCAGACTCTTATGGTAGAGGTCTAGCAGAAGCTACTGCTGCTGCGTTTGAAGCTCAAGGTGGAACAGTTAAGACAATTGTTTATCACGCTACAGATGCTTCAGACTTTAGTGCAGAAGTAACAGCCTTAGGTAAAGGTGCTGCTGACGCTATTGTTGGTATCTTGTTCCCTGAAACTGGTTGTGGAGTATTACAACCTGCTTTCGAGCAAGGATTACTAGATTCACCTTGGTACATGACCGACGGTGTTAAAGATGCTGGTCTTGCATCATTATGTGGACTTGGTACCGCACTTGATGGATTTAAAGGTACTGCACCTGGTTCTGCAGCTGGAGAAGCAAAAGATGCTTTTGAAGCTGCTTATGCAGGAGTAAGTGCTGATGGATCGCCAACATTTATTTTTGCTCCGCAAGCATATGATGCTGTCATGTTGATGGCAATATCTGCTGCTGCAAATGGTGTTACTGGACCTGAAATTGCTTCAGGACTAGTAGAATCATCATCTGGTGGAGAAAAATGTATTGGAGTTAGCTGTATTGCACTAGCTGCTGACGGTGTTGATGTAGACTATGTTGGAGCTTCCGGTGAGATTGAATTAAATCAAGCTGGTGACCCAACTGCTGCTACATATGACATTTGGACAACAGAAGGTGACACTAACCCAGTTCTAAAATCAGTAGATTTTGGATCATAAAATTAATTAAATTTTAGAAGAGCCTGTCAATGACAGGCTCTTTTTTTTAGAGCTTTCCTAAATATAAGTCAACTACTCTTGGGTCATTAAGAAGTTCGTCTCCTTGACCTTGATATGCGTTTCTTCCTTGATCAAGCACATAACCTCGATTGCTAAAATTAAGTGCTCTTTTTGCATTTTGCTCAACTAAAAGGATTGCAACACCTTTATCATTTATTTCTTTAACTGTTTCAAACACTTCTTCTATCGCCACAGGAGATAAACCTGCTGATGGTTCATCAAGAAGCAACAACGATGGAGATGTTACTAATGCTCTTGCCAGAGCAAGAATTTGTCTTTGCCCACCTGATAAGTTTCCTGCCTTTTCTTTTCTTCTATCTTTTAATAATGAGAATTGTTCTAATGTTTGAGAAATTGTTTCCTTTTTATTTTTATTTACTGTCCAAGATCCTATTTCAATATTTTCCTCAATTGTCAAAGAAGGAAATACATTTTCTACTTGTGGAACATATGCAACACCCTGTTCAACAATTTTGTGTGTAGATGTGTCAGTTTTTTCAACACCGTTGATAAAAAACCTACCAGCTGAAATATTAATTATTCCCATAATTGCTTTTAATAGGGTTGATTTACCTGCACCATTTGGTCCAATGATTGATACGATCTCTTTTTCATTTATTACTAAATCAACGCCTTGAAGAATATTCAGTCCCTTTACATATCCTGCTGCAATTCCATTACACTCTAAAACAGGTTTATTCATTGCCCGATCCTAAATAAGCTTCGATAACTTTGTCATCTTTACGAACATTTTCTGGGCTACCGTCGGCTATTACGGCTCCTTCTGCCAAAACTACTACCCGATCCGAAATTTTCATCACTGCCTCAATGTTGTGCTCAACCATTAGGATTGTTATACCGCTGTCTGATAATTTTTGAATTATAGATAATATTTCTTCAGCTAATTTTGGATTTACACCAGCTAATGGTTCATCCAAAAGGAGAATGCTTGGTTCATTAATAATCGATCTTCCTAACTCTAGTAACTTTTTCTGTCCTCCAGATAATTCCCTTGCATAAGAATCTGCCATATGATCAATGTTCAAGTCTTTCATGATATCGAAAGCTTTTTTTCTTAATAAGTTTTCTTTCTTTTTTTGAGCTGGCAGTTGCATAAATGAACTAAATAATGAATCATTTTTTAAATCTGAGCCTGAGAACATCATATTTTCAACTACTGTCATTCTGTCAAAAACTTTTGTTAATTGAAATGTTCGAACCATACCTTCTCGAGCAATTCTATATGGTTGGCTGTTTGTTATATTCTTATCATTGAGAAAAACTTTACCCTTGTCTCCTTCTGTAAATCCTGAAATTAAATCAAAAAATGTTGTTTTTCCTGCTCCATTTGGCCCAATTATTGATGTTAATTGATTTTGTTCAAAAAATATTTCATCTATATCAACGGCTTTTACCCCACCAAAGCTTTTCTTTAAATTATGAACTTTTAACATCAAGAAGTAACTCTTCTTTCTTTCCTAATAATCCACTAGGTCTAAAAATCATTAAAAACATAATGAGTAAACCTACTAAAACAAAGCGAACTCCAGCTAATTGTTGGCCATTTGCATTTTCAAATATCAGTAAAGCTAACCTATCTGTTTCTGAAATAATGACCCAGAAAATAATTGAACCAAATATTGGACCAGTCAAGCTTCCAACTCCTCCAAGTATCATAATTGCCCAAACATAAAATGTTAATAATGGAACAAATGTTGTGGTTTGAAGGGACCCATAATTAAATGCAAGAAATACTCCTGCCAACCCTGCAATACCTGCCCCAAGCATAAAGCTTTGAAGTTTCAACCATACAGCATTTTTACCTAATGCTCTGACTGCATCCTCATCCTCTCTTACAGCTCTTAATGCTCTTCCCCATGGAGAGTTTGTCAATCTCTTAAGTAAAAGCAAAACAAAAAAAATTGAAATCCAAGATAATAATCCTACCCATAACTGTGAAGAGTTTAATTTAAAATTTTCAGCAAAATTTTCTACAAAATTAGGACGATACATTTGAAGTGAGTCTGAGAAATTTATAATTCCGTAGACACCACCAGTTACTGATTCTAAGTCTCGTACTAGCAATCTGAATATCTCAGCAGCCGCAATAGTAACAATAGCTAAATAATCACCTCTTAACCTGATAGCTGGTAATCCCAATAACAATCCAAAAAGTGCGGCTGCAATAATACCAATAATTAATGCAGGTAAAAAAGCTAATCCTGTATCGGTAATTTCTCCTTCTCTACCTGCAGCATGAGGAATTAAAAGTAAAGTTACGTAAGCACCGACACCCATAAATGATGCATGACCAAAATTTAATAAACCGGTTAGACCAAAGTGAACATTTAATCCAATTGCCGCCAAACCATATATACCTGCAAAGGTTAATAAATTAAATAATATCCTAAACGGTCCTTCATCGTTCAACACAAAAACCAGATAAATTGATCCAGCAGTAAGTACTAATGTAATTAAAAATTTCATAGAAACCTTCAAGATATTCTTTCCTTCTGTCCAAAAATACCTTGAGGCCTAAAAAGTAAAATCAAAATCATTATTGCTAAAGCAACTGCATTTTTCGCTTCAGTGTGTCCTTCCATGAAAGGTAAAGCAACTGAAACCTGTACAAATATTCCAATTAATAAACCTCCAACCATTGCACCAAAAGATGTACCAATGCCACCTAATACGGTTCCTGCAAAAATTAGTAAAAGAATCAAAAAGCCCATGTTGTATCTAACATCATTTATGATTGCTTGAAAAATTCCGGCTAATCCCGCAAGCATACTCGATGAAACCCATGTAAATAAAATTATATTGTCAGAATTTATACCCGATATACTTGCTAGTTCATTTGAATCTCGGACAGCTCTCATTGCTTTACCAATTTTTGTATATGACAAAAACAAGCCAATAAATATCATCACAGCCAACCCTGCAATTAAAACTTGAAAATTCCTTGGTGTCATATCAAAAAAAAGATATGTTTGTCTCCTTTCAAGCTCTAAGGGGAAGTTCTGAACTTTTCCTGTAGCAAATAATAAATATATATGTCTAAAAAATATTGAAAGTCCAATTGTTACAACAAGAACAGCAATATTTCCTACCTCAGATTTGCGTAAAGGTTTAAACAAAAATATTTCTAATAAACCACCAAAAATCCCACAAATAATTATTGAGATAATAATTGAAAATGTAAAGTTCATCCCTAACGGAGAATATCTATCTAAAAATAACACTCTTGAGTCGATAGGGTTTGAGAAAAAAAGTGTCATGATTGCACCTAATGCAATAATTTCTCCATGAGCAAAATTTACTATTCTAGTTACTCCATAAAGCAAAGAAAGTGCAACTGAAGCTACAGAAATAATTATTCCAAGCAATAGTCCATTGCCAAACTGTTCAATCATAATGTTTTATCCATCCTTAAATATTACTTGGGAACCATCAATAATTTCAATTACAACAGTATAGGTTTTATCAGGATTATTTAGATTCCCAACACTGGCGTCTAGCCATTGATTAGGCACCTGTGCCTGACCCTTTACGAGTATAGATAAGTCATTTGGTACTGTTACTTCATAGTTTCCACTCAAAGAAAGATTGTCAATCTCGAGATTAGGACCTAAAAATATTTCTCCAGTACCTGATAGTTTTGAGGGTAATAATTTGAGGTCAGTTAAATTGATAAATGAATCTAGTGAAAAAATATCTAGTTCCCAAACATTTTGATTACCTAAGTTTATATTCCACCCTTTTACTTTTAATAAACTACTGGTTTCTATCTCTCTAAATATAATGGCTCTAGGTTCTCCAAGAACGGTCTCTATTGATTCTGGATAACCAACATTTCCTGGTTCATCAATTATTTCAGCTGTGTAGCCCCTACCCTGAAAACTGTTAAGATTTACTTCTCCATCAAAGTCAATCAATAATGAGTAGTTAAAATCAGAACTTAATTCGTCATTTTGAAAAAAAGAATCATACTTATAAGTAGTTAAAAATTTCGAATCAAATAAATGTCCAAATGAAAAAATCAAAATAACAAATATCAAAAAAATATTTACTATATTTCTTAGCAATTCATAAAAAGAAGCCCTTCTAAAGATAGTAATTAACAGAATCGGCAATATCGTAATAGGCCAATAATCAATATAGTCATAAATTATTGAGGGACGAAGATAGCCTAAAAAATAGAATGTGATTTGTGCCAGCAACAATAAATACAGAGTAAACCTGATTGTATTTTGATAATAATTCAATTTGAGCCGGAGAGGGGAGTTGAACCCCTGACCTGCCGCTTACAAGGCGGCTGCTCTACCACTGAGCTACTCCGGCGAATAGTTAAATATTAGCAAACATCAAAGTTGAAAAAATTATTTTTTTATAAATATATGTTGCATTGCTATACCAGCGGCAACTGAAACATTTAAAGACTCTATATCTTTTGACATTTGGATTCTTACAACATTATCAAGTTTGTTTTTGATTTCATGGCTCAATCCTTTTTCCTCTGACCCAATAAAAAAGGCCAAGTTCTGACGTCCTAAATCTAAACTTTGTATATCGGTTACTCCATACATGTCCAACCCTATTGTCCAAATATCTAAATATTGAAATTTCTTTAATAAACTAAAAATTGATTTGTATTCTAAAATATCTATTTTCTCTAATCCACCAGAGGAAATCTTAAAAGTTCTCTCACTTAATCGTGCTGATCTTCTTTCTGGGATACACATCACATTAAAATCAAATGATGCAGCTGAACGAGCAATAGCACCAAGATTATTTGTGTCTTGAATGTGGTCACATACTATAAAGTTTGTGGTGTTAAATTTTTTTAAATCTGACTCATTATATATTTTTTTGGGTTTACACAATGCGACTACATATTCTGTTGAAGTAAATTTCCACTCATTTTTACTTTTGATGTTTGTGACTTTTGCTTTTTTTTGTTGAGCAATTTTTATTAAGTCTTGAACTTTTTTTGAATTTATATTCTTTTCTAGAGTTACTAGTTCTAAGACTCTGTTATTTTCTAGTGCAGAAATTACAGAATTATAACCTTCAACTATTTTTCCAATACCATCCGACATTTTCACCATCATTCATGACTATTCCAATCTCTAATAAATCTTCCCTCATTTTGTCAGCTTCACCATATTTCTTGTTTGATCTAAAGTCTTCCCTTTTAAGTGAAAACTCACTCATTGCAGATTCGATATCATTAAATTGAATACCATATTTTGCAAAAAATTTAGATAATAATTTTTCTTCTACTATGTTTTGTTTTGAAGTATTTAGTTCAAATCCAAGAATTTCAAATATGAATTTCACTGTTTGTCTAATTTTTAATGTATTTTCTTTATCTAAATTACTTGTATCTTTTATTTTCTCAAAAATTTCTCCGAGAAGCTTTGGAGTATTCATATCATCATTCATACATTTAATGAAAATATCAACTGTATCATTATCATTCGGTTCTGCGACAACATTTTTTGTAAATTCAACTAAGTTGTTCAAAGTTTTTTTTGTCTCTATAAGCAACTGCTCGCTAAATTCTTGTGGACTCCTGTAATGGGCTCTCAAAAAAAAGAATCTAACAACATCTCCACCATATTCATCAATATATTCATTAAGTAATTTCACATTTCCGTCTGATTTTGACATTTTTTTTCCTGAAAGGTTCAACATTCCATTGTGTAGCCAATAGTTTGCAAAATTCTCATTAATATAAACACCTTTAGATTGAGCAATCTCATTTTCATGATGTGGAAAAATTAGATCGATTCCTCCACAATGAAAGTCGATTGTTTTACCTAATGTTTCACTAATCATTGTTGAACATTCTATATGCCATCCTGGTCGACCATTTCCCCAAGGAGAATCCCAAAATGGTTCATTTTCTTTAGAAAATTTCCATAAAGCAAAGTCTTCCGATTTTTTTTTATCATCTTCTGTTTCAACCCTTGTACCAGTCCTTACATCCTCAATGCTTCTCCCTGATAACTCAAGATATTCCTCAAATTTTGAGACTTCATAATAAACCCCAGAACTTGTAATATAACCAAACCCATTTTGAACTAGCTGTTCAATATATTTGATAATTTCAGGAATATAATCTGTGGCCCTTGGTTCAATATCAGGAACCAAACAATTGAGGTTTTCATGGGCTAAAACAAACTCTTTCCAAACATTATCTCCAAGTTCACGATAACTTACATTTTTTTCCTGTGATTTTTCGATTATTTTATCATCTATATCTGTGATATTTCTTGCAAATAATACTGAATAATTTAAATACTTAAGGTACCTTATAAAAAAATCGAATACTACAGCTGATCTTCCATGTCCTAGATGAGGAGATGATTGGACAGTTGGTCCACAAAGATAGATCCTTACATCATCTTGATCTATCTTTATTTCTTCCTGTTTTTTAGTAAGTGAATTATATAATTTAAGCATTCTCTAATAACAAGCTTACTATCGCTAATGAAGCTTTTTGGTCTCCAATTATTCCATAATCATCTGTGGATTTTCCTTTAATATTTATTTTTTCAACAGGAACCTTAAGTAGTTTTGACAAATTATTTTGAACCTTCACTGCTTTATCTTGAACGTTAAATGTTTGAGTGATAATTGTTATGTCCACATTTGATAATATAAATTTCTCATATTCAACAACATTTAAAATCTCTGACAAAATATCTGTACTTGGAATATCTTTTGGCGTAGATTCATTAGATGGAAAATAATGACCCAAGTCTTTTTTTCCAGTTGCTCCTAATAATGCATCACAAAGTGCGTGTAGAAGAATATCTCCATCAGAATGTCCTTCAAATCCCTGTTCGTCAAAATTGACACCACCAAGTTTTAAAGTTTTGTTTTCTGAATGTTGGTGTAAATCCCAACCATGACCAATTAACATTTTCTAAAAGTATTTTAAATAAATTATAATCCGTCGTCTGGCTCTTCTTCTGGAAGATATTGATTAATTTTCTCTACAGCAGCTTCTTCATCTATTTCTAATGCGCATGCTATTTCACTTGCTAAGGTCATTCTTGCTTTTGCAAGCATTCTTTTTAGTGCAGGTGATATTCCTTTGTTTATTTGTGCATGTGAAAGATCCCTTACGACTTCGGCAACCTGAATAACATCACCAGATGTCATTTTTTCAGTTAAAACTTTGTACCATCTACTCCAGTTTGTACCAGCCTCTTCAGGTTTTTCTTTAAATATTGGAAAAACTTTTCTAGAGACTGCACTTTTGGAAATTACCGGTCTTATTACTTCATCTACAGCTTCAACAGGAACCATAACTGTTAAGCCATCCATTAAGACCTCAATTTCAAAATATTGAATTCTTTTTGATTTTGGCTCACCCTCAACAAAAATCTCTACATTTTTATTAACTTTACGAATTACTTTTGCTGCACCATGATGTGGATGGACCACAAATGTATTTGGTTTATATTTTTCCTTAGGTTTTTTAGCTTTTGTTGCCATAGATTAAAACATTAGTATAGATTGAAAACTATTTAGTTACCATTTATGTAACTAAATCCAATGTTTTTTAGAAGCGTATCAAAATATTCTCTTAGTTGTTGTGCTCTATTCCTACCAATTCCGTCGACTTCAAATAGCTTATCAGTAGATGCCAATAATAAATTAGGTAATGATTTAAATTTTGACACTAAAGAGTCATGTAAATTATCTGGGAGACCTGGAAATCTTGCAAGAACCCTGTATCCTTTTGGAGTCGATACTTGGTCTAAGGGTTGCATATACAATAGATTCCCTAAAGTTTGTATTGAATTTAGTTCTTCGTAAGTTAAGTTAGAGATTTCATCAGCAGCTTTACTAATATTTCTAAATTTTCTAGTAGGTAAATGATCTTTTAATACCAGGTCTAATGTTTGTCTAACACCTGACTCTAATGAATCTATCTGAATCATAACTAAGCCTGAATCCTCACCTAAGTTTTCAGCTTCATTTCTTACTTGTTCAGATAATCTACCTAGTAATTCCCCCCTTTGAACAACTTCCAAAACCTGCTGATTTGTTATAGAATTTTCAATTTCTAATTCACCTAGCTCAAATACAGCATCATCAAACCTTCTTCTAGTTCTATCAATAGATTGAAAAGACTCATTAACTCTTCCAAGAATCATTGATGACTCTTCTAATTCATTGACTTCATCTTTTGAAAATACTTTAATTATTCCTGATTCGTCAGAAACAGCAATTACATCTAGCTCTGTTTCAACTGATACTCTATGTGCTGTTCTGTGTCTAGTCCCAGTTTGAGAAGTTACTATTGTATCTGATGGATTCAAATGAACATTCGCTTTTAAAATTTGATTTACATTTTCATCAACTACAATTGCTCCATCCATTTTTGCAAGTTCGCCTAACATTTCTGGTGTAAAGTCACAATTAGTTAGATTTATACCTCCTGAAGAAATTCTTTCTAATTTTGTTGAATTACCGACAACAATCAGTGCTCCAGTTTTTTTATCAGCAATTAAGTCAACGCCCTCTCTTAATGGTTCTCCCGGTATCAATTGATTATTTTTCATATTTGCTCGTTTTATTATTTGAGTATTTTATTTATTCGAATGTTACTGTATTATTTTATTATTAATCAACAGGAAAAATATTGGAAAAAATTACTTGTAAAGGCTGTCAAGCAACAGTTGATAACACTCTAGAATTTTGCTCAAGTTGTGGAGAGTGGCTTGGATTAAAATTAGATGAGGTTGTTGATGAAGTTGCTGTAGAAAATACTTCAGAAGCAAAAAAACAAAGAATTGAAAAGCTTATGGAGCTACCTGTTAAGCCTTTAAGTAATTACGGTGCAACTAGTCTTCCCAACAGAAAAGAAGTACCAGGAATAAGAGCAGTTTTCTTTTTAGCATTAATTGTTCCCTTGATTGCAGGTGCTAGTTTTTTTTACAACAGTAGAGTAGCGGATGAAGTTATTGAGGAGATAGCTGTTATAGAACAAACAACAATTACATCGACAAGTACCACCATTCAAAGTAATTTAAAACCCCAAGTACCTATATCCTGCAAAGCTTCAAGTAACTTTAATGAAGATTTTTCATGTGAAAATTTATACGATGAATCTAACTCCATGTGGCAAGATAATAGCCTTGGTTGTGAAGATACTGTTCTAGAGTTCACTTTTTCAGACACTATCTATTTTGAATTTATAGTGATTCAAAATGCTGAGAAAAGCTCATCATTCATAAGGAATTTTAAGGCTAGAGATATAAGAATTACGACGGATCAAAGTGATTATCAGGTTGAAAAAGAACTTGAAAATGATAATTTTCAACAGTGGATTGACTTAAACACTGATGCCAACACTATAAAAATAGAAGTGTTAAGTGCTTATCCTGGTGAGGAATTAAACGGACAAAATCCATTTACAGAATGTGCCATGCAAGAAATTAAATTTTTTGGAAAGAGTTAAGTTAATTCACCTTTTTTATAAGCTCTACCAATAAACTTTGGCATTCTTAATCTTTGACTTGCAAACGACAAAACAATTAAGGTAGTTATATGTGGAGTAAAAAATACGAATTCATTTGGTATAGTTGAACTGTTCAAAAACCAAAACAAAAATAATCCACTAAATATTAACGAAATTAAACCTGTTCTCAAATTTTTATTTATCATCGATCTAATTCCAACAATAAATAATACACTAACAATGATTATCAGTAATCCATGAACAGATTCTTCTGATCTAAGTTGAAGAGAGTCTGCGTAACCAAATAAGCTTGAACCTAAAAATGTGCCAAGTGGTTTCCAGTTACCAAAAATCATTGCAGCAAGACCTATGAATCCTCTGCCACCGGTTTGACCTTCTCTGTAAATACCTGCACTTTCTATAACTAGATAAGCACCTGCAAGACCAGCAAATGCTCCTGAAATAGTTACCCCAATATACTTCATTAAATACACATTAACTCCAACTGATTCACTGCCTACAGGATATTCGCCTACACTTCTTAGCTGAAGACCAAAGTTGGTTGACCATAGAATCCAAAAGGATATTGGAACTAGCAAAACTGCAAGAATTGAAAAATAAGATATGTTTCTTGTTAAACCCCCTAAGAGTCCAAACAAATCGGATATTAAAAATAAATCTAGTTCCTCTAATGATCGAAAAACATCAGCGGTTTCTGACTGATTAATTTTTCCACCAGATAAATAAGGTATAGATATTTTATCGATTCTTTCGTCAACTCTGGGAGATTGTGTTGCCCCACCAGCAGGAACATCGGCATAGGCAACTACAGATAAAAATCTTGCAACACCTGCTGCCAAAATATTTATTGCTACTCCTGAAACAATATGATCAACTTGAAATGTAATGGTACCTATCGCATGAATTAATCCGAATAGGGCACCTCCAAGAAGCCCTGCTAACAGACCATACCATGGTCCATAAAACCAGCCAGCCCAGGCTCCGAACCATGTACCCATTACCATCATTCCCTCTAAGCCAATATTTACAATCCCACACCTCTCAGAATAAATTGCACCTACTCCAGCCAAACATATTGGAATAGATAACCTGAGAGCTGCCCCAAATGTACCACTTGAAGTTAATTCTGAATATCGTTCAATTTGTGCAACAAAAATTAATAAAAGAATCGGAACAATAATCAGGTATCTTTTTTTTATAAACGAAAATAGTTTATTCATTTAATACCTCTTTTGATGCTTCTTTTATTTGAGAAGTTAAAACATATCTTCTTACTATTTCATATCCAATAACAACAAATAAAATTATTATTCCTTGCATTATTCTTTCAATTTCTTTTGGAACATCTTTCAAATCCAATATTTGAGAAGATCTTTCCAAGAATGAAATTAATATGGCTCCCAATGCCATTCCAATTGGATGATTTCTTCCAAGTAAAGCCACGCCAATACCAACAAATCCTAATCCAGATGTAAAGTCAATTGTGTAACGATGGTAATATCCAGTTAGTCCACTCATACCAACCATTCCTGCAATAGCTCCAGAAATTAACATAGCTAAA
Organism: uncultured Candidatus Actinomarina sp.; assembly: GCA_902526825.1. Taxonomy (GTDB): domain Bacteria; phylum Actinomycetota; class Acidimicrobiia; order Actinomarinales; family Actinomarinaceae; genus Actinomarina. The sequence goes on along the minus strand of CABZMN010000001.1, from coordinate 186,062 downwards.
ATGACCATTTTAGCTGGATCAGCTCCACTAAATTTTGCTGCTATAGGGTTTGAACCAGTTGCACGAAGATCATAACCAAGTGAAGTCTTCCAAATTAGCCAGTAGTAGAAAATCCCAATAAATATTGCTCCTATAACAAATCCATGAAGGTTAGGAAGGTCTTCTATTCCCAATAAATTATTTAATGGAGGAATCTGTCCAGATTCGGGAAGATAATTTGTTTGTGGAACTTTCAAGCTATCGTTCTCATCTTTTTCAAAAAAAACTTGTGCCAGAAGGTATGCAATTATTCCAGTTCCTATATAGTTCAACATAATTGTGGAAATTACCTCATGTATTCCCTTTTTTACCTTTAAATACCCTGCAATTCCTGCCCATAATCCTGAACTTAAAGAAGCAACAAATAATATAAATAAAATATGAAATGCCGGAGGTAGGGCAAAATATGATCCAAACGCAGCTGCTAATAATGCACCTAGTAAATACTGTCCCTCAACACCTATGTTGAACAATCCCATTTTAAAACCCACTGCAACTGCAACTGCAGAAATATAAAGTGGAACCGATCTATTAATTATTGAAACTATAGATTTTCCAGAAGTACCATATTCAAACATCGATCTAAATGTTTCAACAGGATCCCGATCAATAAAATTTAAAATTGCTGAACAAATTAAAACTGCTGTAAATAGTGCGATGATTGGGGCAAGGATGCTTAAAATTCTAATTCGTATTTTCATATTATTTAAGCCCTGTCATATATGCACCAAGTAATTCTGGTGTTGCATCCTCAGGCAATAATTCTTTGACAATTTTACCTTCATACATTACCAAAAGCCTGTCAGATAAACCAAGTAGTTCTTCCAAATCTGCTGAAATTAAAAGTACTCCAAGCCCAGCATCTCTTGCTTCTCTTAATTCTTCCCATATCAAAGACTGAGCACCAATATCAATTCCTCTAGTTGGTTGAGATGCAACTAATAAACTTGGATTATCTTCAAGCTCTCTTCCTACAACAAATTTCTGCTGATTGCCTCCAGACAAAGCAAGGGCAAGCGTTGATGAGTTAGGAGTTCGAACATCATATTGATCAATAATTTTATTTGAAAATTTTCTCGAGTTTTTAAAATTAACGCTTTTAAATTTTGTTTTGTACATATCTTTATTTTGTCTTCCAAGCATGGCATTTTCTATTAAAGAGTTATCCATCACTAGTCCTTGAGTTTGTCTATCTTCTGGAATAAAATTAATACCTAAACTCCTTCGTTGTCTAGTTGCCATGTTATCAATATTTATTCCATCTACGGTGATAGTCCCTTGACTAAGAGGATAAATACCTAAAATTGACTCTGTTAATTCTCTTTGTCCATTTCCTTCAACTCCTGCAATTCCAAGAATTTCACCTTTATTAAGAATAAAGTTAATGTCCTTAAATGGTTCTTTTGAATCTAATTTCTCTCCCGACAGTGACGACACTTCCAAACATATTTCATTAGTAGGTAATGAAGTTCTTTTTGGAATTTTTGGTAATGACTTTCCAATCATCATTTCTGCAAGTTCAGATTTTGATACAGTTTTTGCGTCAACTGTACCAACATGTTTACCACCCCTCATTACAGATATTCCATCTGCAATTTCTATAACTTCATCTAGTTTGTGAGAAATAAATATGATCGTAACTCCCTGATTTTTCAGATTATTTAAATTTTCAAAGAGTTCATTGACTTCCTGTGGTACTAAAACAGCTGTCGGTTCATCAAGGATTAATATTTTTGCACCCCTGTATAAAACTTTAATTATTTCAACCCTTTGTTTTTCACCTACTCCCAATTCATCTATTGTTGTGTTTGGGTTTAATGGCATTCCATATTTATCAGATATTTCAAGTATTTCATTTTTAAACTTTTTTTTATTTATATTTCTTAATGTTGCATTTTCAATCCCAAGAATTACATTTTCTAAAACAGTCAGATTGTCTGCAAGCATAAAATGCTGATGAACCATGCCAATCCCTGCTTTAATTGCATCTTTTGGAGAACTAAATTTTTTTTCTTTTTCAGAAACTGAAATTTTCCCAGAGTCTGGAGATATCATTCCATAAATTATTTTCATTAAAGTCGACTTGCCGGCACCATTTTCTCCTACGATTGCATGGATAGTTCCTGATGGTATCTCAATGTTAATTTTGTCATTAGCTAGAACACCAGGAAAAGACTTGGAAATATTTATTACTTTTAATGCAAATGACATGAGGTTTATGTATTTCTAGGACCCAAAATTTTGGGTCCTAGAAAAAATTACTTAATTAAGGTGTGCTTGGAACGGTTATTGCACCGCTTACAATTTGTGCCTTAAAGTCATCAAGTTGTGAAGCAATATCATCAACATATCCACCGGATGTTGAATACCCAACGCCATCAACACTTAGGTCGAAGACTGATACTCCACCGGCAAAGGTTCCGTCAACAATTGCCTTAATTGTTAAATACACTGCAGTGTCAACCTTCTTTAACATAGAAGTTAATATATAAGGTTGTAATTCAGCGCTTACAGTATTGTACTGATCTGCATCTACACCAATTGCCCAAACTTTTGAACCTGTAGATTCTGAAACTTCTTTAGCTGCTTCGAAAAGACCAGCACCTGTTCCACCAGCTGCATGATAAATAATATCTGCTCCAGCTTCATATTGTGCTAATGCAATTTCTTTACCTTTATCAGGTAGGTTAAAACCACTAAAGTCAGGTGGTACAGTTGCATACTTGATATCAATTTCAATATCAGGATTTACAGCTTTGACACCTGCAACGAAGCCGGCTTCAAATTTTTGGATTAGTGGAAATTCTACGCCACCAATAAAACCAACTTTGTTAGTTTGTGTTTTTAAAGCTGCTGCTGCTCCGACCAAGAATGAACCTTGTTCTTCAGCGAAAAGCATACCAGCGACATTGCCTGGTTCCACAGCCGAATCAATAATTCCAAAGCTTACATCAGGATATGCAGTTGCAACTTCAGTTATAGAATCAGCAAATAAGAACCCAACTCCAATAATTACATCTTTGCCATCTTCTGCACAAAGACCAAGTAGTTCAGCTCTATTTTCTCCACCTTCGTTTGGTTCAAGATCTTGACCATTAACACCTAGTTCAGCTATGGCTTTTTCAAGCCCAGCGTATGCCATGTCATTAAAGGATAAGTCTCCTCTTCCACCAATGTCATAAACCATACATACTTCTGCGGTTGGACCAGTTGTAGTTGTAGGGGCTGCTGTAGTAGCAGGTGAGTCCAGCTCTTCTGCTGGAGCTTCTTCGGCTACTGTTTCAACCTCTTCAGCTGTATCGGATCCACCACAAGCAGTTAATATAAGGCCAAATACTATAAAAAGTACAAGCCATTTTGACTTCATTCGAGTCACGTTTACTCCTTGTCCAACTAGTTGTAGGTATAAAAATACCTTTAAAACCCCGTTGGATTTATAGTAGCAATTTTTAATTAATTATCTTTTGATAGTTGTTAAATTTTTAGAACGGTTTGACAGGTTTTATTTAGGAATCCGAATCTGCAAAGTCTATTTCAGGTTCATTAGGAGCTTCGACGGACTCAAATTTAAGTGTTCCTTCTTCCTCATTTAAAGATACAACTATTGTTGAGCCAGCCTTGTACTTGCCTTGAAGTAATTCTTCAGACAATGGGTCTTCTAAAAGTCTCTGTATAGATCTTCTTAATGGTCTAGCACCAAATTCTTTGTTATAACCTTCAATAGCTAAATATTGTTTCGCTTCATCGGATAGTACTATTTCTAAGTCTGAATTTTTAAGTTGTTTATGAACTCTATCTAACATTAAATCAACAATTTCTTTTACTTCATCAAGTGTTAATTCATGGAAAACAATAGTCTCATCTATACGGTTTAGAAACTCCGGCTTAAAATATCTTTTTAGTTCTTCGTTAACTTTTGATTTCATTTTTTCATAAGAATCCAAATCAGTTAAGTTACTAAAGCCAATATTTTTTGAAAGATCTTTTGTCCCAAGGTTGCTTGTCATTATTATCACAGTATTTTTAAAATCGACAGTTCTTCCTTGTGCGTCGGTTAATCTTCCGTCTTCTAATATTTGTAAAAGAGTATTGAAAACATCTGGGTGTGCTTTTTCAACCTCATCTAAAAGAACAACACTAAAAGGTTTTCTTCTAACTGCTTCTGTCAACTGTCCACCCTCATCATAACCAACATAGCCTGGAGGAGATCCAATTAACCTACTTACGGTATGCTTCTCCATATATTCTGACATATCGATTTGAATTAATGAATCCTCGTCGCCAAATAAGAACTCAGCTAGTGCTTTTGCAGTTTCGGTCTTACCTACACCAGATGGTCCAAGGAAAATAAATGAACCTGAAGGTCTTTTAGGATCTTTTAAGCCTGATCTAGTTCTTCTAATAGCCTTAGAAACAGCTGTAATTGCTTCATTTTGACCAATAATTCTCTTATGGAGTTCATTTTCCATTTCTAGAAGTCTCGCAGTCTCTTCCTGTGTTAATCTGTGTACTGGAATTCCTGTCCATTGTGCTAGAACTTCTGCAATTTCTTCCTCATCTATAACCATTTCGATATCTGAAGAGCTACTTCCTTCTATTGAATCAACCTCATCTAGCAAAACTTTCTCTTGGTCTCTAATTTGAGCTGCTTTTTCAAATAATTGTGATTGAACAGCATCAATTTTTTGCTCTCTTAGGTTCTTAAGTTTGTCAGAAAGTTCTTGTTTGTCAGCATCTAGAGGCTTTTTGTAAACTCTCATACGACTACCGGCTTCATCAATTAAATCAATAGCTTTATCTGGTAAAAAGCGGTCAGAAATATACCTGTCAGCCATATTGACTGCTGAGGCAATTGCTTGATCAGTGAATCTAACACCATGGTGAATTTCATATCGATCTTTTAACCCATCAAGTATCTCAATTGCGTCTGAAAGATTCGGCTCATCAACTTTTACTGATTGAAATCTTCTTTCTAATGCTGCATCTTTCTCAAAATGCTTTCTAAATTCTTCTAATGTTGTAGCTCCTACTGTTTGTAACTCACCTCTCGCAAGCATTGGTTTTAGTATTGATGCAGCATCAATGGCGCCTTCAGCAGCTCCAGCACCAACTAATGTATGAATTTCATCGATGAATAATACGATGTCTCCTCTTGTTTTAATTTCTTTCAAAACTTTTTTAAGTCTTTCTTCAAAATCCCCACGATATCTTGAGCCTGCAACCAAAGCTGATAAATCTAGTGTGTAAATTTGTTTGCCTTGCAATGTGGAGGGTACATCTCCTGATACAATTTTTTGTGCTAGTCCTTCAACGATTGCTGTTTTTCCAACACCCGGTTCACCGATTAAAACTGGATTATTTTTTGTTCTCCTTGAGAGAATTTGCATTACTCTTTCAATCTCAGTTGTTCTTCCAATAACAGGGTCTAGCTTTCCTTCTTTACCCATTCTTGTAAGATTTCTTCCAAATTGATCAAGTATTGCTGAACCAGTCCCTGAACCTGGTCTTTCTCTTCCACCAGTTGAAGCTGCTTGAGCTTTTTTACCTTCGCCTGAATTTGAAATAAGTTTTATAACAGTCTGTCTAACTTGAGATAGTTCGGCTCCAAGTTTTTTCAGTACCTGAGCTGCTACGCCTTCTCCCTCTCTAATTAAACCTAATAAAATATGTTCTGTCCCGATATAGTTGTGACCTAACTGTAATGCTTCTCTGAGAGATAATTCTAAAACTTTCTTTGCTCTTGGTGTAAAAGGTATGTGACCACTTGGTGATTGCTGGCCTTCTCCTATAATTTCAACAACTTCAGATCTTACGCTATCAATGCTTATATTAAGTTCTTCAATTGCTTTAGCAGCATGACCTTCACCTTCTTGTATTAAACCAAGTAAGATGTGCTCTGTACCAATATAATTATGGTTTAGTCTTCTTGCTTCTTCTTGTGCAAGAACGACAACCCTTCTAGCTCTATCTGTAAACCTCTCAAACATACATTTATATTAATAAGGCTCTGTTTATACCTCTAAACGAAAATTACAACTATTTGTGAAATCCTCTTATTCTTTAACCTATGGAATCAAAAGAGCTAAAAAACATAATTCCTATTCAAAGCATTTGGGAAGATCTTCATTTATTAGAGGACAGACTTATTGAAATTAGTAGTTCTTCTGATCCATATCTCACAGAGATATCACAATACTTAATATCAGCTGGTGGAAAAAGATTCAGACCCTTGATTGCTCTCCTGGCAGGAAAATTAGGTGAAGGAGATAATAAAAAAGTAATTGATGCTGGTGTTTCAGTCGAGCTAATACACCTTGGAAGCTTGTATCACGATGATGTTATTGACGATGCAGCAACGAGAAGAGGGGTAGTAAGTACAAATAAACAATGGAACTCAACTCTAGCAATTTTGGCAGGAGATTACCTTCTTGCAAGGTCCTCTGAGTTGGCAGCTGAGTCATTAGGACTTGAATCTGTAAAGCTATTAGCTTCCACATATGCTCAGCTTGTTGAAGGCCAAACTAAAGAAGTTCAATTTTCATATGACACAAATCATGGAACTGAAGATTACATGAAAATAATTCAGGGTAAAACGGCAAGCTTAATAAAAACAAGTGCAAAGTTAGGAGCAATGGCTTCAGATAGTAATCAAGAGTCTATAAATTTTATAAGTGAATGGGCTTGGCATAATGGAATAATTTTTCAGATTACAGATGATATATTAGATTTGAGTTCTGACCAACAAACTTTGGGTAAGCCATCCGGTAATGACATTCTTGAGGGTACTTACACATTGCCAGTTTTAATTGCTTTAAAGAAACAGCCAGAAAAAATTAAAAAAATATTATCAGATGTCTCTGATGAAAAAATAATTTTAAAAGAAGTAATTTCTGAATTCAATAATGACGAAATTATCTCAGAATCAAAATTGTTTCTCAAAACACATATTGAAAAAAGTGAAAATGCTGCAATGAAAATTGAGGACAAAGGTATTCGAAATATACTTTTAGATTTAAACAGATACCTTATAGAGAGAAGTAATTAATTTTCTGGTTTTAAATGTGTAAATGAAATTACTTCACGTATTGAAGTTTTTCCAACAAGCATCATGACAAAGCGGTCAACCCCAAAACCTAAACCACCAGTTGGAGGTAAGCCATACTGCAAAGCTTCAACATAGTCTTCATCTTCAACATGGGCTTCTTCATCACCATCATTCTTTTTAATCGCTTGTTCTTTAAGTCTTTTGGCCTGGTCTTCTGAGTCGATAAGTTCTGAAAAACCATTTGCTAATTCACTACCAAATGCAAAAAGTTCGAACCTCTCTGTTATGCCTTTTTCATCTTTCTTTTCCCTTGCAAAAGGGGAGACTTCAACAGGATAATCAATTACAAATGTTGGATCTATGATTTCTTTTTCTACAAAATTTTCAAATAGTTCGTAAACAAGCAATCCAATTGATTTGGCTTCAAAATCAACTCCCTGCTTTTTTAATTCCTTACTAATTTTTTTAAAATCTGAATTAAATTTTATGTCTATATTTAATTTTTCAGAAACCATATCAAACATACTTACTCTTTTCCATGGTCCTGAGAAATCTGCAGAATTTTCACCAAAATTCAACTTTGTATCAGTTTCTAAATTTTTAAAAACATATGTACACATATCCTCAACCATGTCCATAACAGAATCTGCATCAACGTATGCCTGATAGCTTTCTAACATCGTAAATTCTGGTAAATGTGTTTGATCAATACCTTCATTTCTGAAAATTTTTCCTAACTCAAATACTTTTTCAAAACCACCAATAATTAGTCTTTTTAGATAAAGTTCGGGTGCAATCCTTAAATACATGTCTAAACCTAAAGCATTATGGTGAGTTGTAAACGGCTTAGCTATCGCACCACCAGCTTTAGTTTGCAATATTGGAGTTTCCACCTCTACAAAACTATTTTCATGTAAATATTCTCTGATAAGTTTTATAACCATTGATCTAGTTTCTAAAATTTTTTTTGACTCGGGGTTTACTATTAAATCCAAATATCTTTGCCTAAATCTTGTTTCTTTATCTTTTAATCCATGCCATTTTTCTGGAAATGATCTTAAACTTTTAGATAGTATTGTTGACTGGTTCACTTTAATTGAAAGCTCCCCTTTTTTAGTTTTAATTACCTCTCCATTTACTGCAATTATGTCGCCAATATCAAAATTTTCAAAAAGCCTTAGATAAACATTCTCAATTTCACCAGAATTTACAAGTAATTGAATTTTTCCAGATTGATCTAATATGTCATAGAATAGTAATTTGCCAAACGATCTTGCATTTAATAATCGTCCTCTAACAGTTACAGATATGCCGGTATGAGAACCTTCCTCAATATCTCTATGTTCATTGATAATATTTGAAATCTTGGTTGATTCATTAAATTTTGTGGGAAAAGAATTATTACTAATATCATTAAGAAAAGCAATTTTCTGCTTTCTAAGTTCATAGATTTCTTTTTCTGATTTTGAAAAATTACTCACTAGTCATAGCCTAATTATTCAAAAAATATATTTCTTCAAGTCCATTTAATGTTAGATCTTTTGAGTACTGTGTTTCGACATTTAATTGTGGCTGAATTACCTCACCTAAGCCACCAGTAATGACAATTTTTGAATTAGTACCTGTCTCTAAAATTATTTTTTCCAACATAGAATCTATCATAGAAGCATGCCCTAAAATAAGACCACTTTGTATAGCTTCATAAGTGTTTTTACCAATTACTGATTTGGGGCTTAATATTTCTACTGATTTTAATGATGATGTTTTTGTGGTTAATGCCTCAAGCGATATTTTAATACCTGGAGCGATTGATCCACCTAAATATTCTTTTTTGTCATTTACTACATCAAAAGTTGTGGCAGTACCCAAATCAACGATAATTACAGATTTTTGAGCCATCTTGAAACCACCAACAGAATTTGCAATCCTATCGGGTCCTAATTCTTTTGGATTGTCGATGTTTACTTTTAAACCTGTCTTTATTCCTGGGCCGACTGTATAAACTTTTTTAGAAGTAAATCTCTCAGTAGCTTCTACAACGCTTTCAGTTATTTGAGGAACTACTGAACATATGATTGAGCCATCAAGATTTTCATCATTGATGCTTTCAGGGTCAATTGTTGTTTTAAACATCATAAATAATTCATCAGAAGTAATTGTTTTTCTAGTTGTATATCTATAGCTTCTCCAGGATAAATTATTCCCAACACCAACAGTTGTTTCACTGTTTCCAACGTCAATTGCGACTATATTTTTCATTTTGTAGCTCTAACTTTAAACTGAATATTATCAATTAATCTTATACCCTCGACATAAGCAGCAACAATGATTATAAAATTTTTTGTAGTACTTTTTGGAGGTGAAAATGTTTTATGATCAAGAATTTCAAAATAATCTAAATCAATATTGTTCTCAATTAATATATCTGTCCCAACTTTGACTGCATCTATTGTGTTGTAAGTTTTTATAAATTCATCTTTTGCAGCATTCAATGATTTGAAGATAAAACTTGCCTGATGAATACCCTTTTTTGACAAGTGGTGATTACGGCTGCTTAACGCAAGACCTGAATTATTTCTTACTGTCTTATTTTCAATAAGTTTTATATTGTATTTCTTTTCTAAAATCATTTTGTTAATTAAAAACAATTGTTGAAAATCTTTTGCTCCAAACACTGCAGTTTTTGGAGCAATCAATTCAAATAATCTATTTACGACTGTTATTACTCCGTCAAAATGACCAGGTCTCGAATTTCCTTCATATTTTTTTCCTAAATTACCTGCATCAAGTTTATCAAAACCTGATTCGGGAAACATATACTCCTCGTCAGGAAAAAAAGCATACTCTATATTTAATCGATTAAGTATTGAAATATCTTTTTCAATATCTCTTGGATAATTTTTAAAATCTAAATCATCATTGAACTGAAGTCTGTTTACAAATATAGACACTATTACTTCTTGTTCTGTTTTTTTTGCAGCATTTATTAATGCAATGTGGCCTTCATGGAGAGCTCCCATCGTTGGAACGAGACAAAGGTTTTTATTATCAAATATATTTTCATTATCTTTTAAAATTATCATATTTATCGTGCCCTTATAGGTGCCCGTAACTAATTAGTATTTACCCTACCAACTTTATTAATTTTTTGAAAATCTAATTTATAATCTTGCATGTTAAATTCTTTGAACAACTCACAAAGAGGTTTTACTACAAAAACTCTATTTGACCAATCGTAATGGGGGATAACTAAATCTTTTGAATTTACTATCTGATTATTAAAAAAAACAATATCGATATCAATAATTCTTGGACCATATTTTACTGTTTTTTTTCTGCCCATCCTTCTTTCTACATCTTTAGTAGTTTCTAATAATTGAATTACTGATTTTTTATAGTCTATTTCTAAAACGAGATTAAAAAAATTATCTTGATCTTCAAATAATATTGGATCAGATTCATAAATTGATGAAATCTTTTTAATTTTTGAAAATTTATTTATTTGATTAATTGCAGTTTCCAAATTTGATTTTTTATCTCCAATATTTGAGCCTAAAGATAATATTATTTTATTAAAATTCTTCACTTGCAGTAACGCTTATATCTTCAACAAGTTCTTTCAATGGTGAGTTTGGCTTATGAATAGTAACCGTTGCTTTTGAAATATTTTTATATTTTCTTAAAGTATTCAAAATCTCATACGCAAATGTCTCAATAAGATCAAAAGAATTATTATCTGATACATTTATAACCTCATTGACTAAATTTTCATAATTAATCGTATTTTCAAAGCTTTCAGATTTATAGTTTTCAAAATTCAAAATATTTTCTTTTAGCTCTATTAGTAAGTCAATCCTAAAGTTTTGACCATTCTTTTTCTCTTGGTCATAAACACCATGGGTTCCATAGACATTTATACCCTCTACTTGAATTGTAAGGGGCATATTATAAAGCTGGAATTAGGGCTATAGCCTTTGGTGAAAGTGGTTTTCCAAGTATTCTTTCAAGAATTGTTCTTGCAAAAATAGGATCATCTAAAAGTTTTGAATAAATCAGATACCCTGCAAGGATTCCTGGAACTTCTTCATCCAAATATTCTCTGTGAATTAAGAGTTTTCTTTCTTTGTCTGACAATGCTTCTTTAATTGCTTCAAAAATAACATCAACTGACTCAACAGACACATTTTCTCCAAGAGGAAAGTGATATGTTCTAAAACCAACTTCTTGATAGTTTTTTAAATTGAAGTCTGAATCAAGTAGTGAAAAAATAGAATTAATGCCTTGGCTTTTTAGCCACTGAATCTCTTCTTCTCTTCTAATTTTTCTAGCAGTTAGTCCACCGCCACCAATACATTCGGAGACTGCAAGTTTTCCTTCAATTATCCAAAAAAAATCGTTTGGTTTAAGTCCAGCCATAAACTCCTCTTAAAGTAGCCTAACATAATACAGTAAACAAATTATCTAATTATCTAGGTGCAATCGCACTAAATCAACTCCTGAATGCAAACAATGATCTTTCATTTCACTGCTTGTCATTTTTATTTGATCAGTAAATTTTTTTCTTGAATAACCAACAACCACTGGATAGGTTTTTATTAAACTATTTAGATTCAAAAATAATTCTTTAGAATCGTCCATTTTTTTTCCAAATCCTAATCCTGGATCAACAGCTATTTGAGATTTATGAATACCTTTCTTTATCAAGTTCTCAGTTTGATTAATCAGGTGAGTGTTAACTTCATCGACAACATCGACATAATCCATTTTTTCCTGAATATTCATTGAGGCAGGGTTTCTATGCATGACAATAATTCCACATTCTCTTTGGATTGCAAGCTCAATCATTTTACTTTCTGAAAAACCTGAGACATCATTAATAATTAAAAATCCTGACTCCAATGCTCTTTCGGCAACTAATGAATTTAATGTGTCTATCGAATAATAAAATTTATCTGACATATTATCTAGAAAAAAATTGAGTCTATCCAGCTCTTCATTAGTATTTAACATTTTAAAATCTGGCTTTGTAGACATACACCCAACATCTAAAAAGTTAATATTATTTTCTAAAGCAAAGTTAAACCTTTCTTTAAGATGCTTTTTAGAACCAAGTATTCCATCTCCACTAAAAGAATCATCGGTAACATTAATTATTCCAAATGTTTTTTTTTCGAGTAGTTTTAGAAAGTTTTTCCAATCGAACAATTTAACTCATATTTAATGAAGCTTCAGCTCTCAAAGAAGAATCTAACTCATAAATGCCTGTTGAGAAGGTTGTTGTAATATCCCCTATTGCATTTTCAGGACTTAATAGATCTGAACATAAGTGCTTAGCTTTAACTTTTACATGCACTCCATCACAATCTAAATTGGAGTAAATCAATTGGGATATTTCCTCAGTAAATTTTTCCTGAAGCGTTAAATTACTTGATAAATTATTTACTAAATCACTGAATTTAGAGAATCCTATTATGTCTTTCTTTGGCAAAACAGCAATACTTACATGTCCAAAAAAAGGAAACATGTGATGTTCACAAAATGAAATAAACGGTATCTCGTTTACATAAATTGGTTGGTTATGTTCGACATCGTTAAGTTCAGAAAAAATTAACTCTATAGTCTTCTTTTCAAAATTTAGTTTATTTTCAATCTGATTTAAAAATTTTGTAGCAATTGTTTTAGCTGAATCCTCAGTTTTTCCTGAAATCTGAGAAATAAATTCTGCAAGAGCACTTTCAAGCTGAGTATTTAATTTATCAACCTTCTTGCTCATGCTAATTTTAAATTTTTGCCAGAACCTGTGATGTTTACTTTTTTTATTTTATTAAATATTCTTGCAACTTCTTCTCTATCGATTGTTTCTTTTTCCATCAAAACTTTTACCATGTCTTCCATTTGCTTTTTAAACTTTGCAAGTATCTTTCCTGCGATTATGTGTGCATCACTCAAAAGGCTCTTAACCTCTTCATCAATTGATGAGGCAACTTCGTCAGAATAATCCTGCTGCCTTCCATAGTCGCGACCAAGAAATACTTCATTTGTTCCTTTTCCATAAAGCATAGGTCCAAGCTTTTCACTCATTCCAAATTCCATAACCATTCTTCTTGCAATCTCTGTTGCTTTCTCAATATCATTTGAAGCTCCGGTAGTTGGGTCAGCAAAAATTAGCTCTTCAGCAACTCTTCCACCCATCAACATTGCCAATCTGTCTTTAAGTTCTGCTTTTGAAGTTAAATACTTTTCACTGTCAGGGAGGGCTTGGGTGTATCCGAGAGCACGTCCTCTTGGAATAATTGTAACCTTATGGATCGGATCAGCATTTGGTAGAGCCCATCCTACAAGAGCATGTCCCGTTTCATGATAAGCAATGATTAATTTTTCATCTTCAGTCAAAATCTGACTTTTCTTTTCTGGTCCAGCTAAGACTCTATCGATTGAGTTTTCTATGTCTGAATTAGAAATTGTTTTTTTGCTTTTTCGAGCTGCAAGTAAAGCAGCTTCATTTAATAAGTTTGCTAAATCTGCTCCTGTAAATCCAGGGGTTTGCTTAGCAATGGTCTCTAAACTTACATTTTTGACAATAGGTTTATCAGCCGCATGAACTTTGAGAATCTGTGTTCTTCCTTTTAGATCGGGCCTATCTACAATTACTTGTCGATCAAATCTACCAGGTCTAAGCAATGCGGGGTCCAATACATCTGGTCTATTTGTTGCAGCCATCAAAATTACACCCTGGTTTGCTTCAAAACCATCCATTTCTACAAGAAGTTGATTTAATGTTTGTTCTCTTTCATCATGACCACCACCCAAACCAGCGCCTCTCATTCTACCTACTGCATCTATCTCATCTATAAAAATTATTGCTGGAGAAGACTCTTTGGCTTTTTTGAATAGATCTCTTACTCTGCTTGCTCCAACACCAACAAACATTTCTACAAAATCAGATCCTGAAATACTGAAAAAAGGTACATTAGATTCTCCTGCTACTGCTTTTGCCAATAAAGTTTTTCCGGTTCCAGGTGGCCCAACAAGCAGAACGCCTTTTGGAATTTTTGCTCCAAGCTTATTGAATTTTTCCGGAGATTTTAAAAATTCTTTTATTTCCTCAAGCTCTTCTTTTGCTTCCTCCGCTCCTGCAACATCTTTAAATGTTACTTTTGGAGACTCTTCATCTAATTCTTTTGCTTTTGACTTGCCAAATTGCATTATTTGATTTCCATTTGAGCGAACCTGGGAAAACATAAAAAACATAAATCCAGCTAAAAATATCCAAGGAAGAAATGCTATGAAATAGTCCTGCATACCTGCAGGTTCAGTGTCAGTGTTTAAAACAATATTTTGATCAATTAATAATTTGAATATTTCTCCTTCAAAACCTTCTGGGTAGTCTGTTTGAAAAAGTGAATCATTATTAGCCAGTTTGTATTCAACTGTGTTTGATTGTTCTTTTATAGTTGCTTCTGTGACTAATCCTTGATTTATTTGAGTTTGAAACTCTGAAAAAGTTGAATTTTCAGGAGCATTTATTGTTTGATTGTATCTTTGAACGCCAAAGAATATCAATAATCCTAATGAAACATATATAAATAAAGATCTGTTTCTTTTTTTATTTTGTTCTTGTTTACTTTCTTCCACATTTTAAATTTAATAGAAGTGAGGTTAAATAAATAGTCAAAGTTAGGATAAAACGGCAAGATAAGGAAGTTCTCTATATTTTCCTTCAAAATCTAAACCGTAACCAACTACAAATTCTGGTCCTATCTTAAACCCATGATATTTAATATCTAGTGAAGTTGTTTTGTCAGTATCTTTAATAAACATACACATAAATTCTAAACTTTTTGGATTTCTTGAATCTAATATTTTTTTTAAATATGAAAGGGTAAGGCCTGTATCAAAAATATCCTCAACAATTAAAATGTTCTTTCCACTTATATCTATATCTAAATCTTTTTCGATCTTAACCTGACCAGATGTTTCTGTGCCTTCGTACGAAGACACACTCATAAAATCAAATGATACATCTACTTTGAGCCTTTTTGCTAAATCACTTATTGTGATAAATGCTCCTTTTAAAATACCAATAATTAGTAAATCTTGGCCTTCATAATCCTCATTAATCTGATCACCAATCTCATTGATTTTGCTTTGTATTTCTGACTCAGATATTAATTCTTTACTAATCTTCAAATGAACCCTTTTCTACAGAAGCAACAAGTATATTTGATTTATATTTTTTTTCATTTTTAATTGCTTCATCTGATTTCCTTAATCCTACGATCCAATACAAAGTGTCATTTACATATATAAGTGGCCAAAAATTTCTCAATTCGCTATTTACTCCATAATTTCTAAATATTTCTGTTACTTTAAGCGAATTATTGCCGGATATGATTTTTTCCCCATCTTGTAAAGTTTGAATTGAAACATTAGATCCCTCGGGTATAGAAATGCTCCATTTATTAAAAATGTCAATCGATGAAATTTTTTTAAAATTAAAAAATCCATAATTTTCAAAATTAGATTTATCATTTATTATCCATTTATTTTTATCTATAAATAAAACTGACCCTCCAGATTTAAAACATATCCAATCCTTAAAAAAGTCTATTTTTATATTTTCATTTATAACTTTTTCTACTTTTTCAATATCTTTTTTTTCTAAGGTATTCATTCCGATATATCTACCAACCCGATTTAAATAATATTGTTTCTCTAAACTCATATTGTCTATAAATAAAGCTGGTATCTCAACATATCCCTCAGATTTTTTTATGTACTTCAAATTATCGTTGTCATAATTTGATCTAAATGCCACCTCATTTGATAATTGATCTGCTTTTGATTCAAATGAACCTGGAAATTTATTATTTATCTCAGGAATTAAAAAATTTCTAATCCAATTTCTAACAATATTGTTATCTTTATTTGTTGGGTCTTCGGAATAAGGTATGTCATTTTTCTTAGCGTATTCATAAATTTCTTTTTTTGAAATATTAATCATTGGCTTACTTGATAAAGAATTTTCTGAATTGATTGATTTAAGTCCTTCAAGCCTTGTACCTCTAAATAAATTTATTAATAATGTCTCTGCCTTGTCTGATAAATTATGGCCTGTGAGCAAGATTTCATCTTTTTTTAAGTTTGATAAAAGATGCATATATCTTTCATCTCTCATTTCAGTTTCAGATGAATTAGATTTTAAAGAAGTCTGAATTACTTCCAAATCTAAATTTAATGATTTTGCTACTTTTTTTGCTGAGGCTTCTAAATCTTTAGAGTGTACTTGGTTGTGCTGAACAAACACAAGCCTTATATTTTTTGATATTTTACAAAGAATATGAGCTAAGACTGAACTATCGACACCGCCACTTAAAGCGATAACAAGATTTTCAGATGCGTCAATATTACTTTGAACGATGTTTTCAATTGAAGAATTCATAAAAACTTGTTTACTTTTTTATTACTTTATATCTCTTTTTTGTAACTTGCCTAAAGTATTGAACTATATTGCCAATAATTACAAGGGTTGCAATAGCAACACTTGTAGGAATTAGAAACTTATATGTCCATTGGGGATCTTCTGGAACCTCTATCTCTTCTTCAATTACAATTGCTGGTATAGGAGTTTGTTCGTGGTCATCTTTAAAGCTTGAAGAGTCATTAGGAATTGCCAATGCATAACTGTTAATAAATAAGAAAATAAAAAACATTGCCAAAAACTTTTTCACATTTAAAGACTACACAATCATGAAAAAAAAATAAATTTATATTGGATTTATTTTGAGCCGAAGGAGGGAATTGAACCCTCGGCCTGCTCATTACGAGTGAGCTGCTCTACCACTGAGCTACTTCGGCAAAGAAAAGGATTGTAAGATGATCTTAAATATCCTCGATTTTCTCCCAGTTTCTATTCTCATGTCCAAAATGAGAGAACAATGTATCTTCCCTATAATTTACATTTAATAAATCTAATCGCTCAATAATTACTCCAGGCTTCATGCCAAACCTTGATACAAAATCATTTAAGACAGAATCTTTTTCTTTTTGAGAATCAAATGTATCAACCGATAATTCATATGGTTCTGCTTTACCTATTGCATAGGCAACTCTTATCTGACATTTATCGGCCAAATTATGAGCAACTATATTCTTTGCTAAATGTCTTGCTGCATATGCTGCTGAACGATCAACTTTTGATGGGTCTTTTCCAGAAAATGCACCACCACCAACGGGCACAGTTGGTCCATATGCATCAACAACGATTTTTCTCCCTGTCAGTCCCGTATCTCCAGCAGGCCCACCTTTAACAAATGAACCAGATGGGTTAAGATCAAATTGAAATTTTCCATCAACGTATTTCGATATCATATCTTCAAGATTGATTCTTAGTTCATCAATATCTATATCTTTTTTATGCTGTGTGGATATAACAACCTTTGTTTCTACTCCACCTGTTGTCACCTGAACTTTAGAATCTAAATCAAGTTTTTCATCATTATTCTGAATTTCCCAAAGAGCCATCTGAATATTTCTACTGATATCAAAGGTAGGAGGCATAAAAGATTCAGTTTCATTGGTAGCATAGCCAACCATAATACCTTGATCTCCTGCTCCTAAGTCTTCGTCATCCTCAACTGCAGATCTTATCTCCTCAGATTGAGGTGTTAACTCATTTTGAATTTTTAAACTATCTAATTGAAAATCCTCAAAGCTTGTCTTTATTGTTTTTGCTAATGCATCTTTAACTATTTTTTCAATACCTTTATCGTCTATTTTTGCAATATCACTAATTTCTCCACCAACAACAACTAATCCACCATAAGTTGTACCAGTTAAGAATGTTTCTACTGCAACTCTTGATTTACTGTTGTTTGAAAGGGCTTCAGTCAAAACATAGTCTGAAATTAAATCAGCGATTTTATCGGGATGTCCGGGAGAGACGGTTTCAGCTGTTTTGTACATTGTTTAACATGTTCCTTGAAATTTACATTAATAAGCATAATTATATTAATAATTCTTTAGTTTGGTTTCTATTTTAACTTAATCAAATTAGTTATTATCCTTCTGCTATGTCATCTGAGATTAAAAAAATTTACAACTTATTATTCTCAGTCGGTTTTTCATCTATAGGCTTTATAGCGGCTATAACTGTAACGGCATTGGCTGTAAGAGAAGTAACTACAAATCCGTATTTAGTAGGTGCTCCTAATGCATTAGGTGTTGGTGGTGCGTATGTTGGAACTCAAATTTTTGAATATCTTCAAAATAAATATTCTAGAATGAGTGCACTAACTTATACATTCTTTACAGGTGGCTTGGGTGGACTTGTTTGTTTTATTAGTCTTTTAATTAGTTCATTTTATTTACTTCTTTTGGGTGCATTTATATTAGGTATTGGTCAGTCAGCAACATTGCAGACAAGGTATGCTTCGTCATTTTTAGTTAAAGAAAATTATAGGGCAACAGCATTGTCATTGGCAATATGGTTTTCTGTTTTTGGTTCCGTGTTCGGGCCTAGGCTTGTTGGTCAATACTCTTCAACTTTTGAAGAAATGTTTGGCTCTGAATTAATAGTTGCCTACTTAATTGCAACATTAGGTTTTTTACTTGCTGGCATATCAGTGTTAGGGCTTACTAAAAAGGACAGCGCATTAAGATTGCCTGCTTCTACGAATAAAAAGGACACAAGCAATAAACTTGATAATACTGCAAAACAACTTACCGCGTTATTAGTTATCAATCACTTTGTAATGGTCATTATCATGGCTTCAACCCCCTTGCATATTCAGGATATAGGAGAAACAATCCAAGTAGTCGGCACAATAATAAGCTATCACACTCTTGGAATGTTTGTATTTTCTCCGGTGTTAGGTGGAATAGTAGACAGAATTGGTTCAAAAAAAATATCAATTTCTGGTGGAGTTATTTTATTAGCTAGCTGCATATTTGCTCTTAATAGTGAGGATATGTTTTTGCTACACTTAAGTTTATTTTTGCTTGGTCTTGGTTGGAACTTTAACTTTGTTGCAATAAGTTCTGAAATCTCAAAATATTCCATTACGAAGAAAACAAACTTAAATATTAAAAGCGACTCTTTCGTTTTTATAGGAAGTTTGGTAGCCCAGTCTTCATTAGGTTTAACATATACCTTTGTAGGATTTAGAGGACTTGTAACGTTTGGTATTTCTTGTGCTGTAATTTTGTTAATTTCATTAATTAGAAACTCTTCAGAACTATTAACTTAAAATCAAATCTCGATATTAAAGAGATCGTATCCAATAAATATATTTCCATCATAATATTGCTTAATTTCCTCTAACACTTTCTCTTCATCAAAATTTGGGGGGACGAAATGTGTGAGGACTAAATTTTTTGTTTTTGTTTGGTTTGCAATATCTCCCACATCTTTTGTGCTTGTATGGTACTTCTCAATATTTTTTATTGTTTCTAAGGTCATCCGGTTTTTATCCATTTCTAAATTTACAAATAATTCATGTACTAAAATATCAGAGTCCTTTGCTTCCTTTATTAAATTTTCAGATTTCTTGGTGTCACCTGATATAACAATTATTTTTTCTTCATCATTTTCAGTAACATTTATTTTAAAACCATAAGCTGGATTTACAGGTTGATGATCGACATTAAAAGGACGGATTGTTACATTTTCAGAAATAAACTTATATCCTTCATCAATCTCAACAACTTCGAAGTTTAAGCCATCTTCATTAGGTCTCATCTCATATTTTTTTCTTAATTCAAGTTCATCTGAATAGGATTCAAGCTGCTTAATGAAGAAATGTTCTAGTCCAGCTGGACCAACAATCTTAAATGGTTTTTTTCTTCCTTGGTGCCATCCAGAAATATATAGTTGGTATAAGTCAACTATATGGTCTGAGTGCATGTGTGTAATGAAAACTTCATCTATATCGGAACTTTTTAATCCTAATTTGTTCAATCTTTGAGTTACTCCAGAACCAACATCAAAGAGATAGTTTTTTTTATTTATTTGTACGAGAGTAGATGGGCCAAATCTGATATGGCTTGGAGCAGGACATCCAGTCCCTAATAGAACTATCCGATTCATAATTTACTTGATTCAACAATCAGATTATTAATAGCTATTCTAGATCTTATCCCATTTGATAAGTCCTCAATTAAATTTGTTAATAATTCTGAATATCTAAATTCTATTTTAGAAAAGTTTTGTATTGATAAAATACTGTTAACAAGATACTCGATTGTACTTTGAAAAACTTTCAGAGTATTTATATTTTCAATATCTAAATCATCTATTTTCTTTTCTAACTCGATAAATTTAAATAATCTTTCATTTGTCTCACTATTAATTGTTTTTAATTCTTGTAAAGTACTAGAAATTGATTCAAGTCTTTCTTTTATTCCATTTAAAATATATTCATTATCAATATCTAAAAAATTTATTATTTCATCGAGGTCAAAATTGTAACTATATGTAAATTCGTCATCTATATATATTGTCCTGCATCTACTCTTGAGCGTAGGCAAAATACTCTTAACTGAATCGTCTTTAGCATGTGACCAATACCTACCATTTGATGTGATAATAAAAATATTAGATTCTGATGGTTCCTCTAGAGTTTTCAACAATGCATTTGATGCCTCTTCAGTAAGAGATCTGTCTGGAGGAAAAATAAATATTTTATACTGACCCTCGATTGGAAAAATGCTTTCATCATTTATTACTTGTCTTATGTCATTTACACCAAGAGTGTTTTGGTTTTCAGATGTCACCACTCTTATATCTGGATGGTTGATAATTTGGTTTTCATTAAAGAGTAGAGATGAGGAAAATAGTCTTGATTGTTCTATCAAGTATTTTGAAGAGCTTGAAATTAATAGGTAAGAATGAAAAGGGTTTTCAGTTTCG
Organism: uncultured Candidatus Actinomarina sp.; assembly: GCA_902526825.1. Classification (GTDB taxonomy): domain Bacteria; phylum Actinomycetota; class Acidimicrobiia; order Actinomarinales; family Actinomarinaceae; genus Actinomarina. The sequence continues at coordinate 165,069 of CABZMN010000001.1, read as the reverse complement.
TTTTTTAGTATTTTATTTAATTCAGTCAAGCTCTAACCATTTATAGATTGTTTTTGAGTTTTCTGTTAAATCTAAAGTTGCATCAACTACCAAAAAATTTTCATTAAATTTTTCCGAGAGTTGAAGATAACCCTCTCTTACTTTTTTAAAAAAATCCAGTTCCGAACTTCCGATTCGATCATTGATTTTTTGTCTTTTTAAAGATACCACAGGATCAATATCTAAAAGTATAACCTTTTCGGGCCAATATCCTTCAACTGCTATGTCATTAATTTCATAAATTCTATCAAAACCCAGCTCTCTCCCAACACCCTGATAGGCAACTGAAGAATACGCACTTCTATCTGATATGATTTTTATACCATTTTTAATTGATGGTTTAATTATTTCCCTTACAAGGTTTGCTCTGTTTGCAGAAAAGAGCAATGCTTCTGTCAAAGGCTCGACCGTATATTCATGGCTAAGTAAAAGCTCTCGTATGCCCTCTCCAAGTTTTGAACCACCTGGTTCCCTTACCACTTTAAAATTTATTGATTTTTTTTCTAGATGACTACTTAATGCTTCGATATAGCTTGTTTTTCCAGAACCATCAACACCCTCGAAAGCAACATAATCTGTATTCAAATTTAATTTTCCTTTTTGTCTAAATCAAACTTAATCTTATTAAAATTTGATCTCTCAATACCAAATTCCTTAAAAATTTTTTTATATCCAATAGTAAAGTTCAAAATCCCAGTAGTAAATATCAAAATTGAACTTCCTACCAATACTAAATAGACTCCGTCTTGATTGAAAACTCCATCTAAATAATTTGCAGCTGTACCAGATATCAAAAAAGAAATTAATAGTGCAAGTCTTCCAATGGTGTAAAAGTTGCCAAAAACTCTACCCCGAAGTTCTGGATTAGTAGAAGCTTGCAAGTAACTTATAGTAAGAAGATAAACCCCACCTGTACCAATTCCAGATATGAAAATTGATAATATGATTACTACAAAATCAACTGATCTAAATGCTGAAAAAAGAGAAATTCCTGTGATTATCATACAAGAGCCTATGAGAAAATTTATTCTATTAAAGGTTGTTACAAAATAACTAAGTGTGAGCATACTAAATATTATTCCTGTTCCGAAGGAAGCAATCATGAAACCAAATGAGCTTTCACTAAACCCTAAATCTACGGTCAAAAATGTATGGCCTAGTATGAACAAGGTTCCTGCACCAATTAAACAAAATGAAATTGAAAAAGCAATATTTCTAATATTTTTGGTTTTAAAAAAATAGTTTATTCCTTCTTGGAAATTTTTTATGGAAAATGGAGAATAACTACTTGAGGTATTTACATTTTTATTTTTTAGGAAATACAGTAAGTATGCAGAAACCAAAAATGTAATGGTATCGAGTAAAAAAATTATCGACCCACTCCATCCATTTCCAAATTCATTAACGACATTAAAGGTATTGAGATCGCTAAAAAAACCTAACAATAACGATGCTATAGGTAATGTTGCGTATGTTCCAATCGCAAAAAGTGAATTTGCTTTTACAAGATTTTCAGAGTCTATAATCTCGGGAACTACAGCCTCTCTAGATGGCTGCCTTATCAGTGAAAAAATCTCTGAGAAAAAATTGATTATAAAAATAAAATATAAATTATCTGCAAAAAATAAAAATAAAACTAATACCATCCTTGTAAGATCACAAAAAATCATAACTAATTTTTTATCAAATCTGTCAGCAATTAAACCAGCAAATGAGGAAAGTAATGCAGGAATTATCCTAGCTACCAAGGGAACAACTGCTGTTAGCTCTGAATTTCCACTCTCTGTACCTATGTAACTCGCTAAAGCTACAGACGCAAAGAGAGTTGCCCAATCTCCAAAACTTGATATCGACCCTGACCACCACAATAATGAAAACTGAGATTTTGAAAAAATTTTTATATTATTCATTGTTTATATAATCACTATAAATCGAATTTAAAATACTTTTTTTTTAAAATCCTGTACATTTAAAAAAAATGATGTTATCAATAAAGACATGTCGAAACCATTAGTAATTGTAGAGTCACCTACTAAGGTAAAAACAATTTCAAAAATTCTAGGTGATGGTTATATAGTTAAATCTAGTGTTGGACATATTAGGGATCTACCAAGAAATACAAAATCTATACCTTCAGCATTTAAAAAAGAAGACATATTATGGGGTGCTGTCAAACCTGAGAATTATGAAAATATATATGTTATTCCAGAAGATAGAAAAAAAATTGTAAATGAACTTAAAGGACTTGCCGACAATGCACCAGAGGTATATCTTGCAACTGACGACGATCGAGAAGGTGAAGCAATTGCTTATCATTTAAAAGAAGCATTAGAGCTGAAAAAAGAACCAAAAAGAATAAAATTCAATGAAATTACAAATACAGCAGTTTTAAATGCAATTAAAAATCCAGAAACCATTGATATCGGTAAATTCAAATCGTATGAGGCAAGGAGAACACTTGATAGAATGATTGGCTACGAGATATCACCAAAACTTAGAGATTTAGGTGGAGCTTTTATATCTACAGGTAGAGTCCAAGGTCCTGCAATAAGGCTCATTGTTGAAAGAGAAGAAGAGAGGTTGAGCTTCGTAAAATCAAAATATTTTGAGATAAATGCAAGTTGCAAGAGTCAAGGTTTTGAATTTGCCGCAAATCTAAAAACAATTGGTGGAACCAAAATTGCCTCATCAAAAGACTTTGATAAAGATGGAAAGAAAATAAATAAGGATCGAAAATATTTAGATGAAGATCAGTCTCGGGATATTGTAAATATACTTAGAAATTCTCTGGCAAAGGTATCAAATATCAAGGAATCTCAAAGAAGTGGAAAACCGCCAAAACCCTTTAAAACCACAAGCTTACAAACATCTTCAAAAAACAATTTAGGATTTCAACCAAGAAAAACCATGAGTATTGCTCAGAGACTATATCAGGAGGGTTTGATTACTTATATGAGAACGGATTCAATAAGACTTTCAGATGTTGCAATCAAAGCATCCAGGGAATTCATTTCGTCAAATTTTAGTAGTGAGCACCTTCCATCTGAACCAAATTTTTATGGTGATAGCAAAAATGCTCAGGCTGCTCATGAGGCTATTAGACCATCCGGAGAGAGTTTTACAACACCTCAAGAACTACTTAAAAAATATAAAGAAGATAGCGATGAATTTAAACTTTATGAATTAATTTTCAACGTAACAATCGCATCCCAAATGTCCGAAGCAAAAGGCATAACAAAAACAATAGATCTAGAAGTAATAGATAATATTTTTGGATCAATAGTTCTTGGTATCTCTGGTACCACATGGACATTTGGAGGATATAGAGATATCGCAAAAAACCTTACAGAGCAATCCCAAGAGCTTCCCGATTTGCAGAAGGGGGATAAAGTGGAAATAACAAAATCTGATTATGAGAAGAAGTACACTAATCCTCCAAATAGATACTCTTCTACATCATTAATAAATAAGCTAGAAGAGCTTGGTATAGGAAGGCCTTCAACTTATGTTTCAATTATTGAAAGTATTACATCTGTTTTTATAAATTCTGAATCAAGCCTGAAACCAAGAATTATTGCTCTTGCAATGATCAATAAATTCATGAAACCTTATTTTGACCCATATATCAACTACAAATTTTCGAAAGAGATGGAGGACAAACTAGATGAGATATTAGAAAGCAATAGTCCGGAAGAAGCAAAAGTAAATTTTTTAAATGAATCGTATAAAAAAATTCAAGATCATGTTCGAAAATATGGAGAGCCTGATCCTGTTAGTTTGACATCTTATCCACTTCCTTTTGATACAAGATATGTAGTTAAAACTGGTCGAGTTCAGGACAAAATTGCATATCCATATTTACAGAGAGACGATAATTTCTATATTGGACTTCCACCAGATATAACAATTGAAGAAATAAATGAGACCTATATTTACGAACTTGAGAAATTGCAAGAAGCAAATTTGCTAAAAGAAAGAAAAGTATGCGATTGTGCAGAATGTGGAACAGCAATATATATAAAACTTGGACCTAGTGGAGGATATTATTTTCAACATGGATTGAAAGAAAAAGGTATAAGACAACCAAAGTGTATATACCGAAATATGATAGGACCTATTTTTGAAGATGAAGATCCAGATTCATTAAATTGTGATGATGCAATAAAAAGATTTAATCTATCGACAAAGAATCCTCGTTTTGTCTGCGAAGAAGGTGGTTGGAGTTATATGACTGCTGTAGGTCCATATGGTGGATTTGCCATAAAACAAAAAAATAGAGAGGTTTTTGATTTTGATGAATTAGCTAAAATGAAAAAAAATGAAATACTTGAGTTGATAAGTTCAGAGAAATATCAGAGTGTTTTAAATTTTATTAATTTAAATCCAGTAAAAATTCCTAAAAGCCTTACTAAAGAATTACTTCTTGAAAAAATTAGGGAATCATTCTTTATTGACGAAAAAATTATAAAAAAACTTTCAAAAGATGAGCTTGTAAATTTAGCAAAACTACTTGAAATTGTTTTTTACAGAGGAAGGTTCCGAATGAAAGTTGATGATGCAACTAAAAATAATTTAATAAATAAAATTACGATTGAAAAAAAGAATAAGCCACTTGATACACCTCAAAAAGCCCTAACTATTCAGAGTGATGAAATATTAGATTTATTTGGAATGCAGAAATGATCTACTTTATAGATTCAATATTTGATTCAAGATTCATTATTAGTTTTTCCCAACTGTAAAACTCTTCAACAAACTTTCTTCCATTCAATCCAAATTCTTGAATTTTTTCAGGATTATTTAAAAAGTATAAAATAGATTCCTTAAGTATATTTTTGTCACCTGCAACGAAGCCTGTTTTTCCAGGAATAATTGTTTCTATAGCTCCTCCTGAAGCACCAACAATTACAGGAAGACCATAGCTTGCAGCCTCTAAATAAACTAAACCTAGACCCTCAAACTCAACTCCAAAATATTTAGATTTTGAGGGCATGGCAAACAAGTTAATTGATCTATAAAAATCATCAACATCTTTCTCAGTTTCTTCTTTTATAAATGTCACGTTTGCTGCAGAGACAGATGAAAGCTTTTTAAGATAGTTTTCCTGTTTTCCAAAACCAAGAATTTTTAACTCTATTGGTAAGCCTTCCTCTTTTAAATCATGAGCTACATCTATTAACCAGCTTATTTTTTTTCTAGATACTAATCTGCTGACAACTCCTATTGTCAAAGGCACATTGTTTTCATAATTATTTTCATAATTTGGAATTTCAATCCCTGCACCAATATTTATTATCTCTGTATTCGTAATATCGGATAGTTTTTTTCTTGAAAATTCACTTACAGTAAAGATCGTGTTCAAATTATCTAGATTTCTAGAAAGTAGATTTCTAACTATAGGGATATAATTTAATACATTGAACTCCGCGCCATGACAAATCATATACTGTGGTATCTTCACATTTTTAGGAGAATTTGGAACATTGAGGGTATTAAGTTTATTAACAAATAAAAAATTTGGGTTACTGGATCCATGTAAGATAATATCTATCTGGTTGTCATTAACTATTTTTTGAATATCTTCAAAAACTTTACGAGGATTTATTATGAAGGTGTCTGCGGCTGGATACGTATCATCTCCTTGAATCCAACTTGGTCCATAAATAAAAAATTTATGATCTAAATTTTCAACAAGGCTTAGAAGGTATGTAGAGATACCACCTGTTTTTGGTTTCCAATCGTTAGTAATTAATAGAATATTCATTAATTAGTTTTTTTTAAATTATTTTTATCAAAACGCAGATGCGAATATAAGGCTTACGATTGTCATTACTTTAATGACAATATTCATAGCTGGACCAGAAGTATCTTTAAATGGATCTCCAATTGTGTCACCTATAACGGCAGCCTTATGTTCATCTGAACCTTTACCAGCACCTCCACCTGCCTCAATATATTTTTTTGCATTATCCCATGCACCACCTGAGTTTGCCATGAATATTGCAAGCAAAAATCCTGTTACAAGTGCTCCAGCAAGAAATCCTCCTAGTGCTTCTTTATTCCAAAATCCTATTACTAAAGGCAAAACAATTGCTAGTCCGCCAGGTAGTAACATTTCTCTTAGCGCAGCTGTAGTAGCAATATCAACACACTCTTCATACTCTGGAACAACACCTTCTTTACCCTCTCTTAAGCCAGGTATCTCTCTAAATTGTCTTCTTACTTCTTCTATCATCTTAAATGCAGCCCTTCCAACAGCATTTATTGTCATTGCTGCAAATAAAAATGGGAACATTCCTCCCAAGAACAAACCAAGAGTAACTTCAACTTTTGTAATATTTAATCCAGACTCGGCTAAACCAGCACTCTGAACAAAAGCAGAAAATAAAGCTAAAGCTGTTACAGCAGCTGATCCAATTGCAAATCCTTTTGCGATAGCTGCAGTAGTGTTTCCTAGAGAATCTAATTCATCTGTAGCTTTTCTTACCTCAGGATCTAAATGAGCCATTTCTGCAATACCTCCAGCATTATCAGCTATTGGTCCGTAAGCATCAACAGCAACAGTAATACCTAATGTTGCCAAAACTCCAATAGCTGCCACAGCAACTCCATAAATACCACCGCCGGCTCCTAAAGCCCAATCACCTGCCGTGTAAGCACCAAAGACACCAAAAACTACAACAATAACTGAAAAAGCCGCAGATCTCATACCTTCTGAAATTCCTGAAAGAACAAGGGTTGCAGGACCTGTCTTAGCTTGATCAGCAATACTTTTAACAATTGAATGATGATCTGACGTGAACCATTCTGAAATCTGTCCAACAGTTATTCCAACTAATAATCCAACGATTACTGAAATAAATAGACCAATAGGATTTTCAGAGTAATCGGCAAACATTGTGTTAGAAAGAAAAAATACACCTCCTGCTGTCAAAGCTGCAGCTGAATAAGTTCCTCTGTGTAGTGCTTGTGCTAACTTTCCTTCTTGAGGGACGACAAGAAATGAGGAAACTATGGAAGCTAACATTCCTATAGTTCCTACAGCAAGTGGGAAAAATAAGAGAGAGGGCAATGCTTCCGAATTAGCAAATACAATTGCAGCATATGCTAATGGTGCAACAAGGGATCCGACATAACTTTCAAATAAATCTGCTCCCATACCAGCGACATCGCCAACATTATCACCTACATTGTCTGCAATTGTTGCTGGATTTCTAGGGTCATCTTCAGGAATACCAGCTTCAACTTTACCTACTAAATCAGCGCCAACATCCGCAGCTTTTGTATAAATTCCTCCACCTACTCTTGCAAAAAGAGCTATCGAAGAACCTCCTAGTCCTATTGCTGCCAAAATATCATAGGCGTTTTCAAGTTCTAGGAGTTCAACAAAAATCCAATATCCAAGACCTACTCCCAACAGTCCTAAACCAGCAACTGAGAAACCCATTACGGCTCCTCCTCTAAATGCAACTGGCAAAGCTTTTAATGTTCCACCGTCTCTTGCAGCCTCAGTTGTTCTGCCATTTGCAGCTGTTGCTATTCTCATTCCAATAAATCCAGCTAAAGAAGAAAATGCTGCACCACCAATAAATGATACTGACCCCCAAACACCAAGGTCAGTAAGAGTAGGAATCAAGATAGCTAAGACTAAAACAAAAATACTAATCCAAGAATATTGTCTTTTTAAAAAAGCCATTGAGCCTTTTCTTATAGCATCTGATAGATTACTTACTTTTTCATCAGAAACGTTTATAGCTAAAATTCTGTTTGCAAAATAGGCTGCTAAAACTAAACCTAAAATAGCAGCAAATATAGAACCCTGATAATTTAAAAGCATTAATTCCCCCAATTAGTGAATAAATATATATTAATTATATTAATTTTTTTTATCTTTTTATTCTACAACAGGTGTTTCGAACCTTTCATCATCATCTCTTTCAGAAAGAGGTACCTTTTGTAAAATCCTATTTAGTAGAATTGGTGCAATAACCGTTGTTACAATCACCATCCAAATAATTATTGAAATAATATCTTCTGTAATTATTGATGATAAAGTTGTAGTTGCGACAGCGACGAAAATCAACCCTACTTCGCCTCTTGGTGACATGCCAATGCCAATTAAAGAAGTGTTAAAACCTTTACCCATAGCACCAAGTGCTGAAACATATTTCCCAACGAATGCTAACAAGCTTACTAACATTCCATACAAAAATACTTCAGGTGAGGCTAGCGTTTGGATGTTAACTTCAGAACCAATATAAACAAAAAATATTGGTACTAACAAAAAGTTTAGTGGCTTCATTTCACTTCTAATTCTTTTGGTCATTTTTGACTCAGCAGCAATTACACCTCCAGCGAATGCACCTACAATTGGATGAAGACCCACAAAATGTGCAGCTGCGCCTAACAACATAGCAAAAATAAAACTTCCAGTTATGAATGTTCCAGGTGATGGAATTTTTACGAAAAAGTTGAAAATGATTGGCGATAACTTCCTTCCAAGTATCACAACGACAATTAAAAATCCAAGGGCTTTGCCAGTGATTATAGCTAAATCAACTAATGCAAATTCTCCAGTGCTACCGAGTAGACCGGCAACAACAGTCAAAATTAGAAGACCAAGTATGTCGTCGACAACCGCTGCGCCAATAATTGTTTTTGCTTCTTTGGACTTTAGTGCTCCCAAATCACCAAAGACTCTTGCTGTAATCCCAACTGAAGTAGCAGTCATGGCTGCTCCGACAAAAAGTGCAATTTCAAATTGATTATCTCCTCCAAGACCAAGTGCATAAATTGCACCATATCCCAATGCAAAAGGTGCTACAACACCAATTAATGCAACAAGAATTGAAGTTGAACCAAGCTCTACAAACTCTTCTAGATTAGTCTCAAGCCCAACTTCAAATAATAAAAGTACTACACCTATTTCAGCCAAAGTAGATACTACATCTCCTTTTTCAAAGTGTGGAAGAAGGCCTAGCCCGTAATAACCAATAATTATTCCAACGATAAGTTCACCTATAACAGCAGGTTGATTGATTCTTCTCATTAATTCAGCACCAATTTTTGCTGCTACTAAAATAATTGCAATTTCGAGAAATTTTTCAATAATTGTTTCCATGTTGACCTATTTTAAATATATATAAATTAAATGATAATGATTAAAACAACTCTATTAATTTATAAAAAAAAATAATATAATTTGTAGTTAATATGGGAAAAACTTTATTTGATAAAATCTGGGATAATCACCTAGTTACATCTCTTGATGAGAGTACAAATTTAATATTTATTGATTTGCATCTTGTCCATGAAGTCACGTCACCTCAGGCTTTTGATAGTCTCCGAATTTCTAATCGAAAAGTAAAATATCCTGAATTGACTTTGGCAACAGTTGATCATGGTGTCCCAACATCAAACAGACTATTGGGAATAAAAGATCCTCTTTCAAAAATTCAAATTGAAGCACTGGAAAAAAATTGCAAGGAATTTGGAGTCACTCTTTTTGGAATTAATGATCCCCGTCAAGGAATCGTTCACGTTATAGGACCAGAACAAGGGATTACTCAACCTGGAATGACTATTGTTTGTGGAGATAGCCATACAGCAACACATGGAGCATTCGGAGCACTAGCATTTGGAATTGGCACTTCAGAGGTTGAACATGTTTTAGCTACTCAGACTTTAGCAATGGAAAAGCCAAAAACAATGAAAGTTGAAGTTATTGGAGATGTCTCAGATGGAGTTGGGCCTAAAGATATTATTTTAGGGATCATCAGAAAAATTGGAACTGGAGGAGGAGCCGGTCATGTAATTGAATATGTGGGTGATGTTATAAAAAACATGAGTATGGAGAATAGAATGACAATTTGTAATATGTCAATCGAGGGTGGAGCAAGAGCAGGAATGATTGCTCCAGATGAAACTACTTTCAATTATTTAAAAGATAAAAATTATGCTCCTAAAGACTCTGATTGGAATGATGCAATAAATGAGTGGGGTGAACTTTTTTCTGATGATGACGCTACTTTTGATAAAATTGTAACAATAAATGCTGGTGAGCTTGAACCATCAGTATCTTGGGGTACAAATCCATCACAAGTTATATTTATTAATGACAAAATTCCTCATCCTGATAATTTTCAAGATGAATCAGATAAAGAAGCAGCAATTAGAGCTTTAGAGTACATGGATTTAGAGCCTGGAATAAAAATTAATGAAATCAATTTAGATAGAGTTTTTATAGGCAGTTGTACCAATGGTCGTATTGAAGATTTAAGAGAGGCGGCCCAGGTAGTTAAGGGCAAAAAAGTTGCAAAAACTGTCGGTGCTATGGTTGTTCCTGGATCAACACTTGTAAAGAATCAGGCTGAGGAGGAAGGATTAGACAAAATTTTTATTGATGCAGGTTTTGATTGGAGAGAAGCAGGTTGTTCAATGTGTCTGGGTATGAATCCAGATATATTAAGTCCAGGTGAACGCTGTGCTTCTACTTCAAATAGGAACTATGAAGGAAGACAAGGAGCTGGGGGAAGAACACATTTAGTAAGTCCAAAAATGGCTGCAGCTGCTGCAATCCATGGAAAATTTGTAGACATAAGGGATTTATAAAATGAAAAAACTTAATCTAATAAATTCAACAATGCTTCCTTTAAAAATGTCAAATGTTGATACTGATCAAATCATGCCGAAGCAATTTCTTAAACGCGTGGAGAGATCTGGTTATGGTGAATTTTTGTTTTATGACTGGAAAAAAGATCCAGATTTTTCATTAAATAAAAAACAACATCAAGGAGCAAAAGTTTTAATTACGGGTGATAATTTTGGAACTGGTTCTTCTCGAGAACACGCCCCTTGGGGACTCCAAGATTGGGGGTTTGATGCCATTATTTCAACAAAATTTGCAGATATATTTAAATTAAATTCTATAAATATTGGCCTTGTGCCAATTGAAACATCTTCAGAAAATGTTGAGGCTCTTTTTAACAAGATTGAAAATAATCCGAATACAAACATATATATCTCTATTGAGGAAAAGTCTGTTAAATGTGAAGAGATTGAGTTTACGTTTGATCTTGATGGCTTTTCTCAAAATAGAATTTTAGAAGGACTTGATAAAATCGATATTACTCTCGAATATATAAATGATATTGAGAACTTTAGTAAATCAAGAAAAGATTGGAAACCTAAACTAACTTAGTTACTGGCAAACTTAAACTATCTCCAACCTCAACAGATAACAACATTCCATTGTGTATCTGCAATGAAGGTCTTAAATTTGGATTACTTTTATATTTTTCAAACCAATCCTCTATAAGTAAATCATCTATATAATTTTGCAAGATTGTAGAAAGTTCTATTGAGGATGTTTTTGGAACTGCCCCTGGCAAGTTTGCAATTGCTGAAACTATTACCCCATTTCTTATTTCAAATGGTTCACTATGTGTATTTGGTTTAACATTTTCTACACACCCTCCTTGATCAATTGCAACATCAATGATGACGGTGCCTTTTTCCATTTGATCAATGTCTTCTTCCATAATTACAACAGGCGGCTTTCTTCCTGGCAATAGTACAGCTCCCAAAACAAGATCTGCAGATCTAACTGCCATTTTTGCCTCTTCACTCCCACCGATTATTGTTGTTATTTTATCTTCGTATTTATTTTTTAGTTCTGTCAAAGTTTCCTTATTTAAATCAATTGCAACGACAGAGGCTCCAATTTGAATAGCTTTATCAATTGATGCTTTGCCTACTTCACCACAACCAATAACAACTACCTTTGAATTGCTTTCATCTGAAATTGAAGATAATAACAGCCCTTTACCTTGTGAAGAATATTCTAAGAATTGCATTCCTTTTTGAATTGCTAGATTTCCAGCTATTTTGGACATAGGTATCAATAAAGGGTACTTATTTCCATCCATGATCATTTCAGTAGCAATAGCCGTTAACTTTTTTTCTAAGAGCTTTTTTGTCATTGACAAATTTGATGCTAAGTGTAAATATCCAAATAAAACATGAGATGGTTTTAAGAGATCAAATTCTTGTTCTTGTGGTTCCTTCACTTTGCAAATAATTTCTGAAGATTCATATAATTCTTGAGCTGAGAATAGTATTTTTGCACCCGCAGATTCGTAATCTTTATCTGAAAACCCAGAGCCTTGACCAGCACCTGATTCAACATATATATCAGCAAGGCCAGTAAATTGTGTTATGTGCTCAGGTATTAACGCTACCCTTCCCTCATCTTGTTTTATTTCTTTGGGTATACCAAGTTTTTTAATCATCCGATGTAATCAAATTCTTTTGACGGAATAATTGATATTTTTGATGGCAGAAAGCCGTTTCCTAATAATAGAAAAATCCAATCAGTCCTCCCCTATGATTTATTTTGTTGTTACTAATAATGGTAAACTATGTTTTGAAATCATGAAGGATAATTTTTTTGTTATATTAGGAAATCAATTATTTGATCCAAAATATCTAAAAGACCAAGACTGCAATGAAGTTTTTATGGCTGAAGATTATGGTCTATGCACATATGTTAATCATCATAAATTAAAAATTTATCTGTTCTTAACTGCAATGAGGGAATATCGAGATGAACTAAATAAAAAAGAAATAAAAGTCAATTATTTTGATCTTGAAAGTAGAAAGGACAAAAAAGACTACTTCGACTTACTGATTAGTTTTTTGAAAAAAAGAAGAATTGATAAAATCCTTATTTTTGAACTGGAAGACAAGCCTTTTGAGAAGAAATTCCTAAAAAGAATGATTGAAAATTCAATTGATGTAGAAGTAATTAAATCCCCTATGTTTATTTTTGAAAGAGAAAAGTTTAATGACATGGCAAAAGGAAAAAAAGTTTATAGAATGGCATCTTTTTATCAAAAAGCGAGAAGGGACTTAAATATTTTAATGGATAAAAATGATCAACCAGTTGGAGGTAAATGGTCATTTGATGAAGAAAACCGAAAAAAGATTCCAAAAGATACATTAATACCCTCATTACCAAGTTTTAAAGACTCTATACATAAAGATGACGTAATTAAAGTAATCAGTAAATATTTTCAAAATCATCCTGGAGAATTAAAAAACTTATGGTTTCCAGTAACTAGAAAAGATGCAAACAAACAACTTGATGAATTCATAAAAAATCGTTTTTTAAATTTTGGAATTTATGAGGATGCAATGTTGGAAGGTGAAAATTTTCTTTTTCATAGCTGTATAAGCTCACTTTTAAATATTGGCCTTTTGACTCCTTCTTATGTTATTGAGAGATCAATCAAACTTGCAGATAAATATAATGTTCCAATTAATTCTCTCGAAGGGTTTATAAGACAAATAATCGGATGGAGAGAATTTATTAGAGGGATATATCAAGAAGAAGGCGAATATCAAATCAAGCAGAACTATTGGAACCATAAGAATAAATTAACTGATGCCTGGTATGAGGGTGAAACAGGAATTATTCCTTTAGACGATGCAATTAAAACGACAATAAGGGATGGTTATGTCCATCATATTCCACGCTTGATGGTGATAAGTAATATTATGAATCTTTGTGAAATACATCCTGATGAAATATACAAATGGTTTATGGAGATGTATATTGATTCTTCAGATTGGGTAATGGTTCCTAATGTTTATGGCATGGCAACTTATGCAGATGGTGGTTTGATGTCAACAAAGCCATATACCTGTGGATCAAACTACATACTAAAAATGAGTAATTATAAAAAAGGTGAGTGGTGTGATACGTTAGATGGACTGTACTGGCGATTTACTGAAAAAAACAGAGGTTTTTACGAATCAAATCCTAGACTTTCATTGCTTACTAGGTCTTTAGATAAGATGGACCCTCAAAGAAAAAAGAAGATATTTGGAGATGCAGAAAAATTTATTAAGTCTCATACAAAGTAACTAGCTATTTCCCTCTAAATATGTTCTAAGCTTTAATGGTTCATCAGTCATAATTCCATCACATCCAAACTCCAAACATTTGTCAAAATCTTTATTATTATTTACAGTCCAAATATGTAAATATAAGTTATTGATTTCACAAAAATCCTTCAACTTTCTGGAGTGGACTTTTAATCCTCTATAAATAAAAGGTGCTTGAAGAGCTTGGATTTTAAGATTACGTTTTTTTGTTGGAAAATATCTTGCAATGACATTTTCCCTAAATGATCCTGAAGTTAATATTTCACCATTAGAAACCTCTATAAATTCATCCAATCGTGATGGACTAAAAGAAGAAACTAGGGTTCTATCTTCGGCCTTTGTCTCTTTTATTATTTTGTATACTTTTTCCGCCATACCAGATTCTTTTAAATCTAAATTAAAGCAAAGTTGATCAAAAATAGATAAGGCCTCTTTCAATAAAACAAAGCTGGTGTTTATATTTAAATCTTTTCTTTCATAAAATTTTGATCCGGCATTAATTTTTTTTAAATCTTTCCAATCTAGCTCAGATATGTTCCCTTTTTCATGAGTTGTTCTATTTATTGTTGCATCATGATTTAAAATAATCTCCCCATCTTTTGTCATTCTCAAATCAGTTTCGAAGTGTGTAAAATTGTTTTCAACTGTATGTTCTAAAGCATGTAAAGTATTTTCAGGGACTACATTAATTCCACCCCTGTGGGGAATTATGATTGGTTTTTCTCCTCTAAAATAATAATTTCTATCCAGAAACACCACCGGTGAAATTAAATTCTTTTAAATGCAACATTGGTACATTTAAAATACCTTCACCAAATTCGGAATCAGCAAATCTACTATCTGATCCAACTCCCAAAACGTTACCTTGTCCTAAAGATGACATAAAACTTTGTGTAAATCTTAATCTTCCAACAGGCTTTGTTACTTTACCATTCTCAATTAAATATGAACCATTTCTATTTAAACCAGTAACTACTTGAGTTATAGGATCTAGAACCCTACAGTACCAAAATTCATTTATATAGATTCCTTTTTTAACATTAGAAATCATTTCTTCTTTGGAAATGTCACCAGGCTTAAGATATAAATTTGTTCCAAGTCCCCCAAAACTATCTCCCCATCCAAACATTTCATGAAATGTGTTGCTTTGATTAAGTTCATTTGCTGTCCGTCTCGTATGAAAAAAGGTTTTTGGGATACCATTTGTAATTATTTCTATTTTTTTCTTAGGTGCACCTGATGCGTCAATTTTAAAATTAAGTGCTCCCTTTTTGTGTGGATCGTCTTCTAGATTTATCTTTTCATCAAATTGCTCTACATTTATTTCTATAGGAGAGGTCCCATCAACTTTACTCTTTGCATTAAATCCATAAACAGATAGAAAAACTAAAATTGTACTTACCGCATCAGGTCCTAAAATTACCTCGTAAACTCCAGGGTCAATGTCTTCTGGATTTTGAGATTCTTTAGTTATTGAGAATGCTTCTTGTCCAACTTTCTGAGCATCTATATCACTTAAGATTTTATTTCCAATATGAGACGAACCTGCAGATGTCTCCGATCTAAAGATTCCATCTAAAAAGGCACTTGTTGCGGTATCACTAGAGTTCAGTCCATTGGTGTTCCATACAAAAACATTAGATACATTTGAAGAACAATAACCAGCACCATTATAGGTTTGACCTTGTTCTATAAATTCTTTTACTTTTTGTGCTCTGATGTCAGGATCATCAGGAGATATGTCTTTATATCCGTTAAAAGAATTTTCCTTACTGGTCAGACCTGGCCAAGTTGAGTCTTTGGGGTTGTTCCCAATCTCTGAAAGAGCTTTTTTGATAATATCTTCAATTGATCCCATAGAGGTAATGTTTAAATTTAAATTTGTTGTTTTTCCGTCGGCATGGAAAGTTAAAAAAATATCTGTTAATTCCTCTTCAACATTTTGATGTATATGGGAGTTGGCAAACCTTGTAAGAGACTCTGTAGAATTAATCATTTTTATCTCACACTCGACATCTTCAGGAATTAATTTACCAATATCCTCGATTAAATTATCCCAGATTTTCATCCTCTTACACCAATTCTCACATTTTTGAATCGTGCTGGAGAAGCTGGGTGACCAGTGTGTCCTATTTGGCTTGGTTGCCCTTTACCACAATTTGGTGTTCCCCAAAATATCCATTCATCTTCACCAGCCAGCATATCCATACTCCCCCAGAAATTAGGAGTAATACCTGTATAAGTCGGATTTTTAACCATGTCGGTTATCTTCCCATTTTTAACAAGCCACCCAACTTCACATCCAAATTGAAAATTTAACCTTAAATCATCTATTGACCACGAACGATTTGTTTCCATATATACACCATCGTCTGTTGAAGAAATTATTTCATCTAAAGATGAATCACCTGGAAGAAGGCCAACATTTGTCATCCTAACCATTGGCAACCTTCCATATCCATCAGCTCTTACCATTCCTCCTGGACTAACACCGGCAATGGCTGCACTATCGCGTCCAGTCAATACTCCCTTCCATATCCCCTCTTTAACAATGTCTACTCTTTGGGCAGGAGTTCCTTCATCATCATATTTGAACGTTGCTAAAGCTCCGGGCAAGGTAGCATCTGCAACTATATTCATTAATGGTGAACCATATTTATGCTCATTTAATTTACTAAGTTCAAGGTGAGACGTACCAGCATATGCAGCTTCCCAACCTAAAATTCTATCTAGCTCAATCGCATGACCAACTGACTCATGTATCTGAAGTGCAAGTTGACTGCCTTCTAAAATCAAATCTCTTGTTCCCTCAGGACATTGTGGAGATGTTAAAAGTCTTTTAGATTCTTCAGAAATTCTCTCAACATGATCTAAAAATTTAAAACTTTGAATGACTTCCCATCCTCCTGTTCTGTATTCACCAAAAGATTGTGGATATGATCGTATTTGTGTTTCTCCATCACCAATACTCAAGGAAGAAATGCCACCACCAGATTCAATTATGTTCTGGTATATTTCATGACCCTGGCTCGATGCAAACCACTTCTCAGTATCCCAAAAATTTAGCCTTCCAAAGGCTCTGGAGCTACCTATTTTTTTCATTTCATGAGTTGAAGAAACTATTAAATCTATTTGATCAGTTGTCGAAACCTTAAAAGGATTTTGTTTATGTGGTGTTACATATTCATCTTTTACAATTGGAACATCAGCTAATGGAAAATCTTTACCTGGTACCTTAGAAGATGCTTTTGCAATTAAATATGCTTTTTTTCCAGCCTCCTTTAGTGACTCATCTGATAGGTCATAAGTAGCATAAAACCCCCATGACGATCCCACTAAGGCTCGTATACCTAAACCCATGTTTTCAGAGTTACTAAAATCTTCCAACTCACCGTCTTTTGAAGATATATCTCTACTTTTTGATATTAGAATTCTTGCGTCAGCGTATTGTGCACCTGAGCTTATTGCTGCATCAATACTTTTGTTTATTTCATTAAACATTTATTTTATTTTACACTTCTATATGATTGAGCGTCTGTAATCTTTCTATATGAAACAAATTACAGTATTTGGATCTTCAAGATGCAAAGAAGGTGATTCAGAGTATGAATTTGCTGAAAGTGTTGGTAGCTTGATCGGTAAATATGGACATAATGTTGCAACCGGTGGGTATCAGGGGACTATGGAAGCCGTATCAAAAGGAGCAGCGAAGCAAGGAGTTACAGTTACCGGAATTACTGTACCAACATTGTTTTCAGATAAAGCAAGTAAAGGTTTCGAACGTACCCCTAATTCATATGTAAACAATGAAATTAAAGCTGAAAGTTTATCAAATCGAATTCATTATTTGCTGAACGAATCAAAAGCTTTCATAGTGTTACCGGGTAAAATTGGAACACTTACCGAGCTTTTTGTTGCTTGGAACTCAAATTATTTGTACAACATTAATAAAGACTATGACTTAATCCCCATTTACTTGAAAAAAGATTTTTGGAAAGAAATTATTGATAATTTTCCCGAGAATATGGAACTTGATAAAAAGTTTATAAATTATTTTGAAAGTATTGAAGATTTAGAGGAAATTATTTCTAAATTAAACTAGGTCTTGCTCTCTAATTCCAAATGAAGGATGTCTTAACCTACAAAGTGCAAGTTTTTCAAGCTGTCTGATTCTTTCTCTAGTTAAATCAAATTCTTCACCAATTTCTTCTAAAGTTCTTGGTACACCATCAAAGAAACCATATCTGAGAGCTAGTATTCTTCCTTCTCTTTCGGGTAGCCTACTAATACTATCTCGTAAACTTTCAGCGACATCAAGATCTTGTACGATTAATGATGGATCACTTGCATCTTCATCTTGTATAAAATCTCCAAGTTGAGCTCCATCTTCTCCGACAGGTTGCTCCAGAGAAACAGTATCAGCTACGCTCAAAGCTAATTCAACTTTGTCTACACCAACACCTGCTTCTTTTGCTATTTCTTGTGGTTTTGGATCTCTTCCAAGTTCAGCTTTTAATTGTGCTTGAGCGGCTCTGACAGCAGCCATTGTATCGTGCAAGTGTACAGGTATCCTTACTGTTCTTGATTTATCAGCAATTGCTCTTGTAATTGCTTGTCTGATCCACCATGTTGCATAAGTTGAAAACTTAAATCCTTTTCTCCAATCGAATTTTTCAACTGCTCTTATTAATCCTAAGTTCCCTTCTTGAATTAAATCTAAAAAGTCAATTCCAGAAGTGTTTGCATATCTTCGAGCATTTGCGACTACAAGTCTCAAGTTAGCAGTTAGGAACGCGTCTTTTGCTTCAGCTCCTTTTTTTCGGTGTCGCTTTAACCTAATTTCACCTTTTTTATCTTTATATTGCTTTTTAGTTAATTTAACCGCAGCTTTTTCACCAGATTCAATTTTTTGGGCTAATTCAACTTCTTGCTCAGCAGTTAAAAGATCAAAGTTTCCGATAGCAGTAAGATATTGGCTAACTAAATCGGTTGTAAGTTTTCCTTTATCGTCAGCAAGTTTCTTAACCAATGATTTTGCTTTTTCTCTAGCTTCAGCTTCTTGCTCAGGGGTTAATGAATCTTCCTCAGCAGAAATTTCTGCTTCCATTTTTGAAGCTTTAGGTTTAGATGGGATTGTTTTTGTCACCATTGTTTTGACCTTTAAATTTAATTTCTAGTTACCGAAAAGTAAGGATAGAGCTGTTTTTAATTTAAAGCTAATTAAATTCTCCAATATTTTCAGTGTTTTCTAACAATACTGATTTTTTGGCTGATTTATATATATATGTAATCCACAAGAGGTCAGCTAGTAACAAATGAAGGATGCTTAAGGGCAAAATAATATTTGACACTACATTTAATGTTCCAAGTGCTACACCAGTGTAAATTAACAATTTTATACTTTGAGTTTTAATTCCGAATTCTTTACTCAACCTATTCGATTCCGAAAACAGAAAAATTGATAGAATTATCGACACTATTGGATGAACTATTCTCAATCTTGTAAGTAGTTCACTTGTTGAGTCAAAATCGTCTGCAAGTCCTTCAATAAATGATGCGCTTGGAAATAGTACGTCTGCCAATGCTGTAATTGAACCCGTCGCTCCGGTTAAGAAGAACAAGATGAATGCAATCTTTAATCTCTGATCAAAAAAATAATTTAAGCTACTTTTTGATTCATTTAGAAGAAAATAAATTAAAGTATAGAACCCTAAAAGTGCAAAGGTATTTACTAGGTGTAGTGGTACTGCGATAATTCTTGGTAATGATGAATTCAGACCTACCCATTCATAAATTACAATTACTGCCCCTATTAAAGCTTCCAGTAAAACAAAAAAAGTTAAGTAGTTTATAATTTTTTTTTGAAGCAATTGCGTATTTGAATCTCTACTTTTTAAAAACAACATAATTGTAATAATTAACAAAACTCCACTGACAGACCTATGACTAAATTCAATAATCTCAGATGTGGTACCAAGACTTGGAACTACTCTTCCATTACAAGTTGGCCAAGATGCTCCACATCCGTCTCCAGATCCTGTTGCTCTAACAATTGCTCCTGCAAGAATTGAGAGAATTGAGGTTACAAGGCCTGCTGTTGCTAGAGTATGTAATTTCATAAAAGATTATCAATAAATAAGTTGAAAGAATTTAAAAACATTTGGAATGCTTTTACTGCAATATATAAAAGTATGCTTACAGAAATGAATGTTTTTATGTTCCTAGAAAAATAAAATGATAATTGTTTTGGATCTCCAATATAAGGTCTTTCTTCTAATGCATTTTCATATAATTCATCAAAATCAATTTTTTTGTCATCATCAATAACTTCTTTATCTGAATAAACATCAAAGACATTCATTTCTGATGTAGTATTTTTCTGCTTCTTTTCTTTGTCTGATTTAAATCTATTAAATATTCCAGACTTTAGATCAACATTCTTTTCTTTGTCTATTGTAAATAATGAGTCTTCAATTATTTTTTCTGAAGTTTTGATTGGTTTAAAGTTATTTGATTCTAAAGTTTGAGAAATTTCTTTTCCCAATAATCCTTCAAGCGCAGCTATTATTTTTGTATCTGTTGGTAAGCTTGTTCCAGACTCCCATTTTTTTACATCTTTTGCTGTTGCCCCAGTAAAAGAGGCTACTTGCTTTATAGAAAGACCTCTCTCTTCCCTAAGCTTTACAAAGTTTGTAGAAAAATTATTCATTATTTAATAATTGTATTCGATAATTTAGTTTTTATACAATTAGTCTTATTTGTGGAGGTGAATGAGCGCCTGGTGGGCTCCACAGTCTTCAAAACTGTTGAAAGGCTTAAGTGTCTTTGGCGGGTTCGATTCCCGTCCACCTCCGCTAGTTTTATTTATTAATATAGATAACATTAAATTAGAAATTAATGAGTAATTGAACGAAAGAAATAATCCAAACCAGGTTGATAGACGATTACTGACGGTATCTGATAGGGATATCTTTGTAACTGTACAGAGAGCTCTTTTGGTTGGAATAATTTTAAAAAATGAAACTCGAGCAGATAAAGAAGAATCTCTTAAAGAACTTACAAATTTAGTAAAAACTGCTGGTTCGACTCCATATATTGTCCAAACTAAACGTGTTGATAAAATCGATCCAAAAACATTTATTGGCAAAGGTTCGATAAAGGAATTAGAAGACATTTCTAAATCGAATGATATTGACGTAGTAATATTTGATTGCGAACTGACACCAAACCAACAAAAAGAACTAAGAACGATTTTTCAATGTGATGTTGTTGATAGAACTGGTTTGATACTGGATATATTTTCACTACATGCTCAATCTAAAGAAGCCTCATTACAAGTTGAGCTTGCAATGTCTGTGTATTTAAAGCCAAGATTAGCTGGACTTGGCAAAACCTTGAATCAACAGGGTGGTGGAATTGGAACAAGAGGTCCAGGTGAAACCAAATTAGAAACAGATAGCAGGCTTATCGATAATCGTATAAATAAATTAAAAAAAGAATTAAAAAAGATAGAGAAACAGAGAAACGTTCAATCAAGCTCAAGAGAGAAAAATAATATTCCATTGGTATCAATTGTTGGTTATACAAATGCTGGTAAATCTACTTTATTAAAGAAATTAACTAATTCTGATGCTTACGCTGCTGATGAACTCTTTGCTACTGTTGACTCTTTGCAAAGAGAATTAAGAATTAAGGATATTCAAGATCCTTTAATACTTTCGGACACAGTTGGGTTTATTCAAAATCTTCCCACTACATTAATAGAATCATTTAAATCAACATTAATGGTTGCGACAAAAGCTGATTTGCTAGTTCACGTTGTTGATGCCGCCACTGCACTTCCTGAGATGCATATCAACACGGTTGTTAGTATTCTCAAACAAATTGATGCGAAATCTAATGAAATTATGGTATTTAATAAGATTGATAAGATTGACAAGGCAACATTAAATCAACTTAAAGAATCCTACCCTCAAGCATTATTTGTCTCATCTCTAAAAAACGACGGACTAGATTTATTAAAAGATAGAATCGCGGAAGAAATTTTTGGTATTGTTAGCCTCGGGTCTTACCAAATCAATCCATCAAAATTAGACACTGTTGCCAAATTTGGAAAAATCCTTAATGTTAGGAATGAATCAAATTACTTAGTCTTAGAATTAGAGATGAGAGATAAATTAGTCGACAGGCTTCTAAGTCTTAAAATAATGGAAAAGAATATAAATGGTGAATGAAATTGGATTAGTTGGCCTTGGTGTCATGGGTAAAAATATAGCTCTAAATTTATCAGATAAAGGAATAACAATTAAATCGTTCAATGATTCAATGAAAAAACTTGATGACATTAAGAAAGAATTTTCAAATGAATTTATAGGCTACACCAATCTTGAAGAATTTGTTGAGAGCTTAGAAACCCCAAAAATAATATTACTTATGGTCCCATCAGGCAAAGCAACTAGGGAAGTAATAGAAAGACTGGCTGATTTAATGGAAGAGGGAAGCATGATTATTGATGGAGGTAATTCTTTTTATTTAGACAGTATTGATAACGGAAAGTATCTCTCAGAAAAATCTATACATTTTATTGGAATGGGAGTTTCAGGCGGTGAAGATGGTGCACGTAATGGCCCTGCATTAATGGTTGGTTCAGATTTATCTTTAGAGACTTCTCTATTAGATACACTCAAAATAATTGCTGCAAAAAGTGAAGTTGAGTGCTTGGGAGTATATCAAGGTCCCGGAACAGGTCACTTTATAAAAATGGTACATAATGGCATTGAATATGCTGAGATGCAAACAATCGCTGAGATATATTTAATATTGAAAAATTTGAATAAAACAAATGAGGATATGTCCAATTTCTTTTCCTCTCAAACAGAAAAGAGTAAATCATCTTACCTTATTGAAATCACATCAGAAATTCTTCAAAAAAAAGATAGAGATAAATTTATTATTGATCAAATAAAACCAGTCGCACAAAATAAAGGTACTGGAAGACTGACAATACAAACTTCATTAGCATTAAATGTGTCAATTCCCTCTATTGCAGCCTCTTACGATGCACGTGTTCAGAGTAGTAATCAATACGCACCAAAAATTAAGCAGGAACTAATAAGTGAGGATATATCTACTAAAGAACTCAGTGATGCACTATATTTTTCTAGAGTGTGCTCAATGATTCAAGGTTTAGAATTAATATCAAAATTTAGTAATGATGAAGATCATAACATATCAATCCTAGAAGTTCTTGACAATTGGAGTGGAGGATGCATCATTAGATCCAATTTATTATCCGAATTAAAAAAAGAATTTAGCGAAAATAATGATGTATTTAATTTAAATAATATTTTTAGTACTTTGAACAAAAACCGAGTATCTATCAGCAAAGTTCTGCAAATAACAACTAAATACAACATACCAACACCTGTACTATCAGCATCTTTAAATTGGTTCAATAATGTGACTTCTGTAGATAATCCATCGAACATGATTCAGGCTCAAAGAGATTTTTTTGGAAGACACAAAGTTCAACTAATTGACTCATCCAACGACATAAATATTGATTGGGATTAAGTTAACTTAATGAATAAAAAGAGGTTGCCCAAATCAACTTATCCCAATAGATACGAAATCGAACTTGATGTTGATTTAGATAATTTCTCATATACCGGGGCACAAAAAGTCGATTTAAATATTGTAGAAGCAACAAACAATATTGTTTTAAATAGCGTTGGAATTGAAGTTACAAAAGCAAAAATTCAAACTACCAAACAAGATATTCCTTTAGAAATTAATTATATAGAGGAGGATGAAAAAATAGTTTTTGAATCACAAGAGACATTGAGTGAAGGTGTTTGCGAATTATATCTTGAATTCAATTCGGAAATTACAAATGACCTTAAAGGCTTTTATAAAAGTAGCTACATGTCTGAAGATGGTGAAAAAAAATGGATTGCTACCACACAATTTGAACCAACTGCAGCAAGATCGGCTTTCCCCTGCTGGGACGAACCTGAATATAAAGCTATATTTTCAATCACAATAATAACTGATGAAAAGTATTTAAGAGTCAGCAATGAAATGGTTGTCGAGGAAGAAAAATTAGAAAATAATAAAATACGAACTAAATTTGCAGACTCGATGAAAATGTCATCATATCTTGTAGCTTTTGTAATAGGAGATCTTGAAGCTACTGTTGTTGGAAAGTCAAAAACGACAGATATACGAATAATACATAGACCTGGGTTTTCACACCAAACTTCTTACGCGGGAACAGCTGCGATTAAACTTTTAGACTTTTTTGAAGATTATTACAAGATTCCCTATCCAGGAACTAAATTAGATCTTATTGCTATCCCGGACTTTGCAATGGGCGCTATGGAAAATGTAGGAGCAGTTACTTTTCGTGAGAACTTGCTTTTATTTGATAAGGATAAAGCTACTAGATCAGAACTTGATAGATCAATCACAGTAATCGCTCATGAACTTGCTCATATGTGGTTTGGAGATTTAGTGACTATGAAATGGTGGGATGGAATCTGGTTAAATGAGGCATTTGCAAGTCTGATGGAAGTAATTGCATCATATAATACATATCCTGAATTCAAACAGTGGAACGCAATGAATATGTCAAGAACTGCTGGATTTTCTATAGACTCACTCGAAAATTCTAGACCGGTCGAGTTTGATGTTGAAACTCCGGATCAAGCAGAAGAGATGTTTGATGTTCTCACCTACGAAAAAGGTTCAACTGTTTTAAGAATGTTTCAAATGTTTATTGGTGAAGAAGCTTTTCAAAATGGAGTTGAAGCTTATTTAAACAAATTTAAATTTGAAAATACCAACTCGTCTGATTTATGGGATGCATTAAGTGAGGCAAGTAATCAACCTCTCAATAAAATACTACCTTTTTGGATAAGAGAAAAAGGTTATCCCTTTTTACAAGTAGACTGCTCAAATAATTTTTTAACAATTAAACAAGAACCTTTTCTTCTTAAGAATGTAGACACTGATAAAAATAATATAAAACCAGTACCTGTTCAGATTAAGTTTCTTGATACAGGAAATGAAGAAAAATTTTTGCTAGACGAAACTGAAAGAGTCATAGATTTAAAGAATTTAGGTAAAGTTCCTCATGTAAATAGTGGAGGTTGGGGATTCTTTCATACATTTTATGATGATGAGGTTTTTGAAAATATACTTGCAAATTTTGACAAACTAAATGATCTCGAAAAATACAGACTGCTTGAAGATAAATGGATGCAATTTAAAAAAGCTCCAACAGATATAAAAGACTTTTATAAATTCTTAATGTTTTTTAAAAAGGAGAAAGACGAAGACATCTGGATTTATATATCTTCGATAATAGCAACATTAGCAAATCTTTTTGAATCTAATAACTCTGATAGTTTTAAAGCTTTTGTAAGGGACTTTACTGACGAGTTGCACAATGAGCTTGGATTTGAGGTTAAAAAAGACGAAGAATTAGAAATCAAAGAAGTAAGAGATACTATTAACAAGTTGAGAGCTAAAAATTTAGATGATGATGCCTTTATAAAAAAATTTAGTGATATTTTTAAAGAAAATAAAATGGAGTCTATTCCAGAAGGAACATTTTTTAGCTCGATCCTTTTTATATCCGCACTTGATGAGACAAACAAAATTGAGATTTTTTTAGAAAAGTTCGAAAACGCAGAGTCTCCTCAAATGCAAGGAAGGTATAGAGCGGTATTAGGTCAAGTAAGAGACCAAAATGCAAGTAAAAAAATTGTTGAATTTATGCTTGATGGAAGAATCCGCGGAGCAGATTGCCCATATATATTAGCTTCGATGATAACCAACAAATATATCGGGGAAAAATCATGGAAGGTAATTAAAGAAAATTTTAATGACTTGCTAAGTGTTATGCCAGATTGGACCGCATCAAGGATTTTAGACGCACTTCCAGCAATATATGACGAAGAATTTGCTGGTGATATAAAAAGCTTTATCAAAAAGAATCCGCTTCCATCATCTGAAAAACTTGCAGCACAAAAATTAGAAAGATTGGAAGCTAACATAGAATTTATGGATAATTTAAAGGAAGTTAACAATGAAACCTAGAATTGCAGTATTTTTACACCCACAGCATGCAGAATATGATCAAATAAGAAATGCAGCTGTTGAAGCAGAGGAATTGGGGGCAGACGTTCTTTATAATTGGGACCACTTCTACCCCTTATATAAAGAAGATGGTACACAATGGGCTGAAGGAGAAAGAAGAGAGGGTAAACATTTTGAGTGCTGGACTATGCTTGCGAGTTGGGCAGAAGTAACTGAAAAAATAGAAATAGGTCCTCTTGTAACTTGTAATTCATACAGAAATCCTGAATTGCTTACTGATATGGCAAGAACTATTGACCATATATCAAATGGAAGACTTGTTTTTGGAATTGGTTCAGGTTGGTTCGAACAAGATTATCAGGAGTATGGTTATGAATTCGGAACTGCTATCTGGAGGTTAAAAGAATTAGAAAAATCTCTTGAGAGAATTGAAAAAAGAATGGCAATGTTAGATCCTCAACCAAAAAGAAAAATTCCAATATTAATTGGCGGTGGAGGAGAAAAAGTTACTTTGAGAATCACAGCTCAATATGCAGATGTTTGGCATGGATTTGCAACAAAGACAGAGGATCGTTCAGGCATAGAGACAGTTGCTCATAAAAACAGTGTTTTAGATAACTGGTGTAAAGAAATAGGAAGAGATCCCTCTGAGATTGGAAGGTCAATAGGAATAGACCTGAAGAGAATTGACAAGGCCGATGAACTTGTCGAAGCAGGAGCAACTGAAATAACTCTTCCCCTAAACGGACCGGACTATGACATGTCAATCGTCAAAGAGTGGATTGCTTGGAGAGACTCAAAAGACTAGATTCCTATGGAAACTTTCTTAATATTCGGTGGTTTTGTTTTAGGACTAATACTTTTAGTTAAAGGCGCTGATGAAATGGTCAAATCTGCAATTCAAATTGCAGTTAAATTCAAACTTCCAAATTCTGTTATTGGTGCAACTTTTATAGGTTTTGGAACATCAGCACCAGAATTATTTACAAGTACAGGAGCTGCTATCAATGGTGATTTGTCCCTGGCCATCGGAAATATTATTGGATCTAATATTGCAAATTCATTACTTGTTTTGGCTGTGCTTTATTTATTTATTGATAAAGACTTTTCCAAAAAAATTAATATAAATCAAATTAGTCCTGTGTGGATGATGATATTTACCACAATATTTGTATCAACTTATATACTTACAAATCAATTTCCATTAATTTTAGGAATTATATTACTGTCGCTTGTTATTTTTGTAACTTACAAGATGGTTAATGAAGAAGCAATTGATGAAGAAGAGCTCGTCTCGGAAGAAAAAAAATATATTTGGTTCAGGGGAATATTAGCGATCTCAATAACAATATTTGGAAGTTCGTTAGTAGTTGATAATGCCATCGCAATTGCTGACTTATTTAACATATCATCTTTAATAGTAGGAGTAACAATAATTGCAATAGGAACAAGCCTTCCAGAAGTTGCAGGGGCAATTTCAGCAGCAAGACTAAAGAAACCAGATTTAATTATGGGAAATGTTTTTGGATCCAATCTATTTAATATTGGTCTTGTTGGCGGATCTGCAATTATATTTGAACCGGGCAAAATTAGTTCAAATATTGATTATCAAATGTTTCTTATGTATTTTGTATCTTTCCTTGCCGTTCTTTTAACAAGATACGTAATAAAAAGAAATACCCTTGTGGGAATTATTTTCATCACAGCGTATTTTGGATTTATATTTAGCTTATTTTAAATTTTTATTTTTTTGAAAATATAAAAATCCCAATAACGCTAAAAATAAACCTCCTACTTGATTCCAAGTAAATGAACCAATTGTTGCATCACCCATACCAAACCTTAATGTATCTAAGATCGACCTTTGTACTCCGTACCAAACTGCCCATAATCCCATCCATGAACCGGGTCCAAATTCATATCGCTTTTTTAAATTCATAAATATATAAAAAACTATTAATGCCAATAGCATGTCATACATTGCTACATGATGATAGGTTCCACATGTTGTAAGTGGCTCTGCACACTCTAGAACATTGTGTTGTGGAGCAACATCGTATCCGGGTAATATTTCATAACCCAAAAAAAAGTTTGTTTTTCGACCTAGATGCTCAACAATTGCTAAATCTCCTATACGTCCAATTACAGTTCCTAAAATTAATCCAGTAGCTGCATAATCACCATATTTTTTGAAACTTTCTTTTCCAACTATTTGAATTCTGTAGAAAGCAGCGATTATACCCCCTGCCATCCCTCCCATAATTGAATAGCTACCAGCTAATGTAAAAATATCATCTAGACCATAGCCAGTTTCCCCTATGTGCGCAGGTATTGTAAAAAATCTAGCACCTAATATTGCTCCAAATATTGCCCAAGTTAATCCGTCTGAAAAAAGGTCTGAATTAGAACCATCTTTTTCAGCAAGCTTAATTGCATGATTTGCACCAAAATAAAATCCAATCGCGGCAAAAACACCGTGCAATGAAAAAAATACCGGTCCTATTTTAGTTATAGGAATTGGTGGGTAGGTTATTGATAAAAATGAGTCAAGCATTTTAAATATTCCTTAAAGTCCAAAATACATCTGCCACAATACTTATGAATATAACAGCCAAATATGTATTGGAAAATATAAAATAATTCATTGGTTTAATTTTTTCCCTATACAAATTAAATGCTTTGTACAATAAATTAACTCCAAAAAATATAGATACGAATAAGTAAATTATTCCTAATTGAAGAATTGGTGCTGCTACTAAAGAGATTAAAACTGTTGAACAGCTGTAAATTCCAATAAAAATGCATGTTCTTTTGTAGCTCTCTTGAATTGGAAGCATGGGGAATTCTGCATTTTTATAATCAGCTTTGTTCTCAATTGATAATGCCCAGAAATGTGCGGGTGTCCACATAAAAACTAGAAGGAATAGAACCCAAGGCCCTGTCTCTAATTCTGTACCTGTTGCGGTCCAACCAATTAATACAGGGGCTGCTCCTGATGCTCCTCCAATGACAATATTTTGATTTGTTCTTGGCTTTAAAACTAACGTGTAAATAAATACATAGAAAATATTTGCAGCTAATCCAATAAATGACGAAAGAGGTGTTGCTAAAAAATATAAAATTAAAAATCCAATTAGTCCAGATGTAATAGAATAAATTGTTGCATTAACCTTTGTAAGCTCACCTGTAACAATTGGCCTATCTGATGTTCTTTCCATAAGTCTATCTGTCTCTACTTCAAAAACTTGGTTCATGACATTGGCACTAATTGCAAGAAGAGTCCCTCCAGTTAATGTGTAAATAACAAGTGATAAAGGTGGCATACCATATATTGAAATGACCATTGAGGGAACTGTTGTGACTAGCAACAATTCAATAACACGTAATTTGGATAGTTTTAAATAACTCTTGAATGTAGAAGATTTATTTGACTTCATATTGATATAGTAACGACGCTTCGTCTATAACTTATAATTACCCTATTTCAGGTGTAGACGCTATTCTTAAATATTGACTAGATAATTTATGCATAGAAACAAATTTTTAAAACCAAAAAACTTAATCCTATGCAGTTTTTTGTTTATAACTGCATGTATTGAGGATGCTCCTCTTGACTCATTAAGTCCAGCTGGACCTTATGCAAGAACAATTGATGAGTTATTTTGGTTAACATTTTGGATTGCAGTCGTTATATTTTTTATTGTTCAAGGTGCTTTGCTTTTTTCAGTTTTCTACTTTAAAGATTCACCTGATAAACCTGAACCTAAACAAATTCATGGAAACAATTTTTTAGAGATTTTGTGGACGATAATTCCAGTAATTATATTAGCTTCTATTGCGGTTCCAACTGTAAGAACAATTTTTGATCTAGCTAGAGAGCCTGAAAATGCCCTAAAAATTGAAGTAATTGGTCACCAATGGTGGTTTGAATATAAATATCCTGATTATGGCATTACAACAGCAAATGTTCTTGTTATACCAGAGGACACACCTATTAGATTAGAAATGTGGTCAAATGATGTTCTTCATAATTATTGGGTTCCTAAATTGAATGGCAAAAGATATCTAGTCCCAGGTCAAAAAACTTACTTAAATCTACATGCAGATAATGCAGAAGAATTCTGGGCACAATGTGGAGAGTATTGTGGGTTAAGTCACTCAAAAATGAGGGGTAGGGTATTATCAATGTCTGAATCAGATTTTGACGCTTGGGTTGTTAATGAACAAAAAAATGCTAACACTGGACTTACTGAAGGATCCTTGGCGTATGAAGGTCAACAAGTATATTTAAATGCTGGCTGTACTCAATGCCATGTAATTGGTGGAGTTTGGGATGTTCAAGGTGAAAGAATTGCCCCTAATCTTACACATTTCGCAAATAGAAATGTATTTGCAGGAGCTGCATTAAAAAATAATGCTGAAAATTTAACACAATGGCTCGCAAATCCTGCTGAATTAAAACCAGGTACTTTCATGCCTAATCTAGAATTGACTGAGAGAGAAATTGAGGCTTTAATAGAATATTTGGGAACACTTAAATGACAAAAATTATACAGCCAAAAAAACAAAGGAATATTTTTTCAAGACCGACTGCTGAGGAAGGTGTTTGGAGCTGGATCACAACTGTAGATCATAAAAGAATAGGAATAATGTATGGCTATGCTGCATTTTTCTTTTTATTAGTTGGGGGGCTTGAAGCTCTTTTATTGAGAATCCAATTATCACAACCAGACAATAATTTTTTGAGTGCTGCTGAATACAATGCAATGTTTACAATGCATGGCACAACAATGATATTTTTAGCGATTATGCCAATCAGTGCAGCTTTCTTTAATTATCTTCTACCCCTTCAGATCGGAGCAAGAGATGTTGCATTCCCCAGACTTAATGCTCTTTCTTTCTGGATATTCATTGCTGGTGGATTGTTCCTTTACTCAACGTTTCTTTTTGGAACAGCTGGTGCTCCAGAGGGGGGCTATCTAGCTGAGGAAGTCAGTAGATTAGCTTCAGCTCCTAATGGAGGATGGTTTGGATATCAACCAAATGCAGGTCTCAAGTACTCCCCAGGTACCGCAATGGACTATTGGGCAATCGGACTTCAGATTCTAGGTATTGCCTCACTAGTTTCAGCTTTCAATTTTATTACAACAATTCTCAATATGAGAACAAAAGGTATGAGGTTGATGAGAATGCCTGTATTTACTTGGATGACATTTGCAGTCTCATTTCTACTTGCTTTTTCGTTACCAATAATTGCAATTGCATTATTTTTTGTAACATTTGATAGACAATTTGGAACAACTTTCTTTCTAACTGAAGGTGGGGGTGATCCTGTATTATGGCAACATCTTTTCTGGTTATTTGGTCATCCTGAAGTTTACATCCTAATACTTCCAGCTTTTGGTATTGTATCGGAAGTTCTTCCAACATTTTCAAGAAAACCGTTATTTGGCTATCCAGCGATAGTCTTTGCTGGATTTGGAATTGCATTTATTGGATTTGGTGTTTGGGCACATCATATGTTTGCATCAGCAATTAGTCCTGTGGCACAAGCTGGTTTTGGCTTATCAACAATGATTATTGCTGTACCGACAGGAGTAAAAATATTTAATTGGCTTGGAACAATTTGGGGTGGAAAATTGACACTGAATACGCCAATGTTATTTGCCTTAGGGTTTATTGGAATGTTTGTAATTGGGGGTTTAAGTGGAGTTACACACTCAGTTGTGCCTGCTGATACCCAACAAACAGATACTTACTACATTGTCGCTCATTTTCATTATGTTCTATTTGGTGGTGCTCTTTTTGGTATTTTTTCAGGACTATATTTCTGGTTTCCAAAAGTCTGGGGAAAAATGTATAACGAGACAATGGGTAAGATTCATTTCTGGTTAATGATTATTGGTTTTAACTTGACTTTTGGACCGATGCACTGGCTGGGACTCCAAGGTCAAGTTAGAAGAACCTGGGTCTATGCAGAAGAAACTAATCTTGGGTTTTGGAATTTAATTGTTACTATTGGTGCATTTATTCTTGCTATTGCGACACTTATATTTATGGCAAATTGGATGTATTCAAGAAGAAAAGGTGAAGTTGCTCCTTTTGATCCTTGGGATGCTAGAACAATAGAGTGGAGTATCCCATCTCCTACTCCGGTATGGAACTTTTCAAAAGCACCTGAAGTTAAATCACTTGATGATTTCTGGCATCAAAAATATGGAGAAGATGAAGATGGTAGAGCATTGAAAAGAGAAGGTGCGGATGAGCTTCTTGCTCAACTTGAGGATGAAGGGCTTAATCCAAAAGAAGAGATACATCTTCCTAGTCCATCTTATTTTCCAATAATTATGGCTTTTGGACTTCCATTTATTGGTTATGCAGTAATTTATAAATCAATACCACTTGCTTTAATTGGAGTGATTCTTTTATTAATTGGAGGTTTTGGTTGGGGAACTGAACCTTTAGAGGAAGAATTTGAAAGTTCTGAAGAAGAGAAGCCTGATATGGAAAAACCTCAAAACTATGAGTGATGCCCACGCTTATCCTCATGAACCCACGGGTGTTGAGACTAGAAAACTTGGTTTCTGGATATTTTTATCAACCGAAATCTTATTTTTTGGAACATTAATAACAACTTTTCTAATTTTTAAAGGAAGAGATTTTCCTGGTATCAAACTTACTGACGTTTATGATATACCCTTTACATCTGTTAGCTCTTTCGTTTTACTAATGAGCTCATTAACAATGGTTCTTGCTCACAATGCACTCGAGACTGATGATCAAGAAAAAACTAGGGTTTGGTTACTTGCAACAGCAATGCTTGGGGCTGTATTTTTGGCAGGACAAATCTACGAATTTACAGAGTTTTATCACAAAGGATTTGAATTATCTACCAACATATTTAGCTCTACTTTTTATGTACTAACTGGCTTTCATGGTCTTCACGTATTTATTGGTGTTGTTTTATTGTTAGCTTTGTGGGGTATAGGACAAAGACAAAAAGGTTTGTCACTCAATGATGGGATGAATTTAGAATTCATTGCGCTTTATTGGCACTTTGTTGATATTGTCTGGATTGTGTTGTTTACAGTAGTCTATTTAATCTGATGTCAGAAACTCACAAAGAACACCCTAGCCCAACTAAATATGTTCAAATTGCAATTGTTTTGGCAATCCTTACTGCAATAGAAGTTGCACTTTATTACACAGAAGATATTGTCGGTGCATTAGCTCCTCCCCTGTTAATTATTTTGGCTATTGGTAAGTTTGTTATAGTTGTCGGCTGGTTTATGCATTTAAGATACGAAAATAGTTTGGTAAATAAATTTTTTGCAGGTGGAATGATTCTCGCTCTAATATTATTCGCAATTGTAATGATTGAGAGAGCTGTAGGTAATTTCTTTTAATATGAATCTTGAATGGCATCCTCATTTTGACGTATGGGCACTAATAATCACCCTTATTATATTTTTTGAGTACACAACAGATAACAATGAATTAAAAAAACCAAAAAGAAAATTTTGGTATTCTGGCTTGTTTATTCTCTGGCTCTTTACAGACTGGCCAATACATGATATTGGAGAAAAGTATTTATTTTCAGTTCACTCTGTTGAGCATCTTGTACTTGCACTTGTTTCTCCCCCATTGCTTCTTCTTGGTCTACACAGTTCACAGAAAAAAATAATATCAATAAAACCTTTTATAAATCTACTTAACATCACTAGTAAACCTGTGGTTGCTTTCTTTTTATTTAATTTTGTAATGGTAGGAATGCATTGGAGTACAGTTGTTAACTTGATGGTCACTAATCATATATTTCATTTTTTTGTACATTCAATAATGTTGCTTGTATCACTTAACATGTGGGTCCCGGTTATTGGTTTCAGCGATGAAGTAAAAAGGTTAAGTTCGGCTGCAAGCATAGGATACCTGTTTTTACAATCATTATTACCGACAGTGCCTGCAAGTTTCTTAGCATTTGGTACCGAACCTCTATATTCAGCATATGTTGGTATTGATAACATATTTAATATTTCTACTTTGAATGATCAGGTTCTTGGTGGATTAATTTTGAAATTAGGTGGAGGAATAATTCTTTGGGTATCAATATTAACAATTTGGATGAGATGGTACAAAACAGAAAAAACCTTTGATGACGTGGTTAGAAATGTCTCATCAGACTAAAATTTAAATAAATCCTATGGACGAAAAATTAGTAGAACAAATAAGTACAGATACAGGTGTACCTCAAGAATTAGTTTCTCGTTCAGCACAAGCTAGAGCGGAAGCTAATGGAGTTGATGTTAACGCAATTCTCGCAAGTTGGTCCAGCGGAGAAGCTCCAGCAGTGAGTTCTGCTCCAGTAGAAACAGTTGTAGAAGAGGCTCCAGTAGAAACAGTTGTAGAAGAGGCTCCAGTAGAAACGGTTGAAAAAGAGGCTCCAGTAGAAACGGTTGTAGAAGAGGCTCCAGTAGAAACGGTACTTAGTTATGTTAATGAAGATATTCCTCCACCAGCTCAACTCTCAATGAAAATTTTTAGAGCTTTACAGTATGGAACAGTTTTTGGAATCGTTGCTGGATTTATTCAGGCATTTATCGTAAGTTCATATCTTTATGAAGGTCTAATTCTAGAGTCTGAAACTCTAAATTTAATTGCAAACTATACCCCTACTCAGTACATTTTGAATATTGCTCTAACTACAACTTTCTTTGCTGTAATAAGTTCAATAAACTTAAAAAAAATTCTCGAAAAAAATTATGAGGGTTTTGGAATTCTTACAAACGATAGGGAGTCGTTATTTCTTGGAGTTGGCCTTGGTTTAATATTTGGTTCTTCAATTGGATTTGTAATAACTTCAAATATCGGGGTAACTATAGAAGCAATACTTGAAGACGATGTTACGACTTATCTAATTCCAGTAATTGGATCTTTTTGGAGGATTGTATTGTTTTCAACTATCTCTCAAGCAATAATTGCTTCAATCGTGATGGTCCTTGGTATACCTAAAGGTTTAGACATATATGAGCTGAAAGAGGCAAATGTAATTAGAAATAGAGTAACTGGATCTATTGTAATTCCATTAGGGGCAATTTTATTTGGCGGTGTAATATCAGTATTAATTTCTCAAGTTTTTATTAATTTTCACGATTATGCACCCTTATTTGCACTAATAATATCTGCAGCAATTTTATTGTTTGCTTCTGTAATGAGTTCTGCACCAAAAATTAAAATTACTAGAAACGAGGTGCTTATCGCTGCAGCAGGTGTTATTACACTAACTGTAATAATTGCTAGTGTGGCAGCTAGCCAAAATTAATTTAACAAAAATGTAATACATTATTGCAAAAGGACTGCTATATTATTCTCATGTTTAAATTAAATGCGGCAAAAGTGGTGGTGATCTACATATAGATAGCCCTGTCGCATGCGTTTGATAGACCGGGCAGATTGCCCGGATTTTTTTTGAAAGGAAAAAAATGATTGACGAAAACACGTTTTATGATGAAGAATATTATGAAAAAGATGATGAAAAAAAATCATCTAAATTCGTGAATAATTTTCTTTCTTTTGAAGATAAAATCTTCAGAGCTCCTTACAACTTTTTGAAAAAAATTGGATTTATACGAACTTATCGAAATGTTGCAAAAAAATTAAAACAAACAAAAGACGACATTTACGAAAGTTTTTATGATGGAGAATAAAGATCACTTAGATGCCGCTTTATTGGCTAAAGAATGGGAATCTAACCCTAGATGGAAAGATACTGAAAGAAACTATTCAGCAGAAGATGTTGTTTCTTTAAGAAACTCAATACATATAGAGTATTCTCTTTCACAAAATGGCTCTTCAAACTTGTGGAACTTACTAAATCGAGAAAAAGAATGGATTTCAGCCTTAGGTGCTTTGTCAGGTAACCAGGCAGTACAAATGGCGAAGGCTGGCCTTGAGGCTATTTATTTAAGTGGTTGGCAGGTAGCTGCAGACTCAAACCTTGGAGATACGACATATCCTGACCAATCTCTATACCCAAGTAACAGTGCGCCTAACCTTGCAAAAAAAATAAATAATGCACTTTTAAGAGCTGAGCAGGTAGATAAAACCGATGGAGTTGAGTCGACAAACTATATTATTCCAATTGTTGCTGACGGAGAAGCAGGATTTGGAGGAGCATTGAATGTTTTTGAACTTACGAAAAAATTCATAGAGGCTGGAGTTGCTGCAGTTCATTTTGAAGATCAACTTGCTGCTGAAAAAAAATGTGGCCATATGGGAGGAAAAGTTCTTGTTCCGACAAGCCAACATATCCGAACATTAACCTCTGCAAGGCTTGCAGCTGATACACTTGGAGTTCCACTTGTTATAATTGCAAGAACTGACGCTCTGGGTGCAAATTTACTTACCAGTGATATCGATGAAATTGATTCAAAGTTTGTAACTGGAGAGAGAACCGCTGAAGGATTTTACAGAGTAAATAACGGACCTGAAGCAGCTATTTCAAGAGCATTATCTTATGCTCCTTATTCAGACTTAGTTTGGTGTGAAACATCTAAACCAGATCTAGGCTTTGCAAAAGATTTTGCAGAAGCTGTCCGTGAAAAATATCCAAATAAGCTTATGGCTTATAATTGTTCTCCATCATTTAATTGGAAAGCTTCACTAAATGAAAAGGAAATTGAAACATTCCAAGAACAGCTAAATTCATTTGGATATAAATTTCAATTCATAACATTGGCAGGTTTTCATACCCTCAATACTTCAATGTTTGAATTAGCTACAAACTATAAGGGTGGAAATATGTCATCTTATGTCGAACTTCAAGAAAAAGAGTTTTCACTTGAAGAAAAAGGGTTTACCTCTGTTAAGCATCAGAGAGAAGTTGGAGCCGGTTACTTTGACAAAGTATCAACAATAATTTCAGGTGGCGATGCCTCCACACTAGCACTAGAAGGTTCTACCGAAGAAGAACAGTTTTAATGATTGAAATCCAATCAAATAAAAAAAATGATTACCAATCAGTATTATCTAATGATGCAATAAATTTTTTAGAAAAAATTTGCTCAAATTTTGAAATCAGTCGTCAAGAAATTTTAGAGAATAGAAAAAAAATACAAAATGCAATTTCATCAGGTACTAAACTCTCTTTTCCAAAAGATAAAAAAATAAGAGAGGGTGACTGGAAAGTTACTCCACCTCCAAAAGATGTAGCAAATAGGAACGTTGAAATTACTGGTCCAGTTGATAGAAAAATGATAATAAATGCCTTAAATTCTGGTGCCGATGTATTCATGGCAGATTTTGAAGATTCAACTTCACCTACCTGGAGCAACATAATGAATGGTCAAATAAAT
The DNA here is from genome assembly GCA_902526825.1 of uncultured Candidatus Actinomarina sp. Lineage (GTDB taxonomy): Bacteria > Actinomycetota > Acidimicrobiia > Actinomarinales > Actinomarinaceae > Actinomarina. Next base: position 127,630 of record CABZMN010000001.1, on the reverse strand, counting down.
TTACTTGATGCAAATTTGAAGAAACTTGAATTTGTTGATCCAAAAAACAAAAAAACATACACCCTAGATTCAGAAAGTAATACAAGCCTTTTTGTAAGGCCAAGAGGTTTACACCTTGATGAGAAAAATGTATTGATAAATGAGTTACCAATTTCAGGAGCATTTTTAGATTTTGCTCTATATACATTTCATAATGCAAAATTAAGATTAGATAACGGCATTGGTACCTATTTCTATATACCAAAGCTTGAAAATAGCAAAGAATCACAACTCTGGGATGACATATTTTCTTTTTCTGAAGATGAATTAGATTTACCCAGAGGAACAATTAGAGCTACTGTTCTCCTTGAAACAATTTCTGCTTCATTTGAAATTGAAGAGATGCTTTATTCTTTAAAAGAGCACTCTCTTGGTATGAATGCAGGCAGATGGGATTATATTTTTAGTGCAATAAAAAAACATAGGGACCTAGAAGAAATCAATTTTCCAGATAGATCACAAATTACCATGACTGTTCCATTTATGAAAGCATATACTGAACTGCTCGTACAAAGTTGTCACAAAAGAGGAGCTCATGCAATAGGAGGTATGTCTGCATTTATTCCAAATAGAAGAGATATAGATGTTACTGAGAAAGCATTAGAAAATGTTAAGAAAGATAAAGAGCGAGAAGTTTCTATGGGGTTTGATGGTTCTTGGGTAGCTCATCCAGATTTAGTAAAAGTATGTAAAGATGTGTTCCAAAGTTCCTTAGGTACAAAAGAAAACCAAATTGACTATGTACCTAACGAACCAATTATATCTGAAGAGATGCTCCAAGATTTTAACATTCCCAATTCAACAATTACCGAAGAAGGGATAAGAACAAACATACGTGTAGGCATCTTGTATATCCAATCATGGCTTCTAGGACAAGGAGCAGCTGCATTATTTAATCTCATGGAGGATGCTGCTACAGCTGAGATTTCAAGATCACAATTATGGCAATGGCTAAATAATAAAGCAGTGACTGAATCAGATAATATGATTAATAAAGGTTTTATAAGTGAATTAATTAATGACGAAGTAAATAAAATAAAAGAAATTCAGGAAAATTCAGAAATGCTAAATGAAGCAGTAGAGGTGTTTAGTGATCTTATTTTTGATGAGAATTTCGAAGAATTTTTGACTTTATCAGCTTATAATTTAATAGATTAGATTATGTCATTTTTTAAAGATAAAACAATAATTATGAGTGGAGGGTCAAGAGGTGTTGGCCTTGAAATAGCAAAAGCACTTGGTAAAGATGGAGCAAACATTGCTATACTCGCAAAAACAACCGAGCCTCATCCTACGCTTCCTGGAACAATTTATACAGCCGCAGAAGAGATTGAATCAGTTGGTGGGAATGCTTTGCCTATCGTTTGTGATATAAGATTTGAAGAACAAGTAGAAAGCGCCGTCAATGAAGCTGTTAAAAAGTTTGGTGGAATAGATATTTGTGTAAATAATGCAAGTGCCATTCATCTCACTGATACAGTAAATACTCCAATGAAAAGATATGACTTAATGCATGGAATTAATGTAAGAGGGACATTCTTGTTAAGTCAAAAAACAATTCCTCATTTAAAAAATGGAAAAAACCCACACATCCTTACACTTTCCCCGCCTTTGAACTTCGATAGAAAATGGTTTGGAATGACATTAGCTTACACAACTGCAAAATACGGTATGACATTGATAGCTCATGGATTAGCAGAAGAACTTGGTAAATTTGGAATCGCATCAAATTGTCTATGGCCAAGAACTTCATTAGATACAGCTGCTGTAAGGAATGTAATTGGGGCAGAACTTGTCAAAGGATCAAGAAAACCCTCTATATATGCTGATGCTGCATACGCCGTCTTAAAGAGAGATTCATCATCATGCACCGGAAATTTCTTTTTAGACCAAGATGTTCTTGAAGAAGAAGGTATCACAGATTTTGATCAATATGCAGTAGATCCAGACGCAACTTTAGTTTCAGATTTTTTTGTTGATGATAATCCTGAAGACTGGCTACAAGCTTAATCACAACAAAAATCTATTAATTCTTTCATCCTTTAAATTCAGTGAGTGAAAAAATTGTTTATTTTCAATAATCGAAAACCTAAACAAATTACGATTTGTAGTGGTAATTTGTCTTAAGTAATTCTTAGGTTAAAGTGAAATGACCTGATCAGGCATATTACCTGATAATGCACTATAAAGATCTGGAAAACAACCAACTGCTACTCCATCAACTGTACCTTCAGGTGAATAACCACCATCGCTGTTTTCAGAAGCTAAACCTCTTTGATTTGCACATTGGTCACACATCATTAAGAGCATGCCTTTTTCTGCAGCAATTTTTGCAAGTCTTTCGCCTTTAGGGTTTCCTTTTTGAAGAAGCATCGTATTATCATCAAAAAAGAAAATTCCTACAACATCAACACCGTGACTATCACTTTCAAGTTGAGGAAGTATCATTTCTCCAACTTTATAATTTGCAGCGTTAGGTGTATTTAAAACATAAGCTACTTTCATTTGTACTTTTCTAATTTGTTTTCTAAATACAGAATATTCAGATGTTGGACTAACTCAAACTTAAAAGATAAAGAGTTTGACTGTTGACTTCTGATATTTCTTCAAGAATATTTTCAATATCATCAAACTGATTTGTCTCATTTAATTCAGATACAAATCCTGAAACTGTAGTTACCTTTTCTTTAAACTCAACAATTTTATTTTTAGTTTCTTCTTTTGAAAAATAGTTTTCAATTGAGTAAGGACCTTCACTAAACCTCAGTCTGGTGTTTTGGTTTCCCTGCCATGACTCGACAAGCTTATCATTTAATTGAGTAAGGGTTTCATAGTATTCGCCCAATGCTTCATGTTCTGAATAAGACTGTGTTTGCCAATGATAAACTTGGATGTTGTTTAAAAAACTCATCGTGTTTGATACAAACTCATCAATTTTTGCATTTAATATTTTTACGTTCATGATTAATATTTAAGCAAAATTCGGCTTATATGATAAATTTTTAAAGCATAGAATAGTAACTATGTCATTTAATAATATATTGAGTTTTGGCACTCTGAATCCTGATTTTATATATTTCATCGATGAACTTCCAGATTTAGGTGGAGATATAAGAAGTAACAAATACTTAATCAGAGCAGGAGGTACAGCTACGAATTGTGCAGAAAATATATCCAACTGGGGTCTTAATGTTGGAGTCGCAGGAAATAGTATAGGTAGTGATGAGTTTGGTAAATACATGATCAAACATTTTGAGAATTCAAACATAAACTATGAAAATATAATTTTTGAAAATCACGATACACCAACTTGTTCGATTTATGTAGATAAAAAGGGTGAAAGGACAATAATTTCCTCGGGTTATAACTTTTGTAAGTGGAATAATTTGAAAGAAGTTAAAAAATTTGACTCATTGATTGTGGATAGGTATTCGATTCCGTTTATAAAACAAGATTTAGAAAGTATAAGCCATGATATTTTTATTACTCAAGCAGGCTACCAAGAAGAAATTACTTACAGAATTAATTTTTTAGTTGTAAGTAAAGATGAAATTGATGTGATTGAAGCAAACAGATTAATAAATGAAGAATACGTTGATTGGATACTTTTAACATCATCAAATCTTCCTGCAAGGTTGATTAGTAAAGATGGGGTTTTAGAAATTACACCACCAGATTTCAAAACTATAAATTCAACTGGGGCTGGAGATGCAACTGCTGCGTACATTGGTGCATTTGGTGTAGAAAACTTAATTGAGAATGTTAAAGGTGCGTGTGCATCAGGAGCAATTGTTGCTGGAACTAATGAACTTCCCACCATGGAGAAAATAAAAGAAGTCTCAGAATTAATTGAAATAAAACCGCGCTGAGAATTTTATAATTTTGATACTTTACGTTTAAAATAGAATATGGCTGTCGCATACAAGGCCCCAATTAAAGATATAGTGTTTGGATACGAAGTAGTAGACACTTATGACGTTATTGGTAAAATACCAGCATTTAGTGACTTCACTGAGGATATTGTCATTCCAACTATGGAAGAATGTGCAAAATTTGCAGAAGAAGTTTTGGCACCAATAAATGCAATTGGTGACCAACAAGGGGCAACTATTGACAATGGAAAAGTATCGATGCCATCTGAATTTGTCGACGCTTATAAAAGATTTGCCGAAGCTGGGTGGGCTTCGATTTCGTTACCATCAGAAATTGGTGGAGGAGGAATGCCAATTGCACTCTCCGGAGGAACTCTTGAAATTTTAAGTAGTGCAAATCTCGCTTTTGGACTGGCACCAGGTTTAAGTGCCGGAGCAATTTCAGCAATTAATTTTCATGGGAGTGAAGAACAAAAAGAAAAGTTTTTACCTAAATTAGTTTCAGGTGAGTGGACAGGAACTATGAACCTTAGTGAGCCACAATCAGGATCTGATCTTGGAACGATCACTACAAAAGCAGAGCCTCAAGATGATGGAACTTATAAAATAACTGGAACAAAAGTTTGGATTACTTTTGGAGAACATGATATGACTGACAACATCATTCATTTAGTACTTGCAAAAGTACCTGGTTCACCTGAAGGAACAAAAGGTATTTCTATGTTTATAGTTCCAAAAATGATGGTCAATGATGATGGCTCTTCTGGAGAAAGCAACAATGTCACATGTAACTCTATCGAGGAAAAATTAGGTATTCACGCAAGTCCAACATGTGTTATGGAATATAACGAGTCAGTTGGGTATTTAGTTGGAGAGGAAAACAGAGGACTTAACTACATGTTCACAATGATGAATGAGGCAAGAGTATGGGTAGGTGGACAAGGTCTTGCTTGCGCATCAGGATCTCTACAGGGTGCTGCCCAATATGCTAGGGATAGAGTCCAAGGTCGCCCTGTTGGAATGTCAAAAGAGGATGCTAAAAACTCAACAATTATTGATCATGCAGATGTTAGAAGAATGCTTATGACAATTAAATCATACGTTGATGCAATGAGATATATGATGTATGACAATCAATTAATGCTAGATGTAGAATACTTTGCAGAAGATGAGGAAATGAAGGCTTTTGGTGAAGAAAGATGTGGAATCTTGACTCCAATTACTAAAGCATGGATATCAGATTTAGGAGTTGAACTTTCTTCTATGGCTATACAAGTTTATGGTGGAATGGGTTATGTGGAAGAGACTGGAGTAGCTCAATATCTGAGGGATTCAAGAATTGCACCAATTTATGAAGGAACAAATGGAATTCAAGCCTTAGATTTAATGTTTAGAAAACTCCCATTAGACAATGGTCAAGCAATGCAAAGATTATTGGGTGATGTAAATGAACTTATAGAGGAAATGAAGAAAGATGATGAAGTAATTGCATCTATGGCAGAAAAGCTTGAAAAAGAAGTCGCTACATTATCCGAGGTTACATTGTGGCTTGGTGGAAGAATGTTAGAAGGAGAACTTGTTGACGCAAGTGCTGCTGCTACACCTTATTTGAAAATGTTTGGACAAGTTCTTGGTGGATACTATATGGGTAAAGCTGCTATTTTGGCAAACAAAAAATTTAAAGAAACTAAAGATGAGTTTTATACCGATAAATTAACCCTTTCAAAATTTTATATGGAACAACTACTTCCATTGACATCTGGTTATGCTTCAGCTGTTACAGCAGGTAAAGATGATCTTTATGCCATGAAGGCTGATAATTTCTAATTGATTGAATCTTTAAAGAATAAAAGTAACTCTATTGCTCTCATTGGATCATCAAATGATCCTAGAAAATATGGAAATAAAATTTTATTAGATTTAACAAAAAAGGGATACACTGTTTATCCGGTTAATAACAAAGAAAAAGAAATTGAAGGACTTAAAACATATAAAAGTGTAGAAATGATTGAAGAAATCCCCTCGATAATCAATTTTGTAATACCTCCAGATGAAGGATTAGTTGTTACAAGAGATTTGGTTGAGAATGGGTATGACAATTTTTGGTACCAACCAGGTGCAGAAAGTGATGAAATTTCAGAATTCTTAAAAATTAACAAAAAAAGTTACATAGATGACAAATGCATTATGGTTGTAACAAGATTGTCTTCTAGTTATTAATCTTCAAGTTGTTTATTTACCTGATCAAGTTCTTCAAATGATTTTTCAAGTTTATTGACTCTTGTAGTCTTTAAAGATTCAAACGATTCAACAGTTTGGTCTAATCTCTTTGTTACATCATCAAATGAATCAATAAATTTCCTAATTTCATTTTTTATTTTTTCATGAGTAGCAAGAATATTCTTAGTATCAGTTTGTAAACTAAATAGTTTCATTGAATGTCTTATTGTTTCAAGATAGGCCATTAATGTTTGTGGACTTACTAATATAACTTTCCTTGAAAAGGCATATTCAATAACTGGTGTTTTCAAAGAACCAATAACTGAAGTGAGAAGAAAATGATATAAATTCTCAAGTGGAATATACATTAAAACAAAGTCTACGGTATCTTCATCAGGAGCAATGTAGCCCTCTCTCGAAGCAGTATCATCTATTTTGGTTTTAATTGCTTTATCTAAGAATTCTTTAGTTTTGGCCTTTATAGAATCTGTTATTTCTCGTCTTGCTATTTCATCTAAAGTTTCATCTTCTAAATCTCTATTAAGTTTTGCAATTTCCATATATATCGTAAGCGGGAATTTTGAATCCATATTGATCGATTTGTCATCTGGAAGGTAAAAAGTAAAGTCAGGTTTTGTACCACTCTTCATTATTTTTTGAGTTTCGTAATGTATCCCTTCTTTATAATCCATAATTCCTAAGAGATCTTCAACTTGAAACTCAGCCCACTGGCCCCTACTTTGATTATTGTTTAAAACTGATATTAAATTTCGAGTTTGTTGATCTACTCCTGATATAGAACTTTTTATTTCACCAGTTTTTTCAAGAAACTCTTTTACAGTTTGATCAGATTTGTTCAATAATTTATAAATTTGAGATTCTTCATTTTCAATAATTTCACTAACAATTCCTTTTATCAAATATTCGTCCTTATTTTGTTCTTCAGAATTATCTTTTTTTGTAACAAAATATAAAATTGCTATTAAAAGCACTGAAATTATCCCCAAAAATAAAATTTCCATGTTACAAGAATAGCAAGTTGCGTAGACAGTTTTGAAATTAAACTGTATCAAAAAGTTTTTTGAAACTAAATTTAAAATTATCTTCAGAATAATTAGATAAAATAAATCCCTTTGCATTCTTAGCAACTAAAGATGCCTCGTCAAAATTATTTTTTATGTATTCAATCTTTAAGGAGAGGCTGTCTAGATTATTACTTTCAAAAACATATCCTGTTTGACCATCAATGACAATATCACTCATACCTGGAGCATCTGTAACAAGTACTGGGCACATTGCTACTTGTGATTCAAAAATTACGCGTGCAAGCCCCTCTGATACTGAAGGGAGAATCATCAAATTTGAAGTCGAATAATAATCTTTAACCCTTTCCCTATCAACAACTCCTATCAATGAAACTTGATTTTGAAGGTCTGATTTATCTATTAAGTCCTTGAGCTCCTTATAATATTTTTCATTAGGAGTGGGCCCAACAATTGATAAATGATACCTTTTGTCATTTATTCTTTGAATTGCCTCAATTATCATATGGGGTTTTTTTCTATCTGTGACACTTCCAATAAATAGAATATTAAATTTTTCTTTAGAAAGTGCCTTAGGTTCAATATTTTGAAAATCTTTAAAATCAATCCAAGCAGGAAACCTTACAATACTTTTTGAAGAATCTATATCTAAAATTTGTTGTTCAGTCGAAGATGAAACTGCTCTTATAATATTTGATTTACCAATAGAGTATTTGGCCATTATGTAAAATAGTTTTTTGTATAACCTTGGTAAAACTAAATTTTTCTCTAAACTCAAGGTTTCGATGAAATCACCATGAGTCTCAACAATTATTTTAACTTCAACTCCTCTTGCCTTTAAAAATAGAATTGAAAAAAAAGAAGATACTGGATCTTGAAAACATACAATATTTATATTTTCCTTTTTAATAATTTTGTAGGTGGTAAAGATTGAAATTTGAATAATTCTAAAATAATTTAATAAACGATTTTTTATCTTTTTATTTAAGTAGAAGTTTCCATATGTCTCGTTTAAAAAAGTTTTACTGTTTGCAAAAGCTAGAACAGAAACATTACAAACTTCACTTAATGTAATGAACTTTTTTTTTAAGTTTTCAGTTAAAGGAAGTTGATATGTAGTTGGTGCAATAAATAGAACATTTTTCATAAATTCAAAAATTTAGTGAGCTCTTCAACAAGTTCTTCATCATGTGTCCATGGTATTCCATGAAATGCATTAGTAAATGTTATGGATGTTATATTTTGCATTTTTGTAGTCACTTCTTGCGATGCTTTTTGAGGTACAAGACTGTCTTTACCACCAATTAGCACCAAGGTTTCAGTTTCAATATCACCTAGCCAGTCTCTTGAATCAAAAGCTACTACGTGTCTTCCACCATCTCCATAGATGAAATCATCTTTAGAGCGATGAAGATTGTTCCACGCCCAATCGGTAAACTCATTTTTTAGAGCACTAGATTTTTTGAGAAAAGAATATTTAGATTGTGGATTTTTATTAGGAAAAAGTCTTTCTCTAATTCTTACTACACCAACAAGTAATTTGAAAAGAAAGTTGTCTTTATACCTCTCTCCCTCGATCCAGCTAAATGGTGTAACCAAAACCATTTTATTTATTCTTTCCGGAATTTTTTTGGATATTGTTAGTGCAACTGCACTTCCCATGGACCAACCTACTACATGGCATTCTGATACATTTAATTCATCTAGAATGCTTATTACTATGTCTGCATTCTCATCAACACTCCATCTTTCCCAACTGGCATCCGATCTTCCATGATTTTTAAAATCAATAGTTATAAATGAACTAACATTTTTAATTTTAGGAAGAACATTAAACCAACTCCCAAGTGAGTCAGTACCCCAACTATGCAGAAAAACAATTGGTATTGTGCCCTCAACAATGTTTTCTCTAATAAAATATTCTTTCTCTCTCACAAAGACAGTTCTTCCGGGAATCTTTATAGGATGTAATTGGGTTATTCCTTCTGTTTTACTTTTTTGAGTCAAAACCAAATTCTTGAATATGGAAGTGAAAGCGAAAACTTTAGCAATTGTTTTTATCATCTTCTAAATAATATTTATCTTTTCATTATATTTAGAATTAATTTCACCTATTTCCCAAATATTTTTGTTAATCTCCATATCTTTTTGAAGTTTAATATTTTGATTCTTAGGTATTGAAATGAGAAAACCACCGTTGGTTTGTGCATCACATAATATTTTCAAAGATTGCTCATCCAGATCAGAAATAAATTTGTCTGATAGGTATTCATAATTTCTCAAGCTTCCAGAAGGAAATATTTCTTTATCCAAATAATCATAAATATTTTCAATCAAAGGAACAGAATCAAATTTAATTGTTGCTGATAAATTGGAATCATTGAGCATTTCATACAAATGCCCCAACAATCCAAAACCAGTTATATCTGTAATTGCATTTGCATTATTATCCAGTGAAAAATTTAATGATTTTTTATTTAGTTCAGTCATAATGTCGGTTACAATTTTTATGCTTTCGTCAGAAGCAACTCCTCTTTTAATTGCAGTTGTAATAATCCCAGTTCCTATTGGTTTTGTTAGAAAAAGTCTATCTCCATCCTTAATTTCATTATTTTTAAATATCTTATCTTTTATAACACCAGTGATTGAGAAACCATATTTTGGTTCTTTGTCGTCGATACTGTGACCTCCAATGACAGTACAATGTGCTTTTTGCATTGTATCAAGACCACCTTTAATAACCTCAGACAATATATCAAAACTTATTTCACTACGAGGCCAACAAACTAACTGTAAAGCTGAAATAGGTTCTCCTCCCATTGCATAGACGTCTGATAGGGCATTTGCGGCTGCTACTCTTCCCCAATCGTAAGGATTATCAAGAATGGGAGTAAAAAAATCAACAGTTTGAATTATTTTTTGATCACCAACTTGAATAACTCCTCCATCATCAGGATTATTTAGTCCAACTAATAAATTCGGAGATTTAATAGCTTTATGATTTTTAAATTGCATCAAAACTTGAGCAAGCTCACCAGGTGAGAGTTTACAAGCTCAACCAGCGCCATGAGAGTATTCAGTTAATCTCAATTGAACCTCCTTTGATTACTTGTTTAATTGTCTTTCTTTGTCAATAAATTCGGTAAATGACTGTCGGATCCTCTCTAGAACGGGGGATTGAGTGTAAACTTGGTCATCAATTTTACTTACAAAAATTGCATGTTTGGCTGTTGATAGAGCAAACACGGTATCAACATTATAAATATCATTAATATGAATTCGAGAAATTTCTAAATCTAAATCTGTCTCGTTTGCTATATCGATGAGAGAACGGCGAGTAATGGAATCTAATATCCCAAGTTCTAAATCAGGTACATAAATTTTGTTACCAATTATCCAACTTACACAAAATGTCGGACCTTCTAGTACGATTCCATCTTTGTTCAATAACAATGAATCTGTGTACCCGTTTTTTTCAGCTAATCTTGTTTGATTAAGATTCATTGCATAAGAAATTGATTTTGAACCAATATTTTTTACTTCATTTAAATCAAAATCACCTCCAGCATGCCAGTGCGCCAAGTGAGATTGTAATGTGAAGCTCTCAGGGAAGTTAATTAGTTCTTGATAAAAAATATAGACATCACTTTTATCTTTATCCGAGCCTCTTCCAATAATTACCCTCATGTAGCCATCATCATAATTTGAAGCAATTGAAATAAGATTATCTTTTATTTCTTGAAAATTAATATTGTTGAAAAACATTTTTTCTGCAGATTGGGCGAATCTTTCCATGTGCTTATCTATTCCAAATAAATAGCCTTTATGTATGGCTATTGCTTCAAAAATTCCATCGCCTCTCCAGATAGCTAGGTTTTCTACAGGTATATTAAATTCTTCTTTTGATACCTCAACCCCATTAATAAGATACATTTAGTTTCTTTCTCGTTTATATGTATTTGTAATTGGCATTCTTCTATCTTTTCCAAAAGCTCTGTTTGTCAATTTTACACCAGGAGCGACTTGATTTCTCTTATATTCATTTCTGTCAATTTTTTCGAGCACGTCGTATACAACATCTTTATCAATTCCAAAATTTATAATTTTCTCAGAGGAATAGTCTTCTTCAATATAAAGTTTTATTATTTTATCTAAAGTGTCGTAATTAGGAAGAGAGTCTGAATCAAACTGATTTTCACTTAGCTCTGCGCTTGGTTCTTTTTCTATAGTGTTTTGTGGAATAACCTCTGATATTGAATTTCTATATTTTGCTAGATTATATACATCTGCTTTATAAACATCTTTAAGGAGCGCGAATCCACCAACTAAGTCTCCATACAAAGTAGCATAACCTACGGCCATTTCTGATTTGTTGCCTGTCGAGACAACCATAGCATTTAATTGATTTGATAGTGCCATAAGGAGGTTGCCCCTAACCCTCGACTGAATATTTTCATCTACGACATTTTTCAATTGTTCTTCAATATTTTCAGAAACTAATGTTCTTATATTTTCAACAGTATCCTCAATGGTGATTTCCTTCATATTTATACCTAAGTTTTTAGCAAGTTGTTTTGCATCATCTAAGGATGATTCTGGATTGTATTTTGATGGCATTGCAACACCTATGACATGTTCTGGAGTTAACGCATCGCAAGCTATAGTTGCCGTTAAAGCTGAATCAATTCCACCAGATAGTCCAACAAGTACTTTATTAAATTTATTTTTTGTTACATAGTCAGATAGACCTAGTTTCAGAGCAGCATACATTGATTCGATTTTATCAAGCTCTTTTGTACTAACTAATGGTTCTAGCTCAACATTCTTATCATTCAAATATAAATTTGACTCTGAAATAATATCTTTTAGTTCGAGTTCAATATCTAAAGTAAAAAAGTCTTCTTCAAATTGTGGAGCCATGTATACAATTTCTCCATTTTTATTAACCACAAATGATCCACCATCAAAAACAAGTTCATCTTGACCACCAACCATATTTAGATAAACAATCGGTACGCCCAATTTTTTTGCTTTATTTTTTACTTTGTCTTTTCTTTGGTTAATTTTGTTTAAATCAAATGGAGATGCATTTATATTCAATATGATTGAAGCACCTTTTTTTACTTGTTCTTCGGCTGGACCATTTTCGATCCAAATATCTTCACATATATTTATCCCTACCGCAATATCTTCATACCAAAAGAGAGTTGAAGCATCTGTGCCTTTGTCAAAATATCTTGCTTCATCAAAAACGGAGTAATTAGGTAGAAAACACTTATGATAAATTCCTTTAACATCCCCATTTTGAACAATCGCAGCGGCATTGGCTATATCTCTATCAACATTGTCACTTTTTTGATTCTTTAAGCTACGATCAACAAATCCAATTACACCACTTGTTTTTCCAGAAAACTCTGCAATCTCTTCTAATACCGCAAAATTTTTTCCGACGAAACTCTCTCTTAGTAACAAATCTTCGGGAGGATAGCCTGTGAGGGCAAGTTCTGGAAATAAGACAATATCAGAATGTACTTTTTCAGCTTCCTTTAATGTGTTGATTATTTTATCTTTATTTTCTTGAATCGCACCAACAGAAAAAGATAATTGTGCGCAAGATATTCTTATGGTTTTTGTATTCACATAATAATGATAATTAAATGATTAACTAAGACGATACGGTTACGACAATATCTTTTGAATCGTCAATCCAATTCGTTACTCTTTTAAGTGAAGGCATTCTATCAACAATTTTTTTTGCCTGATTTGCATTATGCATCATCTCATGAAGACTTTCAGGGTTTCTTCTTTTAAGATCAGCCACACTTTCAACACCAACAGCTTCTAGGAGATCTGCATAATCTCTACCTAGGTTCTTAATTTTCATCAGTTCGGCGCGTTTGGCCCAATGTAAAAGTTTTGGTGATGTTATTCCAGTCTCTTTTGTAAGCAAAGCTCTTCCAGATCGAGTTGATGCGATTTGGAGAAAAGTTACTGTAGTTCTGACTCTAGCTCTTCTTAATTTTGTAGCTTCTGTATGGGTCATTCCATTTATTGAGTCAATTGAATTCATGTTTAAAGTTTACAAAATTTTTTTTAAAAACTAAGAAAATTTTTAGGGAGATTTTCCCACTCTTAAAAATCAGACTGTTTGTCAAAATCTGTAGGTTTAAGAAAATTAAAATTTAGAATTTTCATTTTTGATTCAGATGTTTCAAAGAAGTCAATCAAATCAAAATTTTTAAATACTGAATCATCACCATCAATATCATCTTGAGTAATGAGTTCAAGTTTGTTCCAGAAATATCTAGGTATCAAGATTGGGTATCCTGTTTCGTATCGGTATTGAGGGACTACAACCTCATCATCATCATGCTTTGTTAATAGTAATTTTTCAATTACTTGTAAATTAATTGCTGGTTGATCCCCCATGAAGATTAATGCTCCATTGATATTTTTATCCGAGCTCAAATAGAATAAACCAGTTCTAATTGATGAAATAATTCCTTCCTCCCAACTTTCATTGATAAGAATTGTGCTGTTTTTAAAATCAATCTTTTCAGTGAGGGTTTCGTTTTCATGCCCTAAAACGACAATTGAATTTTCAATACTATTGGAAACGGTTTCTACAACAGTTTCCAAAATTGTTTTACCTTTATATTCAGCCAATTGTTTTGGGAATCCCATCCTTGACGATTCTCCAGCGGCTAAGATAATTGCTGCTTTCATTTATATTACTTGTGAGAAAAGTGAACTACCGAAGCCGGAAACAACAACTAATAAAAAAGCTTCAATGTTTCTGAGAAGATATACCTGTTTTAAACCTGACCCTAAACAAACAAGTGCAAAAATAGCTGTTCCAATAATTAAAAATATTTGAAGAGGGATTGAACTAGTAAAGAAGACTACTCCATTTAAAAAAACTGGAATGTTTGAAAATCCATAAATTATTCCTACTTGCCTAAAATTTGTCTCTTTTCTAAAAAAACGTGTCAACAAAAAATAAACAAGGCCAACACCAACAAACCCTGATACAAAGCTAGATATTAAATAACTTGTAAGTAATCCAAAAAATTGTTGAGAATTGAATACATTCTCGAACTCTCTTATTAAATTATTTAATTCATTGACTGTTTGTGCTGGAAGGGTGCCAACAATTAATCCAAGATTTGCCTCAAGATAAACAAGTGAGTTTCTTAAAAAGTTTAAGGCTGCAAGACCACTAAATAAGAAACCAGAAATGTAAATTGCAATAGCAATTTGGAAATTGCCAACTTCTGATGCAAGTTCATTGTAAATATTTTTATCGAATCTAAATATTTTTAAAATTACTTGTCTATTGTTTCCCATATACTTTTCTTCTTCTTTAAAATCTAATGTATGACTATAACAAAAGTAATAGCTTATTTAATAACTATAGCTATGGTATCAACAATATTTTGGGCTCAGAACCAAGTCTCTTTATTTGATTCAATAATTCCATCTCTTCCTTGGGGTATCGTCTCACTTGTTGATTTATATGCTGGGTTTGTTCTTGTTGGAATTTGGATATCTTATAAAGAAAAAGGATTATTTGCATTAATTTGGATTTTTTTCTTGATGATTTTAGGCAATTTAACTACAGCAATATATGTTATCTACAGCCTAAATAAATCAAAGGGAAATATTTCGAAATTTTTTATGGGTAAAAACAGTTAATCTTTTCTTAAATTATCAAGCAATATAAGAGAAACATCTCTTACTCTGACATTATCTCCTTGGCCAATCTCTTTCATTCCATCATCCATCATTATGTAACAAAATGGACAAGCAACAGCGACCTCATCAGCACCAGTTTCGACAGCTTCCTCTACTCTTTCGATATTAACTTTTTTACCGGTTGCTTCTTCCATCCACATTCGTCCACCACCAGCACCACAGCAGAAACTTGTTGTTCCTTGTCTTTTCATTTCTCGAATTTCAATACCACCAATAGATCCAACTATCTCTCTTGGAGCGGTGTAAATATCATTATGTCTACCTAGGTAACAGGAATCATGATATGTAATGACATGTGGTTTGTCACTTGTTCCTACTTCAATATGTCCTGATTGGACAAGTTCAGTCAACAATTGACTGTGATGTATGACCTCAAAATTTCCGCCTAATTGGGGATATTCATTTTTAATCGTATTAAAACAGTGCGGACACTGAGTAATAATTTTTTTAACATCAAGGTTATTCATCGTCTCAATATTTTGAATTGCTAATTGCTGAAATACAAATTCATTTCCAGTTCTTCTTGCAGAATCACCTGTACAAACTTCTTTTGGACCCAGGACTGCATATGATACATTTGCTCTTCTGAGGAGTGTTGCAACAGCTCTTGTTACAGGAACATTTCTATCATCAAAAGCTCCTGCACAACCTATCCAGTACAGGTAATCAATTTCTTCTTTATTTTTTTCATCAAGCAAAGGAACTTCAAAATCTAAATCTTCTGACCATTTCATTCTATCTTCTTGAGATGCACCCCAAGGATTTGAAGAATTTTCCATTGCAACATATGCCTTTCCTAACTCAGAAGGAAAATCGGAAGCCATCAATGCTAAGTATCTACGCATATCAAGTATCTTGTCTAGAATTTCAATATTTACAGGACAAATTTCATCACATGCTTTGCAAGAAGTACAGGCCCAAAGCTCTTCTGTTGTAATTCGCTCAAATACACTTGATGATTTCACTTTTAAGTCTATAGGAGTTGATACGGTTGTAGGCACAGCAGGATTTCCGGTTTCTGACATAACCTGTCCAACTTTCAAGATAATCTCTCGGGGGTCCAATGGTTTTCCTGTAAGGTTAGCTGGACAAACAGAAGTACAGCGACCACATACAGTACATGCATCAAGATCTAAAAGTTGCTTCCATGTAAAATTTTCAATTAATTCAGCACCTACAGTTTCAATATCTTCCGCCTCCATTAGATTTCCAATATCTCTCATCGCACCTTTTGGTCTTTCTTTTGGACTCAAATACATATTTACTGGAGATGTGATTATGTGTCTTAATTTTGATTGTGGAAGTACTAGTAAAAATACAAAAAAGCTTACAGTATGAAGAATCCACGAGATTCTGTGAAATAACACACCGCTTTCAAGAGGTAAAAGAGTGGCAATAAAATATCCTACAAAACTCCACTTCTCATAGTTAGGAAATCCTTCAACAATTATTCTTCCTGCTTCAGTTGTAAGACCCGAAACACCCATAAAAGCTAAAAGGGACAGAGTTAAATAATCGTCCATTTTTGTCTTAGTTTTAATTCTGTCTTCAGTACCAAAAATTCTTCTATAGAAAGCCCAAACAAGCCCTGCGAGATAAAGAAGTGATGCTAGTTCAAGTAAAAATGAATAAACTATATATGTTGTACCTTGTAAAAATTTTAAGGATGGCGGCATCAAGTGGTGAATCTCCAAAGTTATTGTTCCTGCAAATAATCCAAGAAAGCCTAAATATATCATAGAGTGCATTAAGCCAGCTGCTTTAAATCTCAAAGTTGTTCTCATGAGTATTCCATCAAAGAAGCTAAATATCCTATCTGAAATTTTTACTTTTCTTTTTTCTTCAGATCCTCTTGACCAATTTTTTGCACGAAGGGAAAACAAATAACCAGAAATAAATATTGATGACGCACTAAGTATATAAAATATATATTGGATTGATTTAGGTATATTTTCAAAAACTCTTCTCCCCCCAATAATTTCACCTTCAGGAAATATGTAGCTAGCAAGCCATAAAAATACTACCGAGAGGGCGGCACCAGCAGAAAACAATAAAACATAATCATTAACTTGTTTTTTCGGTTTACTATTATTCATTATTATTTTCTTTTGAGATTTCAATTGAGCGGTTAGTCGCTGCCTCAATTGCGTCAAATATTATTTTATCAAAAGAGTTTTCAGACAGCGAATTGATACCAGCCTCAGTAGTTCCATTTGGTGATTTAATGTTTTCAACAATTTCATCAAAACTGATCTCACCTAATAATGAAGGCAAAGATAATATTAATTGTTCAACAATAGCTTTGGCTTCCTCTTTTTCCATTCCGAGTTTTTCAGCAGCATCAACAATTTTTGAAGACATTTCAAAATACCAAGCTGGTCCACTACCGTAAATTGCGGTAATAATATCAAATAAATTTTCAGAATACTCAGCAGTTTTTCCAAGTTCATTAAGGCATTTAATGAAGCCGAGGTAATCATCTTTATAATTTTTTGTATAAGGAATGAAACCGTTATTATTTTTTATGGACAGATTAGGCATCAATCTTAATATTTTGTTCATAAAAATATTTTCAAAGTGAGTTATATTTAATCCAGCAAGAGCGGTAACTATTAAAACGTCAGGTGATATCAGTTCCTTGTTTGTTTCAATAAATTCATTTAAATTATTTGGTTTAATGCATAACAAAAGAACTCCCTCATCTAGCTGTCCTAAACTTGATTTAATTTCTTGTTTGCCACTATATGAATCAACAATATCCTTGTTTGATTCATATAGATATAAGTTTGGTCCTTGTGAAATAGAACTAAACCCACCTAGAAAAGACTTCCCAAGATTACCAATCCCAACTATATGAACGTCAATTTCTGCCATCTTTTAATATTATCAAGCACAGAAAATATCTAAAAATACTGATATTTAAAGAAATTTAAATAAAAGTTTGCATAAAAAAATAGATATATTATATTTATATTAAATCTAAGTAAATATACTTAGATAATATAAGCAAATAAGGTAAGATTGAAAGGAAAAAAATGAGTGGAACATTAACAGCCTCAACAGTTAAGCCTGGGGTTAGAAGATCAAAAAAATACACATCTGGAAGAGTTTGCGAATTTGATTCATGTGAAACAGTAATCAGTGTCTACAACAAAAAGAAATATTGTTTTTTACATGCCCCTATCTCATATCCAAGAGTGCGTGGACACCTACCAAGAGAACAAGAACCTCAAATTTAATTTAGAAAGGAAAAATTCATGGGTAAAGCTGTAGGAATCGACTTAGGAACTACCAATAGTGTCGTTGCAGTCTTAGAAGGAGGTGAGCCAACTGTTATTACTAATGCTGAAGGTAACAGAACAACTCCTTCAATAGTTGCATTTAAAAATGCCGAAGTTTTAGTTGGTGAGTTGGCAAAAAGACAGGCAATTACTAATCCAGATAACACGGTTAGATCAATTAAAAGAGAAATAGGTACAAACTGGAAACAAACATTTGAAGACAAAGAATATACGCCTCAAGAAGTCTCAGCAAGAATTTTACAAAAGTTAAAAAGAGATGCTGAGAGTTATATTGGAGAGGATGTTACTGAAGCTGTAATAACAGTTCCAGCGTATTTTAATGATGCAGAAAGGCAAGCTACTAAAGAAGCAGGTCAGATTGCTGGTCTTAACGTTCTAAGAATAATTAACGAACCAACGGCTGCATCACTAGCTTATGGTCTAGAAAATAATGAAGATCAAAAAATATTAGTCTATGACTTAGGTGGTGGAACTTTTGATGTCTCAGTACTAGAAATTTCTGAGGGAGTTTTTGAGGTAAAGTCAACATCCGGCGACTCAAAACTTGGAGGAGACGACTGGGATGAAAGAGTAATGAATTGGTTAGTAGATAAATTTAAATCATCTACAGGAATCGACATATCATCTGACAAAATGGCGATGCAAAGAATTAAAGAAGGGGCAGAAAAAGCAAAAATAGAACTATCCTCTACAAGTGAAACAGAGATAAATTTGCCTTTTATTACTGCAGATGATTCTGGTCCTCAACATTTATTGGAAAAATTATCTAGAAGTGAATTTGAAAAAATTACTGACGATCTGGTTGAAAGAACTAAAGATCCAGTAACAAATGCAATCAAAGATGCGGGTCTGTCTATTTCTGACATAGAACATGTTATTTTAGTTGGTGGATCAACAAGAATGCCAGCTATACAGGCTATGGTTAAAACTTTAACCGGTAAAGATCCTCATAAAGGTGTTAATCCTGACGAGGTTGTTGCTTCTGGTGCAGCTATTCAAGCTGGAGTTCTTAAGGGTGACGTAAAAGACGTATTGCTCTTAGATGTTACCCCGTTAACACTTGGTGTTGAAACTAAAGGTGGAATCATGACGAAGATGATTGAAAGAAACACAACTATTCCAACAAAAAGATCAGAGACATTCACGACTGCTGAAGATGGCCAAACCCAAGTAGAAATACATGTTTTACAAGGTGAAAGAGAAATGGCTTCGGGAAATAAATCTCTTGGAAAATTTACACTTACTGATATTCCTTCAGCAAAACAAGGCATACCTCAAATTGAGGTAACTTTTGATATTGATGCAAATGGAATTGTAAATGTAAATGCTAAGGATTTAGGAACAGGTAAAGAACAAGCAATTACTATCACAGGGGGTACTGCCCTAGAAGATGATGAAATTGAAAGAATGATCAAAGATGCTGAAACTCATGCAAATGAAGATGCAAAAAAGAAAGAGCAAGTTGAAACACGAAATTTAGGCGAGGGATTGATTACATCTACAGAAAAAATGCTTGAAGAAAATAAAGACAAAGCAACAGATGAAGAAATTCAATCTATAAATGAAAGTAAGAAAAAACTCTCAAAGATACTCGAAAATGATGAAGCTTCAACTGAAGAAATGCGAAATGGTATTGATGAACTAACAAAGTCAAGTCAATCATTTGCTGAAAAACTATATGCTGAAACTCAACAACAGAAGGCTCAAGATGAAAATGAGGAGGATGTAGTTGAGGGTGAAGTTGTAGAAGAAGATGAGTAATAAAGACGAGGCGTCTTCGTCTGAAGAATTAAAACAAAATCAAGAAACTAACACTGTAACCCTTGATGAATATGAAAAAATCAAGGACGACTATCTCAGACTGGCTGCTGATTTCGAAAATTTTAAAAAGAGAAATCAAAAAGAAAAAGAGTCTGCTTCATTTAATTTTGTATTTTTATTCGTAAATAGTTTATTTCCATTAATTGATAATTTTGAAATCGCCATAAAACAAGACAACAACCCAAAAGAGATTGAATCGTTGTACAAAACTCTGCAAGACTTCATGGACAATCTTAACATAGTTGAAGTCCCTGGTGTTGGAGAGGCATTTGATCCAAACTTCCATGAAGCAGTTGAGCATTCAGGGGATGGAGACACTCAAACCATTGAAGAAGTTTTACGAAAAGGTTATACCTTGGAAGACAAGCTACTAAGACCAGCAATGGTAAGAGTTAAAAGTGAATAGAGACTGGTTAGAGAAAGATTTTTATGCCGTCCTTGGTGTAAACCAAGATGCGAGCACAGAAGAAATAAAAAAAGCCTATAAAAAACTAGCTAGGGAAAATCATCCAGATTTAAATCCAGATGATAAGGAAGCTGAAAAAAGATTTAAAGACATTTCTGAAGCAAGCTCTGTTTTAACAGATGTAAATAAGAGACAAGAATATGACCAAGTAAGAGCAATGGGTGCTTCTGGTTTTTCTGGTTTTAGCGGAGGTACAAACTTTAATGTTGAAGATCTAGGAGATATATTTGGTAATTTTGGAGATATATTTGGTTTTGGAGGTACGTCCAGAAGAAAAGGTCAAAGCTATCAAACTAATATAAATGTATCATTTAATGACTCTGCATCTGGATTGGATACAAATGTTCCTCTAAGAAAAGAGGTTGTCTGTGAAGATTGTAGAGGAAACGGATCAGAAAATGGTAATTCGTATCACGTTTGTAACATATGTAAGGGATCAGGTCAAACAGCATCAAATCAAGGGTTCTTTTCATTTTCACAGCCATGTCAAGCATGTCGGGGTCAAGGAAATGTCATCGACAAACAATGTAAACGTTGTAGGGCTAATGGCTTTGTTATCAAAAATGAAACAATTAAGGTCAAAGTTCCCGCAGGTGTTGATAATGGTACTGTCATAAGACTAAGAGGCTATGGAGGTCCTGGAAGTGGAGGGGGTCCTGATGGCGATCTTCTAGTTCAAGTTAATGTTGAGCCTCACAAGTTTTTTAAGAGAAATGGTAGCGATCTGATACTCGAAATACCTCTTTTGTTTACGGAGGCTGCTCTAGGCACTGTGATAAAAATTCCAACTCTGGATGGTTCCGTAACATTAAAAGTTCCTTCAGGAACAGCAAGTAGTAAAACATTTAAAATTAGAGGTGAGGGAATCAAACCGCAGGGTAGACGAGCAGGAGATTTATATGTAAAAACTACAATTGTTGCTCCAACAAATCTCTCTAGGTCAGCAAAAAAACATTTAGAGAAATATAAAGAACAATTTGAATCCGGAGACTCGCCAAGGGACTACCTCTATGAGTAGCGAAAGTTCTAAAGCAATATACTTTATTTCTGTGGCGTCAACGCTGTCTGGGATCCACCCCCAGACTATAAGAACATATGAAGAAAAAGGTTTGATCAAGCCTTATCGAACTGGTGGTGGTACAAGGCGCTATTCACAAGAAGACGTAGACAAACTTATACAGATTCAAAATCTTTCACAAAGAGGTATTAACTTAGATGGCATAAAGATAATTTATGAAATGAGAGACAGAATCTCTGAGCTGCAAATTGAGATTGAATCTCTAAAGGAAGATATTAAATTAGAAAAAAACCAAAGAAGCCAATCTGAAAAAGAAATTCACAAAAGCTATAAGAATGAAATTGTGAAGAAGTCGAATAAAGATCTTAGAAAAAATTAGATTTACTAACTTTTATGCCTTTCTATAAATTCATTTATTTTATTTTCAAGAATAGGTAAAGTTATACCTCCATCACAAAGTACTTCATCATGAAAATATCTAATATCAAACATATTACCTAGTTCGTTTTCAGCTTTTCTTCTTAATTCCTCGATTTTTAATTGTCCCATCTTATATGAACAGGCTTGTCCAGGCCAAGCAATGTATCTATCAGTTTCGATATTTGCATTTATTTCTTCAATAGGTGAATTTGCTCTAAAAAATTTGATGGCTTTGTCCCTAGACCATCCCATGCCATGCATTCCAGTGTCGAGTACAAGACGACATGCTCTCCATGCATCATTTCCTAATCTACCAAGTTGTTGTATGTCATTAGAATATAGACCCATTTCGTTTGCTAACTGCTCTGAATATAGCCCCCATCCTTCCACAAATGCAGTAGAAGCAACATATTTTTGAAAATCAGGAACATCCTCAAGCTCTACAGCAATTGTCCTATCAAGATGATGCCCTGGTATTGCTTCATGAAAAGCAACGGATTCAGCTTCAAAAATACTTTTTGTTTCTGGTTTGTAAGTATTTAAGAAATAAGTTCCATCTCTTGAACCATCTGGCAAAGGTGAATAATAGTAGGCTGGTGGAGCATGTTTTTCTGACTCTTCGGGAACTGGTAAAACATTGCAAGGCGCTTTTGGAAATACTGTAAACCAATCAGCGAGTGGTTCGTAAGCTCTTTTAATAATATCTTCTGCCATTTGTAGCATCTGTTCTTTACTTTCAAAGCGCATCGATGGTTCAGTTTGCATTTTATAAATAACCTCTTCTGGAGTTGTTACATCTGCAAAAACATTTTTTCCAATTTCAAAAAATTCTTTTTTTAATCTTTCAATCTCAGATAAACCTGTTTCATGTACCTCTTTAACAGTTATGTCTTTATTACCTGTAAATTTTCTTAAACTTCTTAAATAAATGTCATCTCCACCCTCAATCCACATTATGCCGGGATTCATATCTGATCTACCTTTTGGTAAATGGTCTGATTTGAGTTGTTCGAGATAAGAATTAACACTTGGCCTCACATGGCTCTCAATGATTAATTTTGCTTTATTTTTCCAGCTACTTACATCTTCTTCAGAGACTTCAGGAGAGAAATTTACTAACAAAAGAGGGTCTTCTTCTAATGATGTTTTTAGATAGCTTTCAATTTGATCAATTGTTCTTAATAAGTTTCTTTCAGTTGCTACTCTATTTTCATTTAAACCTTTCTTTTGAACTAAAGATACTTGATTAAAGAACTGATTATATAGTTCTAATCTCTTCAATAAAAGATCTGCTGATTCTAAATCAGGAATAAACATTTGCTGGTTGTAATCAATTAAATACCCTGTAAAGCCAGAAACTCCGGCTCCAAACTCCCAGCTTTTATCAAGTAATGAATCTTTATTTGATCCAAAAGCATACTCCAACATTCCATAAGTTACTTTTTCCTTGTTTGACAAATTGTTGAAATCTATCTCTTTTAATCTTTTTTCAAACTTATCTAGATCTTTTAAGTTTTTATCGAATCTGGTTTCAGTTAATTCTTCGATTTGATCAAAGTATTCCCTATATCCTCTCATAATTGCAGATGTTGGTGATGAGTCTAAAGAATTTTTAAAGAAATCATCTGCTAAATTGCTTAATGCTTCAATCATTTTTTTCTTCCTTTATTTTTTCTATTTCATTTTCAATTTTTTCTAGCTTAACGAGAACATCATCAAGAGTAGTTTGTTTTTCTCCAAAATTTGATAGGAAATAAGCGGAAACAGTTGCTGTTATTGTTGCTATAAATCCAATGCCTAAAATCATTAGGGAACTTGCAACAATTCTTCCTAGTGTTGTATAGGGCGTTATATCTCCATACCCAACAGTTGTAATGGTAACCAAAGCCCACCATATTCCATCACTAAATGTTTCAACCTCAGGTTCTGAAACAAAGAAAAGGAATCCAAAGAAAATTATTAAAAATATAGTTGCATAAACAATTGACCTGAGTCCCCTGCTATTAAAAATAGCTTTTATATCAGCTCCAAATTTTGCAACTACAACTGCAAGTCTAAATAACTGTAATACTCTTAGGAGTCTTGGTAGTCTTACAAAACGTAGAAATCTCGACGATTCTAATCCTTGGGGGACAAATGGTATTGAACCAATTACAATAAAAAGTTCCAATTTGTGATTAATAACATAGTCTTTTTTGTTTTCAGAAAGAATTAGTAAGTGGACGTACTCCAATAAAAATACAACCCAAATACCCCAATTGAGATAGTTTGCAAATTCCTTTAGTTCTGAACTTCTATATTCAATGATTATTACAGGTATTAGTAAAACAACTGCAATAAAAACAGGAACTTCATAAAACTTTTCAACTTTTTGATATCTCGAATTTTGCATATAGATATTATAAAACTAGCTTTGAAAGAAATTAATAAGTATTCTTAAAATAAGAGGATGAACAGGGTAACAAATTTTTTTCTTGTGTTTGTATTGGCATTTGCTATTACAAATTTTTTTTCAAGAGATATCAACAGTGAAATATCCAATAATCAAATAGTCACGAACACAACCATATACAAAAGAGATGTTGCTGTAGAAATATCAAAAACTATTAATAGTATTGATACAAATAAGATCGATGCAGATATAGCTAGTAAAGAACAAAAGTTTAGTTCAAAACTAATTTCAGAATTAAATGAAGAGCTAGTTGTTCTCAATCAAGAAATTACTTTTTTAATACAACAACAAAAATTTTCTCAATTTAGAGAAAAGCATGGAGGAGTCAGAGGAATTTATCTCAATGGTTACCACATGACCAATAATTCAAAGTTAGAAATAATCAACAACATCTTAGATAATACAAATGTCAATAGCCTTGTCATTGATGTAAAAACTGATAATGGACATATTCTATTTGATTCTGTAAATGAACTTGCTGTAGAAATGTCAAACGTTAGAAGTAAATATAACAGTGAAACATTAAATACTTTAAAAGATAAAAATGATCTTTACTTAATAGGAAGAGTTGTTGTTTTTCAAGATCCGTTATTTGCTAAAAATTATCCGAATGAAGCAGTATTTGATTCATATAAAAACAAGATATATTCTCAAGATGGTCAATATTTTATTGATCCCGGTAGTGAAAAGGCAAGAAACTATGTGATCAATATCGCAAAGGAAGCATGCGAATTAGGTTTTGACGAAATCCAGTTTGACTATATTAGATATCCAGATTCGAACTACAAGTACATAGTTTTCAAAGATGAAAATACTTACGAAAACAGAATAAAAAATATTAACAGTTTTCTTATGGTTGCCAAAAAAGAGATAAACAGTCTTGGGTGTTTTGTTTCGGCAGATGTATTTGGATATATTTTAACAAATAAATTTGATGGAGGAATTGGTCAAAATCTTGAAACAATTATCGAAAATGTTGACTTCTTATCACCAATGGTTTATCCATCACATTACAGTAGAGGTTCATTTGGATATCAAAACCCGAACAGAAACCCATATGGGGTCATTACCTCAGCTATAGATGATGCATTACAAAGAGGTGTTGAAGAAATTAAATTAAGACCATTTTTACAGGGGTTTTGGCATTCTGACGCTGAAGTCCAAGAAAATATTCGAGCAGCAGAAGATAAAAATTTGGATTGGATAATTTGGAACGTTTCCTCTTCGTATAATTTAGGTTATTTTAGTAAGCTTGATTCATGACAATTAAAAAAAAATTTAAATCTGAATTAGAATCTTTACATAAAAGCCTCATTGAAGTGAATGACTGGATGTATGAAAATCCAGAACTTGCTTTCGAAGAATTTGAAACGTCGAAGTATCTCGTTAACTACATAAAAAAATATGATCCTCAAGTAATGTACCCAACACATGGTCTTGATACAGCTTTTGAGGTAACTTTTGGTAAGGGTGGTCCTCTCGTTGTTATTTGTGTCGAATACGATGCACTGCCAGAGATTGGACATGCCTGTGGCCACAACATAATTGCTACTTGCTCGATTGGAGCTGGATTAGGTCTGAGAAATCTTGTCGACCAACTAGGTATCAGAGTCAAGCTACTGGGAACTCCTGCGGAAGAAGGTGGAGGTGGAAAAATAATATTATTAGACAATGGAGCATTTGAAGATGCAAAATGTTCGATGATGATTCACCCTGGTCCTTATGATGTGGCTAATCCTACATTTTCAACAATCCAACAATATAAAGTTGAGTTCTTTGGAAAAGACTCACATGCTGCTGGTGCGCCTGAAGAAGGTATAAATGCACTAGATGCCCAGATACAACTATTTGTAAATGCTTCTACCTATCGTCAACAAATGTTAAGAACTGATAGGATGCATGGAGTTATAAAAGATGGAGGGTTTAAGCCGAACATTATTCCATCTTATACTTCTTCAGAGTGGTACCTTAGATCTTTAAACGAAGAAGGTCTGAACAAGTTGGAACAAAATTTTTTAAATTTCGTAAACGGAGCAGCTATTGCAACTAAATGCAAATCAGACGTTACTTCTCCAGACTTTAGATATCAAGAAATTCTGAATAATAAAACAATGTTCGAGTTGTTTATGGAAAACTGTAATGAAATTGGAAGAGACATGCCACTACAAGATCCGGCACAACTTGGCCTAGGATCAACAGATATGGGAAACATATCCTTCGCGATGCCATCTATTCATCCTATGTTGGCTATCGACTCCGGAGACGCAGTCAATCATCAGCCAGAATTTGCAGCAGCTACAATTAAAGCTGGTGGTCATAAAGCTATATTCGATGGAGCATATGGAATGGGTGCAACCATTATTGATTTAGCAGAAAAAAATCTCTGGGATAAACTCTAAAGAATCTGACTTAAGAACAACTTGGTTCTGTCATTTTGAGGATTATCAAAAAATTCTGTTGGGGTATTTTCCTCAACCATCAATCCCTCATCAAACAACATAACCCTGTCAGCAACTTCTTTAGCAAATCCCATCTCATGAGTAACGACAATCATTGTCATTCCAGATAAAGCTAGCTCTTTCATAGCATCCAATACCTCTTTTATCATTTCAGGGTCAAGTGCCGATGTTGGCTCGTCAAATAACATTATTTTGGGTTCCATTGCTAATGCTCTTGCTATTGCCACTCTTTGTTGTTGGCCACCAGATAGTTGGCCTGGAAATTTTGATGCTTGCTCAGGAATACCAACTCTTGTCAAAAGCTCCATTGCTTTTTCTTCTGATTCACTTCTGCTTTTTTTTCTAACCCAAATTGGAGCAAGAGTTACGTTTTGCAATACTGTCAGGTGTGGAAAGAGATTGAAGCTTTGGAAAACCATTCCAACTTCAGATCTAATAGCTTCTATATTTTTGAGGTCATTAGTTAACTCAATACCATCAACGAGAATTTCACCCTCTTGGTGTTGTTCAAGTCTGTTTATACACCTAATAAAGGTTGATTTTCCAGAACCTGAAGGTCCACATATTACTAAAACTTCACCTTCTTCAACTTCCATAGATATACCTTTAAGAGCTTGGAAATCTCCAAACCATTTTTTAACATCGTTTGTTTTAATAATGCTCATAAATTATCTTTCTCCTAATCCTAATCTTTTTTCAACTTTCATGCTTCTTCTGGATAGAGTAAATGTAAATATCCAATAGAAAAATGCAATGAATAATAAGTTTTCTCTATCGTGACCAACAAAATTTACTGGTATTGATTGAGTACCAATTATCACCTTACCGATTGTGAGGAAATCAATAAGTCCGATAATTGTAACTAAACTAGAATCTTTAAATGCAGTTATCGCACTACTAACTAATGTAGGGATAATTGCTCTTAATGCCTGTGGCATTACAATCAATGAAGTTTTTTGAAAAGGACTCATTCCTATTGCGTCAGCAGCTTCATATTGTCCTTTTGGAATTGATTGAAGCCCCCCTCTAATATTTTCTGCGAAATATGCTCCACTAAAAAATGCGGTTACCATAAGCACTCTTACAACTAACTCAAAGTTGACACCTTCTGGTAAGAAAACTGCCATGGTAACGCTGGCAAAGAAAAGCCATGTAATATAGGGAACAGAACGAGTTAATTCAATAATTCCTGTACAAACAATTCTAACAATAGGTAGTTTTGAGTTTCTTCCCAAGGCCAAAAGAACTCCCAAAGGAAATGAAACATAAGTTCCAAATATTGCAAGAAGCCAAGTTAGAGAAAAGCCGCCAAAAATACTTTGTTGTTGTACGATAATCTGTGTATCTGAAGAGCCACCACGAATTAAAACAGATAAAGTAAATAGTGAAACACCCCAAACAATAATAAGGTTTCTCTTACCTTTTGCAGATGAAGACACGGCTGGAATTACGATAGTAAATAACACAAGTAGTAAGAGTGCTGATTTAAGAAGAATAGGGATCGAGATAAAAAGTGCTATTGCTGTAATAGCAATCAGTACACCCAAATATATAGAAAAATATTTCTCAACAATTGGATTGTTAATAAAGGTAATTGTCAATGCTCCAATTAAAAAGATTCCAATAAAAATTGGTATATCCTGACCAAGAATTGTTGGTAGATCTATTTCTGGCTTTTTGAAAATCCATGAAAAAATGAATAATGGTAAAAGAACCCACGAGATAGACATTATTCTCTTCATATTTTTAGAATCTTTGAATCTAGAACCTATAAAGTAAAAAGCTAAAAATAATCCAAAAATGATAGTCCAAGGAGTCTTTGTTGTGTCAGCAATTGGCATTAAAGGATCTGGAATTATTCTTTGGTTACTACTATCAAGCTGTATTGTCGGGAGCTTTATAATCCACAACAAAACTATTGGTATTGCCAAATAAAAACATAATAAGTCTGATTTATTGAATTTGTAATTAAGTTTTACATTTTTTAATAGAAAAAATACAACAACTAATATTGCAGAAGGTATAAGGAGTTGTAAGCGTGTTTCCATTGGGAAGGACTCCTCTGTTTGAATGATTCCGTCATTGTCTGTAACGCTTGAAAACGTAGGTGCTACGACAGTGAAGAAAAGAAAAGCTAAACTGACTCTCAGAAATTTTGAGAATACCTCAGATAATGATGATTCTTCTGTACTTTTCCATAACCCTATAGACATTCCAGCAAAAACTAAAGCTAACCCTACAGATATCCACACCCTAATAAAATCTTCTTCAGGATATGCCTGGACCATATAAAGTTGCATGTTATTTAAGACAGAAAGCCAATCTTTATCGGATGCCATTGCAAATCCAAACAATCCTCTAAAGAAACCCAAAACAAAAAATGATGTAGCTACGGTAAGTATTGATGATGGAATTGAAGAAAATAGGTTTTCTCTCATCCAAGTTATTGATTTTTTAAATTCTAAATTCATTTATCTCTCAACAATCTTCAGTTTTCTGTTGTAGAAATTAATTATGCTGGAAATTGTCAAACTTACGGTACTGTAAAAGATCATCCATACAATAAATACAGGTAAAGTTTGTCCTTCCTGGTTGTATAAAGTTTGACCAACAGCAACAATTTCAGGAAAAGCTACGGCTATCCCCAATGAAGTATTTTTTGCAAGGTTTAGATACTGGTTACCCATTGGAGGCAACATCACTCTAATTGCCTGAGGTATAATAATTAATCTCAAAAGGGCACTCCTTCTAAAACCTAAAGAAAGTCCAGCTTCAGATTGCCCTTTGGCAACAGCCATAATACCTGCTCTTACTACTTCGGATATAAATATTGCAGTATATAAAACTACTCCTACCCAAGTTGCAAAATAACCAACTGACAACTTTTTACCATAATCATCAGAGTATCTCTTAAATTTTGTAGTACCTGTTTGCTCAATCCTTGGTCTTGACAGTGTAAATGGATCACCTTCTGTAACTTGAATCTCATAAAATTCTTCACCTACTTTTAATGATTTTCCTTCTTCAAGATATAAGGTTTCAATAGTACCTGCGTATTTAGCAACAATTTCATACTCTATTTTTTCTTCATTTGGCTTTCTAATAATGTATGCATCAGCAATTTTATCTCCAACTTCTACTTTTGATCCTGGCTCAACTACCCAATTAATTATCTCTGCTTTTTTCATTTCTACAGTTTCTTTTTCAATTTCAACATCATGCATTGGAAACCAATATAATTTATTTTCAATACCATGGAAGAGTTGTGGAAGCCCCCAATCGGCTTTATAGGTCAGTTCATCTCCTACTAAAAACTTTGAGACACTTGCTCCAAATGATGTAAGAAAAAGAAAAACTAGTAAAACAACTATTGCAACATTAAATATTATTTTGAAATAATCATCATCACTATAAATTCCTTGGGCTTCTTCAGATTTTTTGCTATCAACAAATCTTTTAGTAACTCTAAATCCAATAAAAACGGTAATTGCCGAAAATAGAATCTGATAAATAATTCCTGGAACACTTTCTAAGCCTGTGGAGAGAAACCCAGCAACCAGGCCAAGTATTCCAACAACTCTAAAGCCTCCGAACCATCCTACAAAAATAAGTACAACAAAAGATAGAACGGCCCATAATGTTGGATATGTCTCTCTTCCTTCTTTTTCAAGGGTTCTAACTCTCCATTTAAATATCTGGTTGGCAATGTATAAAACTAAAATAAAGTAAACCATAAACAAAATTGCATTAGGTTCTCTATTTGGCCATGGGAATGCGATACCTTTTGCACTTGCATGAATTGTGTATGTTCCAATTTCTGATACTTCTAATCTAGGTAGTGTAAGTATCAAGGCTTGAAAGAAAAGAATTTGAACTAAAAGGGGTACATTCCTTACGATTTCTAATATTCCTGTTGCACTTTTTTCCACAATATAATTTTTTGATAGTCTTGCGATACCAAGCATTGTCCCAAGAATTGTTGCCGCAAAAATCCCTGTAACTGTAATCCTTAGCATGTTTAACATGCCTACTTGAAGCATCTGTAAACCAGAAACTGGTAGGGTGTACATTCCTTCTGCTA
The DNA here is from genome assembly GCA_902526825.1 of uncultured Candidatus Actinomarina sp. Lineage (GTDB taxonomy): Bacteria > Actinomycetota > Acidimicrobiia > Actinomarinales > Actinomarinaceae > Actinomarina. The sequence continues at coordinate 96,682 of CABZMN010000001.1, read as the reverse complement.
TAGATACACCTGGTGTTTCTCCCAAAAAATCCCAGGAGAACGCTATGTTCGTGGATGCAAAGTTAGTTGAAGCGTTTCCTAAGTACCTTAAAACAATGGTTACAAATCCAACCAAAAAAACTATTTGGCTTACCCATTTTAAAAAAACTACATTTCTAAAAAAAAGTAAATACTTAAGAGCTCCCTTCATGAATAAATTTTATCAAAATAATAAGAGAGTTACAAAGCAAAAGGGGCTTTTCAGCCCCTTTTACATTTATATAAAGATAATTAAATTATCTTGCAGGAGGTGCGTAAATTAACCCACCGTTTGTCCAACGATCGTTAGCTCCACCTTCTCTGAAGAGACCTAATGGATTTAGGTTTCTTGAGTAGATTTGGTCATAGTTACCAACTTGCTTGATAACATTGTAAAACGCATCTGCGCTAAGACCCATCTTTGTTTGAAGCTCACCATCATTTGCACCAAATAATCTTCCAAGTTCTGGAAGTGCATCTGTATCAACAGAGTCAACGTTTGCACTAGTTACGCCATACTCATCTGCGATGATTGTTGCGTAAACTGTCCAGTTGACTACGTCTGCCCAGGCGCTGTCATTTGATCTATATGTTGGTCCTAATGGCTCTTTTGAAATTGGTGATGTTGGGAAAATTACCCAGTCATTAAGAGCATCATTAACTGCTCTTCTACCAACAAGTGCTGAACCATCAGTTGTGATAATATCACATTCACCTGCAATGAATTTGTCAACAGCTTCTGCGAAAGCTTCAACTGTAACAAGTTCGATTGTTGCACCAGCAAGTCCTGCACCTTCAGTAATATTCTTTTCGGTTGTAGTTCCTGCGTTAGTACATACTCTAAGTCCGTCAATATCAGCTAGTGTAGAGCTTTCGGTAATACCGTCTGCTTTTCTACCAAGTAATTGCTGACCATCAAAGTAGGTTGTAGGACCGAAGTCATTACCTAACTCTGTGTCACGGCTTTGAGTCCAAGTTGTGTTTCTAAATAGAACATCGACCTCACCAGCTGCTAGAGATGTGAATCTTTCAGCAGATGTAAGTTGCTTGAATTCGACTTTACTGTAGTCGCCGAAAACAGCAGCTGCAACTGCATAACAGAAATCAACATCAAATCCACCAAAGGATCCGTCATCAGCTTGCTCACTGAATCCGGTAGCACCAGTACTGATTCCACACTTAAGAAATCCTCTTTCGATTACTTCATCTAGTGTAGATTCATCTGAGTGATCGTGTTCTTCTTCAACTGCTACTTCCTCAACTGCTTCTTCTTCTGTAGCACAAGCTACTGCAATCATAGAAAGTATAAGTAAAGAAACGATTGCTTTTTTACTCAATGTTTTCTCCTTTTATATAAAAGCAGACAAGAACGAAACAACTATAAATAAATTAAGTTCTTGTCTAAGTACTAATTTAACCCTTATTCGATTTAGCTACAAATTAATTTAATTATTAGATAGAAAAATCTTTCTATACATCAGAAATGCATGTATTATCCATTGTTGTAATTCAAGGAGAAAAGTTGTCAACTACCATTGTTTTAGGCGCTCAGTGGGGCGATGAAGGCAAGGGTAAAGTCACAGACTTTTTTGCATCAAAAGCTGATCTTGTAGTCCGATTCCAAGGTGGCAATAATGCGGGTCACACAATTGTTGTAGGTGATGAAAAATTTGCCCTTTCAATGGTTCCGTCAGGAGTGATGTATGAATCATGTACTCCAGTCATTGGTTCAGGATGTGTAATTGATTTTGAAGTTTTGAAAAATGAAATTGAAACTTTAAATGGTAAAAATATAGACACGACTAAATTAAAACTTTCATATAACGCACACATTATAATGCCATATCACAAAATTCTTGATGAATTAATTGAAGATAGTTTGGGTGATAAGAAAATTGGAACAACTAGAAAAGGTATAGGGCCTTGTTATGGCGACAAGATACAAAGAAAAGGTATACGCATACAAGATTTTTTATCTGAAGAAAATTTTTATGAAAAATTAAAAAATAATCTTGAAGAAAAAAATCAAATAATTGAAAAAATTTATGGTGGAAATTCTATAAACTTTGACGAAATAGTGGAGGAGTATAAAAAATACAAAGAGCTTGTTTCATCAATTGCAGACGACACATCATTGGTTATATCTAATTCATTAAAAGAAAATAAAAAGATCCTATTTGAAGGAGCCCAAGGCACTCTTCTAGATATCGATCATGGAACATATCCATTTGTCACAAGTTCAAATACAAGTGCAGGTAATGCAGCTACTGGATCTGGAATTGGTCCTTTAAATTTTGATGAAGTTGTTGGTGTAACCAAAGCCTACATATCTAGAGTTGGTACTGGTCCTTTCATAACTGAACAAGAAAATGAAATTGGTGATTACATGATTGAAAAGGGGGCTGAGTTTGGAACGGTTACTGGAAGAAGACGACGTTGTGGATGGCTAGATTTAGTTTCATTAAAATATTCGAAAAGGATTAACTCTCTAAGTCAATTATTTATAACAAAATTAGATGTTTTAAGTGGCCTTGAGGAAATCAAGGTATGCATAGGATACAGCTTTGAAGATAAAAAAATTACAGACTATCCATTAGTTGATGAGATATTAGATAAGTGTGAACCTATTTATGAATCGTTTGAGGGTTGGAATGAAGATATTTCTGGAATTACGAAATATGATGCACTTCCTGAGAATGCTAAAAAATATATTGAATTTATTGAAGATTTCAGCGATGTGCCAATTAAATATATATCTGTTGGACCAGAGAGAAACCAAAATATAATTAGATAAATGATAAAAAGATACGAAGTAAAAGCAATAGTTGATATATGGAGTCAAGAAAACAAGTTAAGCACTTGGAAGAAAGTTGAATCCTCTGTTACAAAAAGTCTTGAAGAGGAAGGTATTGTGCCTAAAGGTTTGTCAGAAAAAATAATTGATGCAAATGTAACCGTAAAAGAAGTTGAAGCTCGAGAAAAAGTAACAAACCATGACTTAGCTTCATTTGTTGACATATTACAAGATAAAGTAAATGAAGATTCCGAATGGATACATTACGGCCTAACTAGTTCAGACGTAGTTGATACATCAAATAGTTTATTAATTTTAGAATCATTAGATTTCCTAATAGGAAAAGTTGATGAATTAATCAGTACTTTGAAGAATCTTGCGATAAAAGAAAAAGATACCAAAATAATCGGGAGAACCCATGGCGTATTTGCAGAAGTAACTTTCCTTGGAAATATAATTTCAAACTGGTTGTTGGAGATACATCGAAATAAAGAACGTCTTGAAAGAGCAAAAGAAAATATTAGCATCGGAAAGCTAAGTGGAGTTGTTGGTAACTACACCATAATTAACAGTGATATTGAAAAAAAATCTTTAGAGACTTTAAATCTTAAGCCAGAGCTATTTGCTTCTCAGATTGTTAGCCGTGATAGATACGCTGAAGTAATCAGCTGTATTGGAATGCTTGCAAGTTCCTATGATCGTATAGCTATAAATCTTAGAGGTTATCAACGTTCAGAGGTGGGTGAAATTCATGAGTCATTTTCAAGCGAACAAAAAGGTTCTTCTGCAATGCCACATAAAAAAAATCCAATTACTTCTGAGAGAATATCAGGAATTTCAAGAATCCTCAGAGGTTATGTTGTAAGTGCGCTTGAAAATATATCTCTTTGGCATGAAAGAGATATATCAAATTCATCAGTAGAAAGAATCATTTTTCCAGATAGTTTTAATCTCATTTGTTTTTCAACAATTGAGATGGAAGAGCTATTCAAAAATATCAACATTAATCATGAAAAAATAAATTCAAATATTAATTCAGCAAAAGTGAGTTTGCTAACTCAATCTTTTCTATCTCATTTAGTAACTAAAGGGATTGAAAGGGATGAAGCATATAGATTTTTGCAATCTCAATCATTTGAAATCGATAACTTAGATTCTTATATAAAAAATATTTCAACAAATTTTGAGGAAGTTGAAGAAAAAGAATTACAGGAAATTAGAAAAAGTTTTCTTTCTGAGAAAACCAACAAAAATTTTGAAGAAAAAATAAATTCTGTTGTTTAAAAGATTTAAAAATCAATTCACTGAGATAAAAAGTGAAGTACTGGGTTTAAATGAATCACAAAATAATATCTTTGATTCAATTCTTGCTCCAGTGTTCTTTGTTTTAACATTTAGATTTTTTGATTTAAATATTGCAATTATAAGTACAGCCGTATTGGTTGCCCTTACGTTTGGCTACAGGTTGGTAAAAAAAGATGAAATTAAATTTGCATTTTACGGTGTTCTTGGAACTTTAGTTGCTTTGTTAATTGCTCAGATTCAAGGTACTGCATCAGGTTTTTTTCTACCAGGTATTATAAGAGATTTAAGCATTGCATTTATAGGATTGGTATCAATCGTATTGAGAAAACCATTTACGATCTATTCATCAATGTATTTTAGAAAATGGCCTAGAGAGTGGTATTTATTACCAACAGTAAAACCAGCATATAACCGGGTTGCAATCTTGTGGGTCATATTTCTTGGAGTAAAAGGTGGTTTACAAGTTTTATTTTTTGATAACCCAGAAGTGCTTGCAGTTATTAAATTGGCAACTTCAAACCAAACTACTTTAATTCTTTTGGTAGTTTCATATTTTATTGGTTTAAATAAATTGAAAGCTTTACATGGACCAAGCGTTGAAGAGTTTAAAAACAATACTCCTCCCCCTTGGAAAGGTCAACAAAGAGGATTCTGACTAAGGTATCATGCTTATATGGTAGAAGATAATTTAAAACTCTTGATTGTCGCAGGAAGCAGTCTGGGTATTTATATAGTCTTAAGAACACTAATTTTTCCACTTCTCAAACGTATAGCGAAAAAAACAAATACTATCATTGACGATCTTTTTTTAGAAAAAAAATTTTTAAATAGAGTATCTTTTGTCGCTGTATTTACTTTTTTAAATGGAATATTATTTACAGACTTTTCAACAGAATTATTAGACAGTGAAATTAGTCAACGAATAATTAGTTCGCTATTAGCAGTGTTCTTAGGTTTATCTCTAAATGAATTGCTTTCAATATTTAATAATGCATCAAGTAAATATGAAGCATTGAAAGACAGGCCAATTAAAGGTTATATTCAGATCGTTAAAATTATTCTGAACGCATTTATATTCATTATTATTTTTGCAATTTTATCTGGACAGTCAGTTACATATTATATAAGTGGACTTGGGGCGTTAACAGCAGTTCTCCTTTTAGTATTTCAAGACACAATTCTATCTTTTGTTGCATCGGTTCAAATTGGACAAAACAATATCATAAATAATGGTGACTGGATAGAGGTCCCAGAATATGGAGCTGATGGGGATGTAATTGACATAGCTCTTCACACAGTAAAAGTACAAAACTGGGATAAAACCATTACAACCATACCTACCTCAAAAATAATCTCTACATCAGTCAAAAACTGGAGAGGAATGTCTGATTATGGTGGCAGAAGAATCATGAGATCAATAAGTATTGATATCTCAAGTATTAAATTTTTAACATTTGAAGAAATTGAAAAATTAAAAAAAATTGCTCCTATTAAAGATTATCTGAATGAAAAAGTGCAGGAGTTGGAAACATTTAATAGCGAACTATCGTCTGGAGAATCAGTAACAGAACAAAGAAATTTAACAAATATTGGTACATTCAGAGCCTATATAGAAAGCTATCTCAGACAAAATGAAAACCTAGATACTGAAAACATGACATTTTTAGTAAGACAATTATCACCAACAAACCAGGGTGTCCCTATACAAATCTATACATTTACAAAAACTACTGACTGGGTTGAATATGAAAACATTCAGTCAGATATATTTGATCATTTAATAGCAGTGTTACATAAGTTTGATCTGAGAGCCTACCAAGATGGTATTGTCGAAGCTGCAGCAATGAAAAATTTGCACTTTAATGAGGGTCTTGAAAACTAACTTCAAACTCTCTTTCTTAAGAAAATAACAAATGCAATAGCAACTATTAGATAATTAAAGTAATTTCCAAACAAACTAAATGGAGTTTGTGAGTTAATTGGATTTATGTTTTCGTTCAAGATTTCAGAAGTGAATAAATTTGTCTGTGATAAAACTTTTCCATTATTGTCGATGAATGCAGATTTTCCAGTTATTGCAGAATGTATGACAGGCCTATCATTTGAAATCGCATTTGCACGAGACATTAATATAAATTGATCAGACATTCCGCTTTCTCCATAGCTGGCTTGATTTGTAAGAATTACAATAATCTCTGCTCCAGCCTGAACACTACCTCGAATATATCTTTGGAATGATCCCTCAAAAGAAATCACAGAGGCCAATTTATGTGATCCTATTTGAAATATTTTCTCTTGTTCTCCCCTAATCATATCTCTCGGAACTAGCGAAAGGGAAGGGATCCAATCAAGATATCTCCTAAAAGGAATGTACTCTCCAAAAGGTACTGGGTGTTGTTTCAGATATTGATCTACAATTGTTCCCTCATTGTTGATAAATAGACCATAATTTTCAAAATTAGCTCCCCGTATTGGCCTATCTCCACCAATTAAAAAATAAGAATTTAACCTCTCAACTTCTATTTGAATATCGGTCAAGACCCAATCGTGAATGAGAGGATCATTGTTAAAACCTGTCGAGCTTTCAGGCCAAATAATCAGATCTTTTTCGGAGCTAATACTTTTTGTTAAATTTATATGACTTTCATATATTCTTGCTCTTTCATTATTACATCTGTTTTTTGCTCCAGGACAAGGACTGTTTCCCTGGACAATCACAACACTAATCTGTTCAGATTTATTATTTTTGTCTAATAAATTAAAACTGTCGTTTAGTAAAAATAATGAAAGAGGTGTAAATATTAAAATGAAAAATACTAGTGAATCTTTCAAGTATGTATATTTCTTTTTATTTTCAAGTACAAATAAGACAATTAAAAGAGTCAACGATTGAATGATTAAAGAATAACCTGTCGGACCAAATGTTTTAAAAATGCTTGGTAGGAGATTGAACGAGGTATCTCTATATCCTGAAATTAAAACTGTTGAAGTTGAACCCCATGGAAAACCGCCAAATGGAAAGTAAGCCCTTAGTAAATCAAAAGTACTTATTATTCCAATCAATATAAAAAATTTGTTATTGGTTTTTACAGCAATAAATTTAAACAGTTTTCCATAAAATCCATATAAAAGACCCATAAGAAGAGAAAGAGGAATCCAAGCTTCGTAACCAATTGATTGGATACCAAATAAAATTACACCAAATGATATTGCTCCAAATACTAGGCCTGAAAGAAATGGTTTACTACTTAATAAAATCCCTGAGTAAAAAAAGAACAGAGATGGAAAAATTAAATACCAGAAGTTAAATGGGGGGAAGCTCAAAAAAAATAGCACTGAGGATATTATGACTCTAGTATTCATTGTCTATTTAATGTTAACTCCGAATTCAGATTTCAAAACTAAATTATATTTCTGAATATAACAACCAATCCTGAGATTATTGAAAAGTATGTTACGCCTTTTGAAATTGCATTGTCAGAGACATCTGAAAACAGTAAAGAAGATATTTTTAATCCCACAGCAACTGGAATTGCAAGATATAAAAATAAAATTATATGATCTCTATAAATCTCACCACTAAAAAGCAGAAGACCTAGTGTTATCATTATTCCAAACGTAAAAACAGCGTTTAACGATGGTCTGAACTCCTTACCCGAAGCTCCTCTGTACAAAATTGCAATAGGAGGGCCCCCTACTCCTGCAATCATTGCAAATATTCCAGATAATGTTCCAGCGATCCATGACGAATTATTATTCCTATTCACAGTCCAGTTAAATAATGTTGCAATTCCTGCAACAAGTACAATTGCTCCTACGCTTATTGAAAGTAGTTTCTCGTTCAAGTTAATAAGGAGCAATAAACCCAAAGGGCCACCAATAATTCTTCCTAGGAATAAGAATTTAAACGGTTTCCAATCTACTTCTTTTTTTTCACGTTGATATATACGGAAAGCCATAGGCAAGGCAAGTAAACTTAGAATTTGTGGCACTAGTAGTGGCTCAATTTGGACAAGTATTGGTGAAGAAATAACAGCAAATCCAAAACCTAATATTCCTTGAATCGCTGCACTTACAAATAGAAGTAATGAAATAAATATAAGCTCAACTAGGGAAAGATCAAATGGATATGTCAACTAAGTGCTTTTTCCATTAACTCTAATATTTCACCTTCGTTTGTATGCCTTCCAGTTTCAAGTTTTGAATAAATAAGTTCACCATTTAAATACAATTCAAAAACACCACCTGTTCCTGGAATAAGATCAATGGATTTTACTTCTTTTCCGTATTTTTCAAGTATGTCTTCTACCGTACTAACTGCACGGGGTGTATAGTTTCAAACAATACAAAATTCTAGTTTGATTTCCATAAACAAATGTTACTATACGTAGCTGGATAAAAAGTTTGGAAAAACTTGCAGGTTTTTCAAATGTTTGTTAAGCTTGTGAATATATTCACAAAGTGGGGAATTAAATGACTGACGGATTAAAAGCAAGTCAAATTAAAGGTGGTATAAGACCTTCAAAGAGTTTTGACCAGGGCAGAGTTTGTAAAGAAGAATCTTGCAATACTCAATTAAGTATCTATAACAAAAGAGAGCACTGCTTTAACCATGCTCCTGTTAAATACCCAAGAGTTAGAGGAAGAATTCTTCAAGAAACTGCATAAGTTTAAAAATTCAACTTAACAATATAAACAACTAACAATTATTATTTTATTATGGCTACTAATTTTAACGTTCCCGAAATAAGTTGTGATCATTGTAAAAGTACGATTGTAAACACTTTGTCAGCTGTTGAAAATATTGAATCAGTTAATGTTGACGTTAAGACAAAAAATGTAACACTGGAGTCCTCAGAAGAGATAAATTTAGATCTTGTTAAATCACTTCTTGATGAACAAGGCTATACCGTTGTCAGCTAAGACAAAAACGTTAGTTCTATCTGTTGAAGGAATGACCTGTGCAGCATGTGCTGCAAGAATAGAGAGAGTTCTAACAAAAGAAAAATCTGTCAAAGATGTAGTTGTAAACTTCCCCCTAAAAAAAGCAATCTTAGAAGTTAACCTCGAAGATAATAATTCAGATGAATATATTCAACGAATTAGATCAATTGGATATTCAGCACAAGAAGAAATAGCCGAGGAGAAAAAAAGTAATATAAGAAAATTTCTTACTCCGTTTCTTTCTCTCATATTTACGCTTAGTATCAACCCACTCATTGGGGCTGATCAAGGTCTCGCCGCATTAGGAATAGGTTCACTAATAATTTTTGTTTTTGGTAGAAAATTTCACGTATCTGCTTTAAAAAATATAAAAAAACTTAATTTCAATATGGATACATTAATCTCTATTGGTAGTCTCTCCTCTTTCGCCATTGGAATTTTGCCAAATAATGGAGAATTAATGTACTTAGAAACAGGAGGATTCATAATTAGCTTCATTCTCCTTGGTAAGACTATAGAAGATATTTCAATTAAGTCATCTGTTTCAGTATCAGACTCCATAATCGAAAGTATTCCCAAAGATGTAAATGTTTTCGAAAATCAAATAACTGTTCGCAAGCCTTTAAATCAGATTGAAATTAGTGATGTAATCATAGTTAAGAAAGGTGAAATCATTCCTCTTGATGGTGTAATCATACGTGGTAGTTCTGAAGTTGATGAAAGCGTAATCTCTGGAGAATCCGAACCTCTTACAAAAAAAGAGGGTGATGAAATTGTATCTGGTTCAATTAATCTTGGTGATGATATTGAAGTTGAAGTAGTAAAAAAAGAGGGAGAGACAACTTTAAACCATATTGAAAAATTAATTTTGAAAGCCCAGACAAGTAAGCCTGAAGTTCAAGATCTCGTAGATAAAATAACAAATATCTTTGTTCCTTCTATTTTGATTTTAAGTTTTGCAAACATGATAATTAAATTATTTGTATTAGAAAATGATTTTTCAGAGACAATCAGTTCAACAATTGCAATTCTTGTTGTTGCCTGCCCTTGTGCTCTAGGACTTGCAACTCCTATCGTATTATTTAGGACTGCCTCAGTTTCAAATCGTAATGGTTTTATTTTTAAAAATTTTGACTATCTTCAAAGATTCAAAAATTTAGACACAATAGTTTTTGATAAAACTGGAACTCTTACTTCTGGTATTTTCAAAATAGAAAGCATATCAGATTCAAAAGGTAAAATTGTTGATGATGAAGTATTGAGAGTGCTTGCGTCTGTTGAACAAAAATCAAACCATCCTATTGCTAAAAGCATACTTTTGGAATCGGAAATAAAAAATTTGAGTCTCTTCCCTGTAGATAATTTTATTGAAACACCAGGAATTGGTGTTAGTGGAGTTGTTGAAAACAAAAAAGTTTCTGTTTTTAGGTCGAAAGATGATTTAAAAGGAGATCTTGAATTAATAATTGATAATGAGGAATATAAGGTAAAGCTAGTAGAAGATAAAACTGTAAATAAAGATATTATTAAAGATCTTTCAAAAGATTATGAAATTGAAATTTTATCAGGAGACAAAACTGAAAAAGTAAAAGAAATTGGAAATGATTTAAATATCAAAAATGTGTTAGGCAATCAGTCCCCAGAAGATAAATTAAAATATATTCAAGAAAAACAGATGGATAAAACGGTAGGTTTCATTGGCGATGGAATTAATGATTCACCTGCACTCAAACAAGCAAATGTAAGTTTATCCTTTTCTCAAAGCACACAAATCGCGCAAAGTGTTAGCGACATTATTATTTTTAAAGGGGGCCTTGAAATATTAAACAAAATTTTTAATATTTCAAAAAATTCAAATAAAAGAATTATTCAAAATTTATTTTTTGCCTTTATATACAACATAATCATGATTCCAATTGCTGTAAGTGGGAGTATTGTTCCAAGTATGGCTGCTTTAGCTATGGCGTTATCGAGTTTATCTGTAGTTTTAAACTCATCCAGAAAACTCTAATTTCTTTTTATATAAAATTTTTTAAATATTAATCTTCGTTTATGGAAGATGTTGTTTGGTATAGAAAGCCACTTCTATCTGACCCTGTAGCAATTCTTGCTTTTGAGGGATGGAGTGACGCTGGTAACACTGCAAGTGGTTGTATTGAAAATATTTGTGGTACCTATGATGTCGAACCATTCGCAGAACTTAATTCCGAGGGATTTTATAACTATCAAATGAGAAGGCCCGTCGTTGAAGTAAAAGCAATTGGGGAAAGAAATTTTCACTGGCCACAAACAACTTTTTATTCTATTGAAGATTACAAACTTAAAAGAGAAGTGATCTTAGTCTTTGGAGAAGAACCTTCAATGAAATGGAAAAAATATTCACAGAATATATCAGAAGTGCTAATTGAACTTGGGGTAAAAAGAGCAGTTACATTAGGTGCATTCTTTGGCCAAGTTGCACATACTTTACCAGTACCAATATTTGGTGTAAGCGATGATCCAACTTTTAATTCAAGATTTAATGTACTTCCAACAAATTATTCTGGACCTACTGGAATTACTAGTGTTGTTGGCCATGACTTAAGAAGTAACGGAATAGAAACTTCAGGTTTATGGGCAGCAGTTCCGCATTATTTAAGTTCTGGCGCTTACCCAAAGGGTATTGGTGCCTTAATGAATAAAACTTCTGAAATCTTAAAAATTGATATAGATGATTCAGGTATTCAGTCAGAAGGACAACAGTTTGATACAAAAATTAGTAAAGCTATGGAGAACTCTGAAGATCTCGCTGAATACGTATCAAAACTTGAAGAGGCAGAAGTAAGCATTGAAGATAGTTTTTCAGAGGATAATCTAGTCGAGGAAATTGAAGATTTTCTTAATAGTGAAGGTAGAGAGTTTTAGACAGACTTCTTTTTATGTCTATTTGATTTACGACGTTTTCGGTATTTATGTTTAGACATTTTCTTACGTCTTTTTTTAATCAAAGATCCCATAAAATTTAAATTTATCCTTTTTTCGTACTGCGAAATTCTAACCCAAGTAGATTAATATAGTTAAATCTTTTAAGAAAAATTATTATCATACTTTTCTAGTGCGGAAATTAATGCTTCTTGACCTCTATTGTCTTTTGGAGATTTTCTTTTTGCCCAAAAGCCCCAAGTAATCATTGATAAAATCTGAAATAATTCCATTTTTGTTTTAAGTTGATCATTGTTAATTCCAATTTTTGAATAAATATCATTAGTTATTTCGGTATTATCTTCTAGCTCGTTCTGCCATATAAAATCTGCGTAGTCAAAGAATGGATCCCCTTGTGATGAATATTCCCAGTCAATCAAATATGCTTTTTCTTTAAAATAAACAAAATTAGCGTGGTAGAGGTCTTGATGACATGGCTTACTATCAAGGCCAATTTTGTTCAGTTCTTTGACTATCTCTTCACCGACAGTTTTTGCTTCATCTTCAATTTTGTCATTCGTTTTGACTAATTTTTTAAAAACGTTGAGAGGAGAGAAATTTTCTTTAAATTCAAGTTCTGAATTATGCAGAATAGTTAGTAGGTTCAATGCGTCATCTCTAAATTTTATATCAAGCATATCGGTTGATTTAAAAGTATATAAATCTTCAAAATATTCTGAAATTTTTAGACCAGTTTCTTCTTCAAATGCAATTAATGGTAATGATATTCCGATACTCTGAATCAGTTTTTCATTATATCCTTCAGATGTTCTGTTTATTAAATCTGGATTTTCTCCAGGCACTCTTAGAACAAATTTTTTATCACCTATCTCAACTTTATAGTTAAGATTTGTAATACTTCCCAATGTAGATATTTTATATTTACTCTCATCTTTGATTGATGAAATATCGAATCTATTAAAAATATCTACTATATCTCTTGTATCCATTATTTTATTATGATAACAATAATGTCATGAATGACCCATTTGCGCTCGATTTAACTATAAGACTTTTAATGTTAGGCCTTGGCTCAGCTATGTTTGCTGGTAGCTTTCTTGCTTTTATAAATAAAGATAAAAACGATAATGAGTTTTACAAATCAAGAACAATTTTTTTGGGGACAATAGGATTCATAATTACTATATGGACAGTTGCTTCTTTGCTAAATAATTAAAAACAAAAATTTTTAGATTAGTATATTCTTTAAACGTGAGGAAAAATGCTTTCAGATAAAGATATTAAAAGAGCCTTAGAAGATAAGTGGATCGAGATATCACCTTTAGATCAAGGATATATACAACCCTCTAGTGTTGATTTAAGGGTTGGGACAGAATTCAGAGTTTTTGAAAATCATAAATATAGTCATATAGATCCGAAATCACCTCAAGAAGATTTAACTACTCTGGTGGAGGCTTCAAAGGATGAACCATTTGTGCTCCATCCTGGAGAATTTGTTTTGGGCACAACCTATGAAAAAGTTGCTTTATCAAATAAGATTGTTGCAAGACTTGAAGGTAAGTCATCACTAGGCAGGATAGGTTTATTAATTCACTCAACTGCAGGATTTGTTGATCCTGGATTTTCAGGTTATTTAACATTAGAACTTTCAAATGTTGCAAACTTACCAATCAAAATATATCCAGAGATGAAAATTGGACAAATATCTTTCTATTATTTAAATTCACCTTCAGAGGCTGAGTATGGTGACGTAAGCTATGGAAGTAAGTATCAAGGCCAAGAAGGGCCTACACCAAGTAAAAGCCATAGCGATTTTAGCAACTAATGATCCCAGGAATTGGAACGCTTATTAATGGATTTGGTGTTATTGTCTCTGGTATTCTTGCCAGAATAATTTTTAAAAAAGAACTCAAAAACTTTGATGAAAATCTCCTACCACTCGGTCTTTTAGTTTTGGCTTTAGGGTTCAGAGAAACTTTAAAAAGTCCAGATTTTATGTTCACCCTGTTTGCTGTAATAGTTGGCTCAATTATTGGAAGCTACTTAAAGATTGAAAATAAAGTAAAAAATTTTGGAGATTATCTCTATTTAAAATTTGAAAAAGGTGAAAGTGATCAAACTAAATTTATAGAAAGCTATCTAACAACTACATTAATTGTAATTACTGGACCACTAGCAATTATTGGGCCTTTCTTTGATGTTGTCGAGTCAAACTTAGAATTGTTATTAATAAAAACTGCTTTAGACTGTATCCTGGTAATTTTTATAACTTCAAGTGGTGGTAAAGGAGCTGTATACTCGGGTGTCTCAATATTGATCTATCAAGGAATATTTACTTTGTTTGCTTTATTAATTAACACAAATATTGAACAACAAATATCTGACTCGATTGCAGGAATTGGAGGGGTATTGTTAATAGGTGTTGGAATAAACTTGTTAGGATTAAAAAAAATTCCTGTAGGAAATTATATGCTTAGTCTTTTTCTTCCGTTTCTTCTAGCATTTTAAATTCTCTTAAAGCTCCTTCTACCCCTTCAAAAAGTGAAATAATTTTTTTAGACTCTTCTTCAAATGACATCGATACGAACTGTTCTTTTTGTACATGAAACCTTCTATTTTTAAAATCTAACTCGATTGGTAAGTAAGGTATATTCAGTTCTTTTGCTAAATAATAAAATCCACTTCTAAATTTTTTAACCTGCTCTGTCCCAGCTTCTGGAGCAATTGCAAGAACATATTCTTCCATTTTAGAAAATTCTTCTACAGCACCCTTTATTAATCCTTTTGATTTATTTCTATAAACTGGTATTCCTCCAAGTTTTAAAAGTATTAATTTTTGTAACCACCCTAAAGGCCAGGGAATTCCTAAACGATCAACATCTTTTGAAAAAGTATAAGGGCTTGGAAGTCTGGTAAATATCCATCTTGCACCAAAAAAATTTATCTTTAAATCCAAAGCCAGTACTGCAAGAAGTGCGTACCAGGCATCTCTATTTGCTGTATGAGGTACTCCAATTAATATTATTTTTTTATAGTTCGGAAATTCACCTGTAATTTCCCAGTTTGAAAGTTTAAGTATTTTCCTACTCAAAGGTCCTAGAAAAACTCTTTTCTTTCTAGGAACTTTATTTGGTATAGAAATCATTTTTGTATAGGTGGTTAGCAATTTGAACAGCATTCAATGCTGCTCCTTTTAAGAGATTGTCACCGACTGCCCAGAAGTTTAGTATTTTGTTGCTTGTAAGACCGGATCTCATTCTTGAGACTAAGATATTTTTATTTCCTTGAGCATCAAGAGGTGTCGGATAAGTTTCTTTCCAGTATTCTATACCTTCAAATGCTTCCAATGATTCAATAGCCGATTCAACATCAACGTCTTTTTCAAATGTTGCAGTACAAAATATACCATGTCCAGTTTCAACCCCTACCCTTGCATTAGATGGTTCAACATTTAAGTCCGGTATGTCCAAAATCTTTTTTGACTCATTAGAAAACTTCATTTCTTCATCTGAGTATCCATTTTCTGAAATATTTCCAGCAATTGGAATTACATTCTTCGCTATCTGGGATTGATAATATTTTTCATCAGGTGCTGATCCTGGTGTTGAAAGGTTAGCAAGTTCATTTTCTAACGATTCAATTGCACTCTTACCAGAACCTGAAACAGCTTGATATGAAACTGGAACAATACTTAATAAATTAAAAATATCATGTAATGGTTTTAAAGCCATAACAAGGGCCATAGTTGTACAGTTTGGATTGGCTATAATTTTCGAATCGTTTTTTATTATGTCTTCATTAATACCGTAAACAACAAGAGGAACTGTTTTTTCCATTCTGAAAGATGATGAATTATCGATTACGAAAGCCCCTTTGTCTACAAATTGATTTGCAAATTCTCTTGATCTTTCTCCTCCAGCTGAAAACAAAGCAATATCGCATGACTCAATATTTTTTGAACTTAACTCTCTAATGAGAACTTCTTTACCATTAACTTGCAGTGTTTTGCCTTCAGACTCTTTGGATGCATAAAGATGGTATTCAACAGAATTGTCAAAAAATTCTTCACAGAGCTCAATTATATTTCGCCCTACAAGACCAGTAGCTCCAACTATTGAGATTTTCATTTATGCTTCAATAAATTCTTTGTGTAATGAGTCTATAGCTTTTTGCATATCATCCTTGTTAACAACACATGAAATTCTTATCGGTGATGTTGAAATCATTGCAATATTGATTTTATTTTCGCCAAGTATTGAAAACATTTTCGAAGCTATTCCAGACTCAGCTTTCATACCAGCACCAATTAATGAAACCCTTGCAATGTTTGGATCTGAATCTGCTCCTTCTGCTTCGAGCTCAGTTGATAAATTTTCTAAGATATTTTCAACTTCGGACTTTTGCTCTAATGGTGCAGTAAAACTAATATCCGTTTTTGATTCTTTTGAAACGTTTTGAACAATCATATCTACAATTACACCATTTTCTGAAAGAGGTCCAAAAACTTTTCCAGCAATGCCTGGCTGATCGGGAACTCCAAATAGTGTAAATTTGATCTCTTTATCGTTGTGAGTGACTCCACTTACAATTGCTTGTTCCATTACTTTGTCCTTTACAATTGTGCCTGAACCTTCGCTAAAGGTAGGTTTTACAATTATTGGTACATTATACCTTCTACCAAATTCTACAGACCTAGCCATTAAAACCCTTGCACCTGATGAAGCCATTTCCAACATTTCATCGTATGTTATCTCTTCAATTAGCTTGGCTTTTGTAACTATTCTTGGGTCTGCTGTAAATACACCCTCAACATCTGTATAAATCTCACATTTTTCTGCACCAAGTGCTACAGCTAACGCAACTGCTGTAGCATCAGATCCTCCTCTTCCAAGTGTTGTAATCTCTTTAGTCTCTTTGTTTACTCCTTGAAAACCAGCAACTATTACTATCTTTCCTTCATTAATGCCCTCTTTAACTCTTTCACCAGAAATATTTTCGATCTCCGCCATTCCATGTCTCGACGTTGTAGTTATTCCTGCCTGTGAACCTGTTAAAGAAAAGGATTCATAACCAAGATTATTTAGATGCATTGCTAGTAGTGACATTGTTATTCTCTCTCCTGCCGACAACAACATATCCATTTCTCTGGGGGAGGGTGTATCGGATAGTTCATTAGCTAGATCAATTAACTCATCCGTACTTGAACCCATAGCAGAAACAACTACTACAACCTCGTTTCCTTTTGATTTACAATCAATTATTTTTTGTGCAACAATTTTTAGTGTTTCGGGATTTTCAACACTAGTTCCACCAAATTTTTGTACTATTAAATTCATCTGAAACATTCTAATGAGTTTATTAAAGATTTAACAGACCTAGTATTCTAGATTTAATGAGCATTGATCTCCATATTCATTCATCTAATTCTGACGGGACTGACAAAATTGAAGATATATTGAATATTGCAATAGAACAACAACTACAGGCTATATCAATAACTGATCACGAGTTTTTGTCAGAGGTTGAAAACACTAATTTAATTGAAATAATTCCAGGAGTTGAAATGAGTGTTAGTTGGTATGACTTAGAGTTAGAAAATCCATTTGCGGGAATTCATTTACTTATTTATTTTTTAAAAAAAGATACCCCTATATATGAGTTACTTTCAAAAATTAGAATTGAAAAGAAAAATAGAAATTATGAAATATTGGAAAAACTAAAAAAAGTAGGTGTAGAAATTGAAAGAAAAGAATTGGATGATCTTGAAACAAAAGTACCGGGTCGTCCTCATATTGCTAATTTGATGAAATCTAAAGGGTATGTAGCTTCACTAAATGAAGCATTTAAAGAATACTTAGGAAATGGTAAAGTTGGTGATTCTAGAATTCACCAAAACCCAATTGAGGAAGTCATTGATTGTGCGAAAGAATCTAAATGTTTGGTTTTTCTTGCACACCCTCACACACTAATGAGTAATAAAGACTACTCTTTTTCAAAAAATTGGTGTGACTCTGTATTTGTAGATCGATTAAGATCATTGAAAAATCTCGGTATTCATGGAGTTGAGACATATTATTCAAGTTACTCCAAAACAACTTCAAGCACATTGAGTGAGATTGTAAACAATATGAATTTATTAAAAAGTGGTGGTTCTGATTATCACGGTGACAATAAACCTGACATAAATATAGGATTTGGTTATGAGAGTAATAAGTTGAATATTTCTTATGAACTACTTGAGCTTATGAAAGAAAAGCATGCAGAATTATAAAAAATTAATTGGTCCAATATCAATAATTTCTTTAGCTTATTTAATGAGTAGAATTTTTGGGTTTGTTAGAGAAATTTTATTAGCAAATTGGACTGGGGTATCTAATGCATCAGATACTTTGGATTTAGCTTTTGTGATTCCTGATTTTTTATTTTATCTATCAGCCGGAGGCTATCTTGCAATAACATTAATACCTCTTCTCTCAAGGTTTGAAAAAGAAGATGACGATAAGCTAAATAGTTATTTCCTTTCACTGCTAAATGGCTTAACGGTTATATTTTTAAGTATTTCTATTCTTGGTTTTATTTTTAGATATGAAATAGCAGATATCTTTGGAGTGGTAAATCAAAACCTTTTTGTTAAAGTTTTTACTCCAATTATTTTTAGTCAAGTTTTTTTCTTTTCGGGTGCGATTATGATGGCATATCAGTATTTTAAAAATGAATTTAAATACGCTGCGATAGCTCCAGTAATTTATAATTTGTCAATTATCTTATTTGGCTGGATTTATTCTTCAACTCCAGAAGCTACAGTTTACGGATTTGCAATAGGTGGTTTGATCGGTTCCTTTTTGGGTCATATAGTAATCCAATTAATTGGATTAAGAAGTGTTGGTCTGAGTTATAAATTTATAAAACCAAAAGCAATGTTTTTAAGTCAATATTTTAAAGTATCACTTCCTTTGATTGTTGGTCAATCAATTGCAGTCATGGATGAACAATTATTCAGAATATTTGGATCTTTTCTTAGCACAGGAGCAATTGCCTCTTTTAGATACGCTAGGAGAGTAGCAATTTTACCGGTGGGAGTTTTAGCCCAAGCTGTAGGTGTTGCAAGTTTTCCAACTTTATCTAACTTATTTGTTAACAAGAAGTTTGAAGAGCTTAGAGAATTAATCCGTCACCAAGTCTCTATTTTATTTTTTCTAAATGTAGCTATAGTTTTGTTTTTTTTCTTTGGTAGCGATGAGGTAGTGAGTATTGTTTACGAACGTGGTGCATTTACTAGTAATGATGTCCAACGTGTAAGTTCAATTATGTCAGTTGTATCATTTGCTATCTTACCTTGGTCTATCAATCAGATTGTAACTAGATCTTTTTATGTTCAAAGTAAATATTGGTATCCAGTTTTGATAGGTACTTCAGCAACAGTTTTGTCAACTCTACTTGTGTTAAGTAGTACAAATAAGTCGGAATCAAACTATGCAGTTTTAATTGTTATACCTCTTTTCTTGTATTCATTGGTGTTGCTTTTTACATTAAAAATAGGAAATGAAAAAATTCTAAATAGGGATTTAGCAATTGACTTGAGCATTTCAACATTAATTGGGAGTGTAGTCTTTACATTTATCAGATTTTTATCTGTTAGTGGAAATTCGAACATTATGAATTTATTGATTTACCTAACAATTATTGCTTTGGCGTTTATTGTGTCTCTTAATGTAATTAAAATGAAATACATAAAGGTTAGAAAAGAATAATGCAAAAATTTCCACTAAAGAAAGGTCTTTCAGGCGCAGACGAGCTGCATGAAGAAATTAACGAATACATAAATGTGCTAATGGGTCATATTAATCCACCTATAACTGATGGTGTTGATACTTTATTTGAGGTGAGCAGTACTTATCTTGCCAGGGCAAAAGAGATTGAAATTAAATTACTAGAAAGAGAAAGAAATGGAGATGTTCCTTCAGGTGATGCACTTAAAAAATTTAGAACTGGGGAACTAAGAAGTTTTATTGAATTATGTAAAAGTGCCCAAAATCAAGGATCAAGAAGAATAACAATGGCTTTAAGTGAATTAAATCTAAAAGATAATTAACTTAAATCCTCAACATCAAAAATTTCTTGGGCCGCTGATATGCCACCCTCTTCTTTTGTATTAATTGTTTCGCTAATTTCTATATTTACTAAAGCTTCAATGCCCATGAGTTTTGCTACTTCTGATTTAATCAGATCAATTATCTCCGTACTTTTTTTTAATTCATCAAAAAGAAATTCATTATTTTTATCAACATAAAGGGTTACAACGTTATCTTCATTCACTTCAGGTTTCACTGCCGTTAAGTAAGAATATTTTCTTGCTGATAAAGTTTCTTTCAGCGAGTTCAAAATTTTTGGCCAGTAAACATCGAAATCTTCAAGTGATTGTTTATTTTTACTTTTAACTTTTTTTTCTTTAGGTTTAGATTCATTTTTTGGTTTCTCATCAGCTAGTATTTTTTCTTCTGATTTAGTATCTTCATCAACACTTCTTGATAAACTAGTTCGTCCTTCTAGAAGATCAAGTCGGTAACCAATAGATTTTACATCAGAGCCAAATTCTGGCTTAATCAATTTCATCATGAATAATTCAAGTTTTAAATGTTGAGAATTTGATGATGGTAAGTTTGAATTAATTTCATCAATCAAATCAAGTATACGAACCAATTGTTTTGCTGATATTTTTTCATTTGCTTTTTCTAAATTCTTTTTAAAATCTTCAGTTAAAGATTCGAGTTTTTTATCATCTGGTAAATACTTAAGATAAAATAAATTACGAAAAAATTCTGATATTGAATTTGAAATATCGGTTGGTTGCAAACCTTTAGCATAAGCTTCTCTGATGACATTTAAAATTTTGCCTGTATCCTGAAACTCGATAGATTCAATTATTTCCTGTATCTCTTCAGAGCCCAATTTACCAACTAAGCTGAATATATTTTCAACAGTTACTTTTTCTCCAAATGTATTATCTGCTTGCTCAAATAAATTTATTGCATCTCTCAAAGATCCGTCTGAATAAGTTGCAATAGTTTGAAGAATGTCTTTATTGAAATTTATATTTTCTTTTTTTGAAATTTTTTGTAGTACCTTAATTATTTCTGCTTCAGAAATTTTTTTAAATACAACTTGTGTTGTTCTGCTTCTTATGGTTTCAATCACTCTATCTGGCTCAGTTGTTGCAAGTATAAAAATTACGTGTTCGGGTGGTTCTTCTAATGTCTTAAGAAATGCATTTGACGCTGCATTCGACAACATATGAACTTCATCCAAAATAAATATTCTCTTTTTTCCAGGAGAAGTTGCAATAAAATTTACACTTTCATTCATATCCCTTATGTCATCCACCTTATTATGTGAGGCTGCATCAATTTCAGATACGTCAAATACCGGATCACAACCAAGTTCTTTTGCAATTATGCGTGCAAGTGAAGTCTTGCCCACACCTTTTGGTCCTGAAAATAGGTAAGCATGGCCAATTTTTTCATCCGATATTTGGGACGAAATTAAAGAAACCGCCTCATCTTGTCCTACCATCTCTTTTAGATTTGCGGGTCTATATTTTCTATATAATGCTTGTTCCATATATGTAAATGCTAATAGGTTACCCTTCTATAGTGCACTGAAGAATTAAACTTAGTCAAATGAGAATCGGAGTTGATTTAGACGGTGTTGTTGCAAACTTCACAAAAGGCTGGACTGAACTATATGAAAAAGAATTTGGTAAAAAAATATTATTGGAAGAGATAACTGAATGGGGCCTTTCTAAACCTTTAACACACTTTCAGGAGGAAATAGATTTCTGGAAATGGGCTAAAGATATCGACGGCTCATCCATTTTTAGAAATCTTGAACTGTACGAAAATGCTGTAGATGTTTTATATGAGCTTTCAAAAGATGGTCATGAGGTAGTAATTATTTCCTCTAAGCCATGGTGGTCAATACATGATACTTTGATGTGGCTTGGGGAAAATAAGATACCAACGAAAGAAATACACTTTATTGAGGAAAAGTGGAAGATAGATTGTGACGTTTACATAGATGATGCTCCATATCAGCTTGATAATTATGTAAAAAACAGGAAAGATAAAACAATTATTAGATTCGTAAGATTATATAACGATCCTATCGAAGGCGTTCACGATTTAAATGGTTGGAATGATTTAATCGCTTTATTAAATTCCATTTAAGAATTAATCTAAAATTGTGAATGATTCTTTCATACTTAGAGATAGAAAATGGAGAGAGACTAACGAGCGTGTTACTTTATCTTCGTACGCAATGTTATCTGAAGAATCAAAAGGTCGTTTTAAAAAAGAAGATGAAGATCCTTTTAGGACTGTTTTTGAAAGAGATAGGGATAGAATTATACACTCAAAAACATTCAGAAGATTAAAACACAAAACTCAAGTATTTATCAATCCGGATGGCGATCATTTTATAACAAGAATGACTCACACGCTAAACGTAACTCAAATTGGTAGATCTATCGCAAAAACTCTAGGCCTAAATCCAGATTTAACTGAAGCTATTTGTTTAGGGCATGACGTGGGACATTCTCCTTTCGGACACACTGGTGAGGAAGTTTTGAACGATATGCTTGATGGTGGTTGGAGCCATTCTGAAAATTCTGTAAAAATGCTCTCAATCATTGAACCTTTAAATCTTACAAAAGAAACTGTTAATGGAATAGAAAAACATCCATGGAAATATGAAGAACCTCCCTTTACTAATGAAGGCTTAATTTGTAGATACGCCGATAGGATTGCATATCTTTCACACGATGTTGAAGATGCAATAAGAGCTGGTGTGCTAAATGAAAGTGAAATACCAAAAAACATTACTTCTGAACTAGGTAGTCCAGGTAAAACTTGGATAAATTCACTTATTTCAGGAATTTTTAAAGCGTCGTCTGAAGGTAACCTTCGTATGGATGATGAGATTTTGAATATTATGAACAATTTAAGAGAGTTTATGTTTGAAAAAGTATATCTCAGAGATGAAACAAAAAAGGAAAGAGCAGAAGCTAAAAAAGTTGTTGAAAAACTAGTTTCAAATTATACGAATAATCCAAACTTACTACCTGAGCAATATAGGACTGCTCAATCAGAACTTGAAAATGCCGTAGACTACGTGGCTGGTATGACGGATAGATTTGCCCTGAAGGAATTTAGCAAATTATAACTATTGTCCCTTAAACTTAGGATCTCTCTTTTCCATTCTTGCAAAAATTCCTTCTTTCAAGTCTTCAGAACTCAGGAATGAAGTACTCCACATTCTTACAAGATCTAATGACTGATCAGATGTTAACTCCTCACCTTTATCAAGAATCATTTTTGTACCTCTCATAACTAAGGGTGAGTTTGAAGCAATCTCGTTTGCTAATTCCATAGCACCACTGATAAGTTCTTCATGGGTGTCAAAAATATGATTTACAAATCCAATCTCTTTTGCATATTCACCATCAAAAGTTTTTCCAGTGTATGCTAGTTCTCTTAGTAGACCCTTTGATATGATTTTAGGCATTCTTTGTAAAGCCCCAACGTCGGCTACTAACCCAAGCTTTGATTCACCAATTGAAAATTGGGCATCTTTTGTTGAAAGCCTAATATCGCAAGATGCTACTAAGTTTGTAGCACCTCCAATACTAAATCCTTGAATTGCAGCTATTGTTGGTTTTTGTGTTTTTGCAACGGTCGTGAACGCATCTTGAAATTTTTTTGTAATCTCCATAATTTCAATTCTTTCTTTCGCATTAGTTTTCAAATCTTCATTTAGATCAAAAGCTTCTACAAGTAAATTTATGTCTATACCTGCAGAAAACGTATCTCCTTTTGCTGCAAGAAGAATTACTCTTACCTCGTCACTTTCATCTAATTCTTTTACTAATTCTGGAAGTCCAAACCATAGTTCATCGTTTAAGGCATTTTTTTTCTCAGGACGATTTAACCAAACAATCCCAATATTGTCTTTTACTTCTGAAAATATTTTTTTATCCATACTTACCTAACTTCTATCTTACTAAAATAACAAAATGGATGTATTTGAAGCTCTCTATACAACGAGGGCAATGCGAAGGGTAAAAGAAGATCCTATCCCCGATGAAATTATAAAATCAATGATTGATTCAGCAATTCGTGCACCAAGTGGTTCAAACAAACAAGACTGGAGATTTGTAGCTGTAACAGACCAAGAAGTCAGAACTCAGTTAGCTGATATCTATAAAGAAACTTGGGACTATTACGTTAAATCTTTCTACAATAATTCGTCTGATTTAGGTGCTTCAAATTTAAAAGACAAAGAACAAATTGATACTGTTCGAAGAATTAGTAATTCTGCAAGTTGGTTAGCTGAGAACTATGAAAAAGTTCCCCTTTTGGTTTTAGTTTTTTCAAGAAATGATCCAACTGGTTCATCAATTTATCCTGCAATATGGAGTTTGATGCTTGCTGCAAGAGGTCATGGAATAGGAACATGCCTAACAACAGTAATGAGTTTTAAGACAGAAGAAGTTTATAAAATTCTTGATATTCCAGCAGATAAAGGGTGGACCTTAAATGCGACTATTACTGCAGGATACCCTTTAGGGAAATGGGGAGTTGCAACAAGAAAGCCTGTAGAGGAAGTTACTTTTTTAAATAAATGGGGTGAATCCCCAGATTGGAATTTAAATGAACCCCTTTGGAATTACTAGATAGATAATTTTTTAGCACGCCCGGAGGGAGTCGAACCCCCAACCTTCTGATCCGTAATCAGACGCTCTATCCAGTTAAGCTACGGGCGCATGGCGGAGAGGGAGGGATTTGAACCCTCGAGGGGACTTTCGTCCCCCACTCGCTTAGCAGGCGAGCGCTTTAGACCACTCAGCCACCTCTCCAAGCTTGCGGAGGGAGTGGGATTCGAACCCACGGTATGGAATACATACATTAGTTTTCAAGACTAACGCCTTCGTCCGCTCGGCCATCCCTCCAAACTAAAATCTTTTTGCGGAGGGAGAGGGATTCGAACCCTCGAAGGGGATAAACCCTTACACGCTTTCCAAGCGTGCGCACTAGGCCAGACTATGCGATCCCTCCATGAAAAGACCTAAAGTATTAGTTTAATTACCTCTTACTTTCAAAGAAAGAGGATAATATAACTTCAGATTCATGGGATAAAATATTATCTCTTATCTCAACGAAGTGATTAAGTCTTTTATCTTGTGGAATGTTGTAAAGTGTGTATGCTGCACCCGATTTTAGATTTGGTGAGCTGTACAAAAGAGTTTTGATTCTTGAGTTGACTATTGCTCCTGCACACATGGGATCAGGCTCTAATGTAATGGCAAGAGTGGTGTTTTCTAATCTCCAAGTTTTCAAGATCTGGGATGCTTCTTTAATCACCAATATCTCAGCATGTGCTGTTGGATCTTGATCAATTTCACGCCTATTATGTGCCTTTGTAATTAATTTATCATCATTATCAAAAAGTGCAGCTCCGATAGGTACTTCATCTATTTCCAGTGCTTTCTTTGCCTCTGCTAAAGCTACTTGCATTTTTTCTATATCAGATTTATATTTCATATCCCTAAACTTATTCTAGGAGGGATCGCATAGTCTGGCCTAGTGCGCGACACTCGAAATGTCGTGAGTCTTTATAGGCTCCGTGGGTTCGAATCCCACTCCCTCCGCTTTAAACTTCAGTTTCTAAAACTCTAGTATTAATATTGAAAAGTGCTTGAGTTTTTTATCTTCGCTTCAGTAACTGCCATAACACCAGGCCCCAACAATTCAATGCTTATGGCATCAGGTATAAAATTTGGTAGACGACCATCGATTCCTCATTTCTTAGGAATTTGGCTTGGTTTTACATTTTTATTTTTTGTAGGGGGTTACATTCTTACATTTGTTCCTAGTGAGGTATTTACTTACCTTCAATATATTGGCTATGGAGTAATAGTTTATATCGCATACAAAATTGCCACAACCAAAACATCAAATGATAAAAGTAAAATAGAAAAACCATTTACATTTATACAGGCTTGTTTGTTTCAATGGGTAAATCCAAAAGGTGTTGTAATGGCCATTTCTGGATTAACAGCATTTAATATAACCCACTTACAAGGGACACTAATATACTTTTCAGTTCTTCCATTTTGTGTTGGAATTTGGTTACTTTTAGGAGAAAAGTTACAAAATTGGCTCAGAAAAAATTCTACTCTTGAGAGAACTGTTTACATATTCTTGGGTCTAAGTATGATAGCAAGCTTACTTTTAGCTTAACTTTTCAACCCCTAAAATATTCTTCAAGCTATCAGAAAATTCTACTCCTCCATCTTCGGTTTGATTATTCTCAAGTAGAGCTATCAGTATCCTTCCTACTGCAATAGCTGTACCGTTTAATGTATGGAGTAAAGCTGAATCTTTATCTACTTTTGTTCGAATATTTAATCTTCTAGCTTGAAAATCCGTCGTGTTTGAACATGATGTTACTTCTCTATATGTATTTTGGCTTGGTATCCATGCTTCGATATCAAATTTTTTAGCAGCAGACGAACCTAGATCACCAGTGCAAACATCAACGACTCTATAAGGAATTTCTAGCTCTTGTAAAATCTCTTCTTCGACTGAGAGAATAAATTTATGTTCTTCTTCTGATTTTTCTGGACTACAAAAAGAAAACATTTCTACTTTATCAAATTGATGTACCCTAAATATTCCTGTTGTGTCTTTGCCATAAGTTCCAGCTTCTCTCCTAAAGCAAGTTGAATATCCTGCATATCTGATAGGTAGTTTGTCAAAATCAAGAATTTCATTACCGTGTAAAGCAGCAAGTGATACTTCTGATGTACCAACTAGAAATAGGTCATCATTTGGAATCTCATATACTTGATCTGAATCATCAGGAAAAAATCCAGTTCCAAAAAGAGCATTTTCTCTAACCAAAACTGGTGGAATTGTTGGATTGAATCCTTTTTCAGACAATTTATTCATCGCATAAGAAACAAGATTAAATTGCATTTTCACCAAATCTCCAAATAAGTATGAAAATCTAGAGCCTGAAACACTTGAGGCTTTTTCTACATCAATTAAACCTAATTTTTCTCCAATATCTAAATGCGATAATGGATTTTTCATATCTTTAGGCTTTCCTACTTTCTTTATTTCTTTATTGTCGGTATCTGTTTTTCCAACAGGAGATGAGGGGTTGACAATATTTGGAATTTTAATCCACTCGTTTAGAAAATCTTCTTCTTTTTTCTGCGTTTCTTCTGTTAGCTTTTTGACTTGTTGACTAAGTTTTTCTGCTTTTTTTAATAATTCGGCTTTTTCATCTCCACCTGATATAGCAATCTCTTTTCCCAACTTTTTTTGCTCAGATCTAAGTCTTTCAGATTCAAATTTTGATTCTCTACGATCCTCATCCAGTTTTTTCAAATTTTGTAAATCTATATTTAAGTCTCGTTTTTTGAGATTAGTCTGAATGGTTTCAAGATCAGTTTTTAAAAGTTGTGGATCAATCATTTCTTAATCCTCAGGTGGTATGAAAGCTTTAACTGTGTATATGTTGTCTCTAACATCATCTTCGTTTTCTATTTCTTCGACAAGTATAAACCATTCATGTAAATTTCCTTTTTCAATTTCTAATGGTTCAAGGTAGTAACTTTTACTCTGAAATGGTCCGATTGTATTTATTTTTGTTCTTTTTTCAAAGATTGTGTCTCCAGTTTCATTAGTTACTAAAATTAAAATTAGAACTTCGGTTTCTTCAATATTTCCTTCATTTGCAATAACGATTTGTAATGAAATATCTTGATCCAATAAGACTCTATGTCCATCTTCAGTAATTGCAATAGATTCCGGAACAAACTCAACACCGCTTACAGATATATCTCTCCTAAGAAAAAGTCCACTCTTATTTTTGGTTGCTCTATCAACAATTACTTCTGCAAATTCATATGCATTTGATTCAATTCCTGTGTATTCAATTTCAGAAAAAACAGGAAGGAATACATTCTCATCTGCAGATTTTATTTGAATCTCGGATAGAAAATTACTGTATGCTTTATCTCCAACAGATAGGTTAGAGATGCTACCAGCTATTGATTCCTCAATAAGCTGTGTTAACTCTTGATCAACTAGGTTAAGAATTGATACTTGAAATGTTTCTAGTCCCTTTAACCAAGAACTAGTTGCAATTTCTAATAATTCTCTTTCACTTCCTAAGTATGAACTCTCGGAGTTTAATAGAATATTATTTGCTTCTTGTGCCTTTCTAATTATTTCTATGAAGGTTGATTCAAAATCATCTCTATTGAGTTCATCAAAATTTATTAGTCTTGCATAATCCCTAGATGATTCTTTATGAAGAGAGGATATAATTGAAGCTTCTTCCAGGAATATATTCAGCTCTTCAGATTCTTTATAATTCTCATAAATTTCATATGAAAAAAAACCAATAATTATGCTAATTAATATCACAAGAATATAGCGTAAAAAATTCATAGATTTCTCAATGTTTGCTTAATTTTAAGTTCTTTATATAGTCTAGAAATACAATTACATTTCACAACTAAGATTATTAATGAATGAAAAATTTCAAAATTGTTTGGTCATCAAGTACTGAGTGTGGCCCTAGTAGGGATAAAAACGAAGACTCTATTTTTCCACCTTTATCAGGAAGTGACAATCCTCCATTTCGAGCTGCAGTTTGTGATGGCCTTGGGGGTCATACAAGTGGGGATATAGCAAGTAAAATTGCTGTAGATAGTTTGCTTAAAAGCTTTACGGATCTGAACTCACTGATTAATTCTGCAAATGATGAGATTATTGAATATCAAAACCAGAACCCAAAAACAAAAGGGATGGGTACAACTATGACAGCAATAACCATTGGCTCAGATGCTTTAATGAAAATTGGACATGTGGGTGATAGTAGATGTTACGTACTTTCAGACAGAAATCTGATAAAAATTACAGAAGATGATAATGTGCCTGGTTATCAGAATGTTTTAAAACAAGCGCTTGGCTCAAATGAAAAATTAAAAATACATGAAGTAGATTTTCAACTACAGATTGGTGATGTAGTCTTACTTTGTAGTGATGGTCTTTACAATGAAATAAGCGATGAATATATTAAGAAGAAAATGCGAGACGGAATAAGTGCTGAATCATTAGTAAGTGAAGTTTTATTATTAAATCCAAAAGATAATGTATCAGCTATTGTTGTCAATTTAATTTAAATCATGGAAATAGGTCAAATAATAAAAGAGAGATATGAGATAACCCAACTTCTTGGTGAAGGAGGTATGTCTTTTGTTTACAAGGCTGTAGATAAACAGCTTCAAAGGACTGTTGCAATTAAAACTTTGAAACCTGTTTATGTTGAACAGGAAAAATTTGTTGAGAGATTTAAAAGAGAAGCTCAAACTGCTGCAAACTTGAATCATCCAAATATTGTTCAAATTTTTGATTGGGGAATTGGGGATGAGCCATTCTTTGTTATGGAATATATTGAAGGTAGTACTTTGACATCGATAATTTCAAAAAAGAAAACATTGAGTATTAGTGATATTTTGTTTATTGGGGCGCAAGTTTCAAGTGGTCTTCAAGCTGCCCACTCACAAGGGCTTGTTCATCGTGATATAAAACCAGGTAATATAATGATCACCCCACAGGGAAAAGTTAAAGTCACAGATTTTGGTATTGTTTCTTTGCAAAATGACGAAAGTGACATTACAAAAACTGGATCAATCCTTGGAACAGCTAGCTACATTTCTCCTGAGCAGGCTCAAGGTAAACCTGTCTCCAAAGAGTCAGATCTATATTCTTTAGGGACTGTACTATATGAACTAATCACAGGAAGACCGCCATTTGAAGGTGAAACTCCTATTGCAACAGCAACAAAACATATTACAGACAAACCCGAAAAGTTAAGTAGTTATAGACAAAATATTCCAAAAGGAGTTGAAAATGCTATTTTGAAATTATTACATAAGTATCCAAAAGATCGATTTAAAAATGCCGAAGATTTAAGAGCTTTACTACTTCAACAAAAAAATCAACTGCAATCTATACAGACGCAAGAAAATCTTGTTGGACTGACTAACCCAAAAGTAAAATATAGATTTACACTTCCGGTACTTGCAATATCACTTTCTATTGTCATAGGGACAATATGGACTTTAACAAGAATCTTTGATGGGCTTCCTGTAGATGGAGAAACACAAATAATTATTGAAATACCAGATCTTACAGGAAGCAGCCAGACTGAGGCACTCAACGATCTTCAAAATTTAGGTTTTAAAGTTGGAATTGAAAACTCGGCACATCCAAACGTTCCAGAAGGTTCAGTTATAAGAACACAACCAGTAGCAAATACACCTGCTGGTCCTGACACATTAGTAACAATTATTGTTTCAGTAGGTCCCGAAGCATACCCAATCCCATATGTTATTGATTTGGAAACAGATAGAGCAATCTATGTAATTGAAGAGAGTGGTTTCGTAATTGGTCAAAAAATAGAAGTCAATGATGACAGTGTACCAATTGGATTTATAATTTCACAAAACCCTATAGCTGGAAAAAAGATGGGGCCTGGATCTAGTGTTGATCTCGTAATCTCTGCTGGACCAAGTTTAATTGAACTAGGTGATCTTTCTAGAAAATCTCTTGAGGACGGTTCTCAAATTCTTGAAACATTGGGTTTACAATATGAAATTATCGAAGAATTCTCTGAGGATATAGAAGAAGGTTTAATATCAGGCACATTACCAGAAGCAGGGGAAATTGTTACACCTGATGAAATAATAACTATTATTTACTCACTCGGAATTGCTATAGAGGTGCCAGAAGTAGAAGGCCTAAACTATCAAGATGCAATCGATAAATTGGAAGAATTTGGTCTTGTAGCAACGGTAAATGGAGATACAAACGGAATAGTTAGAAAACAAATTCCAAGAAAAGGTGAATTTATTGAACCTGAAGGAGTTATCGAGTTAACTTTTGATGAATAGGGAAAAAGAATTTAAAAATCAGTTATTAAAATGGTCAAAAGATAATACAAGAAAATATTCTTGGCGAAATACAAAAGACCCATGGAAAATTTATTTGATAGAAATCATTGCTCAACAAACACAACTTGACAGGGCTGACCAATACTATAAAAAATTTATAAAAAAATTTCCTAATCCTATTGATATGTCTAAATCTACAAAAAGAGAGATTTTAGAAATGTGGTCAGGTCTAGGATACAACAGCAGGGCAGTAAGAATGTTTGAATCATCAAAAATTCTAGCTAAGAGATCTTTTGATACAATTTATCCACATTTCGAAATACTTCCTGGAGTAGGACCATATACAAAAGATGCACTCCTATCTTTTGCATATGATGAGAAAGTTATAACAAAAGACACTAATGTTCTACGAATATTTACTAGATTTTTTGGAGTGGAGAATCCAGAGAAATTTATTTTGAAAAATGAAAAAAATATATTGAAAAATGTACATTCCAGAAAGTTTAATCAGGCTTTAATGGATTTTGGTGCTAAAGTTTGTACTTCACAAAAACCATTATGTAATGAGTGTGTACTCGAGTCAAATTGTCAAAAATTTATTCAATATAAAAAACAAACTCAGCAAGCTTTTAAAGGTTCTGATAGAGAAATTCGTGGAAAAATAATTAAGTATTTAATAAGTAATGAAAATGTAGAAATTTCTACGTTAAACAAAACTTTAGAAATAGAAGGCTCAAAAATTAAACCAATCATCAAAAAACTTGCAAATGAGGGAATGGTAAATATAAAGAATAAGAAATTGATTGAAATTAGCTCTTAGCAATAGTATTTTTTAAATATGCCTGTCTCAAAGAAAAGAAATACAAATAAGAATAGTGGACCCACTAAGTCTAAAAAGATATCCGCACAAATGTCAGATGTTAGTGGTCCATCACCAAGATGGTTTGTATTAACAATGTCTTGTTTGATGATTATTGGAGTTTTACTTATAGTGCTAAATTATCTCACACTTTTACCTGGTTCAGTATCTAATTGGTATTTATGGAGTGGTCTAGGTTGTATTGGTGTAGGTTTTCTTATGACAACAAAATATAATTAAATAATTGTTAAGCTCTCTTTATTTTTAATTTATTTATTTGATTATTTCTTTAAAAAGTCAATTTTCTAAGGGGGTCATTTCTTCTTTACAGTGTTTTGGTGGTTCATTAGCAACAACAGATTGTAATTTAACTGTTAACTCTGTTCCGCATGCTTTGCATAAAAATGACTGAGATGTTTCTAAAACATCTGTGGGGTCAATTTCAGGAGGCACACTAGCTAATGATCCAATAGAATTTTTTAAAAAACGAAATATTACAACACCAATAAAAAATGCTATTAAATATTCCATTAGATTGTTAAATATCTATACACAGATATTATTACCGCAACAATAACCCATGCAATTGCTACACCTTTAGGATTAGTTTTTAGGTAAGACTCCTTATATCTTTTTTCTTCAAGTACATCATCTATAGATTCTTTTAATTGTCTTAATTCACTTTCAGATAAGTTTTCAAAGTCTTTTCTATCCATAATATAAGGTTACCCTATTGTGGAGATGATGGGACTTGAACCCACGACCCCCTGCTTGCAAAGCAGGTGCTCTTCCAGCTGAGCTACATCCCCTCGCAACATATATTATGCCCTTAATTTGCTCGTAAATGAAAAAATTTTAGAAATATTTCATATTCATTACTAATGTGGATAGAGCGAAAGGGCCTATAGCTCAGCCTGGTTAGAGCGCATCCCTGATAAGGATGAGGTCGTTAGTTCAAATCTAACTAGGCCCACTTAATTTTCTTTTAAGATGATATTTTCTTTTTCTAGAAGTTCTATTTTTTTATTAATTCCTCCGGGACCACTATATCCACCTATCTTGCCGTCAGATCTAATAACTCTATGACAAGGAATGGTTATAGGATTGGGATTACTTCCACAAGCATTTGCCACTGCTCTTGAACTATTTGGATGACCAATATTTATTGCGATTTGTTTATAAGATCTTATTTGGCCATGAGGAATTTTTGATATTTCTTTCCAAACTAATTGTTGAAAACTTGTTCCGTCTAAGTCCATAAAACAAGTTTAGCAATAATCAATTAATGATATTTACCAGTCAAATATAGAATTTGATAGTAGATGAATACGCATACAACTCAAATCTGTAATGTATTAATAATTGGTAGCGGTGGTGCCGGACTAAGAGCAGCGATAGAAGCAAAACAACAAGGAATGGACGTAATTGTCCTTGGGAAAAGGCAAAGGACCGATGTTCACACAGTGTTGGCTGCTGGAGGAATCAATGCTGCATTTGGTAATGTAGATCCTGAGGATTCTTGGGAACAACATTTTGCTGACACTTATATAGAGGGTTATGGTTTATCTGAGCCTGAAGTTGTAGAAATAATGGCAAAAGAGTCACCAGCTCTTGTTGAGGAAATAGATAAATGGGGTGCAAACTTTGCAAAACTTGAAAATGGGAAAATTGATCAAAGGTTTTTTGGGGCTCATACCTATAGAAGAACTTGTTACTCAGGTGACTACACAGGAAGGTCTATTCTTTTTGCATTAATCAACAAAGCTAAGTCACTTGATATACCAATCTATGATTCTCAATATGTATCAGACCTTTTAGTTGATGATAACGTATGTTTTGGAGCAATGGCTTTTGATATTCAAAGCGGTGAAAGAACCGTTTATCTTGCTGACTCTGTAATTATTGCAGCAGGAGGTCATACACGGCTATGGAGGAAAAGTTCATCGAGAAGAAATGAAAACACTGGAGATGGATTCTTTTTAGGCCTAAAAGCAGGATGTAAATTAAGCGATATGGAGATGGTCCAGTTTCACCCAACAGGTATGGTTATTCCTGAAGAAATGGCAGGAACTTTAGTTACAGAAGCTGTTCGAGGCGAAGGTGGAAAACTAATAAACACTGATGGTGAGAGATTTATGAAAAATTACGATAGCGATCGAATGGAACTTTCAACAAGAGATAGGGTCGCTATGGCAAACTATACAGAGATTGTAGAAGGAAGGGGATCTCCAAATGGAGGTGTTTACTTAGACATAAGCCACAAAAGTAAAGATTTTATTATTGAAAAACTACCAAGAATGTACAGACAGTTTCTTGATACATTAATGATTGATATATCAAAAAGCCCTATGGAGGTATCTCCAACTGCTCATTATTCAATGGGAGGCATAGTTGTAACACCAGAAGAACACTGGACAGGTATCGATGGCTTATATGCAGCAGGAGAAGTTACTGCAGGATTACATGGAGCAAACAGATTAGGAGGTAATTCTCTTGCTGAAATACTTATTTTTGGCAAAAGAGCTGGAGATGCTGCATCAAAACATTCAAAGGAAATTGATGTTCATATACGATCAAAAAAAGTCATACAGCGAGCTCATGATAATTTAAACTCTTCAATTAGAAATGGAACTGAAGTTGCAAGGCCACTTCAGAGAGACCTTAGAAATATCATGTGGGAATATGGCGGTGTTGTTAAAAGCGAGAAGAAGTTAAAAAAAGGTCTGGACGAAATAAAAAGTCTAAAAAGTGCTTCTACAGATCTTGATGTTCGACCAGACTCAGAAGGATATCAAGATTTAATGCTTGCATTTGACCTAGAAGCTTCAATTATTTCTTCAGAAGCTACATTATTAAGTGCTCTAAATAGAGAAGAAAGCAGAGGAGCTCATCAGAGGGAGGACTATAAAGATTTAAATAAAGATCAAGCTCTAAATATAAGAATTGAGCTTGAAGAAGACAGCAAGATAAAATTATCTAAAGATAAAGCTCCAGTATTAAGAAAAGAGCTTAAAAATTTGATTAATAAAACTGAAGAGATAAAAAACTTTGAAGGTATGCTTCTCGAATAATTAAAAATTTCCAGAGTTTATATTAAATAAAACATCAATATCAGATTTTATTGACTGTTCATATCCAGAGGCTAATGGAAGTAACTGCTCAATATAAAATTTTGATAACGTAATTTTGTCATTATAAAATTCACTATCTTTATCAGTTGTTTGTTTTTGTGCAGTTAATGCAGCTTTCCCCATGTAATAACCACCTAGGACCTGACCAAACATCTTAAGATAAGGTGTGGCTACACCACTCGCATGAGTTAGGTCGCCCTCGATGAGCTTTATATTCAATAAATTAGTTATTTCTTTTAGTTGAGTTAAGTGATTGCTTAAAATCTCACCAAGATTCTTGAAGCCATTATTGTCCATTAGTTGCTTTGTTATTTCTTCAATGTCCTCGAATAATTCATTGACAGTATTTCCATCATTCAAAGAGATTTTTCTGAATATAAGATCTAATGCTTGAATACCATTTGTACCAGCATATATTGGTGCAATTCTTGCATCTCTAAAGTATTGCGCAATTCCAGTTTCCTCAACATAACCCATTCCTCCATAAACTTGTATAGCCATAGATGTAAGTTCTACACTTAAATCTGATATCCATGCCTTGCTTATAGGAGTCAATATTCCACATCTTTCTTCACCAAAGTCTTTGGTGTCTTCATCTCCAAAATATGAAAAATCTAACATCATTTGATTGTCATACATCATATACCTCATTGCATCTGAGTATGATTTAATTGTCATAAGCATTCTTCTTACATCAGCATGATCAATAATTGTTGAATTTTTTGCATCTTCTTTTGACATTCCAACTGGTCGACCTTGAACTCTGTCTCTTGCATATTGAGCAGCACCTTGCAAAGCACCAGTTGTACACGCTAAACCATGACCACCAGCCCTTATTCGAGCCTCATTGATTGTAGTAAACATATAATTAAGTCCACTATTTTCTTCACCAATCAAGAAACCTGTAGAATTTTTATACTCCATCACACATGTTGGACTTCCATGGATGCCTAATTTTTCTTCAATTGAAATACAATGAACATTATTTTTTTTACCTAGAGTATTGTCATCATTTACTAAGATTTTTGGAACTATAAACATTGAGATACCTTTCGACCCTTCAGGAGAACCAGGGGTTCTTGCTAAAACTAAATGTATGATGTTTTCTGCAAGATCATGCTCACCTGAGCCGATCCATATTTTTGTACCAGTTATTTTATAAGTCCCATCCTCTTGGGGTTCTGCTTTTGTTGTTATATGATTTAAGTCTGATCCCGATTGAGGTTCACTTAAATTCATTGTTCCTGTCCAGTCACCAGAAACTAACTTTGGAAGATACTTATCTTTTTGAGTTTCACTTGCATTGAAATTTATTCCTGAGATTGCACCAATGCTTAATCCCGGCCCCAGTACAAATGACATGTTTGCAGCACAGAGAATCTCAAGAGTTCCTCCTGAAAGCGTGTAAGGCATGCCCCCTCCCCCTATTTCATAAGGAAGGGACATCGAGGCCCAGCCAGCTTTTTTAAACTTATCATATGCTTCAAGAAACCCAGGAGGCATAATCACTTTTCCATCTTTAAATGTTGCTCCATGTGTATCGCCTACAGAATTAATAGGAGCTAGAACCTCTTCTGCAAATTTTGCACATTCTTCTATTGCTGGCACTGCAATCTCAGGACTAAAGTCACTAAATCTTTCAATTTTCTTAAGAATGTTGTAAGAATCTAAAACATCAAAAGCAAAAATTACGTCTTTGACGGGAGCTTTATAAGAAACTGCCATAATTTAATAATAAAGATTGACTGATATAGGAATAATTAGGAATTGAAATAAAACCTATAAATTCAAAAAATTTTCAGAAAAATAAAATATTTGATATAATGATAAAAGCATATAGAGAAGGTTAAGACCTCGGCAACCTGGATGACTATCCAAGGTGCCTGAAAATGTGGCAGAGATGCAACTAAATAGTCAAAATCCTTCTCCAAAAAAGGAGAAAATTTATGAAGTTTAATTCAAAACTTATACATGCAGGGTATGATTCTGATGCAGATTCAGAAGGATCAATTACAGTACCTATATATAAAACAACTGCTTATCAGTTCAACAATACTGAACACGCAGCAAGTTTATTTGCCCTTAAAGAGTTTGGTAATATTTACTCTCGATTAGGCAATCCAACAGTAGGCGCATTGGAAGCAAGACTAACTGATCTTGAAGAAGGTGCTATGTGTGTAGCTTTATCGTCTGGTACATCTGCTGTGATGTATTCTCTTATCAACATAATGAGTCAAGGTGATAATTTTGTTACTGCGAATCAACTTTATGGTGGAACTTACACTATGTTTGACAATATACTGCCAGAGTACGGAATAGATTCTAAAAAAGTTGATATCACTGATCTGAAGGCTGTTGAAGATGCAATAGATGACAAAACACGAGCTATCTACTGTGAAACAATTACAAATCCTGGATTAGTTGTAGCTGATGTTACAGCATTGTCTGAGATTGCCCACTCAAAAGGAATTCCACTAATTGTTGATGCTACATTTACAACTTCTGCAATTCAAAAATCATTTGAATTTGGTGCAGATATTGTTGTATATTCACTAACAAAGTGGATGTCAGGCCACGGACGTGTAATTGCTGGTGCAGTTATTGAAAAAGGTGGTTTTGATTGGGGAAATGGTAATTTTCCTTTATATGACAAACCTGATACTAGTTATGGCGGCATGAGATGGGGACATGATTTAGGGGACCTAAGCAGTGTTGCCTACTCACTAAGATTAAGAACTGTACCTTTAAGAAATCTAGGAGCAAATATGTCTCCAGAAACTGCATTTGAAGTAATGAGTGGTCTTGAGACTCTAGGTCTAAGAATGGATAGACATTGTGAAAATGCAATTAAAGCAGCTGAATACTTATCTAACCATGAACTTGTTGAGTGGATAAGATATCCAGGGCTTAAGGATGATCCTGCATATGAGCTTTCTGAAAAATACCTAAAAGGCACTGGAGGAACCATGGTCGTATTTGGTATTAAAGGTGGGAAGGATGCAGGGCAAAAGTTTATAGACAACTTAAAGATGTTTAGACATGTTGCAAATGTTGGAGATACTCGATCTTTGGCTATACATCCTGCGTCGACTACTCACTCTCAACTAGATGATGAGCAACTTGTTGCTGCTGGGGCTCCACCAGAATTAGTTAGACTTTCAATTGGTATCGAAGATATTGAAGATATCATTGAAGACTTATCACAAGCACTTGAAAGTACAAGATAAAACAAGCAAGTTTTACATTCCACAACTTAAACTTGAATCTGGTGAGCTGCTTGAGAATGTAGAAATTGCTTATACAACTTATGGAACTTTGTCCGAAAAAGGTGACAATGCCGTATTAATTTTTCATGCACTGACTGGAAGTCATATGCTGGCAGGAAATTACAAAAAAGAAGATAATTTCGATATTCCATGGAACAATGAACTGGAAATTGGTTGGTGGGATGAGTTTGTAGGGCCTAATAAAATTATTGATACAAATAAATACTTTGTAGTGTGTGCTAATTATCTTGGTGGTTGTTATGGGTCTACTGGACCTAATTCAATAAATATAAAAACAGGAGAAATCTATAGTAATGACTTTCCTTTTATTTCATTTAAAGATATAGAAATCTCTCAAAAACTATTGTTGGATGATTTGGGTGTTGTATCTTTAGAGGCTGTAATTGGTCCATCAATAGGAGGTTTGATGGCTCTTGAATTTTCTCTTTTATATCCGGACTACGTCAAAAATCTAATATCGATTTCAAGTGGGTATAGACTGTCTACAATCCAATTGTTACATAATCTTGAACAAGGCTACATATTAGATCTTGCAAAAAGCTCAAACGGAAGACAAGCTGAATACTTATCACTAGCGAGAATGATTGCTCATAAAACCTACATTTCACTTCAACTATTATCAAGTAGAGCAAAAGACGAAAATAAGTACGATAAAAACTTTCTTGAGGGATTTTTATCTACATCTCAAGAGTCTTACATGATGCACCAAGGTGAAAAATTTATTCAAAGGTTTACTCCAGAGTCATATAACTCCATAATTAAAGGGTGGCAAAATTTTTATATTGACACCAAGGAGATAAAAAAATTAAAGAACATAAACGTTTTGATTATTTCCGTTGATTCAGATGTTTGTTTTTATCCGGAGGAACAAGTTGAATTTGAAAATCTTTTAAAAGAAAACGGTATTAAAACAACTGTGAAGGTTATAAATTCAACAAAGGGCCATGATTGTTTTCTTTTGGAGCCAGAGCTTTTTAAAAAAGAATTTCAAAATTTCATCTAAAGTTTTTACAAGATTGTAAAATTCTCATTCGAAAAATCGACTACTAAGTTCTTTGAATTTAAAATAGCTGAAAAGTTTTTTTCTCCTATCCCCAGAATTGCGGGGATATTGTGCTCAGCACATCTTATGGCCATATGCGAATTTGGACCTCCAAATTCAGTAATCAATGATTTTATTTTGTAATTAAAAATCCAATCCCATCCTGGATCAGCTGCTGGAATAACAATTATCTTATTATCTAAATTATTTCTATTGTTTTCAATGCCATCTAAAAATAGAATTTCTCCAGTAACCGTCCCTTGTCCAATATAATTTCCATCTTTATTCATCTCTTCATATGCATAGAAATCATCTGAGCTAGTTACTACATCAGGCATAAGAGTATCTTCAATCTTTTGATTAAAAGTATTCAT
This sequence comes from uncultured Candidatus Actinomarina sp., assembly GCA_902526825.1. Taxonomy (GTDB): domain Bacteria; phylum Actinomycetota; class Acidimicrobiia; order Actinomarinales; family Actinomarinaceae; genus Actinomarina. The sequence continues at coordinate 56,979 of CABZMN010000001.1, read as the reverse complement.
GTCGTTGTATTCGAAATCAAGTAGCTGGAAGAGTTCACGATCGGAGATATCCCTTTCTTCAACTTCATTCAAAATGCCATCTATTCCTTTTGTATAGTAAAACTTTGAATTTTCTCTAGTGGAAACTGCAAGCTGAAACATTTCTACCCAGCTCTCAGATGTGTAAGAAATTTTATTTAAATTAAAATAATCGTCAATTTTCTTAAATATATCAATTTTCAATGGTTCACTTAGAATTGGCTCATTACTTGTGTTGATTAGTGACTCAGCAAAGGATATATTGCTTTTTAAATTTGAAGAGGATAGGTTATAGTTTCCTGCCCTTACGTGTCCGTAGATACTCAAAAAGTCATTCAGACTTATATCTCCTGTCTTTACCCTGTAAGCATCCTGTTTCATCTTCGTACTTATTGAATTTACAGAAAGTAGTAGGTTTTGCTTTTCTTCTTCAGTAATAACTCCGTTTTTCAAAAAGTTGTTTAACTGAGCAAAATAAACAAATCCTAATCTTGAGTGATGGGTAAATGGCAAAGCCATATTGTCTCGAACAAATTTTATATTTTCTTTGTCTAAATATTGAAAGCTACCATCAAGCTTTGAAAATGAATCTAAAATTATTTCATTATTTTTATGAAGTGTAGAGCTATTAAAACTGTCAATTTCAATTAAATCATGATGCCATTGAATAATCTCTTTTCTATCGATAATGTTTTTATATTCTTCTCCAAATTTCTCATCTGTTTCAAATGTATAGGATGACCTTGATATATCAAACTCTATAGAATCATGAAGATGTGGATAAGTCTCTAATTTGTTTAACTGATAATTGATGATTTTTTCACATGTTTCATTTTTTATATTTCGAGTTAGAAAACTATTTAAGCTATGGTTTACATTTATGTATGCAACATTGTTAAATAGCTCCATCAACTTGCCTCCTGAATAAATTCTGTATCCAAATTCTCCACGCTGTTTATTCCACGTTGTATCAGTGAACATAAATCTGTAAAGACTAAAAGCAATATTATCCGGTTTCTTACCAATCATTTCAGCTGGATTCATATCGGACATATTGCTATATATTTGATTAGTACCAAATCGATCATCTGTAGTTAAAATTAATCCTTTGTACTTTTTTACATTCTCTTCAATAACACTTCTTTCAACCATTATGGGTTCTTTTTTTATCACTTTTCCCATTAAAGGTCTTACTTGAAGTAATAAAGGTTCTTCCTTCTGGTCTGTAACTATTTCAATATCTAGTTGTTTATTTCCAAATAGACTCTCTAATTGATTTTGTATTTTAAAAAATTTGTAATATTCTTTAAATTTTTCAGGAGGATTATCCAAAGATCTATGAATAAAAAAATTTTTGATTCTGTTGTATCTACCAGATGTTACTGCATCAGTTTGAGACCCATAGTAGGTTGAGAATGTTCTGTATGCAGAGTCAGTACCTACTTTATACGATGTAAGCACTGATACACTTTTTGCTCCATCAACATAGTCTTGGAAAATAACTGTATTGTTATCGTCTTTTTCATAGCTTTGTATAACTTCATTCCATGATTTCTTAATGAGAGATATATCGTTTTTATCTATTGGTCCAATAGATAAAAATTTACCTGCATTTGAAGTTTCATCTTTATCTTCTTTTGAACTATTGCTTCTAATAATTATTTGTTTAGAAAACTTTCCTAAAGTCTCTTCAATATTTTCAAAATCATCAAAAATTATCTCTTTAAAATATGGAATTTTTATATTTGAATTGTTTTTAACAAATTCTAAATTTTTGGCCTTGTTTTTATAATTTAATTGATCTTGTGGGTTTAGATTATTTTTAGATGAGGTATCATCATTTTCCACAGTTACTTCCTAACAGTTGAGCCAACTACTAAAGCTGCAGATATTATAATCAAATTCTTTACAATATATTGCCCTTCAAGGGTGAGTCCAAATGGAAAGCTTGTAAAACAAACCTCTGGAAACAGAACTAATGGTAGAAAAGTTCCTGGCATTTGAATAAAAAGTAAAATTATTGAAACCCTAATCAATGGCTTGATGATCATTGTTATGCCGATAACAACTTCCCATATTCCTAAAATAGGTACAAATGTCTTGGGGTTTTCAAACCAATATACAGTATTTTCAACTAGCTCTTGTGCCGGACTTAAGCCCAAAGGTTTTAGAGCACCAAACCAGATATAGATTATGCCAAGGGAATATCTTAACAGTGTGACTCCCCACTTTGACATGAATTCAGTCACAAATAAATCAAGATCGTCAAAACTTTTTATATTTCTCACAAAAACAATCTAGTAAATAAATTAAATAATAAGAAAACAACAAATAGTAATTATCTAAACATTATATAAATTAGAAAAGAGGAGCTTAACCAAGCTATGGAAAATGTAAAAACTATAAAAAAAGGTTTTATTTTTTTAACAACACCAGAAAAAGACAAAGCTAGAAGCAGTCCAAAAACTATTGAAAAACCAATTATAAATGCATCCAGTAAACTCAAGCTAAATCTTATCCTGCTTATTGTTCATAATTTTATGATGAATATTTATCTAAAAAATTGGCGATTTGTTTAAATGCAGATATAGTTTCTGGCATATTTACATCAATATGGAATACATGGTACATTCCTTCCCATTCGAAGTATTCATGAATACATTTATCTCTTTCGAGTGCTTCCTTTAATGTTCTGGAGTCAGACAATAATAACTCCTCTGTTCCAACCTGAATCATAATTGGTGGACAGTTTTCATAATTGCCTGAAATTGGAAAGACTAATGGATTGTTTTGATCTGCATCTTCATTATTTAAATAACCATCATATAAATTATCATTGTTTTCCCAAACTTTCTTTATCATGGGGCCGAGAAGTATATCTCGATCAGCCATTTCGAGATTATATGATTCTCCAGTTCCAGCTGGATCTGCCCAAGGAGACAATAGGACTAAAGAGTTTGGTAAGTATGTACCTTCTTCTTTAAGTTTCAATAAAGTTATCAATGCTAAGTTTCCCCCTGCAGAGTCTCCTCCAATGGTTATTTGTTCAGATGAGAAATTAAAATCATTAATTAATGCTTTGAATGCTCTTACTCCATCTTCCAATTGAGCTGGGTATTTGTTTTCTGGTCCTAATCGATAATCAGGTACATAAATAGTTGTACCAGTAATATCTGCCAAGTAACTTACTAAAGAGTAGTGTGATTTAGGACTGCCCATAGAATAAGCACCGCCATGGTAGTAAAGAAGAATTCTATTAGGATCTGAATTTGGAGTGGAAACTTTCCATGTGTTTATTCCATCTAAAGAAATCTCTTCTTTGATTGTTCCTTCAACTTTTGGACCAAGTATTCCTTGTAGATTTATAAGCCATCTAAAAAACCTTCTTTTACTTTTACTCATGTTTCCAGGGCTTTCATACATTGAAGACATAAATACAGAAAATGACTTAAACCTTTTTATACTTTGTTCAGCTTCTTTACTTAACATATAAATTAATGATAAAGATAAATCATCTATGATGCACCAAATTCTTTTTCTAGTAGTGTTTTAAGATCGTCCAAGCTATCAACAATATCTTTTCCATAATTAAATATCCCCCAAACAAAATTGTTTATTGGTTTTATGGTATTTGCACTAATTCCAATCAATCTTTTACCTGCTTTGTATGCATAACCAATTTCTGCTGCAGTGCCTGAATCAACATCCCGACCTGTTAAAAGAGCTATCACAATATCTGCTGGTTCTAAATATTCCATATCTACATCAAAAACTTTAACCTTTTTTTCGAAAGTGAAATCACCTGTAACTAATCCTGCATCTCTATGGGGAACAAAAGTAGAGATTCCGTAACTTTCAACTATTTGTGCAATTTTTTCGAGATACTCTCTCTCATGATCATCAAATAAAGGTCCAGCAATGTATGCTTTTTTCATAAATTCATTCTATTTAGTAAATCTTTAATTTCTACTAGTCCTTTGTAATTTAAAATACTTTCGCTCATTGAATTAATACTATCCAATATTTTTGGATCCCAAACATCTCTTAATGGAAATACCTCAACTTTAATTAAAAACAAACTTGTATTTTCATCAATTGGTGTTGAGGTTTGTGTCTCAACTCTAAAATAAAGATTTTCAAAATTTGTTAAATTTGGTTTTTTTAGTTTTGGATGTTCACTCAATTCTTTACTAGTTGTTACGGTCCAGACCCATCTTTGTATTGTCTGTTTGCACATGTATTCTGAAAGTCTTTGACTAGAGGCAATCAACTTTGAATTATCAGCCACAGGTTCATGAATAAATGCAAAATTTTTACCTAATTTTTCAGAAAAATCCCAACCGCTTGGAAAACATATTGATCCAAGCTCCATATTTCCATTGAACATTATTGCGAAGTCTTCTTCTAATCTGCGTGATAAGTCTTTAATATTAAGTGTCTTTTCAAAGTTAAAAAATACTAATAATTTTTCAAGTAATTTGTTTTCTTTTGATATGGTCGTCTGACCATAAATACTGTCATCAAAAAAATTAAATTGTTTTTCTTTGTCAATTAAATATCGTTTATCAGGATTTTTATTATAAATGGGACCTTCAAACCTTGTCATTGAAGGATTGTTTGTAAATGGAACTTTTACATAATCTAATTTCATTATTATTAAGTTTATATAAAGGAGAAAAATTATGGATGCCGGAGTTCTTTTACTTCATGGATTATTTGAACATAAAGGAAGACATCAAATCAATTCAGACTGGTTTGAAAATTTAAATATTTCACCACACTCCATTGACCTTCCTGGACATGGTGAAGAATCAACAATCAAAGGCCATATTGATTCGTGGGAGGAAAACAATGAAACATTGAAAAATGGTTTTCAAAATTTAAATAACCATAGTAAGAAAATTGTTTTTGGCCATTCTTATGGAGCATTGATTGCAACCTATGGAGTAATTAACGAAATAATTAAACCTGATTACTTAATTTTGTCTGCACCATTATTTAAAGATAATTATCCAAAATTTATGAGATCTCTTTCAAGACCACTTGGAAACATAGCACCAAAATTAAGAACAATATCACCTATAACAAAACGAAATTTATCAACTGATAAAGATGTTGTACTTGATTACTTTGAAGATCCATTAGTTTTTCGAACATTTACTTTTAGGTTGGGTGCTGAAATTGCATTTGTACAAGATTATGTACAAGAAAATATAAATAGATTGACTATACCAACAATTGTTCTTCATGGTGATAATGACAAAGTTTGCCCAATTGATGGTAACAAAGAAATTTCTAAATTAGAAAATGTAAAATTTGTTACTGTAAACAACTCTATGCACGAAATTTTAAACCAAGATACAAGAATGTTTGTTCTCAGTGAAATATATGAATGGATGAAGGATAACAATATAATATAATCATTCTTATTGCAAAATGTTTGCAATAAGTTAAATTTTTTTTATACTTTTTATATGCACGTGCCAGACGGATTTATAAATGCACCAGTATCTGCAGCAACTGGATTAATTAGTCTTGGAACTATTTGGGCTTATATAAGAAATGCAAAAAATTTAGTTGCTGATCGATTAATAGCATTGACAGGAATGATGTCAGCATTAATTTTTGTTTTACAAATGATCAATTTTCCAATTGCAGCTGGAACTAGTGGTCATCTTCTTGGAGGTGCATTAGCAGTAATTGTACTTGGACCAAGTCTTGGAATTATTTGTATTTCTATTGTTGTTGTCATACAGTCTCTTCTTTTTGCTGACGGAGGTTTAAGTGCCCTCGGTGTAAATTTGCTTAATATGGCTGTAGTGACTTCTCTTATTGGATGGTTAGTTATATCTACATGGAAAAAATTATTTAATGAGAGTTACTCATCAATAATTTCTGGTTCATTTATAGCTGGTTTGTTGTCAGTTGTTTTTTCATCAATAGCTTTTGTGCTTGAATACGCTATTGGAGGAACAGTCGCTGTACCACTTGGAAGTGTTTTGATTGCAATGGTTTCAAGCCATGTATTAATCGGTATAGGAGAAGGAATTATTACTGGTTTAATTGTTTCCCTACTTTTAAGGGTTCGCTCAGATTTAGTCTACGTTAATCAAGATAAAGAAATTAAAAATAATGTAACTTCATTTTATGGAATATTTATCCTGTTGATTTTATTACTGACATTGATCACACCGTATGCATCATCATCGCCAGATGGACTTGAATCTGTGGCAGAATCTTATGGATTTAATGAAGAATCTGGAATAGTTTTGTTTTTAGATGATTATGGAATTACGAATATTAATAATAATTTTTTATCAACTGTTCTAAGTGCTGTTCTAGGAATTGTTGTCATAGTTGGGTTATTTAATATATATATAAAAGTTAAAAACAAGAATTAGAGTGGGAAAAAATTTATTATTTTTTTTTGAAATCTTGAAATATTTTATTTATCTTTAAATTAACTTTTTGTGAAGAAAATCTTTATAGAGGATCATTACAAGAAGGGTAAGAGATAACCCTTGAAGAAGTGAGTTTTGGCAACAAAACAAGCGGAGTATTCAAGGGTTTTCTCATTTTTACTTACATTGTTCTTTTGTTTAACTTCTATTTAATTCAATAATTCATAATTAAATCAAATACTACGTTACTCCCTAAAAGTTGTTGGTATACAAAAAGTCCCCAGTTATGTAGAACTGGGGCGTTCACAAAAATAATTTATATTAATATTTTGATATGACTTCAAAAAATCAATTGGAACTGCTTCATAAAGAATGCAGGAAGTGTAAAGAGTGTTTACTCGCAGAAACTAGAACCAATGTTGTAGTAGCAAAAGGTAATCCTGATGCAGAAATTTTAATAATCGGGGAAGGGCCGGGAGAACAAGAGGATATAACTGGTTTTCCTTTTGTAGGTAGGGCTGGAAAAATGTTGGATTCAGCTCTTAACTCAGTCGAAATTGATCCTCTAGAAGATTGTTATATTACAAATATTGTGAAATGTAGACCTCCTAACAATAGAAAACCATCCTTAGAAGAAGTCAAGTCTTGTATTCCTTGGCTTGATAAACAAATCAATTTTTTAGATCCTAAAATTATTGTGCTTGCAGGAACTACAGCTGTTGAGTCATTTCTCAATATAAAACAACCAATATCGAAAATTAGAGGCGAATGGATTGAAAAAGATGATTTCAAAGTGATGCCAATTTTTCACCCATCATATCTGTTAAGAAATCCATCAAAAGAGCCTGGTAAACCAAAATGGTTAACTTGGCAAGATTTAAAAAAAGTTAAAAAGGTATACGATAGCTTTTAGTCTGAAAATTCATCCTTGGTTGTCAACAACAGAGAAGCAAAAATAAATAGGCTTGATATCAATATATTTCTGTTAAAAGTCTCTCCTAAAAATAGAACCCCTGCTGTAACACCTACCACAGGTACTAAATAGTCAATACTTGCCACTTGCAAAGCACTAACTCTTTGAATTAGCCATGTAAATGAAAGAAAAGCTCCAAGATTACATACAACAAGTGCTACTAATCTCAAAAACTGAGATAGATTTAGGACATCTATACCTACACCAGAAATAAAAAATGTTAACAAAGTCAAAATTATTACAAGTGGATACTGAAATGTTAGCCAACTGTTTACCTTATACCTTGGTGCATATTTTCGATTTAGAACTGTAGCAAGTGCAATGCACTGTACGCCTATAAATGCTAATGATCCACCTAAAAAAATATTTCCTTGATTAAGCAATCCAGTTTCTTGCGAAATAAACAAATATGCTATACCTGAAAATCCAACAACAACTGATAAATATTTGAGTTTTGATATCTTTTCTTCTTTTAAAATAAGCTTGACCCACATTGCTGTAAAAATCGGTGCTGAGCTTATTAATAAAGTAACAAGACCAGATGATATGTACTGTAGTGCGAATATAAATGCCCAACTAACAAAAAATATTGAGGCCAATCCAGTAAGTGAAGCCTCTTTAAGAAGCTTTTTATCAAATTTATCTTTGTTAAAAATAATATAATATGAAAAAAGTAATGTACCAATTATTAGCACTCTTGCAGTTACAAGAAAAACTTCATTCAAACCCTCTAATAAAAGACTTCTTATAATTACATTTCCAGATCCCCACATTACACCTGCAGTTAAAACAGCTGAAATTGTTTGAATTAAAGATGGTTTTTGATGAAGTTTATTATTTTCCATTATTGGGATGGTAATAATAAATTGTATATAAATTCTTTATTCGAGATTTAGTCTATTATATAACTAACGGGAGCAATGAGCTGAGAGGGTTAATTAACCGACCGTATGAACCTGTTAGGTAATTCTAACGAAGGGATATTCGGTACTCTTATCCCATTTACGAAATGAGGTAATTGTGCAAATTAGTACAGATATTTTAACAAATTATATTTTAATCTTTTTCATCCTTTTACTATTTCTTGTGCTTACAAGAAGGCTTTCTAATAAAGAAGCTGGGGATGGATATTTTGTGATGTTAAAATCTCAAAATACTTTCAATTTGACCCTAAGTTTTTACGCAAGTGGTATGGGTCTTTGGATTATTGTATCTCCAGCAGAGGTTGGGTGGTATGGTTTAGGATTCGATGTAATTGGTTATGCTATTTCAGCTGCAACACCTTTTGCACTGCTTTATTTTGTAGGTCCTAAAATTGTTGAGGTTGTACCAGATAAAGCAACATTACCTCAATATATAAACAAGCAATATGGTAATTTTGCACAAATTTTTGTTTCATTAGTTGCAATCATATATATGTCAGCTTTTCTAATTGCTGAATTTGCGTCCATAAATTTTCTTTTTCCAGAGATATCGAATACTTCAGGCGTAATTGTTTGTGTAGCGATAGCCATAGTCACATTCCTATATTTAAACCTGTCTGGTTTCAAAGCGTCTTTAATTACTGATAGGTTTCAAGGAATCTCCATAATTATTTTATTATTTATCGTTTTTTCTCTCTGGATTAGTCAAAACGGTCTTGGAGAAATTATTAAAGCAGCAAACACTGGAGGACTAAATTTATTCACTCTTCCTAGCTTTAGATCTGCAATTGCAGTTATCCTTGCAGTGACTGCGGCTGAAATTTTTTCACAAGGTTACTGGCAGAGAACTTACTCAGCATTAGATGACAGCGTAATAAAGAAATCGTCAATTTTTGCAGGTCTTGGGTGTTTTTTAACTGTATTAATACTTGGGATTGCTGGTTCATCTGGTGCTGGTTTTGGTATTGAAAACCCATCATTAAGTTTCATTCAGCAAATACAATTAAATACTTTCTCAAGAATACTTGTTATAGGCCTTTGTACAATGTTGGTTGCATCAAGTATCGACACATTGCAAAGTGCAATATCATCAACAATGGCTTTAGATATTGTTAAAAGTGGGGTTGCTGAAGCAAAAATAATCACTCTTATAATAACATTTGGGTCTTTAGCTTTATCATTTTTTGTTACAAACATTTTTTCGGTTTTTTTATTTGCTGATTTACTAGCAGTATGTTTGGTTTTTCCAGCGTTTTATAAAATCCGGATTAGAAAAACAAGTCAAGGTATTGTGATTCCATTTTCATTAGGATTTGTTTCATCAGTATTATATAGGTTTTACTATATTGATCTAGATGTAAATCCTGGAGGTTTGTTTATACCAACTGACCTTTATGGACTGGCTGATTTAAACACCTTTGGTGTAGGTTTTATATTCTCTATAATTGGCACACTGCTTTTTAATAGAATAAGATAATATAAAAAACTATTAATGAATCCAAATAATATTTCTGACTTTAAAAATTTGTCTGAACTTCAAAGTAGTGGTTCAGATTTAATTTACAAATCAATGAAAATGAACTTAGAAAATAATTCATATGAAACTTCAATTCATAAATTATCAAAAAATAAGTCGATAGATTTAAAGGAATCTACAAACTGGAATTTCTCTAACCCAAAATATTCAAAAGATAATAAATTGATTTCATTTGTTAAAACACCTAAATCTTCAGAGATTCTTGATTCGCTTGAGAAAAAGAAAAATTCTTTGAGAAATTATTTAATTGTAAGAAACGGTAATAGTGAAAAAGTAATCTTTGATACTGAGGACTCAATTGTAAATTATGTTTGGAGTGAAAATAGCAAGTTCGTGTATGTGATTACTAAAGAATGGTCTGATGAGTTTAAAAAAATAGATAATAAAACAGACCAACCTACAGTTATCAACAAGCTACCCTTTAGATTTGACACCACTGGAGTAATTTACAATAAAAGATTTCACATTTATAAAGTAAACATTTCTTCGATAAAAATTAAAAAAATTGTTGATGGTGATAAGGAATCATTACTTTCTATATCATCTCTAATTGAAGTGGGGTCAGATCTTTACTTTATAGGAAGCCAGCATAATGAAAACGGAACAATGCTTGAGGAACACATAATCAAATTAGTAAAATCAAAATTAGTAAAAATTAATTCGGGTGGAATGTTTAATCAAATCTTTAGTCTTCAAGATAAACTTTACGCCGTCGGATTAAGAAAAAGATTCGAATGGCCAACAAACACTACCATTTTAAAAGTCTCAGAAAATGGAAAATTGAGTTTTCTTGAGCATTCATTTGATAGAAATGTTGTGTCAGTAAAAATACACAATAATGAAATCTTCTGTTTATATGAAGACTCTGGAAGAACTCTTCTAAGGAATGTCAGTAAGAAAAAAACAATAATTGAAGAAGATATAACTATAAAAGATTTTAATTTTATAGATGAAGATTTGTATGTAATAGCAAATTCATTTTCTCGTCCCGATGAAATATTTAAATTAGCAAATGGAAAACTCAAAAAGCTGTCGACGACAAATGATCACTTCAATAATAAAGTTAGAACATTTGACTGTGAATATCATCGAATAGATACTGGTCAATCTGCTATAGACACATGGGGAATTTTTGTTGGTAAGAATAAACCGACACTATTAAATATACATGGTGGACCAGCTAGTCAATATGGATACACGTTTTTTGATGAATTTCAAACATACGCTTCAGCTGGTTTCAATGTTATTGCCTGCAATCCTAGAGGTTCAACAGGCAGAGGCCATTACTTCTTGAGAGATGTATGTGGAAGAAAATGGGGAGTTAATGATGTACACGACGTATTAACCTCTTTTAAAAAAATGCTGAAACTTATGAGCATTGAAAACAAAAATTGCGGAATTATGGGTGGTTCTTATGGAGGATTTATGACCTCTTGGGTTATTGGCCATTATCCGAAAATGTTTAAATCTGCAATTGTTGAGCGAGCTTTGCTGAATTGGGAAACGATGGTAGGAACATCAGATATCGGTATTGGTTTTCCTGAAATGTATCTTTTGGATGATATGAATAATAATTTAAATTTATACAGAAAAAAAAGTCCAATCACATATGCAAATAATATTATTACTCCAACCCTAATTATTCATTCTGAAAAGGACTACAGATGTCCAGTTGAACAAGGTGAACAACTGTTTTCAAACCTTAAAAGACGTGGTATCGATACTACAATGATTAGATTTCCAGATGAAAGCCACGAACTTTCTAGATCAGGGAAGCCAAAACATAGAATTCAAAGGTTTGAATCGATAATTGACTGGCACAAAAAACAATTAACATAAATAAAGTTTATTAAGACAATTAAAGTGAATACGAGGTATTCATGAGTAATAATTCAAAAGAACCATTAAAAGGCGAAGAATTAAGAGATTTAGCACGTTCAGAGCCTGGTCAAGCTTTTATATATCTAGAAAATAATAAAGACCTATGGGTTCAAATTGCTGAAACCGACCCGTTTGACTCTGCTGATACTCTAGAAGAATTTGACCCATCTGAAGCAGGAAAGTTAATTACCTCTCTTCCTATTAAAACTTCGGTAAAAATATTTGAATCACTGAGACCAAGAGCGATTATTGAAATTGTAGAGATATTAAAAGATTCTTATGTTGAAGAGATATTTAAACAAATGGATACAGAGGATGTAGTTGATGTTTTTGAGAGATCTACTGAAGATGAAACCGAAGAAATTTTAGAAATTCTTGATAAGTCAACAAAACTTAATATAAACAAGAGACTAACTTATCCTGAAAACTCGGTAGGTAGACAAATGTCAGAAGAGGTTGCAAAAATATCAACTGGTTTAAAAGTTAAAGATGCGCTAAAAGAGTTAAAAGCTCTTCACAATAATGTTGAAGATCTGATTTATGTATATTCCGTTGATAATGAAGGGAAATTAACCGGGGTTATTTCATTCAGAGAAATTGTATTTGCAGATGAAAATGAATTAATTAAAAATGTAATGATTCAAAATCCAATTTCTGTAAATCCGTCCTCAGATCAAGAGGATGCAGCAATTTTGATTAAACAATATGAATTGTTAGCTCTTCCAGTAGTAGATAAAAGTAACAAACTTATCGGTCAGACCACTGTCAATACAGCGCTAGATGTTATTCAAACTGAAATTGCAGAAGATTTCTCACAATCGTTTGGTGCTGGAGCAGAAGAAACTATATTCACACCCATACAAAAGTCCATACGATTAAGGCTCCCATGGATTGCAATAAATATGGGTTTGGCTTTTATAGTGTCTTTACTAATATCTCAATTCGAAGAGACTATTGCTAGCGACATTCTGCTAGCTGCCCTGATGCCAGTAGTTGCTCTAGTTGGTGGAAATTCAGGTGCTCAATCTCTAGCTATAGTAATTAGGGCTCTTGCTAGAAATGATGTTTCGGATGCTAGGGTTTTTGAGGTAATCGGAAAACAAGCTTTCATAGGAATAATAAATGGTATTTTTGTAGGTGTTTTATCTTTTTTAATACTAAGTTTCATTGGTTTGAATGATTATTCTTTAGCACTTAGTGTTTCAGTTTTTGGAAACATATTTATTGGTAATTTGTTTGGTTCATCAATACCTTTAATGCTTAAAAAGATAGGTTTTGATCCCGCATTAGCATCAAACATATTTCTTACATTAATTACAGATATTGCAGGCTTTGCTGGTTTTCTAGGAATAGCTCTTTTACTGTTATAAAGTTAAGTAGGTTCTCTATAAATTAATCTTGTTCCTTTTTTATTAAAGAGGTAAGAGAATATCCATTCGATAACCACTAAAATTTTTGACCTGTATCCAATTAAATAAAGTATGTGTATTGCACTCCAAAATAACCAAGCGATAAATCCAGATATTTCAATATTTCCAATCTTGCCAATTGCTTTGTATCTCCCAACTGTTGCCATCATTCCTTTGTCATAATATTTGAATGGTTTTCTATCTTGTTTTAGAGTTTTATTCTTAATAATTTTTGCTAAATATTTACCTTGCTGAATAGCAACAGGAGCTATACCAGGGAGTGTGGAGTTGTTCTTATTCTTGTAATTTGCGGCATCCCCTATAACGAATACGTTTCCATCTTCTTTAATAGAACAATCAGGATCGACTATCGCTCTTCCTTCCGAGTCAGTTTTTGTATTTAGTTTTTTAATTATTGGGCTTGCTTCATTTCCAGCAGCCCAAATCACATTATCTGTTTCTATACTTTCTTTATCAGTAACTACTAAGTCATTTTCTATTTTTATCACTTTTTCGTTTGTTCTAACCTGAACCCCAAAATCGATTAAATATTTTTCTGCTTTGCCAGAAAGTCTATCACTATACATTGGTAATATTTTTTCTGTGGCTTCGATAAGATATACGTTTGCATCTGAGCTTTTGAAGTTTCTAAACTCCTCTTTCATATTTTTATAAGCTATTTCAGCAATTGACCCAGCCATTTCAACTCCCGTAGGACCTCCTCCTACAACAACAAAATTTAAATATTTATTTCTCTTCTCAGTATTTTTTTCGTTCTCAGCTTTTTCAAATGCCCTTAATAAACGTTCTCTAATCTGCAGTGCATCATTTATGCCTTTAAGACCGTTTGAATACTCTGACCAACCATCATTACCAAAATATGAATGTCTAGAGCCTGTGCTTACAACTAATTGGTCATATTTTATTTTTTCACCACTAGAAATTGTTACAGTTTTATCTTCTCTATTAATGTCAGTTGCCTCATCTAAGATAACTTTTACATTTTTAAAATTTTTAAACATTCTTCTTATTGGAAAAGCGATGTTGGCAGGTGACAAAACTGCTGTTGCAACTTGATAGAGTAAAGGTTGAAATAAATGATGGTTTTGTTTATCAATGAGCGTAAATTTAATCTTGCTGCTTCTAGCTCGTTGTAGGAATTTAAGACCCCCAAAGCCACCACCTATCACGACTACATTTAACATATAATTAAATTATAAAACCTTGGTGAATAATTAATGTTCCCTTGATCTTGATGATTTTGTCATAGTTTTCTCAAGTATCCCGTTTTTAAATTCAAAAGACTCGACGCCCTCAACAAGATGTTTTCCCTGTTGTGATTTTTGAGATATTACTTGAACCTTCATGCCTTCAAATGGTGAAATTAGCGTTATCGAATGTTGCCTAAAGTTTTTTGAAGATTGGTCTCTTCGTATTACATCACTAATCATGTGTGGTGACTCCCATGACCATTCCTCGTCAATGACAGTAAATTTACAAATATGTCTTGTTTTTGTTTTATCAATTCTTGCTCCAGGGCAAATAATTAAGGAATTCTCAATCCAAGGGTTTAGTCCTAGGCCGTCAACTTTGGGAAAACCTACATTAAAAGAATTATTAATTATTTCCTCTAAATCACCTTTTTCAAAATTTCTTTTTTTTACAATTTCTGATATTTTATTCTGTAAATCAAAGAGTTCGGCGTCATTAAGGTTTTCTAGTTCACCAAAATTCATAATCTAATATAAGTATTTTGTTGTGACAGAAAAATGATTATTCTTCTTCTTTGCCTGAAACATGTTTTTGTTGAAATTTAGCTAAATCTATCCTTATTATTCCAACTACGAAGACCGTAAGAGTTACAATTGGAAATATTAATACCAATGAAAGCGGGTTTTGACTTAATGTTTCTATCATTTACTAATTAATACTAATAATTGTGGTAAATTATAATATTAATTGAAAGGACCTTTTAATGATAAAACTTGGACTTTATGCAAGCATAGTTTCCGTGATCGCATCGGTATTAATCTATGTTGTGCTTGATGATTCACAGCTAGCAATCTATGTTGGACTATGGGCACCTACCTTAATTCTTTATAGTCAAGCATACGAAAAAGCAAATATAGAGTAATTAATTACTTAAAACTTTTTTTTATCACTACCATTCAACTGTGAGTAAATTAGAAAAACGTACATTTTGGGCATTCATGGGAGTTGCTTTTGTTTTTCACTTCTATTTAGTACTAAATTCAATAGGCTTAGTCACGATCTCATTGTGAGTAAATTAGAAAAAAGGCTTTTTTGGTCATTTCTCTTTTTAACTTTCTTACTGCATTTGTACTTAGTTGTGACGCTTGTTTTTAGTGCATAAGAAGTTTCAAAAATTATTTTTAATTATCTTTTTTTTATTCAGTTGTAATTCTACAAATGCTGATAATGATCTTGTAGTTGAACAAAAAGATTCTGAGGATGTTCTTATTGAAATAATGGAAAGCTATAGAAACTTCTCATCGGACCCAGATAAAGCTGTTGAAATAATCTGGAATAATGCTCATAAAGACAATAAAGAGGTTACCGGACCAATTGAAAGATTTAAATCAATGCTTATTTCTACTCCATACAACGCAATAGTTGATTTAACAGATTACTCATATGAAGTAATTCAAGAAGATGACAAGATGATTCATTATGAAATAAAAATTTTAAATAATAAAAATGAGTATTTTGTTGTTACATGGGTGTTTACATATGATGAATGTGCAATTAGTGAAGGCTTGTGTTGGCAGACAATAGGAGTAAGCCCACCTATGTATTTTGATTCAGGAATTTAATCATCACCTATCGAATCAAGAGGATTTTCTGGTTGGCAGATTTCAAATGCTTCTTGAACCTCGTCTGAAGTCCATTCAATATCTGCATCTCTAAAAGCAAAAAATCCAAATTCACCTGGTGTTGGGTCAGGAAAGTTACTAATACCTTCATCTCTCATACATTTTGAAAATTCTAATGAAGCATCAACCAATGCTGCCTCAACTTCTGGATCGAGATCAAATTGATCAGGAAGAGCGTTTCTCAAAATATCTTCACAGTTTGTAAATGCTTCTTCAAATTCTTCTTCATTTTCAATATCTAAATTATCAAATTCTGGATTGCCATCTATATCAAATGAAGGGTCTGGAAAGTCAATGCCTTCTTCTCTCATACATTGTGCAAAATTCAGGACACCTTCTTCAAAAGTTACTTGCTCAATAATTGTTGTAGAGGATACACTTTCTTCGAGTGAGACTACGCCCTTAGTTTCTTCTTCACCAATAGTGCAGGCAGAAACCAACAAAGCAAGAAGAATTACTTTCTTACTGCTTCTGCTGGTTGGATTTTTGATGCTTTTATAGCTGGATATACTCCTGAAATTGCTCCAATTAATAAGGCTAAAAAAACTGCTCCTAAAATCTGCCATATAGGTATTGAGAATACAATATCTGTGTAGTTAGTGTAAGCCAAAGTAATTAAGGTTCCTAGGCCAACACCAACAAGGCCTCCTATTCCTGATAAAACTATGCTTTCTAATAAAAATTGATACCTTATTTCTCTACGGGTTGCACCAATTGATCTTCTCACACCTATTTCCATTCTTCTTTCAAGAACAGACATAACCATTACGTTTGCAATTGCAACACCTCCAACAAGAAGAGCTACAGAACCTAGCCCCAGTAATAAATTAGTAAATGCTTCTTCAGCTGCTTGTTGCGCTTCAAGTGCGTCTGAGGGTCTAGTAACTTCTACTTGATCAGGATTTTCAGGGTTCATTGATGGAGCTAGTACCTCAACAACATCCTCAATAAAAGTTGGATTTGCTCTTAAATAAATTGTTGTTGGTTCCTCATCAATATCAAAAAGAGTTTTTGCAACTCCATAACCTATAAATACTGATCTATCTAGGTCTGGATGTATTTTAAGCTCTTCTAATACCCCAATTACCCCAAACCATTCATTATCAATGAGAATTTTTGTAGGTGTCGAGAGATTTGTAATTCCAAGTCTCTCAGCAGTAACACTTCCTAACACAGTTACAGGTATGTTAGACAAACCAGGTGTAATGAACCTGCCTTCAACAAGATTACCTCCAATTACATCTAAAAGTTCTGCGCTTGTAATTATTGTTGAAATTCCCCCACCTTCAAATTCTGATATAAAGTTACTTCTACGAACTAGTAAATCAGTCTGAGTTGTAGATGTTACTTCTTCAACTGGTCCAATTCTTTCAACCATTCCGAGAACTCCTTTTGGTAAATCTTCTTGAGTTCCAAAAAATCCTGCTTGAGGAGAAGCTTTTACCAGATTTGTTCCAAGTGACTCAAGAGTTGATAGTAAGTCAGCCCTTCCAGATGCTGATATTCCAGAAACTGCAACTATTGCAGCTATTCCAATTCCAATTCCAATAGAAGTAAGAGTAGCTCTGCCTTTTCTTGCGCGAACTCCATAAAGTGCAACAAAAAATAAATCTCTAGTTCTTAGTTTTTTTCTTTTCATTTTTTACAATTTTTCCATCAACCAATTCAATTACTTTTTTAAACATATTTGCATGTTCTTGATTGTGAGTAATCATAATTACAGTTTTTCCTTGGTAATTAAGTTCTTTTAAGATATTTAAAATATTTATTCCTGATTCTTTATCCAAATTTCCAGTTGGCTCATCTGCTAAAACAAATGCTGGGTCTTGTACTAGTGCTCTAGCAATTGCAACTCTTTGTTGCTGACCACCGGAAAGTTCTTTTGGAAGGTGGCTTAACCTATCACCTAGTCCTACTTGTTCTAAAACATCTCCGGCTTTTTCTAACCTTTCTGACCTTGAAATCCCTTGATATAGTAACCCCTCTGCAACATTCTCTTGTGCGGTTAATCCAGGCAAAAGAAAAAAGCTTTGAAAAATAAATCCTATTTTTTCACCTCTAAATTTTGAGAGTTCATTATCTGTTAAGTCAGATATATCTTTGCCTTCTATTTCAATTGAGCCGTCTGTAACACTATCCAGTAAACCAATCATATTTAGTAAAGTTGATTTACCACTTCCAGATTGTCCAACAATTGCAACTAAATCTCCTTCATTAACATTTAAAGAAACTCCATCTAGTGCTTTTACAGGGGGTGGTCCTTCATAAACTTTTGAAATATCATTGATTGAAATTACAGTTTTTGTATCGGTTTTCATCGTGGTACGACTACAAGTTGACCTTTAGTAATATTTCCCTTGATTTCTACAAACCCATCAGTAAAGACTCCAATTTCAACAGCTACATAGATAGTGTCAACTCCTGACTCACCCTCAAAAACTCCTCCTTCAGCTTCACCTTCATAGATTTCTAAGGCATAACCTCCCTCAGCTAAAGCAATTAATGCATTTACTGGTACATAAAGCACATTCTCGGATATTTCAGTTGTAACAAATACTTTTACAGGTGCTTGATCGTAAGCTTCAATTTTTTCTGGATATAGTACTTCAAGAATCACCTCAATAAAATCTCCAGTTTGAGTTTGAGTAACTACTTGGTCTATAAAGGTAATCACCGTTGGTACTCTTTCATCTGTTGGAAGTTCAATCTCAACGCTATCTCCAATTGAAACTGTCTCTTGATCTGATGCATCAACTTGGAAAACAACCTCAATTCCAACTGAAGAAATATTATAAAGCTGAGAGTTTAGAACTACAGCAGATCCAACCTTGTTTATATAAGAACCAACAATTATTGCTGTTTCAGATGCATAGGCGTTTGTTGGACTAAATGTTTCTGACTTTGAAGCTAACCTAAGTTCTTCTAGTTCTTCTTTTGCTTTTGCTAATTCAGCT
This sequence comes from uncultured Candidatus Actinomarina sp., assembly GCA_902526825.1. Lineage (GTDB taxonomy): Bacteria > Actinomycetota > Acidimicrobiia > Actinomarinales > Actinomarinaceae > Actinomarina. The sequence continues at coordinate 37,989 of CABZMN010000001.1, read as the reverse complement.
TCCTGATCAACTCCTTCGTTGTAGTCTTTTAAAACATCATCATAAGCTTTTTGGGCTGTCTCAATTGCAAGTGCCTCTGTTGCGTCTATGCCTGACTCTTTTCCTTTTTCTAGTGCTTTAATTCTTTTTTGTTCTTCTATTGTTTGTTCTAAGTCTTCGATAGCAGAATCTAAAGTTCCATCAGCTTTTTTCTCTTTTGTTTTTGGATTTGTTTCATCTCTATAAAGCGTTAGGGTCTCTTCAGCATCTTTAATTGCTGTATCTGCTGCTTTCCAACCTGCGCTCTCTTCTGTTGCATCTTCTTTTGCATCATCTAGTTTCTTTTTTTTGTCATTTACTTCAGTAATTGTTGTCCCGCCTGAATCAATAGTTTCTTCAATATTCTTCACTTCTGTTTCTTTCAAGTTGATAGCAACCTGTTCAGATGGAGTAACTTCAGATTTTGTTTCTATTTTGTAGTCAAGATAAAGCTTGTTAAGCATCTGTGAAGTAGTTTCATCAAAAGTATCATCTGGAGCAAATCCATCAGCTGCATATCCTAAATAAACTAGTGCTTTTTCAAGTTGTAATACATCTGGTCCTGGATCAGAGTTAAGATCTAATGTTCTATAAAAAGGAACTGATCCTTCAACAAGGATGACTGGTTTGTTATCAACAGCAAAGAGTATCTCTCCAAATTTTACAATAGTTCCTTCATCTGGAATATAAGTTACAACACCAGCCATAGGACTATTAAGTATTTTGCTGTCAGTTTGTCTCAATGTCCCGTTGTATTCTTCTTTCTTTTCAAGATCACCTTGTTTCACCGATATAGTTGTCAGTTGTAGCGTTTTATTTATAGATGAAGATTCAGTATTTTGGGTTCCAAAATAATAAGTGACAGAACCAACAAAAATTAAAACTATCAAAATATAAAAATTTCTATTTTTAAATATATTTAACTTCATATGTGTATTTTTCTACTTAAAGCATTGTATTGTATTTAGAGATATTAAGACAAAATTTTTATTGTAAGTTTTAATCATCCCACTCTTCCTTTAGTTCTTCAGGTAACTTTTCCTCACAACCTTGCCAAGTTTGAACTAAGGGATCATCTTCTCTGAGTTCCCAATTTTCATCAATATATGCATCAAGATTTACATCTCTGTTGAAATAATTAGGGTCTGGAACTTTTTCGTATCCTTCTTCTCTAAAACAATTTGCTATAAATAAAGCTCTATCTAGTTCTTTTGAAGTCTGGACTGGGTCTTCAAATTGTGCTTCATCAGCAACTCCCCATAAGTTGTATTTGAGTGCACAATCTTCAATAGATTTCCATAGTTCTTCTGCTTCTTGTTCGGTAAGTGTCTCGAAATAAGTTGAAATTGTTGTATATAGATCTATAAAGTTTTTTGGTTCTTGAAATTTATAACCTGCTTCGTTTACGCATTGAACTAAAACAAGAGGAGCATCTTCATCTGCTATTTCCTCCTTCTCTTCGTTAATTTCTATACCTGCTGCAATAGCCTCTTTTCCTTTATCTGTATCGACAACAGATACCACAGCTTGTTCTTCATTTTGAAATAGCGAACAAAAAGAAAAAAACAATATGAATAATGTTACTTTTTTTCTCACATCAGAATTATAAAGTATTTTTTATTACCCGCCAGGAGGAGGATCAAGCCCTAGGTCGTCAAAGCACTCAGCAGCAGCCTCTCGAATTTGATCTGCTGTATATTTTTGTGACTGTACAAGTTCAATAAGTATTGGCCTTAATGGTTCCTCAGATGATGGATCAGAAACATCTATTCCTTTACCTCTTAGACACTGCGCAAACTCAAGTTCGGTATCAAGTCTATCAGCAACATCAGCAGGATTTTCAAAGTTATTGTTGCTTTCAAGTGGAATAGAGTTCTCCTCTGCACACAATTGTATATTGTCAAACAACTCCTCCCTCTGTTTTTCATTGAAACTAATAAATATCGGTGTTAAAACTGTTCTTAAGCCCTCATCATTTTTTGGATCTGAGACGTCATAACCCTTTTCCCTTAAACATCCTGCAAGTATTAGCTGTGCTTCCTCTTCTGTTAGAACTTCAACTTCAGGGCTATCCTGGACTGTTGTTACTGTTTTAATAGTTGTTTGTGTTGTTAAGTCTTCTGAAGAAACGACTCCTTTTTGCTCATTCGAAGCTGAACAAGCCTGTACTAGTAAACAAATTAATAATATAAAGAACTTATTTTTTGTTTGTTTTTTCATCAAGCTCACATTCGTCTAATAAAGCAATTATTTCATCTTTTGATTGAACTAAGTTGCTTAGGTCAATTTTAGGTTGATCTTGAGTTGGATCGGGTACATTAAGACCTTTTTCTCTCAGACATCTTGCCAAAGAAATATTTTCATCATACAAACTTGCCAGTTCTTCTGGGTTTAAAGTGCTTCGATCCATCCATAGGTTGTATTTATCAATACAAAAATCGATAGCTTCTCCAAGTTCTAACTCGTCTTCCTTACTTTGTCTTAACTGGTTTATTGTTGTTTTTAAATCCTCTAAATCAAAAGGAGTTATAATTTGATAGCCCTTTTCTTCATTTAAACACTTTGCTAAAACCAATGGATAATCTTCTTCATTTATGATTTGGGTTGTTGTTGTGTTTTCAGAAATTGAAATAACCCCATTTTCTGAGGTACTGCAGATATTAAAAAATAAAATAAAAAAGAGTATGCTTATTTTTTTCATGTTTATGTATTAATAATAATTATTAAATCATAAAGAATTTAATTTTTTTGACCTCTAAACAAATATCTGTGTTTTAGGTTCTATACCTCCAGTTAAAGGCATTGCGTATTCAAAAAAACTGTTTGTTACATACGGCTTATTTTTTTCTAGATATTCTTCAGGCATATTTTTTGTGTGTTTTGCAACCTTATGTAATTCAACAACATCTACATGGCAATAATAAGTTTCTGAAAACTGTCTTCTTAGAATAATTGATCCGCTTTCTTTATCTTTTGAAACTACAACTGCATGCTGTCCAACCCTCTCGGCTTCTTCAGCGTCTACTTCCGAAATATCTGCAAGAAAAGATCTCTGAAGATAGCCAAACGTATCTGCTCTTACCCTCGCTCCTTCAATATGTTCTGAGACAATGTTTGTAAGTGTATCTCCTAAGGCTCCCGAACCAGAGAGCTGGATGTTTCCGTGGCTATCTTTTTTTCCTGCAAGTCCAGAACCTGTCTCGCTTGCGTATGTTTGGAGAAAGTACTCACCATCTTTATTGTGAATGCCTTCGGATACAGCAACTACACATCTTCCTAATGAATCGTAAACTTCTTTTACATCCTTTAAAAATTCATCTAAATTAAATATTTTTTCAGGTACATAAACTAAATGTGGACCATCTTCTTCAGTTGATTTTCCTAAAGTGCTGGCAGCGGTAAGCCATCCAGCATGCCTCCCCATTAAAATATTGATTTTTATTCCTCTAAGGCTCCTGTTGTCAGCATCATCCCCTTGAAATGCATGAGCAACAAATCGGGCTGCTGAACCATAACCTGGACAATGATCCGTTTCCAAGAGGTCATTATCTATAGTTTTAGGAATATGAAAGGCTTTAATTTCATATCCTATTTTTTTTGCACCCTCATATACAAGATTTGCAGTTTCTGCAGAATCATTTCCACCGATGTAGAAAAAATATCTTATGTTTTGTTTCTCAAAGATTGAAACTAATTGCTCAATATCATTCTCCGTTGGTTTTTTTCTTACTGAGCCTAAAGCAGCTGCAGGTGTTTTTGATATTCCATAAAGTTGAGACTCTGAAAGTTTAGATAAATCAACAAAATCTTCCTTTAATATCCCCTCCAGTCCGTGTCTTGCTCCAAGTATTTCATCGTATTCCTGATTAATAGCCTCTTTTATGAAGCCAACTAGTGACTTATTAATTACAGCTGTCGGACCACCTGATTGACCGATTACCGCTTTGCCAATAGGCATTTCTTAGCTCCCGTTTTGATATACAGAGATAAAATTTAAATATGAATTGGCTATTTCTGATACGGCTTCTTCTCTTGACTTTTCATTTTCATGCCATCCTTTAAGTGAGTTCCAAAATATAGACCTACCTATCGCAAAGCCACTATATCCATCAACAGATGATCCAGCCCTCAGCCACTCATTAACTTTTTCGTCATTTGCACCCCTACCAAGAACAACGGCTATTACATCATCTCTTCCACCGTCTTTGATTGCAGACGAGACTTTTTCACAATCTTCTTTTGTGTCTAATCCTTCTATCTTCCAAATGTCAGGGTCTGCTCCTTTTTCTCTCATCTCTTCAACAACCTGAACTGCTAGTTTAGGCCTTATTTCTGAATCGTATCTTGATTGATCTCCATCTACACTCGACAATTGCTCTTCAGTCGCAGGGACTAGAAATTCCAGCAAAAATTTTCTTTCATTTTCTTCAAGCCAATCAGATAATGTTTTTATTCTTCTACCTTGAACTTCTCTAGTTTCTTCATCATCATTTGGATTCCATCTGACTAAAATTTTTACAAAATCAGCATTCACTTCTTTTATCTTTTCTCCAAATTCATCACCATACTCAAAATCAAATACTTTTTGACCTGATTTCTCAACAGGGGCTGCGAACTTAACACCCATTTCTTTTGCTTTTTGTTGCACTTGTAATCCAAAAGTCTCGTCAACAAGTATTGCGGGTTCACCTGTCCCAATACCTGTTTCTTTAGCTTCTATAAATCCATCAAAAATAATATCTTTCATTGAAGACACTCTTGATGCTTCTTCCTCGTTAGGCGGTCTTCCTTCTACACCTAAAAGACCTTTTGTTAGAGTTCCTCTGTGGTCAAATGCAAGTATGTAGAGCTCATTAGAATAACCCTTCATGGTAATTTATCTCCTTAACTTTGTACTTTACTCTTATTCCTTCGGGTAATAACTATGTACGCTGTCAAGATTATCACAATTATTGTTGCAATGATGATGTTTTGAGTACTGTCTGAACTGCCAAGATCACTTTCTAAATATTTTGATTTATAAACTAAGCCAGGATCTTCATTAAATTTTATTATTTCAGATAATGTATTTATCAAATCAACAGTATTTACACCCCAATTATTTGCTAAGTTTTCATCGAGGAAATAAACATTCTCATTTGATACGGCATTAAGACCATCCCAGCCTTGTCTTGTTGAGATGTCTTTATTCAAAAAGTCAGAGTGTCCAATTACGATTAGATCAGGGTTTGCATTTAAGACCTGTTCTTCTTCAAGAAGTGGGTAACCAGATCCGTAGGGGTCTTCAGTCTTGTCTGCAATATTACTTACACCAAGAATATTGTAAATTTCTCCTAAAAAAGAATTTTCATTAATTGAATATATGCCATATGTGTAGCCAATTTCGTGATAAACAGATATAGATTCAGTTGCTGAGTTCTCAATAATTTCAACAATGTCAGATTTCATTTCTAAAACTAAAGAACTTGCTGTATTTTCTTTGTTAATAATTGTTCCAATGGTTTCAATTTGGTAATAAACGTCATCCAAATTTTGTGCAGGTGGAAGGAGAGCATATTCAATATTTAAATTTTCTAATCCATCTACTATACCGTTAAAGTCAAAAGCAACGATTACAATATCTGGATTGAGTAAAAGAAGCTCATCAGCTGTAACTGTATAGGCATCTATTTTTTTTACTGGAAGTTCTGTCTCTGAGAACGAATCAACACCAATTAGCTGGTTCTCAGCTTCAAGCATTTGAATAATTTCTGTATGAGTGGTTGATAATGAAATAATGTTTTTTTCATTACCTTCGTCGGATGTGCCACCACACATTGAAATTATCATGGCAAGAAGAAGTATTTTTGTTTTCATATTTTCCTTTCTTACCACGAGAAAAAGTACGATACTCCATTCCTTCTCTCGAGGATTGTTGTAAAAAAGTAATAAAGTCGACCTGACTTATCTTTCGAATCACAGTTGCGGGACAGCGCTAGATTCTCACTAGCTTCGCTTTCTTACTTTGTTTATTTAGTGATTAATTGTAGCAAAAATTATTGTTCAGTATCGTTCTCAGGATAACTTTTTAAAGTTTCTGTTAGTGTTTCTTCTTCAATGTCTCTTGGAACATCTGGTCTGGGCATTTCTGGAACCATGAAATCGTCATTTCTATTTTTTTGTTTCCTAAATCTTCCCAACGTTTTTGCAACAGGCATTGCTGCAGTTTCTGTGTTTTCATTCCTGGTGTTATCACTGGTAGGTTTTGAGCCAGTTTCGTTATATGACTCCTCCAGTACTATTACCTCGATTCCACCAACCAAATCTGAAATTAGGTTATAAAAGAACGCTCCTAGAGTTGCTATTGCTGTTTGAGTTAATAAATATACAGTTGCAAAAAATAAGACACTAGAAAATAAAGTTTCTACATTTCCAACCAGAGATGCATTGTCGTCCAGTAGTGCTAGTCTTCTTGCAATTTCTTCAAGTCCTTGAGGAACCCCAGCGTTTACAAGTAAAACCCATAAAATTGAAAATCCAAGAACAATTGTTAACGAAATAATAAAGTTGAAGACAAAAGAAACTTTTAAGACAGTCCAAGGATCAACCTTTCTTATAATTCTTCTAACTCGGTTTACTCTTACCATTACGATTCATTTTTAATTGGAATAAAGGCAGATATTTCCTCTTCTTTTGAAAGTTTCATAACCTTTACTCCTTGAGCAACTCTACTCATTTGTTTTATTTGTTTTACAGCACATCTTATTGCTGTTCCACCAGTACTCATAAGCATAACCTCTGTATCTTCATCAACGGGTCCAGCGCCAATTAAATCTCCTTTGGCTTCCGTAACCTTAAGAGCCTTGACTCCAAGCCCTCCTCGTCCAGCTCTTCTGAATTCATCTAATTTTGTTCGCTTTCCATATCCTTTGGCCGTAATAAATAAGAGTGTTTCCTCTCTGGATGTTGCTGCACCTACAACCTTGTCTCCTTCACGAAGTTTTATTCCTCTAACTCCCATTGCTGATCTACCTTGAGCTTTGAGATTATTTTCGTCGAATCTTATTGCTTGTCCCTTTTGAGAAACAAGTATTATGTCTTCTTTCCCAGACGTTGTTTTTACAGAAACAACTTTGTCACCATCCTTTAGCTTTATGGCTTGTAATGATTTATAGTTTGAGTCAAAATCTTTGAATTTTGATTTTTTTACCGTTCCTTTCTCGGTCATTATTAATAAGAATTTTTCTGTTTCATAATCCCTTGTATCAATTATTGCCTGAACTTTTTCATCTTGTCCCATTGAAAGTACATTGTGGATTAAAGATCCTTTTGCAGTCCTATTTGTTTTTGGAATTTCATGTGCCTTGGCTCTGTATACTTTTCCATTGTCAGTAAAGAAAAGTAAATAAGAGTGAACAGATGTTGAAAGGAGGTGCTCAATTACATCTTCTTCTGAAGAAGCTGCTTTAACACCCTTGCCTCCTCTACCTTGTTTTTTATAGGAGGTTGAAGGAACTGATTTTATATAACCTTCAGATGAGATGGAAACAATAATTTCCTCGTCCTCAATTAAGTCTTCAATTTTTACCTCTCCAACATCTGGAACAATTCTGGATCTTCTTTCATCACCAAACTTGTCCGTTATTGCATCAAGCTCTTCAATAAGTATTTGATTTTGTTTTGCTCTGCTTTTTAATATTGCTGTAAGGTCTTTAATTGTTTCTTTGAGTTCTTTCTTTTCGTCTTCGAGCTTTTCTTTTTCCAATGCGGTCAACCTTCTTAGGGGCATATCAAGAATGTGTGTTGCCTGTATTTCTGATAATTTAAATTTACTCATTATTGATTTTCTTGCTACCTCCACGTCTTTGGAAGATTTAATAACTTTAATTATTTGATCGATTTTATTCAATGCAAGCAATAAGCCATCAACGATATGTAACCGTGCTTTTGCCTTTTCAAGCCTGTAATTAGATCTTCTTTGAATTACATCTATTTGATGATCAACGTAGTACCTAATAAGTTCAGGAACCGATAATACTTTAGGCACTCCTTCAACAAGGGCCACTGAATTAACTGAAAAAGTATCTTGAAGTTGTGTAAATTTAAAAAGATCATTTAATACAACTTGTGGTACGGCATCTCTTTTTAACTCAACAACGAGTCTGGTTCCATTTCTGTCACTACTTTCATTCCTTAGGTCTGAGACCCCGGTTAATTTTTTGTCCTGTACCAAAGATGCTATTTTTTCCATAATTCTGTCAATTGAAGCCTGATAAGGAAGCTCTTTAACAATAATTGCAGATCTGCCTTTTCCTAGTTCTTCTATGTCTGCAACAGCTCGTAGTTTTATAGACCCCCTACCTTTAAGTATTGCTTCTTTTATGGTTGGAGTGTCTACAATTAATCCTCCTGTAGGAAAATCTGGACCTTTTATTATTTTTAAATAATCTCGTGGTTTCGGATCTTTTGTTTTTAATGTAAATTTAACGGCCTCTGTAATCTCTTTCAGATTGTAGGGTGGCATATTTGTTGCCATAGCAACTGCGATACCCTCAGCTCCGTTAATTAAAAGGTTTGGAAATCTTCCTGGTAATACTTTTGGTTCGCTTGTCTCTCCGGAATAATTAGGCTCAAAGTCTACTGTCTCTTCATCAATTCCATCTAATAGCTGTGAAGACAGGGAAGACATTCGAGACTCTGTATACCTCATAGCAGCAGGTGGATCATCCGGGGTTCCAAAGTTACCCTGTGGTTCAATCAGGGGGTATCTAGTACTAAAATTTTGTCCCAACCTTACTAGGGTTCCGTATATAGCGTCGTTTCCATGTGGATGATAATTACCCATAACATCACCTACAACCTTTGAACACTTTCTGAAAGGTCCTGTTGGTCTAATTCCTGTTTCATACATTGAGTATAAAATTCTTCTTTGTACTGGTTTTAATCCATCCTTTACATCTGGAAGAGCTCTGGAAACAATAACCGACATAGCATAATCTAAGAATGACTTAGAAATTTCATCTTCGACAGCAATTGAACCGTTTAGTGTATCAGGTTTAGTTGTTGGTTTTTTCTTTGTAGCAGTAGCGGTTTTTGGTTTCTTGGCTGCTGGTTTCTTGGCTGCTGGTTTCTTGGCTGCTGGTTTCTTGGCTGCCATATTATACGTCCAAGAACCTTACATCTTTGGCATTTTCCTCAATAAAAGTCTTTCTTTTTGCTACGTCGTTGCCCATTAGTACTTCGAACATATTTGCTGCTCTAGCTTCGGCTGCCTTTCCATCAGCAATGCTTACTTTTATAAGGGTTCTACTTTCTGGATTCATTGCAGTGTCCCAAAGCTCTCCTGCGTTCATTTCTCCAAGACCTTTGAACCTGCTGATATCGAATTTCTTATTTTTGTTTTCTTTTTTAAAACTTTCAAGGGCTTGATCGTCTTTCAAATAATTTATTGAACCAGAAGACTTAGCTCTATAAAGTGGAGGTTCGGAGATCCAAACCTTTCCTTCTTTAATGAGTCCGGGCATAAATTTAAAGAAGAATGTTAACAATAAGGTTCTAATGTGTGCGCCATCAACGTCAGCATCTGTTAAAAATATAATTTTGTCATACCTTGATTCTTCACCGTTATATTCTGCTTTTATTCCTGTCCCAATTGCCTTGATAAGAGAACTTATTTCTTCATTTTGTAAAGCTCTATTCTCTGTAACTTTTTGAACGTTAATAATTTTTCCCCTGATTGGTAGGATTGCTTGCGTCCTTGAGTCTCTTGCTTGCTTGGCGGGACCAGCAGCAGAATCTCCCTCTACAATAAATAATTCACTTTCTGATGGGTCTGTTGATGAACAGTCTGCTAGCTTTCCTGGAAGGCCTGATGTTTCAAGTATGCTTTTTCTTTTAGTAAGCTCTCTTGCTTTCTTTGCACTCATTCTTGCTTTTGCCGCAACAGCGCACCTCTCGACGATAGCTCGGCCCTCTTTTGTGTTTTTAGAAAGCCATTTTGGAAATTCTTGGTTTACTAGAACTTGTACTTTAGATTTCATTTCAGTATTTCCAAGTTTTGTTTTTGTTTGACCTTCGAATTGTGGTTCTTTCACCCTCACAGAAACAACACCCGTTAGGCCTTCTCTTATGTCGTCACCCGTTAAAGAAATATCAGAGTGCAGGTTTCTAGATTTAGCAAAGTCGTTTATTGCTTTAGTAACTGCAGTTCTAAGACCTTCTTCGTGAGTTCCCCCTTCAAGGGTGTGTATGTTGTTTGCAAAGCTTTTTATATTTACGTCGTCTTCGTTTTTCCACTGCATTGCAACTTCTATTTCTGAGTCCTTGCTTTGATCTGAAAATGAAATTGTTTTTTCATGAAGAACCTCAAACCCCTCGTTTAAATAATCAACAAAATCAACCAAACCACCTTTATAAAAGAACTGTTCTTTTGTTGCTGGTTTCACTCTGTTGTCGGTTAAATTAATCTTGAGGCCTTTGTTTAAAAATGCTGTTTGTCTTAATCTTTCCGAAACAATGTTGTATTCAAAAACTTGTGTTTCGTCAAATATTTCTGGATCAGCCAGGAAGTTTATTTTTGTTCCTGTTTTTTTGGAAGCTTTTCCTTTTTTAATTTTTGATGTCGGCTTTCCATAATCAAAATTTTGATCCCACACGTGTCCATCTCTTTCTACCTCAACTTTCACAAAAACAGAAAGTGCGTTTACTACCGAAATACCAACTCCATGTAGGCCACCGCTTACTGTGTAGGCTCCAGACTCAAACTTTCCTCCGGCGTGTAGTGTTGTTAAGACCGTTGTTAGGGCAGATTTTTTTGTTTTAGGGTGGGGCTTTACGGGTATTCCACTTCCATTGTCTTTTACTGTGACTGAGCCGTTTTTTTCAAGTATTACGTCAATTTGTGTACACCTTCCCGCCATTGCTTCGTCAACAGAGTTGTCCACAACTTCCCAAACTAGATGGTGGAGGCCATTTGGTCCGGTCGAACCAATATACATTGCTGGTCTTTTTCTTACCGCTTCTAGACCTTCTAAGACCTTTATGTCTTTAGAATCATAGCTTTTTGAATCTTTTTTTGGCACGGATCTCCTAAGATACGCTTCTTTTCTATATTAAGCACAGCCCCTTGCTGAACTCTTATTTTAGTAGAAATACGTTATTATTGTTGGCTATTTTGCATTTCAACACGTATAGAATTCACCGAAAATCCAAGCTTTTTTTCTATATTGTTAATTATTTTTAGAGACTCTAGTTCAATTATGTCTTTTAGTCTTTTTGAGTTGACATAAATTACAAGACTGTCGTTAATTACTGGTCCTGAAGATATTTCATCCTTCCAAGGGTAGGAAGAGTTGTTAAGGTGTTTTTTAACTTGTTCTGATTTTTTAAAATTTATTCCAGCACTGTTTTCTTCAATATTTATTTTTTCAGGTCCGCTTGTTTGTTTCACGAGGCTCTTACTGGCATTAAGAGATATTTGTAGTTCTCTGATTCTCCTTGTACTACCACAGGTTTTTCATTTCCTGAGAACCTTATATAAACCTTATTGCCTTCTAACACTTCGATGCCTTGAATTAAGAAATTCGGATTGAAAGACATTTGAAAACCGTTTATATCCCCTGTTTCAACACCGAGAATTTTTATATTTAAACTTTCATTTCCACCACCAACATCTTTATTAAGTGTTGTGATTGTTAAGTTTTCATTATTTTCAAAAATAAAGGTTACGGGTATATACCCCTCAGCAACGACAGTTGATCGATCAAGGCTTTCTAATATTTCTTTTTTGTCAATTTTTGCTGTGAATAATGTTTCTTTAGGAAAAAGGTTTTGATATTCTGGAAAAGTTCCTTCGACTTTTCGTAATGAAGCAAAATATTTATCATTAAAAAAATAAAGGTCTTTTTCGTTTGAGTTAATGTTCAGCGTTTCTTCTTCGTTTTCAAAAAGCCTTATGACTTCGCTTAAAGATTTAAATGAAATAATTCCTACGTCATTAATTGGGAAGTTGCTAATTTGTTGTGTTGCTAGTCGGTAACTGTCTGTTGCCGCTAGTTCTGTTTTTTCGTCTTGATTGTTGAAGTAAACACCTGTTAAGACAGGTCTCCCACCCTCTGGAGTAGAGGCGATACCAACGTTCTTTAATGAATCAAACAACTCTGAAACCAACACCTCTTGTGTTTGTTCGTCTTTTTCATGTTTTTTTAAGAACGCTTCTGGGTAATCCTGGTCTTCTAGTTTTCTTAAAGTGAAGTCTAATGATTTAGTTTCTATTTTTAATTCACTTCCTACATCAGAAAACACAACCTCTCCTTCGGGAAGTTTTCTTACAATTTCTGATAGTTTATTCGAATTAACAAGACAATTTCCTTCAACGTCTACATCAACAGCTATCTTTGACTTAATTGTTATGTCAAGATCAGAACCTATCACCTCTACAAAGCCTTCCGTCGCTTGAAGGTAAAGACCTGTTAAAGCTGGCGTTGAAGGTCTAGGGTTAACAACTCTAGAAACAGAAGAAACCACTTCTTTTAATACGCTTGTTTGTGTTTTAAACTTCATACTTAATCTTTTATAAATTTAATAATAATAAGAACGTCTGACATGTATAAATAGAAAAAAAACCAATTTACAAAAAGGATTTTATAGGAGTGAAAAGACAACAAAACCGACAAAGAATTAACCAACCTCTTTTATAGAGAGTGAACTGTCGAAATTGTTTATTTCTTTGACCACCAAAGGTGAGTCTTTAGATTTATCAATATAGCTTAAAACCGTAGAGTGGCTTCTACCACCAAGATATAAACCTATCTGGTTTAATGACAGATCTGTATGTTTCCTGGCCAGAGATGCAAAAAGTCTCCTAGACTCATTTACCTTCGACGTCCTATTTTTTGAAGATATAAGGTTTTTATCAACTTGAAACACCTTTGAAACGTAATCCAATATAAGATCAGGACCAACAGACTCTACAAAACCAGCGTTTGAAAAAGAAACCAACTCCTTAATATAATCAAAATTACTCTTTCCTGTTTGTTTATTTATTAAGAGCTGGTTAACAATTCCATTTATATCTCTAAAACTATCGACCCTTAATCCACTTATTTTTTGAATCTCTTCTTTAGAAATCAAATAACCACCCTGTTCAACGTTTGCTTTCTCAACAGCCTTAAGAAACATCTCTTCATCAGGTTTTTCAATATCAGTAACCAAACCGTTTAAAATTCTTGAAATTAGGCGATCTGGAAATCCTAGAAGCTTATTTGGTTTTTGATCTGAAACCAAAACAACAGCTTTCTGATTGTTTAAAAAATAATTAATAGTGTGGAAAAGCTCCTCAGAAACACCCTTTTTCCCCATAAAAAACTGAATATCATCTACCAGTAAAATATCGACAGATCTTATTCTTGATTTAAAAATATCTATATCTTTATTTTTTATTCCTTGAATATATGAATCTAAAAAAGATTCAGAATCAATATAAAAAGAAGAGGGGTGAGCTTTTTCAATAGTTTTTAGAAGATATGTTTTACCAACCCCCGGTGATCCATAAATAAAAAGAGGGTTAAAACGCCCACCAGGATCTTTAACAACATTTTTTGCTGCCGTTATTGAAAGATTATTAGAGGGTCCGACAAACATCTCATCAAAAACAGATAAATCTGGCTGAACTTCTTTTATCTCTTCTTGGTTTTTTAACAGGGTTTCCTTTTTTTCTTCAAATTCATATGCTTGAAAATCTTTTTTCATATTCTTATCCAAAACAAAAACACATTCTTTAAATCCCGTGCTTATGTTGAAAGTTTTTTTGATTTTTTTATATAGTTTTTTCTCAATTGATGATTTTACAAAGTCTGATCCTACCAAAATACTTAAAGACTCATTTTCAATTTCAAAATTTACTTGTTCTAACCAATATCTTTCAGTTTTAGATAAATCTAGTTTGTGTATTTTAGATTTAAACTCTTTAAGTAAATTACTCATTCTGAACAAATTTAATAAAATTGCTTCGTAAATCATAGAGTGGCAAAAACATATTAATTTTTAGAAAACAAAGACACAACAACTAAAAACCCACTTATTGCTGGTTTTATTTGAGGAAATAATAAGAAAAACAATAAGTTAATTTCAGATTATAAAACCTAGTTAGTTTTGTTTTCGCGAAGATAGTTTTGTTTTCGCGAACTTTGAAATTAAATATTAATTTACTTTGTTTAAATAATTTTTTAATATATTGTGTTTAAACAGGAAGAAAAATGAAAAGAACTTATCAACCTAGTAATAGAAAAAGAAGTAGAAAACACGGTTTTAGATCGAGAATGAGCACCAGAGCTGGCAGAGAAATTCTTAAAAGAAGAAGAAGAAAAGGTAGAAAAACACTTTCTGCATAAGCTAATTGGTTAGATTTACTGCACTGAATAAGAAAAATGATTTTTTCAGACTGAAAAAAGAAACAAATTGTTTTACTGAAAAAGGATTAAAGGTTTATATAGAGAAAAACCAAGAAAAAGTTTCAAGACTTGGTATAAGTATCTCAAGTAAGCAGACAACCGCAGTAGAACGTAATAAATTTAAAAGAAGGATTAAAGAGGCAGTTAGGGGTTTAGAAGATAAAGAAAGTTTTGATATTTACATTGTTGGATCGAAAAAAAACTTAAATTTAAAGATTTTAGAAATACAAAAAATAATTTCTTCTCATCCCAAACTAATTAAAAAATGAAGATAACAAACATTTTGTTTACAGTGTTTCGTTCACTGCTTGGACTCTTTGGCGTTGGTCAGGGTAATTGTTTATATTACCCAACCTGTTCAAGCGCGATAAGAGAAAGTCTTGAAAATAATGGTTTAATTAGGACTTTCCCTCTTTTTATAGAAAGGGTTTATAAGTGTAATCCCTTATATAGAAAGTTTGGTAAAAATTGGCAATAATTGAACCTTTTGCACTAGCTATTGGCTTTTTGCTTTCATTTGTTTACGGATATGTCCCCTCATATGGTGTTTCAATAGCCGTTTTGACAGTCATAATTAATATAATTATTTTCCCATTAACCCTTAGACAAACAAGGTCTACCAAAAGAATGCAAGATGTTCAACCAGAGCTCAAGAAGCTACAAAAAAAACATAAAGACAATAAAGAAGAATTAAACAAAGAAATAGCAGCATTTTATAAAGAAAAAGGAATCAACCCGCTTGGTTGTGTTGTTCCTTTATTAGTACAAATGCCTGTTTGGTTTGCTTTGTTTAGAGTGTTGAGAGAGCCGCTCTTGTTTATTCCAAAATCTGATTCTTTATTTTCAGACCTAGAAAACAATATAAATATTCTTTTCTTTAACATGGATCTTCAAATACCTGCATCTGAAATATCAGGATGGGTAGAAAGAGCTCCATATATTGTTCTTATTTTAATGGTTGTTGCAACCGCACTATTTCAACAACAACAAATTACAAAAAAACAAGGAAAAAGCGACAACCCACAAGCACAGCAAATGCAAATGATTGGAAAGGTTATGCCAATATTTTTTGGATTCATTTCCTGGACTTTGCCTTCAGGCCTTGTCGTATATTTCTTGACAGGAAATATTTTCAGAATTGGTCAACAAGCCTTAATTATTCGTATAGAAGACAAAGAAGAAACAAGTGACAAAACTGAAAAAGAGAATGAAGAGAACGAGGAAACACCGGAAACCAAGCAACAAGAAGACCCTCGCAAAAACAGAAAAAAAAGAAGGAGAAAATAATGTCAGACAAATGGGTAGAGGTTGAAGCAAAAACCATTGATGATGCAATTAAAGCAGGTTTGAAAGAGCTTAATTTAGAGGATGCAACCGAAGCCAACATAAGTATTTTACGCGAACCTGAAGGTGGAGTTTTTGGGGTCGGAGGGACAAAAGCCCTTGTAAGAATCTCAGTAAGATCTGGTTTTAAAAACAACAACTCGAGACAATACAAACAAAGGAATAAAAGAGACAATAGAAAAAGAGAAAAAAGAAGCTATGAGCCAAAAAAACCAAGGGTTGAAGCAGACCCCAATGAACAATTAAAGGTATCAGTTGATTTTTTACAAGGACTAATTGACTCTTTTGGCCTTGATGGAAAAGTTGAAGGGGAAGTTGAAGATAAAAATCTTGTTGTAAACGTTAAAGGAGAACAAACCGAAGCCCTTGTAGGGGAAAAAGGAATTATTATTAGGTCACTTCATGAACTAACACGAACAGCAGTTCAAAGAAAAACAGGCGCTGGAACAAGACTAAGACTTGATGTGGCAGATTATGCTTTAAAAAGGAAAGAGGCTCTAACAATTTATGCTGAGAGACTTACTAAACAAATATTAGAGGATAAACAGGAAGTTATGCTCGAACCAATGAACTCTGTAGACAGAAAGACCCTTCATGATGCTGTAGCAGAAATAGATGGAATTAAATCATATTCTGAAGGCAGAGAGCCATATAGATCAGTAGTTTTTGCACCTAGTAGCAACGAAGAAGAATGAGTTTTGAACCCCAAATACCAGAGTGGGGTTTAGACGGCTTTAAAAAACATCAAGATAAATTATTTGAATATCATGCATGGCTAAAAAATACTGCCATAAAGACGGGTTTAATTAGTAAAAAAACAGATCAATTTATTTGGGATGAATTTATAATTCACTCACTTTATTTTGCAAAATTAATTAAAAAATTCAAAAATTTAAGTGAATGTGAAGTTATTGATCTTGGGACAGGAGCTGGAATACCAGGCATACCCATCTCAATTGTAAACAAAACAAATGTTTCATTAGTAGACAACAAACAAAAAAGAATATATGAACTGGAAAGATTAGTAAAAATTTTAAATTTGAACAACGCTAAACCCACAAAAAAAGATGCAAAAACAATTCTAAAAGAGGCAAAAAACTCAATAATTGTAATGAGATGCTATGTTTCAACCTCTAATATTCTGAAAACATTAGAAAAAAAACAAATAAAAGATAACAATTTAATCATATTTGTTTCATCTAGCTCTAAATCATCAGAAATATTTAATACAATGTTTCACGTGAAACAAGAAAAGTTTCTCATAAATAAAAATAATTTTCGTTATATAGATGTTATAACTGATATGTGAAATCTTTATCCATATTATGTCAAAAGGGTGGTGTTGGAAAAACCACTATTGTTGTAAATATTGCAAAAATATATTCGAATAATAGAATAAAAACACTAATTATTGATTTAGATCCACAAGGTAATACTTCAACGTATCTTGATTTTGATAAACAAAATAAATCAATACTTACTTCACAGGATCTTATAGAAGGAAAATTGGAAAAAGAAATCGCTTTTCATGGTGATAATTTAGCCTTAATTCCCTCAAATGAATCTATTCTAAAATTTAATAATGAAAAAATAATCGGGGGTTCTGTTCTAGCAAGAGCTCTGCAATCATTAGTTTTTAAAAACTTTGATATAGTAATTTTTGATACACCTCCAACAATGAGTTCACTTGTACAAGAAGCATTGTGTGCTTCTGATTTCTATTTAATACCAACAAAACCAGAATTTTTAGCAATAGAAGGAGTTTCTCAAGCAATGTCTTTTGCAAAAGAAACAATTTCAAAACAAATAAAAGTTAACCCCGTTTTCCTAGGGGTTGTATTAAACCAAATAGAAACTGGAAGATCAAGCTATCTTGATTTTAAAAAAGAACTCGAGTATTTGTTGGCAGATAAGCTCTTAAATACAAAAGTTTCAAGCTCGGCAGATGTTGCTGATAGCCCATACTATTTAAAAACCGTTGAGGATTTTACCAATGACAACAAATCCAAAAAAGAGTTTTATCAATTAGCTAATGAATTATTAGAAAGGATGAATATTAATGAAAAGATCATTGAGCAGTCTTATAACTGATACAAATGTAAGAGAATATAAGGTAAGAGAAATAAATGTCCAAAATATTAGTGAGAGCAATTCTCAAGCAAGAACAACATTTGACGAAAATAAACTAAATGAGTTAAAAAATTCAATCGAAAAAAATGGCTTACTTCAGCCACTAATTGTTCAAGAAGTGGAGCCAAATAAATATAAGTTAATTGCAGGAGAGAGAAGATTAAGAGCATCAAAAATGGTCGGCCTAGAAAAAGTACCCTGTCTCATAAAAGACATAAGTGAGAGAGACGCAGCAATTGTTGGCCTGGTTGAGAACATTCAAAGAGAAAGATTAAACCATGTTGACGAGGCAATGGGTTATAAAGAAATATCAGAAAAATTCAATCTAAGTCCTGAAGAAATAGGGCTACTGGTTGGTAAAAGTAGAGCACACGTTTCTAATATTCTACGTTTAACAAATTTAAGCGACACAGTTTATCAAGCCCTAAAAGAAGAAAAAGTCTCAATGGGGCAAGTACGGCCACTCATCAATTTAGAATTTAATTTACAAAACTCTATTCTAAATGAAATTATTTCCCTAAAGCTCTCAAGTAGGGCGGTAGAAGATAAAGTAAGAGAACTTAGTAGTGAGAAAATTTCTGATCAAGAAGTCACTCACTATAAAAACTTTTTTGAGGACAAAACAGGATCAAAAGTAAAAATAAATAAAAGCAAAGACAAGTATAAGTTATCTTTTACCTTTGATTCAAAAGATAAGCTTGATAAGTTTGTTAATAAAATAAATTAGTTTTCAAACTGATTCTTTAAAGAATCAACCAATGATTGTATTAAATTATCAATTTCTAATTTTTGGTAAAATTTACCATTTATGACAATTCCAACTGATTTTGTTTCTTTAAGAATGTTTGAGGACTTACCTATTGATTCAATTTTCAAAGTTTCAGATAAATGTTCTGCAACTTTTTTTCCAACAACACTCTCAGAAAACCTTCCTTTAAAGAAATTAACTGATTCCTCTTCTGAGTTATTAAACGAAACAAACAAAGTCGGTTGAAGATTGTTAATATATTGTATTTTATTTTTAAGGTTTAGTTCTTCATTAATTTCTGATGCAAATATTGAAATAATTCCATGATTTATGCAACTTTTTTTGATCTGATCATAAAATTTTATTTGTTCTTTATAACTTCCTAAATTTGGAACATCAAAACAAACATTAAAACCTATTGTTCCAGTAGTAAGGTTTGGTGAAATTGACTTTATTGCTTCGTTTAAAGAGATCTCTTGACCAGGCCTTACCAAATTTCTAATTTCATAAACAGTATTAAGCCCAACCACCCCATCAATAGTTAAGCCTCTGTTTTCTTGGAATCTTGTTACAGCCTCAACAACAGAATTTGAATATATTCCGTTGATAGGTTCGGAATAAAAACCCATTCTTGATAAAAGTTCTTGGAGTTCTTCAACATCTGAACCATAAAGTTCCTTGGTATTAAAACTTAATATTCTGTCTCCAAGTTTGTATCCAAAATTAATGAGTTCTTCCCAAAGATCTTCTTTATTGTTTATGTTTTCTAAATTATTGTCATCGACAAATATTTCAACAACTGTCTTTAACTCGTTAATATCTTGGTTGGTTGAGTAGCCAACATAATTTAATTTATTTTTTAAATCTTCAACTTCGTCATTCGATAAGTTATCAACAATAGAAGATAAATCAAATTTAATTTTCAAGCCACCTTTCAGCATCAATTGCTGCTTGGCATCCGGTACCGGCTGCAGTTACGGCTTGTCTATAAATTGAGTCAGCAACATCTCCTGCTGCAAAGACACCAGGGACGCTAGTACTAGTAGCAGTAGTAGACCCAGTCTTTATATATCCTTTTTCATCAAGCTCTAGAAATCCATTTAAAAAACTTACATTTGGTGTGTGCCCTATAGCTATGAAAACTCCATCAATTTCTTTTTCTTCCACCTCATTTGTTTGACTATCTTTAAGAAGAACAGATGAAACTTGACCCTCACCTTTAATTTCTACAACTTCTTTGTTCCACGAGACATCAATTTGGTCGTGACTAAGTACCCTGTCTTGCATTATTTTACTTGCTCTAAATGAATCTCTTCTGTGGACAACAGTTATATTTTTTGCGAACTTAGTTAGAAATAAAGCTTCTTCCATAGCCGAATCTCCTCCACCAACAACTATTACATTTTTATCTTTAAAAAAGAAACCGTCACAAGTCGCACAAGCCGAAACACCGTGTCCTTGCAGCTCTTTTTCTCCCTTTACATCAAGCCAATTCGCCGATGCTCCGGATGAAATAATTACAGTTTTGAACTCAAAAGTATTTTTCGAAGTTGTTAGTTTAAATCCATTTTCAATCTTTTCTATTGAATCTACAGTCTCAGTTAAAATTTTTGTTCCAAACCTTTCAGCTTGATTTTTAAATACCTGCATCATTTCAGGACCCATAATTCCTTGATCAAAACCTGGATAATTTTCAACATCTGTAGTGAGCATTAACTGTCCACCAGACTCTAACCCTTCAAATAAAACTGGTTCCAGGTTGGCCCTTGCAGCATAAATTCCAGCTGTATATCCAGCTGGACCAGAACCAATTATTGCTAAATCATCCATTTTTTTTCTTTCTGTAACTATTCAATGACAAAATCATAAATACTAAGCCGAGTGCACCCATTGCAAATCCAGTAGGGTTAACGCCAAGTAAAAGACCAAGTCCTTGCATAATCTTTAATATTCCTGAGAATAAAAATATTACTGCAGTGATTAATAATACAACAAGTAGTAAACCTAAAGATGCAAAACCAGTAAGTCTTTTTACGGGTTGAACAATAAGATCTTTTACACTTTTTATTAAGCTCTCAACCGATTCAATAAAGCTATCTTCCTCCATAAGTTAATCATAAGCTATGTAAAACTATTCATGAAGTTTTCATAATTACAAGCTTTCTTGGTGAAATCTCAAATTTATTTTTTTTATATAGATTAAGAGCGGCAATATTGTCGCTTTGGGTATTAAGTTTCATATTTATAAACTTTTTTTTAACAGCAAAATTAATTACGTAATTAAGTAAATTATTTCCAAGACCTGATCCTTGATGGTTCTTTACTATTCCTATTCGTTGAAGATAAGTAAACTTTCTAGTCTCTCCTAAAATTGCATAACCATCAAGGTTATTTTCGTCTCCACTTTTAAATAAATAATTGTTGTTACAGCTCTTCATAGTCTCCTCAAGACCTGATTTAGAATTTTTCCAATAATCCTCAAATATTTTGTGATCTAATTCAAGCAAATATTCTATATCTTTATGTTCAAGTTTTTTAATTTCTATTTGTTTATTCTCACTCAGGTTTCTATGGTTTGAATTTCTTAGGTTTAATACACAAACATTTAATTTATGATTGATGGTCCATCCTGATTTAATCCAAGGTTTAATTGAATTTTCATTTATCATTGACGAACTAAAACTAATGTTTGAATTTTTTGATATTTTTAATATTTTTTTTAAAAGCCCTTCTCCTCCGTAAATTTTTTGGAACAATATATCATTAACAAATTCATTAATACTCCTTGTATAAAATATTCCGTTGTAAAAGTAATGAATCTTTTTATTTTCTGTTGAATACATATTTTAAAATTTTTTTATCTTCTTCATATGCTAATAATTTATAAGCCTCTTCAAAGGGAACAATGGCAATCTCCTCTATTTCATCATCAGGCTCTTTTGAGAAACTTTCAACAACATTCATTTCATAAAACCAGACAGTTTTTTTAACTGGTTCACCATCTTTTTTTATCTCATAACGGGATTCTGCAATAGGTTTATTTCCAACAGCAGAAACTTTAAAACCAGTTTCTTCATAAACCTCTCTTTCCGCAGCTTTTATTGGTGTTTCTTCATCGTCTAAATGACCTTTTGGATAACCCCAAAATCCAGAATCGTAATCACCCGCATATTCTTCACTTAATCTATTTTTTACCAGCAGTATCTTTTTGTCAATTAAAATGATGCCACCAGCTGCAAAATCAACTTTTGAATTCATATTTTATTGTTACCCTAAAATTCTTCTAAGCTAACAATATGGTACCAAGAAGTCTTTCAGATTTAATTGACAATAATAGATATTTAAAATCTCTTTCGAACCTTTACGAATCAAATGGATATGATTTTTATCTTGTTGGAGGTGCTGTAAGGGATGGTATTTTAAACATTCCTACAAAAGATTTTGATTTCACAACTAATGCATCACCAGAAGAGTCTATAAAAATGCTTAATGATGAAGGGTATAAAACTACAGAAGTAGGGAAAGCATTTGGAACGATTGAGTTACAACTTAAAGAAAGTTCAATTCACATAACAACTTATAGGAAAGATACATATGAAAATTCTTCAAGAAACCCATCTATACAATCAGTACCAGATTTAAATTCAGATCTTTCTAGAAGAGATTTCACAATTAATTCGATAGCTTATTCGATTAACAAAAACGAACTTCTTGATCCATTTTTCGGACTTAAAGATTTAGCTCAGGGAATAATTAAAACTCCTGATGACCCAGTTATTTCATTTTCAGACGACCCTCTAAGAATGTTAAGGCTATGCAGGTTCATTAGCACTCATGGATTTTCACCTGATGATGATACTTATACAGCAATTAGAAACAATACTGAAAGAATCAAAATAGTATCAGTTGAAAGAGTCAGAGATGAAATTACTAAACTCTTACTCGGCAAAGACGCTCCAATGGGTATCCGTGCTTTAGTCGAAAGTGGTTTAAGTTTGTATATCATTCCAGAAATAAATGAACTTAAAATGGAAGTTGATCCAAAGCACCACCACAAAGATGTTTACGAACACTCATTAGAAGTTTTAGACGGGGTACCACCAAAATTCACATTAAGAATGGGAGCGCTTCTGCATGATATTGCCAAACCAAATACTAAAGGTATAGAAAATGGCAAAGTTCACTTCAGACACCACGAAGTAGTTGGTGCAAGAATGACAAAAAAAATATTAAAACGATTGAAGTATGACAATAAAACAATTGAAGATGTAGCACAACTTGTAGAACAGAGCGCGCGCCCACATACTTTTAAGATGGGGTGGACAGATTCTGCAGTAAGAAGATATATTGTTGACGCCGGACATATGCTTGATGATTTAAATGCACTAGTTAGAGCAGACGTAACAACTAAAAACAAACAAAAAAAACAAGATATACATAAAACACTTGATGAGATGGAACAAAGAATTAAAGAAGTTAAGGAAAAAGAGGAACTTGATAAATTAAGGCCTCCCGTGAATGGAAATGAAATTATGAAAATTTTAAAAATTGAGCCAGGTCCAATCTTAGGAAAAATAATGCAGTCTTTGTATGAACAAAGAATTAATGAAGGTGAAGTTTCAAAAGACGAAGCAATTAAATTAGCCAAGGAAGTTTATAAAAAACTTTAGTTGTATAAATATTCAAAATAATGTATATTTATACATATGTCAAAATCAACTATACAACGACAAAAATTAATTGCTGATTTAATTGAAGAGGGAAAAATTACTTCCCAGAATCAATTAAAGGGAATCTTAAAAAATAGTGGTATCTCAATTACGCAAGCTACTCTATCTAGAGACCTTACGGAAATTGGTGCAAGTAAAAAAAGAGATTCAAAAAATAATTTAAAATATATTCTTCCAAAAGATGATATAAATAATGCCCAAAAATCAATAGCCAAAAAAGCTTTAAGAGATTTTGTTGTAAGCGTTGAACCAGTTTCTAACCAAGTCATTATAAAAACAACAACTGCTGCGGCTCAAGTTGTTGCCGAAGCAGTAGATAATTTATATATAGATGGTATAGCTGCTTCGATAGCAGGTGATAATGTTGTTTTAATCATTTCTTATGGAAATAAAGAGGCAACTTTAATTTCAAAATCACTTGATTCGTATCTGATATAAAAATCTACTAGCAATTTTCTACTTATCTACATTATCCTTATTTGAATGATGGAATTATCAAAATTTAATAGAGAAAATCTTGCTAAAGAAATAGGCGAAGGAGCTGTTCTTTTACATGGAAACAATACAATTTATAGAAACAATGATGTAGCCTTTGATTTTAGACAAGATTCAAACTTCCATTATTTAACAGCCTGGCCAGAGCCATTTGCACATGCAATAATCATCATTAAAAACAAACAACCAGATCTCTATCTATTTGTTCAGGATAGAAATGTAGAAATGGAAACCTGGGATGGAAAAAGATTTGGACCAGAGGGCGCAAAAAAACTCTTTGGTGCAACAGACGCTTTTACTTATGAGGATTATGAAAAAATAGCCCCAAAACTACTCTCAGGAATACAAAATATTTACTGTAATTACTCAAATAATTCTTTCGAAAAATACGATAAAAAAATAATTAATCAAGCAACACCATACGATCAAAGGGGAGCTAGTTTTAGTGATGCATCGCTAAAGTCTCTCTCTCCTATACTTTCTGAGCTTCGACTTATCAAAAATGATGATGAAATTAATAATTTGAAAAAAGCCTGTGACATAACAGTCGAAGGACATAAGGTATCAATGCAGTACGCTCAAAAAGAAATGTTTGAGTACCAAATTGAAGCAGAAATGGAAAAAACATTTTATGATTTAGGTGCTGAAAGACTTGGCTATCCATCAATTGTTGCATCTGGAGACAATTCTTGTATTCTTCACTACTCAACAAATAGAGAAAAAGTAGATAATGATGGTTTGGTCTTAATTGATGCTGGAGCAGAATATAATATGTATTCTTCTGACGTAACTAGAACATTTCCAATAAATGGGAAATTCTCAGCTCCACAAAAAGATGTTTACCAAGAAGTACTAAAGGCTCAAGCCCTTGGGATTAGTAATGTAAACGCAAAAAATACTATGTCCGATATTCATAAGTTAACAGTTTCTTCAATTTCTCAATCATTGGTTGATTTAGGATTAGTTCCAATGGGAGTTGATGAAACAATTTCTATGATGCATTATTTTGAATTTTTTATGCATGGAACAGGACATTGGCTGGGTCTAGATGTTCACGACGCTGGAAGTATAGAAGAAAACAATAAGCCTAGAAAATTAATGCCAGGTATGGTAACAACAGTTGAGCCTGGTATCTATATACGGCCAAACAAACCAGAAATTGAGTTTAAATTACTTGAAAGAGACCCGAAGGAAATTAGAGAAAGAAGAAAAATCCTTGGTATGGAAAAAGCGACAAAATTAGAAAATGAAGAAATGAAAGATGCTAAATCTATTAAGCACATAATTCCAAAAGATCTTCTTGGAATAGGGATCCGCATTGAAGACGATATTGTTTGCACTGATGATGAACCAATTAATTTAACCGAGGAAGCACCAAAAACTATTGAAGACATTGAAGCAATTTGTAGTTAATTATGGTCACTCCTAGATTTGTTTATTCTGTATACGAAAATAGACTTCAAAACAAAATAAAAAATGAAAACCTTCCACAACACATCGGCCTAATTCATGATGGGCATAGACGTTATGCAAGAAGGGAGAATCTTCTTACATATGAAGTTTCTTACAGGATTGGAATGGTTCGATTTAAAGAGTGTTTAGCCTGGTGTGATGAGCTTGGAATTAATCATGTTACAAGCTGGTTGCTGTCTAAAGAGAACCTTTCAAGACCTGATGAGGAATTAAATTCTTATTATCTTGTTTTAAATGAATTATTTCAAGAATTACTTATAGATGATCTAGTTGATAATTTTAAAATAAATTTTGTAGGAAGCACTGATTTACTTCCAGAATATCTTCAAAACTCCATTAAACAATTACAAGAAATCAGAGGAGGAGGTGAGAAAGTACTTACAATTGCACTCGGTTACGGAGGTAGGCAGGAGATAGTTGATGCAATAAAGAGCTTACTCAAAGAAAACAAAGATTTAAACATTGATGATTTGATAAAAAGTATTAATGATGAACAAATAAGAGACCATTTATACTCTCCTGACTCACCAGATATCGATTTGATAATTAGAACTAGCGGAGAGTCAAGACTATCTGGATTTCTACTATGGCAAAGTGCTTATTCTGAAGTTGTATTCCAAGATGTTTATTGGCCTGAGTTTAGGAAGATTGATTTCTTAAGGTGTCTTAGAGAGTATGTTCAACGGGATAGAAGATTTGGTAAATAAAGATAAGGAACCTTTATTTTTACTTTAAAAAATTATTTAGATACCGTTAAAACAGTTAATATTGTCTGATATGGAAATTCTGGAAACAATAGAATCAATTAATTTCACAACTCTATTTATTTTATTTATAGGATTGAAATTTACTATTGAGACTTATTTAAAGTATCGAAATATAAATTCTATAAAACAAAACGAAGGAAGGGTTCCAGAAAGGTTTGAAAATATTGTCAACAGTGAGGAATATAAAAAATCTACAGATTACAACCTTGATAGGTTAAAGTTTCAGATTCTCGTCTCTTTAGTAAGTATATTTATTCTTTTACTTCTTACCCTTGGGGGATTACTTAGCTGGCTAACTGAAGTCGTTTTGGGAATAACATCATCAAATATACTAGGTGCTATTCTGCTAGGTTTTTTTATAATTATTATTTCAGAAATACTAGAAATCCCTTTAGCTATATATTCAACATTCGTGATTGAGGAAAAATATGGTTTTAATAAGACAACAAAAAAAACATTTGTAACAGACATATTCAAAAATCTGATTATTTCATCTCTTATATCATGTTCAATTTATGCAGTGGTGATTGGAATAATTGAAAACCTAGGAAGCAACTGGTGGATATTTGCTTTTGGTGCAGTATTTTCAATACAGTTGATTATTTTCTTTCTTTACCCAGTATTAATAATGCCACTATTCAATAAATTTGAACCTCTTGATGACGAGCAATTTAAAAAGCCAATAGAAAAACTGTTAGAGAAAGTCAAATTCAAAGCAAAAGGTCTTTTTGTTATGAATGCTAGCTTGAGAAGCTCACATGGAAATGCTTTTTTTACTGGATTTGGTAACAATAAGAGAATAGTTTTTTACGATACATTACTTGAAACAATTACACCTGATGAAATGGAGGCAATTTTAGGTCACGAATTAGGTCACTATAAACTTGGACATATTAGAAAGTCACTTATTAGCTCGTTGGTTTTTGGTTTTATTGGTTTTTATATTTTAAGCGAGGTTTTTAAGTCAGAAAACTTTTTTATATCTCATGGGTTAAATGACATTACTTTATATTCCAAATTTATTCTTTTTTACCTTGTTGCTGGGACGTATACCTTTTTTACTCGACCTATTGCTTCTTATCTATCAAGACAAAGGGAATTTGCAGCAGATGATTTTTCTTTTAAATTTACTGATGGGAAATATATGATTTCAGGTCTTCTAAAACTTACTAAAGATAATGCAAGCAACTTAACACCAGATTCTTTATATAGTTCTTATTACTATTCTCATCCTCCAATAGCTGAGCGTATTGCAAGTATAGAGAAAAAGTTATCCGACACTCAAAACAAATAAAGCCTGAAGCGTCAATGCAACAGTAATGAATAAAAATATATATTGAGTTTTATCACTTTGTTGATGACCAAAAAGTTTTACTGCTAGATCATGAGCTAAAACAACACTAAGCATATGGCCTAAAAGTGTAACTCCTACCTGAATACTCCAGATAACTATAGGTTCTACAAAATAGTTAATAGATGGTTCCTGAGTACTAAATAGATTTAATCCGGTCCCAATGGGATCATTCATTCGATAAAAGAAAGTTTGAGATTCAAATAGTAACAGAGTTAAATAGTGTGTAACGTGATAAGCAAAAGCAATGGGTAACATTGTATGTCCAAACAGATTAGATACTTTATTGAGCTCAAGATCAGACCCTCCGATCTTTATTGCAAAGAAACAGGCAAAACGATAAAACAGAATTGTTGCTAAATTCATCAGAAAAAACATTAATGTTGAGAATCCCATATCATTTATTTTTGGTCCGAATTGTTCATACCAAAAAGTAGTTTCTCTCAAACCATCGTAAGTTACGGTACCGATCATTAAAAGTACAAAATACTCAATACCTTTTAACCTTGCAAGGTTCCCGATATTATCTAATAATGATCGGAAGTAAGGTTTAGAGTTGAACAGTTTAAGTTTGCTGTATAAATAATGAAGCAAAAGTAATGGATCAACTTCTATTAATGATTTTTTTAATAAATATCTCAATGAATTTACGCTAATGAAAAGCAATATAAAGACAACACCAATATTGAAGGGATTTCCAGGTTTTCTCCAAACCAGTTCAAACCAGGTTAGTCCAACAAACAAGATGCAAGCAAAATAAACAGACTTAGGTTTATTTGAAGAAATAGAAAATAAATTTAGTGGATTAAATTTTGCATATACATCTCCAAACAATAAACCAAGGATGGGAACACCAATCCATAAAAAGACCCAAAGTAAAAGAGGAGCTATTGATGTCTGTGCTGATTCGTTACTAACTATTCCTGGAGTAACAAGCAAAAATAATATAAAAAACCCAAATATTTTTCCAGTCAGACTTTCCTTGTTATTGAAAGACTCTTCTCTACGGACAATTATTGATTCTTTCCAGGAAATTTTCAAATATACAAATGTGATTAATACAACAAGAGCCGAAGAGTTTAAAACAATATCAAAAGGGATTGGTAAATCTCCAACATTTACAACCCCATGATTGAGATATGGTGATGAATTATATTTCATCTAGTGTTTACAATAAACTAATAATTTTATAAAATTGTACAAAACAGGGAATTTTAATATGTGTGTAGTTTGTAATTTAACAATTCAAGGATATGAAACTGCTTATTTGGCAGTGGATACTGAATCATCACAAAGTATCCTCACCCCTGTTGTAAATAGGTTATTAGATTTTCATACCTATCAAGCAATTGAATCTATGTTGATTCAAGCATCCTTAGTTGGAATTGTTATTTAAATCTTTAAATACAATTTTTACAAAGATCAGTACACTTTCCGAATAACTCAAGCCTATGATCTTCAATTATAAAATTAAACTTTTTTTCTATTCTTTTTATTTCTTTTGATAAAGTGCTTTCAAAACTTTCACCCATTTGAATATCTATTATTTCTCCACAGTCACTACAAAATAAGTGATGATGATGAGAATCTTCCTCTAAAAGAAGTTCCACAACGGTTGCGTTATTGGGATCTGTAAACTCATTTAGTATGTTTATATTCTTTAAATCATTTAATACACGGTAAAGAGTTGATTTTGCCACTTTGTTTTTTAGTTTTGATTGAAGTTCATCAATTGTAAGAGGGTTTTTATTATCTAACAAAGCCTCAAGAACAAGAATTCTTGGGTTAGTTATCGAAACTTTATGTTCTGATAAAATTTTTTTTGAGTCTCTCATAATTATTTAATTATAACGAAAAATTAGAAAATAAAAAATGAGAATAATTCTCATTTATTGTTGACAAATATATAATTGAGACTTAATCTCAAATATTGTAAAAATTAAAAAGGAGAATTTTGAAACAAAACAAATTTTTTAAATTTAGTGTAGTTGCTCTTTCAATTGTGCTTATTGCATGTTCTGGAGGTACCGAAGCAGGATGTCCAGAAACAGATGGAAGAAGTTTAAATGTCGTAGTCACCACCCCTATGATGGGTGAATTTGTTAGTCAAGTGGCTGGAGACAATGTAAACCTTACAATTTTAATGCCGCCTGAAGCGGATCCACATACGTACGAACCTGCTCCACAGGATGCAGGATTAATTGCAGATGCCGACCTAGTTTTTTATACAGGTTTAAAATATGAACCTGCGGCCGTGGTAAAACTGCTAGAAAACTCAGCCTGTAGTCAAGAGATACTCGCTGAAATTGGCGATAATGTTTTTCCAATAGAATTTAAAGAAGGTGGGCATGATGATCATGATGATCATGATGATGAAGAAGGTCATGATGATGAAGAAGGTCATGATGATGAAGAAGGTCATGATGGGCATGAAGGCCATGATCATGGTGCGTTCGACCCTCACTTCTGGTTTGATCCAGGTAGAGTTGTATACGCTGTTGAATATATTGAATCAAAATTAAGTGAATTTGATCCAGATAATCAATCTAGTTACAAAGCTTTATCATCAGACTACAAGAGTGAATTGAGTGGTTTAACAGGTCAGGTATCTGGTCTAATATCAACAGTTCCTTCACAAAATAGAAAATTAATCACAACACATGAATCTTTAGGGTATCTAGAGGCAAAATTTGGATTAGAGGTTTTATCAACCATTATTCCTGACTTGGATTCTTCAAATGAAATATCACCATCTCAATTAGTTGATGTTATTGATGTTATTGAAGACAACAATGTAAAGGTCATTTTTATTGAATCCGAAGCACCGTCAGTTTATGCTGAAACAATTGTTGCAGAGACTGGTATTAAAGCTGTTGAGGGATTATGGGTTGAAACTTTGAAAGAAGGCCAATCTTATCCTGACTTTTTAATCAGTGCTGTCGAATTAATTGTGGAGAATCTCAGTAATACTGATTAAGTTGGTTGTAGATAACTTTCAATAGCTAAACAGAAAGGTATCACAATGGACAACATAACTGAAGATAATTTTGAAAACACAGCAATCATTGTTTCCGATGGTTGCTGTGTTCAATTAGGGAACTTACAAGTATTAGACGACGTTACTTTTTCTATAAATAAAGGAAAAAAAGTAGCCGTAGTTGGTCCAAATGGCGGAGGAAAGTCAACATTATTCAACGCCATCGCTGGACTAATACCAATCGTTGACGGCAGTTTAAAAATAAAAGGAATGAGTCCGGAAGATGCAAGAGGAACGATAAGTTATGTTCCACAAAAAGATTTAATTAATAAAAACTTTCCACTTTCTGTAAAACAAGTTGTTGAAATGGGCTTAATTGATAGAAAATCTTTAAACCTCTTTTCAAGAAAAAAAATCAATATAAAAATCAAACAAGCATTAGAAAATGTAGGTCTTCAAGATAAAATCGATGAAAATATTAACAATTTATCTGGAGGTCAGTTTCAAAGAGTATTAATTGCAAGAGGGTTAGCTCAAAATGCAGATATTTTATTATTAGATGAGGCATTCAGCGCAGTAGACGTTGGAGCACAAGAAGACATCATGAATCTGATAAGTGATATAAATCTTGATGGAAAAACAATTTTAATCGCTACACATGATCTAAATAATCTAGAGGAAAAATTTGATGAAATATTATGCCTTAACAGACATTGTTGTGCGTACGGAGATCCCTCAAAAGTTTTAACCAAAGAAGTTATTGAAGAAATGTATGGATCTCATAATGAAATGTTTAAGTATCACACGACAGAAAGTCACAGCAAAAATAATGATTGAAATTTTAGTTGAGCCATTCAAGTATGAATTTATGACCCGCTCTATTATCACAGCTAGTGCTTCAGGAGTCATGCTTTCTTTATTAGGCCCTTTTGCGATAAATAGGAATATGGGTTTTATGGCTGACGCTATGGCTCATGCCACACTTCCCATTATTGCAGTAGGTGTATTTTTAGGTTTTAGTATTTCTGAGTTAGGTGTTCCAGCATCAATACTAATTGCAATTTTTCTAGGCTATATAATTAAAAACTCAAATATTGGTGAAGATACAGCTATTGGCATAATCTTTTCATCTTTCTTTGCTCTGGGTTTTGTATTAATTTCTTTGCTTAATGTAACCATAAACTTAGAAGACTTGTTGTTTGGCCAGATATTAGCGGTTAGTAGTTTTGATGTTCTTATTGTGGTTGGAATGTGTTTTGTGGTCGTTTTATTAATTACAATCTTTTTTAAACAGTTGTTGTTTTACTCTTTTGACCCAATTGGTGCAGAAGTCAGAGGATTAAATACAAACTTCTTAAATTATTTGTTTCTTGTGGTTTTATCTGTTGCTATTGTAGCCTCTCTTCAAACAGTTGGAATAATTTTAGTCTTAAGCATGTTATTGATTCCAGCAGCAGCATCAAAACAGATAACAGACACTTTTCTTTCATCAATATTTGTAAGTATTTTTTTTGGAGTAACTTCTTCTGTTGCAGGTCTGTATTTATCCTATTTCTACAATCTTCCTTCAGGACCCACAATGTCATTAGTTGCGACATTTATTTTTGTTATTTGTTTTATAGCTAGCAAATTAAGAAAAGTTAAAATTTAAGAACGGTATGTATTCAATATGGGTTGAGTCATCTTCAAATCAAGTATCAGATATAAAGAAAGTAATTAAGACTCTATCTGATCAAGAAAATAAAGAATATTTTAATCCACACGTCACATTAGTAACGAACTTAAAGACTGAACTCTCAGCTATGGATGTATTTAACAAAATACCAAAGAAGAGATTCGATATTACATTTGATACAATCCAAGAAGGAATGACCTACTTTCAACGACTTTTCTTAACATCCTCAGATAATACAAATTTTCAAAACTCAATAATCGATATAGAGGGATGGCCAAGTCTATGGATTCCACATCTGTCACTTTATTACGGGAACGAGTTACCAAAATCTTATCCATCTAAAGATTTTGATAATCTCATTCCCGCAACCGTTACGTTTGATACATTAGTACTGTTCGAAACAGGTCCTTTAGTATCGGAGTGGAGGGAGATAACCACTTTATTTATGAACTGACTCCAAAGCAACTTTTACCTTTTCAGCAGGGAAATCATAATCAATTATTTCACCACTTAAGAAGTTTTCATATGCTTTCATGTCAAAATGCCCATGACCACACATTGCTGTCAAAACAGCTACTTGCTCAGATCTTAGGTCAGCATCTTTTACTGCTCTAATTGCTGAAGCTATAGCATGAGTAGCTTCAGGTGCTGGGACAATACCTTCAGTTTTTGCAAAAAGCTGACCAGCTTCGAAACATTCTCGTTGTCCAATTGCCTCGGCCTCAATTAGATTATCTTCATACATAGCACTTACCAATGGAGCCATGCCATGATATCTTAAACCACCAGCATGTATGGGATCGGGCACAAAACTCGATCCAAGAGTGTGCATTTTTACAACTGGTGCCATACCTACGGAATCACCAAAATCATATGTATAAACACCTTTAGTCAAAGATGGACATGCTTGAGGCTCTACAGCTCGAATTATGGTTTTTTTATTTGATTCCATATTGTTTTTTGCAAAGGGAGAAAATAAACCTGTAAAATTTGATCCGCCCCCTGTACACCCAACAATTACATCTGGATAGTCCTCTGCCATTTCCATTTGTTTTAAAGCCTCTAAGCCGATAATTGATTGATGCATTAGTACATGGTTTAAAACGCTACCCAAAGCATATCTAGTTCCTTCCTCTTTTCTAGCAACCTCTATTGCTTCAGAAATTGCTATACCCAAGCTTCCAGGTGTGTTTGGATCCTCAGACAAGAATTGTTTTCCAACATCTGTTCTTTCAGACGGACTAGGATGAACTGTTGCACCATAAATTTCCATCATTGTCTTTCTATGAGGTTTAGAAGCATATGATGCAGCTACTTGAAAAACTTCAAGCTCTATACCGAACGCTTGACATGCGAAAGATAAAGCAGAACCCCACTGACCCGCACCAGTTTCAGTAACCATTTTCTTAATCCCTTCTTCAGCGTTATAAAACGCTTGTGGAATTGCAGTATTAGGCTTATGTGAACCAGAAGGTGACCCACCTTCATACTTGTAATATATTCTTGATTTCGTACCTAATGCTTCTTCTAACCTTAAAGCCCTATACATTGGTGAAGGTCTGTAAATTTTATATAATTCCAAAATAGGTTCTGGAATGTCAATATAACTTTGATCAGATACCTCCTGTAATATAAGACCCATTGGAAATAAAGGTGCCAAATCTTCTGGACCAATAGGTTCCATAGTTTGGGGATTAAGTTGTGGTGGCAAAGGATTTGGAAGATCCGGGACGATGTTGTACCACTGTTTAGGAATATCACTTTCATTTAGTAGATATTTATATTGTTTATTCATTTTTACTCCTTAGCTCTTTGGGTTGAGCCCGGAGTTTTAATTCCAGTGACAGTAATAAAAAAACCGGGCTGCGCCCGGTTTAAGAACTAACTAACTGGGGCACCTACTTATGTAGTTGTCCACCAATGCCAGTTAATTACATTTTTCATATTTAATAACATACCAAAAAAATTTTAAGATTCAAAATTCATTTAAGTAAAATTCTTATCTCTTCTATTCTTTATAAAGTGGAAAAAATAATAAAAGCAAAAAACCTTACAAAGGTTTATGGAGAAGATGGAACATCAGTTACAGCATTGAACAATGTAAATCTTGATTTTTATGAGAATAAATTTACGGCAATAATGGGTCAATCTGGATCAGGTAAATCAACCCTTCTCCACTGTCTCGCGGGATTAGACAAAGTAACTTCAGGATCAATTTATGTAAAAGGCGTAGATTTAGGAAGTCTTAATGATAAAGAATTAACAAAAATTAGAAGAGACTCTTTTGGATTTGTTTTTCAAGCATTTAACTTAATTCCAACATTAACTGCGGAAGAAAATATTACACTACCTTCCTCTATTGCGGGTAGAAAACCTAATGAAGAATGGATCAACCAAATTGTTAATGCTGTTGATATTGGAGATAGATTAAATCATCGACCAAATGAACTTTCAGGCGGTCAGCAACAAAGAGTCGCTGCTGCACGAGCAATGGCAACTAAGCCAGAAGTAATTTTTGCTGATGAACCATCAGGAAATTTAGATTCAAAATCAAGCAAAGAACTACTAACCTTTATGAAATCTGTTGTAAAAGAGTTAAACCAAACCATTGTTATGGTGACACACGATCCTTTCGCTGCTTCTTTTGCTGAGAGAGTAATAATGCTAAAAGATGGAGAAGTAGCAAGTGATATGGAAGAGCCATCTCAAGAAGAGATTATCTCAAGAGTCACATCCTTAAGCGATATTTAATGTTTGGATTTACAAAAAGACCACTTCTATTAATTGCTTGGAAAAACCTTAAAACCTATCCAGTAAGAATATTTTTAACAACTTCATCAATAATTCTGGGAGTTTCAGTGATAATTGCTGCAAATATTTTCTCTGAAAGTAACAAAAATGCCTTTGATAATTTATTTTCTGGGGTATTTGAAGGAATTGATTTAGTTGTTCAGCCTATCCAGGAAGATTTCGCTCAAGGTTTTGGAGACGATGGAGGTCAAGGTCCAATATCATTTGAGTTTAGAAAGATATCTGATAAAAAAATAAATGAAATAAAGACCATAGCTGGCGTAAAAGATGCATGGGGCGATGTTATTGGGTTTGCTCAATTTATAAAATTTGGCCCTAGACCAGACTGTCACTCTTACAATCCAGAATGTGAAAGAGAAACAATTTTAATTCAAAATGGTTTTGCTCCGACTTTTGGGGCTGCGTGGGATACATCTCCTTATGCATCACAGTGGGAAATAATTGATGGACAGCCTCCTACAAACAACAAAGAGGTTGTTATGGATTCAACAACAGCTGAAGGTAATGGATTCAGTGTTGGAGACAGAGTCACTGTTCTTGCAGGAGCAATACCAGCTACTTTCACCATCGTTGGGATAGCAGAATTTGCAAACACAGGATCACCAGGAGGAGCATCTTTTGCTCTCTTTGATTTTAGAACCGCACAAGTTCTTTTAGATTCCATAGGAGAGGTAGATTTTATAAATGTTGTGGTTGATGAAAATGCGGATATAAATGAAGTTCGAAATGCTATTTCAAACATTGATAGTCAAGGTTTAGAAGTTATAAATGCTCAGGAAGCAGCAGCTGAACAAGCAGACTCTATAAAACAAGGTCTTGATTTTTTTAACACAATATTGAATGTATTTGCTGGAATAGCAATTTTTGTAGGAGCTTTTATTATTCAAAACACCTTTAGAATCCTTTTATTACAAAGAACAAAAGAACTCTCTCTATTAAGAGCTTTAGGAACTTCTAAAAAACAGATTTATAGACTTGTTGTCTCAGAGTCATTATATATGGCAATAATCGGCTCGGGCCTTGGAGTTGCATTAGGTATTGGTTTATCAGTAGTTGTTAAAGAGGGGTTGAAGTATTTTGATTTCGGTCTACCTGAAGGTCCTTTAGTTTTAACTCCTAGTGCTGCAGTCACAGGAATTATTATTGGTGTAGTTGTGACTATATTTTCTTCGTTATTACCAGCTAGAAAAGCATCTCAAGTAAGCCCTCTTGAAGCAATTAGAGATAGTCAATCAACTCCAAAAAGAAAGTCGCTATTTATAAGATTGATTGTAGGGTCATCAGTCTCATTGTCAGGTTTGGCAGTCCTTTTTGGTGTTTTGTATTCCTTTTTTAGAGCTCCTTCTCTATCAGTACTTCAACAAGTGGGCTTAGGTGCAAGCATAATTTTTATTGGTATTTCTGTAATTACACCTTCTATCACAAAACCTTTTGTCAGTATTTTTGATAAACTTTATAACACTATATTTGGGATTCTTGGTAAATTGGCAACAGAAAATTCTAAAAGAACTCCACGAAGGACAGCTTCTACGGCTTCAGCATTAATGATTGGACTAACTTTAATATCTCTTGCAAATGTTTTAACCACATCATTTAAGGCACAAGCAGAAAAAGTTGTTAAAGAAGTTGTTCTCGCAGATTATCAAGTCAGTGCAGCCCAAATTTTTTCATCACCAGGTATTCCAACAGGTTTATCTCAAGAATTGCTTGAACTTGAAGAAGTTACAGAACTTTCAAGAACGCGAGCAACAGTTGTTGGGTACAATAATAGACCGTTAATATTGGGAGCTGTTGATAAAGAAGTTTTTGATCTAATCAAGACTGTTGATATAGCGGGTTCAAGAGAAGATTTTTATAAACAAGATGCCATTGGAGTTTTAAAATTTAAAGCGGACAATGATAATATTTCACTAAATGACAGAGTAACTTTGACAATCCCCGAAGTTGGAAAAAAAGATTTTATTGTTAAGTATATCTTTGATTGGACCACCCAACCCCCAGCTGAATTTTTTCTTCTTTTGGATAACCATGAATTTTTCTCAAACGAATCTTTAGATACTGAAATATATTTCAACGTAACCAACAAAGATGAAGCAACTAAAAATAAACTTGACGATATTGTAGATCATTATCCAGGAGTAACGTTACGCGATCAAGATGCTTTAATTGATGAAGCAAATAGCCAGATTCAGTTGTTGTTAAATGTTATTTATGGATTCTTATCTATTTCTATATTTGTGGCATTATTTGGAATTACCAACACTCTTTCACTATCAGTTTATGAAAGAACTAGGGAGATTGGTTTAATGAGGGCAATAGGAACGCTAAGAAAACAAATTAGAAATATGGTATTTATAGAATCTTCGATCATCTCAATATTTGGTGCAATTCTTGGTACTGGGCTTGGTATATTCTTTTCATGGAGTCTAATCCAAGCATTAGAAGACCAAGGTTTCACTGAATTTGTTGTCTCTGCTGAACAAACATTTTTATGGATAGGAATCGCAATATTTTCAGGCATAGTTGCCGCAATTATTCCTGCGATTAGGGCATCAAGACAAAATATTTTAGAAGCTATTTCCTACGAATAAAACTTAAGGATTATCCACCTCCACCAGGAGGAGGAGGAGGTTCGCCACCACCGCCACCAGGAGGAGGAGGAGGTTCGCCACCGCCACCAGGAGGAGGAGGAGGTTCGCCACCACCACCGGGAGGAGGAGGAGGTTCGCCACCACCACCGGGAGGAGGAGGAGGTTCGTCACCACCGCCACCAGAAGGAGGACTCTCTTCTTCAGGAGGAGGTGCTTCTTCACCACCGTCACCAGGAGGAGGAGGAGGTGCTTCTTCACCACCGCCAGGAGGAGGAGGAGGTGCTTCTTCACCACCGCCAGGAGGAACATCGTCATCACCATCACCAGGAGGAACATCGCCATCACCAGGAGGAGGATTATAACCCTCTCCCTCAGGTGGTGGTCCTTGACCTTCTTGTTCAGGTTGACATCCTGGCGCAGCTGGATTGTTTGCACAGTCTTCTTGTTCTT